>NZ_JAWOQS010000015.1:0-51611 GCF_033438945.1 Vibrio sp. Y176 | reverse complement strand
ATCGCACCAATCGCAATGGACGAAGGTCTACGTTTCGCGATCCGTGAAGGTGGCCGTACAGTAGGTGCTGGTGTTGTAGCTAAGATCTTCGACTAATTCATAACGAATTAAACGAAATCTTGCACTGTTCTTCTTTTTGAAGAAAGCGCATCGAAAAGGGAAGCTTAGGCTTCCCTTTTTCATTTCTAGATTACATTTAGTTATAAGTGTTGAAATAAAAGACGTCACTTTTTCGATTTAAAAACAGAGTTTTACCGGCTTTGTTTCTTAACGCTTTTACTCACCCCTCTTAACCCTTTGATCTTTTCCTGCAGCGGTAAAATCGTTATAACCAAATATTCTGAGCGGACACCATAATGCGACTGGTAACAAGAACTATTCTTGTTTATATTGTTTGTCACAGATTAGTTTTATAGGTTTTTTGAGTATGTACGTTTGTCTTTGCCATGGTGTCTCCGACAAAAAAATTAGGAAGTTGGCGATAGATGAAGGCGTAACAGATATTAAAGGAATCAAAAAGTGCACGGCATTGGGCAGCCAATGTGGTAAGTGCATCAGACAGGCCAAGGAAATTTTAGCGGAAACTAGTTACACGGAATTTAAACAAGCCAGCTAATTGCTGTAAGTATGCAGTAATTATTTGCCTTACATTTTGACACCTTCTCATTTGCTTCTACATTTAAATGAAGCCAAAGAGGAGGGTTTTGTCATGAAAGGCGATCCAATCATCATTCAACATCTCAATAAAGTGCTCGGTAACGAGCTCGTCGCTATTAATCAGTATTTTCTTCACGCCCGAATGTATAAAGACTGGGGCTTAAAGCACCTAGCAGACAAGGAATATCACGAATCTATCGATGAGATGAAACATGCCGATCATCTAATTGAGCGTATTTTGTTCCTTGAAGGCCTACCGAACCTACAAGATTTAGGTAAGTTGATGATTGGTGAAGATACCAAGGAAATGCTCGAGTGTGATTTAAAGCTTGAAGTGGCGGCTATTCCAGATTTAAAAGATGCGATTGCCTACGCTGAAGACATTCGAGATTATGTGTCTCGAGATCTCTTCCAAGATATTCTTGAAGATGAAGAAGAACATGTTGATTGGCTAGAGACGCAACTTGGCTTGATTGAAATGTCTGGTATTGAGAATTATCTCCAAGCGCAATACGTGGACGAAGAGTAACGATACTTTCTGAGTTTGCATACTCCAATAATAGTAAGAAGAAAGAGCACCTGACTCGAAAATCAGGTGCTTAACCCCGTTATCTGGTCTAATCTCTTTTATTATCGGCTTTTTAAGGATATTGCTCGCAATCTTGCCTATGAAGTTTGATTTCTATCCGATAGAATTTATGCCCCCTTACCTAAAAATAAAAAAGAGAAACGTCCATGTCTGAAGACAACCACCAAGCAGCCACTCCAGAAGAAGAACATCGCCAAAAAGCATTGGATTACCATGCTTATCCAACTCCAGGAAAGATTGCTGTCGAACTTACAAAGCCTGCGGAAACGGCGGGTGATCTTGCCCTTGCTTACAGCCCTGGTGTTGCAGAGCCAGTGCGTGAAATCGCACAAAACCCGGATAACGTGTACAAGTACACTGCAAAAGGGAACATGGTTGCTGTTATTTCTAACGGTACCGCTATTCTAGGTCTAGGTAACCTAGGTCCACTTGCATCTAAGCCAGTGATGGAAGGTAAAGCGTTACTGTTTAAGCGTTTCGCAGGTCTTGACTCTATTGATATTGAAGTTAAGCACCGCACGATCGATGAATTTGTTGATACTGTTGCGAGCATTGCAGACACTTTTGGCGGTATCAACCTTGAAGATATTAAAGCACCAGACTGTTTTGAGATTGAAAAGCGTCTGATTGAGCGTTGTGATGTACCAGTATTCCACGATGATCAACATGGTACTGCTATTGTAACGGCAGCGGGTATGCTGAATGCAATCGAACTTCAAGGTAAGAAACTTGAAGATTCAACAATTGTTTGTCTTGGCGCTGGCGCTGCCGCTGTAGCGTGTATGGAGCTTCTGATCAAATGCGGTGCAATGCGCGAAAAAATCTACATGCTAGATCGCAAAGGTGTGATTCACACTCGTCGTGATGACCTTAATGAATATAAGCAGTTATTTGCGAACAATACAGATAAGCGCACACTAGAAGACGTAATTGAAGGTGCAGATCTGTTCCTAGGTGTATCTGGTCCAAACCTGTTGCCAGCGGAAGCGTTGAAGTTGATGGCTGATAAGCCAATCGTATTCGCATGTTCTAACCCGGATCCTGAAATCAAGCCGGAAATTGCTCACGCAGTTCGTGATGACTTGATCATGGGTACTGGCCGTAGTGATTATCCTAACCAAGTTAACAACGTATTGTGTTTCCCATTCATTTTCCGTGGTGCTCTTGATGTGCGTGCAAGTGAAATCAATGATGAAATGAAACTTGCAGCCGTTGAGGCGATTCGCGAGCTAGCAAAAGAGCCTGTACCTGAAGCTGTATTGAAGGCTGCCGGTGTTGATAAGCTAGAGTTTGGTGCGGACTATATTATTCCAAAACCAATGGATTCACGTTTGCTACCACGTGTTGCAAAAGCGGTTGCTCAGGCGGCGGTTAATTCAGGTGTAGCTCGTATCGAGATGCCTGAAAACTACATGGCAGAGTAATATATCTTTCAGATGTGATACACAAAAAATGGGACGCTATTGCGTCCCATTTTTTATGTCATCCATTTGGCTCGAGGCAAGAGTTATTACCTGAAACCTTTTATCAGGCTTTTTTATTCTTCGTCGAATGACTCAAATTCGATGCCCATTTCCGTCATCAGCGCTTTTACTTCTGTTGGAATATCATCAGGACGGTCTTTACGAAGGTCTTCATCTGTCGGAAGTGGCTGACCTGTGTACGCGTGCAAAAATGCCTCGCATAGCAATTCGCTATTGGTTGCATGGCGTAAGTTATTGATCTGACGGCGAGTACGCTCATCAGTTAGCACCTTTAAAACTTTTAGCGGGATAGAGACGGTAATTTTTTTTACTTGTTCGCTTTTTTTGCCGTGCTCTGCATATGGGCTAATGTATTCGCCATTCCAGTCAGCCATTGCACACCTTCATTTATGTAATCGGTTAAAAATAATTTAGGTGCTGATTTTAGCTGCATTTACCGCCATAAGCAAAGACATATAGACGTCTAGAAGTGTTGACGTCTCATTTTTTGACGAGTAAAGTGAACATAACAGCAAAGGAAGCGTGTTGATCACTTTATGTTACTCATTAGATATAGCGCATTCCTATTTAGAAGTCATTACCCGTGAAAGGATACACCCATGAGCACTCGCAAACCTGCGACCATTGCAGTACGCACTGGTATTGAATCAGACAGCCAATATCATGCTGTCGTTCCACCTATTTATCTTTCCACTAACTATGGTTTTCCTGCTTTTGGTGAAGTGCCCAAGTATGATTACACACGATCTGGTAATCCAAACCGCGGACTGTTGGAAAGTGCGCTATCTGAACTTGAGTCTGGAAAAGGAGCGGTTGTTACTAACTGCGGTACGTCGGCATTAAATTTATGGGTTTCCGCTTTTCTCGGCCCAGATGATCTCATTATTGCTCCTCACGATTGTTATGGCGGCACCTATCGTCTTTTTAATACTCGAGCTAGCAAAGGCGATTTTAAGGTTCAGTTTGTCGATCAATCAGACGAACAGGCTTTAGATGCTGCATTGGCACAAAAACCAAAACTCATTTTGCTAGAAACTCCGTCAAACCCTCTGGTTCGCGTAGTGGATATTGCAGCTACCTGTGAAAAAGCGAAACAAGTCGGCGCGTTAGTTGCGGTGGACAATACCTTTTTGACACCCGTGTACCAAAAACCTTTAGAGCTAGGTGCGGATTTTGTTATCCACTCCACAACAAAGTACATCAACGGTCATTCGGACGTAATTGGTGGGGTAATCATCACCAACACAGAAGCGCATGCAGAAGAGCTTGCATGGTGGGGCAATTGTATTGGTGCAACGGGCACACCTTTCGATAGTTACATGACACTGCGAGGTATTCGTACGCTTGGTGCTCGTATGAAAGTACATGAAGAGAGCTCACAGCAGGTACTGGCTTACCTACAGAAACAAGCGTTAGTTAAAACTATCTATCATCCAAGCCTGCCGGAACATCCAGGTCATGGCATCGCTAAAAAGCAGCAAACGGGCTTTGGCTCTATGTTGAGTTTTGAGTTTGCTGGTTCGTTTGAGCAGTTAAAGGTGTTTGTGAAAGAGCTCCAACTGTTTTCATTAGCTGAATCATTAGGTGGTGTAGAAAGTTTGATTTGCCACCCGGCATCCATGACGCACCGTGCAATGGGTGAGGAGGCGCTGGCGGAGGCTGGGGTCTCTCATCAACTATTGCGTTTGTCTGTCGGTTTGGAAGATGCACAAGACCTCATCACAGATTTAGAACAAGCGTTCGCTAAAGCTACCCAGTAATAGGAGACGATAACAATGACTGTACAACGTCAGCTGCATAAGTTTGGTGGCAGTAGCTTAGCAAACCCAGAATGCTACTTACGCGTTGTGGGTATTCTCAAGGAGTATTCGACAGAAAATGATCTTGTGGTCGTCTCTGCTGCAGGAAAAACCACTAACCGCTTGATTGAGTTTTTGGAAGGGTTAAGTAAAGATGGCCGAATTGCGCATGAAGCGCTTCAAAGCTTGAGACAGTTCCAAACTGAGCTAATAGAAAGCTTGTTGGAGAGTGAAGCAAAAGAAGAGCTGTTAGCTTTATTACATGATGAGTTCAGTACTCTCTCGGAGCTGACTGCACCACTCACTAATGCGCAAAAAGCCGCGGTACTGGGGCACGGAGAAGTATGGTCTGCTCGCCTATTGGCCGCGTTATTATCTCAACGTTCTATCCCTGCGGTTGCACAAGATGCACGAGCGTTTTTACGTGCAGAAGCGGGAACTCAACCAGAGGTTGATCGCGCTCGTTCATACCCTTTAATTAAAGAGATCCTCGCGCAGCATAACCATAAACGAGTGGTAATTACTGGCTTTATGGCTCAGAACGAGGCAGGAGAAACCATTCTACTTGGTCGTAACGGCTCTGACTATTCTGCAACGGTCATAGGCGCGCTTGCTGAAGTCAGTACTGTCACGATTTGGAGTGATGTTGCTGGTGTCTATAGTGCCGATCCACGTTTGGTGTCTGATGCTTGTTTATTACCGTTACTTCGATTGGATGAAGCCAGTGAACTTGCTCGCTTAGCTGCCCCAGTGCTACACAGTCGTACGCTTCAGCCTGTGGCGCAAAGTACCATGGACCTTAATCTCAAGTGTAGCTATCTGCCAGAGTCGGGTTCTACTCGTATTGAGCGTGTATTGGCATCTGGTCGTGGCGCTAAAATTATTACTTCACTGGATGATGTTTTATTGGTGCAGTTGTCTTTCATGCATGGGCACGACTTCGAAAAAACACAGAGTGATGTATTACAAGCGTTGCAGCGCGCGCAATTAGAGCCATTGGCATTTGAAGCTCAATCCGATCAGCATACGCTACGCTTGGCTTACACCGCAGAAATCGCCGGTGGTGCATTGAAACACTTGCAAGAGCTTGCGGTAGAGGCAGAAATTAAGCTAAAAGAAGGTTACTCGCTCTTAGCTGCGGTAGGTGCAGGCGTTACGAAAAACGCCAATCATTGCTTTGGCTTTTATCAAAAGCTAAAGCACTCTCCGGTAGAATTTATCTCTGAAACAGACTCAGGGCTGAGCCTAGTCGCTGTTTTGCGCCGTACTGATACCGAGGCGTTGGTTCAAACGATTCATAGCCAGTTGTTCCAAGCGCAAAAACGCGTGGCAGTGGCTTTATGTGGCAAGGGTAATATTGGTTCTAGTTGGTTAAATTTATTTGCGACGCAAAAAAGTGAGCTCGAAAAACGTCATGGTATGAGCTTTGATCTTGTCGCGGTTGTGGATAGCCAAACCTATTGGTTCGATGAGCAAGGTATTGAGGCGGTGAGTGTTGCTGAACGATTTGATGATGAAAGCATAGCAAACAATGGGGATTGGCTGGCACGTTTGGGAGCGCTTAAAAGCTACGATGAAGCCGTCGTGCTTGATGTTACCGCGAGTAAAGATTTGGCTCAGCGCTACGCAGAAATCGCACAGCAAGGCATTCATTTGATTTCCGCCAACAAAGTGGCCGGTTCCGCAGATAGTCAGTACTACCATCAGGTTCAAGATGCATTCGCTAAAATTGGTCGTCATTGGCTATACAACGCAACGGTTGGTGCTGGGTTACCGATAAACCATACCGTGCGAGATCTTCGTGAAAGTGGGGATGAAATCGTCGCTCTATCGGGGATTTTCTCGGGGACGTTATCATGGCTGTTCCAACAGTTTGATGGTTCTGTGCCATTTAATGATTTAGTCGATCTTGCTTGGCAGCAAGGGTTAACCGAACCTGACCCTCGTTCTGATTTAGATGGCTCCGATGTAATGCGTAAGTTAGTCATCTTGGCTCGAGAATCGGGCCTAGATATAGAACCAGACAGCGTTAAAGTTGAGTCTTTGGTGCCAGAAGAATTAAGAGAACTGAGCTTAGATGATTTCTTCGATAATGGAGCATTGTTGAGTGAAATACTTCAAGAGCGTCTGACAAAAGCACAGAGAAACGATCAAGTGCTTCGCTATGTGGCGCGTTTAGAAAAAAATGGTAAAGCAACGGTGGGAGTCGAAGCGTTATCTCGTGAGCACGCGCTCGCCAACTTATTGCCATGCGATAACATTTTTGCCATAGAGAGCAAGTGGTACAAAGATAACCCTCTGGTCATTCGAGGACCAGGCGCAGGCAGAGAAGTGACAGCCGGCGCTATTCAATCCGACCTCAACCGATTGGCTGGTTTATTTTAAAGTTGCGATTGACCTAAAAACCCTGGAATTAATCCAGGGTTTTTTATTCCCCTATCAGTGCCATACTGAAGTCATAACCCGTGCAAAATGGCGAGATGATGCTCAAGTAGAAACTTGAACTATCTTCATTATTAACTTGAGAAAAATTCATAATTACAAGGTTGACATTAAATCGTATTCAATACATTCTGTAGACATATAGACGTCTAAACGTCGATTTTAAGGATTTGTTTTCGTGGCGGAGTGCCGCAGGGAGAGTAAGATGGGATATACGCACGCAGGCCATATCGACGCCTTGAACCAGAATATTGCTGAGTTATCAGATAACATCAATGTATCGTTTGAGTTTTTTCCGCCAAGCAGCGCTAAGATGGAAGAAACACTTTGGAATTCAGTGCACCGTCTTAAAACGCTTCAACCTAAATTTGTTTCTGTGACTTACGGTGCGAACTCCGGCGAGCGTGACAGAACACACTCCATCATTAAAGAAATTAAAGCAACAACCGGATTGGTTGCCGCTCCCCATCTCACTTGTATTGATGCGACTCGTGAAGAGTTGATTAATATTGCCGATGATTATTGGAACAATGGTATTGAAAATATCGTCGCTTTGCGTGGTGATATTCCTCCAGGTGGCGGTGCGCCTGATATGTATGCCTCGGATTTGGTTGAGCTGCTGAAATCACGCCACGATTTCGATATCTCCGTTGCTGCATTCCCTGAGGTTCACCCTGAAGCTAAAAGCGCTCAGTCTGACTTATTGAACCTAAAACGTAAGGTAGATGCAGGTGCAAACCGTGCTATTACTCAGTTCTTTTTTGACGTTGAGTCTTACCTGCGATTCCGTGACCGTTGTGTCGCAGCAGGAATTGACGTAGAAATTGTGCCAGGAATTTTGCCTGTATCGAACTTTAAGCAAGCTTCTCGCTTTGCGGCACAGAACAACGTGAAAGTACCAGGATGGATGAGCAAACAATTCGATGGTTTGGATGATGATCCGGTGACTCGCCAGCTTGTAGGAGCTAGCCAAGCTATTGATATGGTGCGTGTACTGAGTCGTGAAGGGGTTAAGGACTTTCACTTCTACACACTAAACCGTGCAGAGATGACTTACGCGTTATGCCATACGTTGGGTGTTCGTCCTCGCGCAGTAGTCGGTGCGTAAATCTGGTTTCAAAAAGATAAAAGGCTTGCCAAGTGGCAAGCCTTTTTCGTTTTATCAAAGCAAAAGGAGTTTAACCAATCACTTCAAGTTCAGTTAGAACTTCTTCTGCCCAAGTGATCCAAGTTTCACGTAACAGAAGGTTACGGCGAAGCGTTAGACGTTCTAGGCGAGCTTGTTTATCTAAAGTTGACGGCGTTGCGTAGTAAGCCGCTTCAATTTCTTTGTAGTGAGAAACCAGTTTGCGAGACTCTTCAACTAGCTCGGCGAGTTGGTCACGGAATGGAGCTGCAGGTTGAACGGCACATGCCATCAATTTCGCTGAAAACTCATCACGAACTGTTGGGTGTGCAGTTGGTTGATCAAACCACTCTCCTAAAGCGCTGCGACCAGCGTCTGTAATGGAGTAAACCTTGCGGTCTGGTTTGCCTTCTTGGGGTTCTAATACGCAAGTAACCAGTTCTTTCTCAGCCATTTTGTTGAGTTCACGGTACACCTGTTGGTGGCTTGCTTTCCAGAAGTAACCGATGCTAGCAGAGAATTCTTTAGTGATATCGTAACCGGTTGCGTCGCGAGTGCTAAGAACAGTTAAGATTACGTGTGGTAATGACATGTCTTCAATCCAAATGGTCAATAAACTTGTAAACAAGCTACTTATACTTTCAGCTGCGCTCTTACTGGCACTTGAGTTTTTTAATGTATAAGTAGCACCAACAATGTTGGTCCTGTCACCTTAAAGCCGTTTATCACCTAGAGAGATGGGGAGTCCCATCAAGGCTGGAGCAGGTATGATTGGATTTATGAGCTCTCAGCAGGCAAGTAGTATATAAATAATAAGCATGAAGTGGAATAGTAGGACAAAATCACCCTAAAAAACTAACATAATAATCAATAGTGTTAACTTGTGGTTTTTTATTCTTTTGTTTTGGTATTTTTTGGGTCTCTAGTGGTTTATTTGACTGCTTTTGTTTTGGTGCGATTATCCTGTGATAAAAAAAAGCTGAGCATTTGCCCAGCTTTTTATTAAAAATGAAACGATTAGCCTGTGTTGCGCATACCTGCAGCAATACCAGCAATCGTCACCATCAACGCTTCTTCCAAGTTTGCAGAAGCTTCTTCGGTTTGACGCGTGCGGTATAGCAGCTCTGCTTGTAGCATATTCAATGGCTCAACGTAGATATTGCGTAAGCGAATCGACTCGAGTCCCCAAGGGTCATGCTGCATCAAGTTTTCATTGTTCTCTACATTCAGTACCGCTTTGATGTCTTCTTGAAGCTGAGCACGAAGTTTTTCACCGAGTGGACGGAGCGACTCATCCACCAATCGCTCATCGTAGTAGCGAGAGATATCAATATTACACTTCGAGTACACCATCTCTAGCATGCCGAGACGAGTAGAGAAAAACGGCCATTCGCGGCACATCTCTTCGAGCAATGCTTGGTGGCCTTTATCGATCGAGTATTGAATCGCTTCACCTGCGCCTAGCCATGCAGGAAGTACCAAACGGTTTTGACTCCATGAGAAGATCCACGGGATTGCACGTAAGCTTTCTACTCCGCCCTTAGGGTTGCGTTTTGCAGGACGAGAACCAAGTGGCAACTTGCCGAGTTCGAGTTCTGGTGTTGCTTGGCGGAAGTAAGGCACGAAATCTGGCTCGCCACGAACCACATTTCGGTAAGACTCACAGCTTACTTCTGATAGCACTTCCATCAAGTCGCGCCATTCTTGTTTTGGCTCTGGTGGCGGTAACAAGTTGGCTTCCAGAATCGCACTTGCGTATAGGTTAAAGCTGTTTACTGCGACATCTGGGAGTCCCAGTTTAAAGCGGATCATCTCGCCTTGCTCTGTTACACGTAAACCGCCTTTCAAGCTTTTTGGTGGTTGCGACAAAAGCGCAGCATGCGCAGGTGCGCCACCGCGACCGACTGTGCCCCCACGACCATGGAATAAAGTTAGCTCAACGCCTTCTTCTTCAGCTACTTTAACTAACGATTCCATCGCATGATACTGAGCCCAACCTGCAGACATAACACCTGCATCTTTCGCTGAGTCAGAGTAACCAATCATGACCATCTGGTGGTTTTGGATAAAACCACGGTAAAGGTCAATCCCCATAAGCTGCTTGATGACCGATTCTGCGTTGTTCAAATCGTCTAGCGTTTCGAACAGAGGACACACATCCATGCGGTAAGGGCAACCAGCTTCTTGTAGCAGTAGATGAACGGCTAGTACGTCAGAGGCGGTACGTGCCATTGAAATAACGTAAGCGCCAAACGCTTCACGCGGTTGTGCTGCAACAATCTTACAGGTATCCAAAACCTCTTTGACGGGTTCAGACGGTTCCCAATCACGAGGGAGAAGCGGACGTTTAGATGCCAGCTCGTTAGTTAGAAAAGCAATCTTATCTTGCTCACTCCATTGTTCGTAATCACCAATACCTAAGTAGCGAGTTAGTTCAGACAAGACGTCTGAGTGACGCGTGCTCTCTTGGCGGATATCAAGACGTACAAGATGGATACCAAATGCTTTTACGCGGCGTAGTGTATCCAGTAGTGAGCCGTTGGCTATTACACCCATGCCACATTCGTTTAGTGACTGGTAGCAGGCATACAGCGGTTCCCAAAGTTGCTCGACTTTTTGCAGTGGTGCTTTAACGGCCAGTTTTTGACCGTGGATCTTAGCATCGAGAATATCTTTGGTTTCATTGAGCAGAGTGCGTAATTGCTTCAGGATCGCACGGTATGGTTCGTGCTGATCTTCGCCAGCAAGTTCACGGACTTGATCGTTAGAAACTGTCATAGACAGCTCGCTGATCAACTCGTTGATGTCATTGAGATAAAGATCGGCGGCTTTCCAACGAGACAATAGTAAGACTTCACGCGTAACGTTGTGAGTAACAAACGGGTTACCGTCACGGTCACCGCCCATCCAAGAGGAGAAGTGCACTGGGCGAGCATCAATGGGTAAACCTTCTCCAAGGTAAGATTTTAGACGGTCATTCATCTCACGTAGGAAGTCCGGTACTGCTTCCCATAGCGAGTTTTCAACGACCGCAAAGCCCCACTTTGCTTCATCCAACGGAGTAGGGCGTTGTTGTCGAATCACGTCTGAATGCCAGCCTTGGGCAATCAGTTGCTCTAGGCGGCGTTCGGTTTTTCTGCGCTCTTTAGAAGAAAGATCGCTTAGCTCCAACTTTGATAAGCACTCGTTTATCTTGACCAGTTTGTTGATCATCGTACGGCGCGTAATTTCTGTTGGGTGAGCCGTCAATACCAATTCAATATTTAGATCACGAACCGCTTGGGCAGTGTCCAGTTTGCTCACATCGTTTTGTACCAGTTTAGAAAACAGCGAGTTAATCGCGTCTGGTTCACAAATGTGCTCTTCACAATGGCGTGAAATCGTGTGGTATTGCTCAGCGATATTGGTGAGGTTTAGAAATTGGTTAAACGCGCGAGTAACGGGCGTTAGCTGCTCATCAGGTAGATGTTTGATTTCTTCGATCAAGCTGTCCCTGTCTGCTTGATTCCCTGCTTGAGCTGATTTGGATAATTTACGAATGGTTTCCACTTTCTCGAAGATTTCTTCGCCATGGGCATCGCGAATGGTGTTACCCAATAAGTGGCCTAACATGCGCACATTACTTTTGAGTGCGGCGTATTTCTCGTTCATTGTCGTCCTGCCTCGTAAAAAAACTACATCCATTGTCCTTGTTAAGACTCCAATCTAGCGAAAAGCACCAGTTATAGTCAAATAAAGCAGACTAAGTTTGCAATTATTCCGCTGTCTCCTGATTTAGAGCAAATTTACGGCAGCCATAGAGTAAGAAGTGAAAATTAATTACAAAATAACAAGTTAAATAAGTGTTAAGACTAGCGCTAAATTGTGAAGATAAAAAGATGCAGCTCAATCGAGCTGCACAGACTTTCGAGCTTAAACGCGTATTAACAGCAGTACTTGACCATCGCCTTTGAAAGCACATCAATTGTGGGGTCGATAAAGTCGAAGGATAGAAACTCATCCGGTTGATGGGCTTGGTCGATTGACCCAGGGCCGAGCACCAAGGTTGGACACAACTGCTGTAGAAATGGTGCTTCAGTACAGTAGTTCACGGTTTCTGAACTGGTTTGGCAGATCTCTTCAACACCACCAATAAATGGGTGGTCATGTTGGCATTCGTAACCCGGAATAGGCTCATGCAATGGAATAATCTCCAGTCTCCCAGGCCATTTCGCTTCGACTTCTTTTAATGCTCCGCGCAACATGTTCTCTAAACCATCAAGGCTAATGCCGGGAAGAGGACGCACGTCGTAATGCAGTTCGCAGCAACCACAAATACGGTTAGCGCTGTCACCACCGTGAATGTGTCCAAGATTTAGGGTTGGGCTTGGAATGGCAAAACCCGGATGGTGATATTCTTTAATCAATTTGTCACGCAGTTGCATCATGGCGAACATGACTTCATGCATGATCTCAATAGCGTTAACGCCAAGCGCTGGGTCCGATGAGTGACCGGACTTGCCTGTTACGCGAATGGCATTTGCCACATGCCCTTTATGACCTCGAATTGGTACAAGGCTGGTGGGTTCACCAATGATGCAGTAATCCGGCTTAAATGGGGCGTTTGCTGTGAAATGTCGCGCGCCCAACATGGTGGTCTCTTCGTCACAAGTGGCTAATACGTAGAGTGGTTTGCTCTGCTTGCTCCAATCGACTTTCTTCACTGCTTCATAAATAAAGGCGAAAAAGCCTTTCATGTCTGCTGTGCCTAAACCGTAGAAGCGGTTGTCTTTTTCCGTCAGTTTATGCGGATCAAAATTCCATCGCCCTTGATCGAATGGCACGGTATCACTATGGCCAGCAAGTAAAAGGCCACCTTCTCCCTCTCCCATACGTGCGATCATATTGTGCTTGCCTGGCTCGACTTCGATCACTTCAACGCTAAAACCCAGATCTTTAAACCAAGATGCGAGTTTTTCGATGACTTTTGCATTGCCCTGATCCCAGCTCGGATCTGTGGAGCTGATAGAAGAGGTGCTGATGAGTCCTTCATAGACCTCTAGAAAAGTTGGTAATTGCATGGATTCTTCAAATCTCCTGTTGACAGACAGACCACAAAAATGTAAAACACATATTAAATCATATTTAATGAATAAAAAATCAAAATAAAGCAGAAATTAAATATGAATAGTCATTTGAGCCTTTAAGTATATGGATGTTACACAATGCTAAAAACCACGATTATTGGAGCCAGCGGTTACACCGGCGCAGAGTTAGCGTTAATGGTTAATAAACACCCACAACTCACGCTATCAGGTTTATACGTTTCCGCCAACAGTGTTGATGCGGGAAAGAGCATCGCGCAGCTGCACGGTAAGCTAGCGGGCATCATTGATATGCCAGTTTTACCACTAACGGATCCACTGCAAATCGCTCAAGAATCGGACGTGGTGTTTTTGGCAACGGCTCACGAAGTCAGCCATGATTTAGCCCCAACTTTCTTGGAGGCAGGCTGTCAGGTATTCGATTTATCGGGTGCATTCCGTGTGAAAAGTGAAGGCTTTTACGACACTTTTTATGGCTTCGCACATCAACATAACAACTGGCTAGATAAAGCAGCATACGGCTTAGCAGAATGGAACCAAGAATCAATAAAAACCACTCCTTTGATTGCAGTAGCAGGTTGCTACCCAACCGCTTCACAGCTTGCAATCAAACCTTTATTAGAACATGCGTTGCTCGATACCAACCAATGGCCAGTGATCAACGCAACCAGTGGTGTATCTGGTGCAGGGCGTAAAGCCTCCATGGTTAACAGCTTCTGTGAAGTGAGCTTGCAACCTTATGGTGTATTTAACCATCGTCACCAGCCAGAGATTGCTCAGCACTTGGGTTGCGATGTGATTTTTACTCCGCACCTCGGCAACTTTAAACGCGGCATTCTTGCCACTATCACCATGAAGCTTGCGCAAGGTGTGACAGAAGCACAAGTGGCACAGGCGTTTGAACAAGCTTATCAAGGCAAGCCTGCGGTGCGTCTTAAAGGCGACGGTATTCCACGTATTCAGGATGTCGAAAATACCCCTTTCTGTGATATCGGCTGGAAGGTACAAGGCGAACACATCATTGTGATTTCAGCTATCGACAACCTACTTAAAGGTGCATCGAGTCAAGCGATGCAATGTCTCAATATTCATTACGGTTACCCAGAACTGACAGCGTTGCTGTAGTCGTTGAAAGAGGGAAATGCGATGACGCAAACCAATCAAGCTCCTTTAGTCATTAAGCTAGGTGGTGCAGCTCTATCATGCACTCAAACCTTAAGCCAACTTTTTGGTGCCATTGCGGCTTACCAAAAATCGGCACAGCGACAAATCGCCATCGTTCATGGCGGTGGCTACCTAGTTGATGAGTTGATGGCAAAGCTTCAGCTTGAAACCGTTAAGAAAAACGGTTTACGCGTAACGCCTTACGATCAAATTCCTGTGATTGCAGGCGCGCTTGCAGGCACTGCGAATAAGTTACTTCAAGGTCAAGCGATTGCGGACGGTCTTAACGCTGTGGGCCTTAGCCTTGCGGATGGTGGTTTGTGTCTTGTTGAAGAACTTGACCCAGAACTCGGCGCGGTAGGCAAAGCATCACCGGGTGACTCAGCACTATTACAAGCGGTGCTAAACACAGGTGCACTGCCGATCATCAGTTCAATTGGTTTAACCAAAGATGGCCAGATGATGAATGTGAATGCTGATCAAGCAGCAGTCGCGGTTGCGGGCGCATTAGATGCGGAGTTGGTCCTGTTATCAGACGTGAGTGGTGTATTAGATGGAAAAGGCCATTTGATCAAAACCCTGTCAGAGCAGCAAGCTAACTCGTTGATCGATGGACATGTGATCACCGATGGCATGATCGTCAAAGTTAAAGCCGCTTTGGAGGCCGCCAATGATCTTGGCCGTCCAATTGAAGTCGCGACCTGGCGTTACCCAGAAAAATTAGCACAGTTATTCGCTGGTGAAAGTATTGGTACTCAATTCTTGCCTCAATAAGCATCAGCAAAAGAATTCAATATTAGGAAGTCGCAGTTGGCACTGACCGCCGAGCGCAGCGCCAGTTAAGTTTGGAGAAAAAACATGAGCAAAGTGAACGTAAATAAAGTGGTAGTCGCATACTCAGGCGGTCTAGATACTTCAGTAATCATCCCGTGGCTAAAAGAGAACTACGACTGTGAAGTAGTGGCTTTCGTTGCCGATGTTGGTCAAGGTGCCGAAGAGCTAGAAGGCATTGAAGCGAAAGCAAAAGCCTCTGGTGCTTCTGAGTGCTACATCGCTGACTTGAAAGAAGAAATGGTCGCAGACTACATTTACCCAACGCTAAAAACCGGCGCGTACTACGAAGGTAAGTACCTGCTAGGTACATCAATGGCGCGTCCAATCATTGCCAAAGCGCAGGTTGAAGTGGCACGTAAAGTGGGCGCGGACGCTCTGTGTCATGGCTGTACAGGTAAAGGTAACGACCAAGTACGTTTTGAAGGCGCATTCGCAGCACTAGCACCGGACTTACAAGTGATTGCACCTTGGCGTGAGTGGGACCTAGTGAGCCGTGAAGAGTGTTTGGATTACCTAGCTGAGCGTAATATTCCTTGCTCTGCGTCTCTTACTAAGATCTATTCACGTGATGCAAACGCATGGCACATTTCGACGGAAGGCGGCGTTTTAGAAGATACGTGGAACGCACCAAACGAAGACTGCTGGGTGTGGACTGTCGACCCAGAGCAAGCGCCAAATGAAGCGGAATACGTCACGCTGAAAGTAGAAAAAGGTGAAGTGGTCGAAGTTGATGGTGAAGTGATGACACCATACAACGCACTGGTTTACCTAAACGAGAAGGGCGCTAAGCACGGTGTTGGCCGTATCGATATCGTGGAAAACCGTCTTGTTGGGATGAAGTCTCGTGGTTGTTATGAAACACCGGGAGGCACCATCATGATGGAAGCGCTGCGTGCTGTAGAGCAGCTTGTGCTAGACAAATCATCATTCGAATTCCGTGAGGAGCTAGGTCTAAAAGCGTCTCACCTTGTATACGATGGCCGTTGGTTTACGCCACTATGTAAATCGATCCTTGCCGCTTCAGAAGAGCTAGCGCAAGACGTTAACGGTGAAGTGGTTGTTAAGCTCTACAAAGGTCAAGCGACAGTGACGCAAAAACGTTCTGACAACAGCTTGTATTCAGAAGAGTTCGCGACTTTTGGTGAAGATGAAGTTTACGACCAAAGCCATGCAGGTGGGTTTATCCGTCTTTACTCGCTATCAAGCCGTATTCGTGCATTGAACAGCCAGAAGAAATAATCCCTTAACATCCATCTTGGATTGAATAAAGACCCGCCATTTATAGGCGGGTCTTTTGGTTTCTAAAAGCGGGTATCTAAATTTTGTTTGAATATATATGTAAAAATATTGAATTTATACTTTATTTTTTATCGAAATTGCCGTAACGTTGACCCATAAGAAAAAGTGAGCAAATGACCATCAAATTGGTTACTACTCATTCGAGAACGTTAGAGTAAGCAATAGTCATCAGGAGAGACGCAATGGCATTATGGGGCGGAAGATTTACCCAAGCGGCAGACACCAGATTTAAAGAGTTCAATGATTCGTTGCGTTTTGACTACCGATTGGCTGAGCAAGACATCGTAGGTTCAATCGCATGGTCTAAAGCTCTGCTTTCTGTTGATGTGCTATCGGCAGAAGAACAGCAAAAACTGGAACTTGCTTTAAATGAGCTGAAGTTAGAAGTGATGGAAGACCCTCACCAAATTCTTCGCTCTGATGCAGAAGATATCCACTCTTGGGTTGAACAGCAGCTAATCAGTAAAGTGGGAGATTTAGGTAAAAAACTCCACACTGGGCGTTCTCGGAATGACCAAGTCGCCACAGACTTGAAACTTTGGTGTCGTCAGCAAGGTCAGCAATTATTGATTGCTTTAGATCGCCTACAAGCACAAATGGTCCATGTTGCTAAACAGCACCAAGGCACCGTATTGCCAGGCTATACTCATCTTCAGCGTGCTCAACCTGTAACCTTTGCTCACTGGTGCTTGGCTTATGTTGAAATGTTCGAGCGTGACTACTCTCGTCTGAATGATGCCTTACAGCGTCTCGACACTTGTCCACTTGGCTCGGGTGCTTTAGCGGGAACGGCTTATCCGATTGATCGCGAACAATTAGCACATAATCTCGGTTTCCACCGTGCTACGCGTAATTCACTCGATTCGGTTTCAGATCGTGATCATGTGATGGAACTGATGTCGGTGGCGTCGATTTCTATGCTTCACCTTTCTCGTCTTGCAGAAGATATGATCTTCTACAATTCAGGCGAGTCAAACTTCATTGAGTTAGCGGACACGGTGACATCTGGTTCGTCATTAATGCCACAGAAGAAAAACCCAGATGCACTTGAGTTGATCCGTGGTAAGACAGGGCGTGTCTATGGCGCATTATCGAGCATGATGATGACAGTTAAAGCCTTGCCATTGGCGTACAACAAAGACATGCAGGAAGATAAAGAAGGGTTGTTTGACGCTTTAGATACATGGAACGACTGCATGGAAATGGCAGCTCTGTGTTTTGACGGTATTAAAGTGAATGGCGAGCGCACACTAGAAGCGGCGAAACAAGGTTACGCAAACTCGACAGAGTTAGCTGATTACCTAGTGGCGAAAGGCATCCCATTCCGTGAAGCTCACCACATCGTCGGTGTCGCGGTCGTTGGTGCTATTGCTAAAGGTTGTGCGCTAGAAGAGCTGTCTATCGAAGAGTTAAAAGCCTTCTCAGAGGTCATTGAAGCGGATGTGTATGACATTCTGACTATCGATTCGTGTTTGGAAAAGCGTTGTGCTTTGGGTGGTGTTTCGCCTCACCAGGTCGCTTACGCGGTAGAACAAGCGGATAAGCGCCTGAGCCAGCGTGACAGCTCGGCGGTGAAAGTGCGTCCTGCACGTTTGACGGACATTGAAACGTTGGAAGGTATGGTTGCTTACTGGGCGAACCTTGGTGAGAATCTTCCGCGCTCTCGTAATGAGCTCGTGAGAGATATTGGCTCTTTCGCGGTGGCTGAGCATCATGGTGAAGTGACGGGTTGCGCTTCTCTATATGTGTATGACTCAGGGTTGGCTGAAATACGCTCTCTTGGTATCGAAGCGGGCTGGCAAGGCCAAGGGCAGGGCAGTGCGATTGTGAACTATTTGGTTGAGAAAGCGCGCCAGATGGCGATCAAGAAAGTCTTTGTTCTAACGCGAACGCCTGAGTTCTTTATGAAGCAAAGCTTTTTACCGACATCGAAGTCATTACTGCCGGAGAAAGTTCTGAAAGATTGCGATCAGTGCCCACGTCAACATGCATGTGATGAGGTAGCGCTTGAGATCAATTTAATGGAGCAAGTGATCCAAAAAACGCATGTGGCATGAACTGAAGTTGTGGAGTGATTTTATTAGCATTCAATGACATAGTCATTTTCCTGCTTACTTACATCAGTATTCGCTAAAAAAATCGAAAAAATTTGGAACCTTTGAGAGGAAGCCCGGTCTATTAAAGTACCACTGCTTTTTCTTAGAAGAATCTAAGAGAGCCCCAGAACTGACATTGGTTTTGGGGCTTTTTTCTATCTGTCACTTTTCTCTTTTTTATTCGTCTTTTTTTGTCCCCGTCGACGCTGCCAAGGCAAGATGACAAAACGCATCCATAAGTGTAAAAACAACAAAACGTTGAAAGCGAAGCCGGCAAAGATCAAAGCGATCGACTCGATGCTTTGTGGATCATCTTTGAGCGTAAACCACCATACAATCCAACACAGTACAGAAAGTACCGTCAATTGATCCAAGCATCGTTGGCAACGTCCAAGTTTTTTCCAAAACCAATGTTCTTCGCAGCGGCGACAAGTCATAGTGTTTTCCAAACCATTAGTGTTGCTTCAGATTATATATCTAACTATATGGTGGAAAGCGTTTCTTGTACCGGACTTAGAGCGCTATGACACAACCAAAAATGGAAAGTTAGCTTTGTAAAAGCTTTGTGGCACGTAATTGATGTATGGTGCTCTGTCAGTCTTTAACAGGAAATATAATGATGTCGACAGAGTTGAAACTTGCGCTAAGTATCGCTGGTGGGTTCTTTATGATCGGTGTTGTCGCGATTTGTATGGTCAGTCGCTATGCAATGATGGCAGCGTAAGAGAGATTTTATTGCGCCGAAGTAGCAAAGCAAAGCCTCGTTGATGACGAGGCTTTGCTTTATATTTAGATAGAAGCCTGAAAGCGTTAGCAGCCAGGGCCGCAGTCAAGACAATGTTTCACCATTTCTGGCCCTAAGTGTAGTTTTGCATTCAAATCACGTAGAGCGGTGCGGACGCCTTCTTCAATCACTGGGTGATAGAAGGGCATATCTAACATCTCAGAAATCGTCATCCTATTTTGGTGCGCCCATGCTAAAAGGTGAGCAAGATGCTCTGCATTCGGGCCCATCATTTCTGCACCTAAAAAACGTCCAGTGCCTTGCTCTCCGTAGACATGCAGAATGCCTTTATTACGAAGCATGACGCGCGAACGTCCTTGATTTTCAAACGAGACTTCACCGGTTGCGAAACATCCACATGTGCCTAGACGTGTTTCTAGTTGTTTATATGTTTCGCCAACCATAGCAATTTGAGGGTCGGAGAACACGGCTGAAATTGGTGAGCGACGCAGACCCGCACGAATATCTGGGAAACGGCCTGCGTTGTCTCCAGCAATACGGCCTTGGTCAGCGGCTTCGTGCAGCAGTGGAATTTGGTTACTTGCATCACCTGCGATGAAGATGCTCTCTACCGAAGTTTGCAATGTATAGTGATCCGCCGTTGGTACGCCACGTTCATCGAGCGCCACATTGGTGTTCTCGATCGTCAGCTTATCTACGTTTGGACGACGACCCGTTGCAGCCAATACGTAATCGACAACGAAAGTTTCTAATTCGCCATCATGGTTGATGAATTGGATTTCGACCTTGTCTTCGCCGTCATTGTCTGACGAAGCAATGCGTTTCATGCTTTCGACTTTTACATCTGCATCAAGGTAGAACTCTTCCTTAAAGGCTTTATCTGCATACGCCATCACCTCTGGGTCTGTCAGTGGGCCCACTTGTCCTCCAATGCCAAAGAGCTTCACGTTTACTCCTAGGCGGTGTAAAGCCTGACCCAATTCAAGGCCGATGACTCCTGGGCCAAATACTGCCACGGACTCTGGTAAGTCATCCCAGTCAAATACATCATCGTTAATCACTAGGCGATCACCCAGTTCATTCCAAGCTGCCGGATATGCTGGACGAGATCCTGTCGCAATAACAATGCGCTGTGCGGTGACCTGAGTATGATCATCTATGATGAGAGTGTGGTCATCGGCAAACTTCGCGTAGCCCGATAGTTTGTCTTCAGCGGGAATATCATCGACACTTTCAAGCACAAAGCCAACAAAACGATCGCGTTCGCGCTTTACACGATCCATAACTTCTCGTCCGTTAATTAGTACTTCACCTTGCGGGTGTATCCCAAATCCAGGTGCTTTTTCGATTTGATGAACACTTTCTGCTGCCGCAATTAACAGCTTAGACGGCATGCATCCGACACGAGCACAGGTTGTTCCGTAGGGACCGCCCTCAATCATTACCACGCTGTTGGTATGAGCTTTTGCTGCTCGATAAGCACCAAGACCAGCCGTCCCGCCACCAATAATCGCTACGTCGACATTAACTTGTTTCATCGTGAACTCTCGCTTTTGTTTTAAGCCAAGCTAGCTACATTGAGCTTGGAGAGTGAATTGGATAGTTGAATCTGGATAAGTAGTCACCTTATTGGCAGATAACTACTTATCTAGACTAGTAGAAGAAGTGGTTTAGGGTTGGCCTCCGAGCCAAAAGGCACCGGAGACCGAGGGTGTAGGCTATGGACAGCTTAGCCTAGATACGCTTCTAGCTCTTCGCTACCGCCGATGTGCTTGCCACCGATAAAGACTTGTGGAACAGTCGTGCGACCAGATATAGCTCGTAGACTAACTGTTGTTGCGTCTTTACCCAGAATCACTTCTTCATATTGAAGACCGTGGTCAATCAGATTTTGTTTCGCTTTCATACAGAAAGGGCAGCCTGGTTTAGTGAACACCGTGATGGATTCTTGCGTTTTGTAGTCAGGCGCTATGTAGTTCAGCATCGTATCTGCGTCTGACACCTTGAATGGGTCGCCTGGTTCGTTTGGCTCAATGAACATTTTTTCCACTACGCCATCTTTTACTAGCATGCTGTAACGCCATGAACGTTTGCCAAAGCCGATGTCGTTTTTATCCACTAACATACCCATGCCATCGGTGAATTCACCATTACCATCCGGGATGAAGGTAATGTTTTCTGCTTCTTGGTCTTGTTTCCATGCATTCATCACGAACGTATCATTGACCGAGACACAAATAATCTCATCCACTCCGTGCTCTTTAAATACAGGGAACAATTCGTTGTAACGAGGTAGATGGCTTGATGAACAGGTTGGAGTAAATGCACCCGGTAAGCTAAATACGATAACGGTCTTACCTTTAAATAGCTCATCGGTCGTTACATTCACCCAAGAGTCACCTTGACGAACTGGAAAAGTAACTTGAGGGACTTGTTGACCTTCTTTAGATACAAACATAATGATTTCCTTTAACTATTTTAAATTATGCGTATAGAGCTTAGCGTTTTTCGTCGCTCTGTTTCGTTTTGTTGAGCCCATTATTGTAAAAATCCTTTGATAGCTCTAATCGTTTGGTGTTATGGTTTTGATAGGTATTAGCTATTGTTAAAGAAGCGAAGCGTGAATTATGAATATTCGAGATTTTGAGTACTTAGTTGCACTTGCGGAACATAAGCACTTTCGCAAAGCGGCAGAGGCATGTTTTGTTAGCCAGCCAACATTGAGTGGGCAAATTCGTAAACTAGAGGATGAACTCGGGACCACGCTTTTAGAGCGAAGCAGCCGACGTGTTTTGTTTACCGATTCAGGGTTACAGCTGGTGGAGCAGGCTAAACGCATCTTAAGTGAAGTGAAAACCTTCAGAGATATGGCAAGTGGTCAAAGCGGAGCCATGACTGGACCGATGCATATTGGTTTCATCCCGACGGTTGGGCCTTATCTACTACCCAAAATTCTGCCGCAGATAAAAGAAGCATTTCCTGAGTTGGAACTATTTCTGCACGAAGCTCAAACACATCAATTAGTGCGTCAATTGGAAGAAGGCAAACTAGATTGCTTAGTTTTAGCTTCGGTTGATGAAACTGCGCCATTTAAAGAGATCGAAGTGTATCAAGAGCCATTAAGTGTCGCAGTGCCATGTGACCACGAGTGGGCCTCTCTCGACCATGTTGATATGTTGGAGCTGAATGGTAAAACCGTTTTAGCGTTGGGAGACGGCCACTGTCTGCGAGATCAAGCGTTAGGTTTTTGTTTTGCCGCTGGTGCAAAAGACGATGAGCGTTTTAAAGCCACCAGCTTGGAGACGTTACGCAACATGGTTGCTGCCGGTGCGGGGATTACGTTATTGCCTCAGCTTTCTATCCCTAATGAGAAGCAAAAAGATGGCGTATGCTACGTACCAGCTGTTAACCCAACCCCCTCGCGTAATATCGTGCTCGTATACCGTCCGGGCTCACCATTACGAGCTAGGTTTGAAGCTTTAGCAGCGAAGATTAAAGAGGTGTTGGCTTCTTATCCATCATTGAATGCTGCAGCATAAAAAGCAGAAATAAAAAGGGAGAGCTTGATGCTCTCCCTTGTGCTTTTGTGATTTAGAACAGTTCTTCTGCGCCAGAACCTGAAGAATAAATACTATCTTCTAAACGGTCGCCAGCGTATTCGGTAGGCTCCGTGCCTTTTTCAAAGTATTCGAACATTGATGTGCTATCTACCTTGTGCGTTAGCATACCGCTGTTGCGATCAATACGAACTCGAATAATATCCTCTGGAATATTTTTACCTTGCTCCGGCGTCCCTTCTAGCGCAACACGCATGAAGTCAATCCAAGCAGGCTCTGCGGTTTTCGCACCCGACTCGGCACCAGAAATTTGGCCTTGCCCTAGGTTGCTGTTAACAGTGGTGCGGCCAAGTGCACGTGAGTGATCATCAAAGCCAACCCAAGCTATCGCAACGACACCAGGTCCATAGCCATTGTACCAAGCATCCTTGGAATCATTCGTTGTACCCGTTTTACCCCCGATATCACGACGACCAAGTTTTTGCGCGCGCCAGCCTGTACCATTCCAACCTGTGCCTTCACGCCAGTTACCGCCACCCCAAATGTTGCTGTACATCATCTCACGCATTAAGAATGCATTCTGTTCAGAGATAACTTGCGGTGCATATTGAGGTTCATCATTTTCAAGGGCATTGTCTGTTGCAAGGCCGTCAATTGCGACGTCTTGTTCGCCAAATTCATCAGCGTAGCGATTTTCTGGCTGCTCGCTCATTTGCGGGCAATCCTTATGACAAACACTCTTTGGATTGGCTTTAAACAGTACTTCACCGAATGCATCTTCCACGCGTTCTACATAGAATGGTTCAACGTAATAACCACCGTTCGCAAACACAGAGTAACCTTGTGCCACTTTCATTGGTGTTAAGCTGCCAGCTCCGAGTGCGATGGTCTCAGAGCGTGGTACTTGGTTAATATCAAAACCGAAACGAGTAAGGTACTGACGTGTCTCCTCGAGGCCAACTTCACGGAGTGTACGCACTGCCATGACGTTTTTTGATTGAGCTAAGCCGAGGCGAAGACGCGTTGGACCACCATAAGTCGGTGGTGAGTTTTTTGGTCGCCAAGCTGAACCAGAACCTGCATCCCACTTGTTAATCGGCGCATCGTTAATCAAAGTGGCTAGAGTCAGCCCTTTGTCAATTGCTGCCGAGTAGATGAAAGGCTTGATACTTGAACCAACCTGACGCACTGACATGGTTGCACGGTTAAACTTGCTGTGAACAAAGTTGAAACCACCAACCAGCGACAATATCGCGCCATTTTCTGGGTTCATCGCAACAAACGCGGTGTTTGCTGTCGGCACTTGGCTCAGTTTCCAGCTCAGTGTTGTGTTGTCATCTTCATCGGTTTCACTTACTTCGCGAACCCAAACTTGTTGACCTGTCGCTAGCACATCATGCGCTGACTTTGGTGTTGAGCCTTGGCGGTTATCAGTAATGTACTTACGCGCCCAGTGCATTCCAGTCCAAGGGATGGTTTGCTCTTCATGGTTCTTAACCCATACTTGTGCCGTCTTATCATCGACTTTCGTCACAACCGCAGGGTAAAGGTCACCATAAGTTGGCTGTTTCTTCAGGTGCTTTTCTATTTGCTCATTGTCCCAGGCCGCTTCCCCTTCTTTCCAAAGCACACTTTCTGCACCACGGTAGCCATGACGTTCATCGTATGACAAGAGGTTATTTACCGCAGACGTATTTGCAGCATCTTGCAGTTTAGAATCCACAGTCATGTAGATATTCAAGCCAGAGGTATAAGCTTCTTCTTCACCGTATTCTTTTACTGCCCATGCACGAGCCAACTCTGCTACGTAAGGTGCGGAAAGCTCAATCTCAGCGCTATGATAACGCGCCACAATAGGCTCATTGCGTGCTTCGTCATACTGCTCTTGTGTAATGTATTTCTCATCAAGCATTCGCATTAATACAACGTTACGGCGTTTTGTTGCGCGCTCAAGAGAGTAAATTGGGTTCATGGTTGATGGCGCTTTTGGCATACCAGCGAGTGTTGCAATCTCACTTAACGTCAATTCATCAAGGCTCTTACCAAAATACACTTGAGCGGCAGCACCAAAGCCATATGAGCGGTAACCAAGGAAGATTTTATTGACATAAAGCTCCATGATTTCTTGCTTACTTAAAAGCTGCTCAATATGGATAGCAATAAAAATCTCTTTAATCTTACGCATGATCTTCTTCTCATTAGATAAGAAGAAGTTACGAGCTAGCTGTTGCGTAATCGTACTTGCACCCTGTTTAGCCGAGCCTGAAACCGCAACAACAACCGCTGCACGAGTGATGCCGATAGGGTCGATACCAGGGTGCTCATAGAAACGACTATCTTCGGTTGCGATGAGCGCGTGAATTAAGTCTTGAGGAATTTCGTCATAAGTAACAGGAATACGACGCTTTTCACCGAACTGTGCGATCAGCTTCCCGTCTTGACTAAACACCTTCATAGGTGTTTGTAATTCAACGTCTTTTAGAGTTGCAACATCTGGCAATTCAGGCTTCACGTACTGATAGAAGCCAAATATTGTGGTGACTCCAAGAATTATGCAAATCAATGTTAAAAATAATAAACGCTTTATGAACTTCACCGGAGAATCCCTGATTGGTTGAGGCTGTGTAACGGCAAACCCTTGTACTCTTAGGTCAAAAATTTAGCACATAAGAGATATTAACTCTTATTTGGATGCTAATAACAACCTTTGCACGAAGAAATTTCGGAGCGAGAGTAAGAGATGGATAAGCTAATCGTTACCGGCATCGATATAGGCCATAACAGCCTCAAAGCCGTAGTACTTAAACCCACAGGCAACAATTACGCTCTGTTGGGTTACAAAGAAATATTACTAAAGGAAGGTATTGTCGCTGAAAATAACACCATAAATCATCAAGAAATTGTAAAGACCCTCAAGCAGATAAAAAAAGAACTGCCTTTTGGTGCTAAAAAAGTTGCGATCTCAGTTCCTGATAACTCGGTAATTAGCAAGAAACTGCAAATAGAACAAAATCTTGAAGAGAGTGAAGTTGAGTTTGCAGTGATACAAGCCTTTTCTCATCAATCGCCATTCCCTGTCGAAGAGCTGAGTTTAGACTTCGTTCGTCTTCGCGCTGAGGGCGGGCAGAGTGGCAGTGATAGCTATCAAGTGTTTGCGACAAGAAAAGATGTGGTAGAAGGCCGAGTCGATGCATTACAAAAGTCCGGACTAAAACCTGTTTTAGTGGACGTGCATTCGCAAAGCCTTGGTCATATCTGGAAGCTCACCGCCGATCGCTTTCCTGACAAAAACAAATACTGCTTACTCGATATTGGCACCTTATCGAGCTCCTTCACCATGTTTACCGAACAAGGTGAACTGTTTCACAAAGAGTTTGCTTACGGCACACGCGGAGCAAACAGCGCTTCTCCAGTCGATTTTCTGTCCGATGATGCTCAGGAGAAAACAGAGCTGTTTAACCGTCAAATCATAGAGCGAGTAAAGCGCCAGATGCAGCTCTATACCTCAATCAATGGCTCACAAAACATCAAGGGTATCTGGTTATCAGGGGAAGGGGCCTCCACTCCCATGCTCGCAGAGGAGTTGTCTCAACAATTGTCGTTAGAGTGTGAATTGCTAAATCCGCTAGGGCTATTTGAGATGAAGGTGTCTAAGCGTAAGCGTCGTGCTGTGGATTGGCAGCATTTCTCAACAGCAGCCGGACTGGCCGTTCGTGGCATTCATTGGCTAGGAGGCGCCCGTGCTTTATCGCATTAATTTACTTCCTTGGCGAGAGAATCAAAGAGAAGAGCACCGACGTCGTTTCATCAGTTTGGTCGCATTAGGCATGTTGGTCGCTGTTGGCATCCAGTGGGGTATTGGAAAGTTTTTTGAGTACCAACAAGATCAACAACAGGAGCGGCTCGATTACCTCACTCACTACATTGCCGAACTCGACCAGCGTATTGAAGCAATGAAAATTGCAGAGCAAGAGCACAGCAAAATCCTCGAACGTCTAAAGGTCGTTGAAGGTTTACAAAACGGACGAAACAAAACGACCGAGTTCATGAACTTAATGCCTGCCGTTATCCCTGAAGGTGTATATGTCGACAAGATCAAAATGAATGATCTGGAAATTGAGATCTCTGGGATCTCAGATAGCACTCCAAAACTTGCCACGATGCTAGACAACATGGAGCGCTCGGCCAAGTTGAACGACGTAGAAATGCATTCCATCGTTCACGGCAAAGCCCGTTTTGGGAAAGAGTTTCAAACATTCAAAGTGTCTTTCATGTTCAAAGTAACGGAGAAGAAATTGGAGGCTCAACGTGGTTGATTGGCAGGATCTCGAAATCGATGAAATGGCCGAGTGGCCATTGTTGCCCCAGATTATAGTAATCGCGCTTCTGATCATGGTGATTCAAGGCTTAGGTTATTGGTTTTACCTTAAACCGAAAGACGAACAGTTGAATCACTTGATCCAGCAGGAGCAGACACTCAAGGTGGCATTGAAGATCAAAGCGAACAAAGTGGCAGCGTTGCCTCAGCTTCAATCTCAATTGGATGAACTTACCACTCGTTACGAGTTATTACTACAGCAACTGCCTGCGCAAAAAGAGCTGGCTACAATGCTCGCTTCAGTGAATGAGCTTGGCATCGACAATAAGCTGACTTTCACCCGAATCGACTGGGGCGAAAAACAATCAGAGCACTTCCTTTATCGTCTCCCTTTAAACATAGAGTTAACGGGCGACTTTCATGACATCGGCCATTTTTCTCAGGCGATAGCGACGCTACCTCGAATCATCACGTTTAAAGATGTGACTTGGCAACGTGTCAGCCAAGAGAGCGAAACCCTGCACTTTCGGGTGCGTGCTAATACCTATCAGTTTAAGCCGGAGGAGACGAAAAATGACAAGTAAGTCTTTGTTGCTGGTACTGATGGGTTCTCTATTGATGGGCTGCCAGGCGAATGATGAATCATTGACGGATTTTATTCGAGGAGTGGAAACACAGGCGCGTCGAGAGGTCGAGAAGCTTAAGCCCGCAGACAAGTATGTTGCAGTCACGTACGCACCGGAAGTACAGCGTGCACCCTTTGAATTACCCAAAGAAGCCACTATCGCGACTCAGCCAGTTGCAAGAAAAGATTGTTGGCAACCGCCCTCAAGAAGGCGAACTGGTAAATTAGAAAAATTCCCATTAAGCCAATTACGTTTGAAAGGTGTCATGGGCATGGATAACACGGTTTCTGGCCTTGTTCAGGCTCCCAATGGCACCGTCTATAAAGTTAAGCCGGGTCAATACCTCGGACGCAATAATGGCAAAGTGACCCATGTCAGCCACTCCTACTTGTTGATTAATGAAACGTTGCCCGACGGCTTAGGATGTTGGCAAAAACGTAAAGTTAAGTTGGCTTTGAGATAGCCCCATTTATTTTTGATATTGAGTAATGAAAATGAGACAAGGATTAACACGTACACCAAGGATACTTACTGGGCTCTTCTCCTTATGGTTGTTTGTATTTTTAGCCCCTTTAGCGGCAGCTGAAGAAGTTTCGTCCAATGCCCTAAAAAGTATCGACTTTCGAACTAATAAAGATAAAGACGCCGTGATTGTCGTCGAATTGGCGTCACCGGCCGCGATTGTAGATATCAAGCGTGTACAGGAAGGGTTAAGTATCGATTTGCTTAACACTTCAGTAAAAGACGAGCAATTGTATCTCCTAGACGTGAAAGATTTTTCGACTGTGGTTGAGAGCGTAGAAGTGTTTCGCGACACCTCGACGACGCGCTTGGTTGCGCACATCAATGAAGAATACATGCATGATTACCGTTTAACGGGGCGTTTTTTGGAAATCAAAGTAGCGAAGATCAAACCCAATGAGAAAGCCCCAGATAAAAGCATTTTAGAAAGAGAAGGTAAGCTTATTTCGATTAACTTCCAAGATATTCCTGTGCGAAACGTCTTGCAGCTTATTGCTGATTACAACCAATTCAATTTGGTTGTCTCCGACTCTGTAGAAGGCAACCTCACGCTTCGTCTTGATGGTGTCCCTTGGCAGCAAGTGCTGGATATTATTTTGCAAGTTAAGGGGTTAGATAAGCGTGTTGATGGCAACGTGATTTTAGTTGCTCCGACTGATGAGTTGGACTTGCGTGAGAAGCAGCAGTTAGAAAAACAAAAACTTACGGAAGAAATGGGAGAGCTTTCATCTGAAATCATCAAAGTTAATTTTGCTAAAGCATCAGACATTGCGGAGATGATCAATGGAGAAGGAAATATCAGCATGCTGTCAGAGCGCGGCAGTATGACCATTGATGAGCGAACTAACTCGTTATTGATTAGAGAGTTACCTGAAAACATCGAGGTGATTCGAGAAATTATTGAGTCTTTGGATATTCCAGTTAAACAGGTTCAAATTGAGGCGCGTATTGTGACCATCAATGAAGGTAACATGGACGAGTTAGGGATTCGTTGGGGTTTTACGTCTATTAATGGCAGTAATACAGTGGGCGGTTCTATTGAGAACAACCTCGCCACGATCGGTCTCTATAATGGAGAAGGGGGTGATGACGGTGGTGACGGTGATGGAGTAGGGATCGATGACTTCCTAAATGTAAACTTAGCTGCAACCAGCCCGAATGCGACCAGCATTGCTTTTCAGGTCGCAAAGTTAGGTTCAGACACCTTGTTGGATCTTGAGCTTTCTGCTCTGCAACAAGAGTCTAAAGCTGAGATTATCTCGAGCCCACGTTTGATCACTACCAATAAGAAGCCTGCCTATATTGAACAAGGTACAGAGATTCCTTATCTTGAGTCATCATCAAGTGGTGCAACGACGGTGACGTTCAAAAAGGCGGTATTAAGTTTGAAAGTGACCCCGCAAATCACACCGGATAACCGCTTAGTGTTGGATTTAAGTGTCACGCAAGATAGACCTGGACAAGTCGTGAAGACAGGCACTGGTGAAGCTGTTGCGATTGATACTCAACGTATCGGGACGCAAGTGTTAGTGAATAACGGTGAAACGGTCGTTCTTGGTGGTATTTTTCAGCACAGCATTACTAACTCGGTGGACAAAGTGCCTTTGTTGGGCGACCTGCCGCTATTAGGTGCTCTTTTTCGTCGAAGTTATGAGAATGTTGGCAAAAGTGAGCTGTTAATTTTCGTCACGCCTAAGGTGGTGATTCAGTAGTTCTGTCTCGGGAAAAACTGATTAAATCAAAAATAAAGTTGCAATAGTGGCACCATGCTTGGATAATTTCGGGTCTTATCACGAATTATCTGTGAGGAACTGGTGCCACAAGCCTTGTAGAACAGCAGTTTAGCTGTGTTTTCTTGTGGCGATCTTATTGAATCAATGTTGTAAATTACTGCTAAACATGGCTGAGAAACGTAATATTTTCCTTGTTGGCCCAATGGGCGCCGGCAAAAGTACAATTGGTAGACATCTAGCACAGCAACTGCATATGGAGTTTGTTGACTCCGATACAGTGATCGAAGAACGCACTGGTGCAGACATCTCTTGGGTTTTTGATGTAGAAGGTGAAGAAGGCTTCCGCAAGCGTGAAGAAGCGGTACTTGAAGACCTAACACAAGAGCAAGGCATCGTGCTTGCGACTGGCGGTGGCTCTGTTAAGAGCAAAGAAAACCGCAATCGTCTTTCGGCACGTGGTGTTGTTGTTTACTTAGAAACGACGATTGAAAAGCAACTTGCGCGTACAAACCGCGACAAGAAGCGTCCTTTACTTCAAACGGATAACCCTCGCGAAGTACTGGAGCAATTAGCTGAAGAACGTAATCCTTTATATGAAGAAGTAGCGGATTACACTGTTCGCACTGACGATCAAAGCGCAAAAGTGGTAGCCAACCAGATCGTAAAAATGCTAGAAGAGAGATAAGTCTTTATCTTTTTTTTAATTGGAGCAAACCGATGGAACGGATTACGGTCAACCTAGCTGAGCGTAGCTACCCAATCTCTATTGGCGCCGGGTTATTTGAGGACCCGGCGTACCTCTCTCAAGTTCTCTCAAACAAAAATGCAAAACAAAAAGTTGTTGTGATCAGTAATGTCACAGTGGCGCCTTTGTATGCAGACAAAATTTTAAAGCAACTCGAGCAGCTCGGTTGTAGTGCATCCTTGTTAGAATTGCCTGACGGTGAACAGTACAAAAACTTGGATGTATTTAATCAAGTAATGAACTTCTTACTGGAAGGGAGTTATGCTCGTGATGTTGTGATCATCGCGTTAGGTGGTGGTGTTATTGGCGACCTTGTGGGTTTTGCGTCTGCCTGTTACCAGCGTGGGGTCGACTTTGTTCAAATACCGACCACATTACTATCCCAAGTGGACTCTTCGGTTGGTGGAAAAACCGCGGTGAACCATCCGTTGGGTAAGAACATGATAGGTGCGTTTTACCAACCTAAAGCCGTGATCATTGATACCAACTGCCTGTCGACGTTGCCTGAACGTGAGTTCGCTGCGGGTATCGCCGAAGTCATTAAGTACGGCATTATTTACGATGCAGATTTTTTTGTATGGTTAGAAGACAATCTTGAGCGCTTGTATGCGTTGGATGAAGAAGCACTAACTTATGCGATCGCACGTTGCTGTGAAATAAAAGCGGAAGTGGTGGCTCAGGATGAGAAAGAGTCGGGCATCCGTGCTTTGCTTAACTTAGGTCACACCTTTGGTCATGCGATTGAAGCGGAACTTGGCTATGGCAATTGGCTGCATGGTGAAGCGGTATCTTCCGGCACTGTTATGGCGGCCAAAACGTCGCATCTACGTGGTCTGATCTCGGAAGAGCAATTTGAGCGTATTGTTGCGATTTTGCGTCGTGCAAAACTGCCTGTGCATACTCCAGACAGTATGAATTTCGATGACTTCATCAAGCACATGATGCGAGATAAGAAAGTCCTCTCTGGTCAATTACGATTGGTTTTGCCTACAGGCATTGGCACTGCCGAGGTAATTGCTGATACGACACAAGACGTACTCAAACAGGCAATAGACTTCGGTCGCGATATTTAACCTTGTAATGGCGCCTTTGGGCGTCATTCTTGTAGTGTATTAAGGTTATTAGATGAGTGTTGCTCACGTACTGGAATTAGATTCTCAAATCGAGTTGCTTGATAGATTAGGTCTACTGACTAACTTTGGTTCCAATCTCATTGCGATTAATGGTCATGATGGGTACGGGAAATCTTGGTTAGCGCAGCGATACCTTGAAGTGGGTGCCAGTAACAAGAATCAATGTTTGTTACTTTGTCATTCTAATCAAGACGATGTGCAGCATCGCGTCCTTATTTTGAGTCAACTGGTTTCAGACGCATTGTTTAATCAGCAAGAGCCTTTACTTGATAGCCTTGAAAGGCTTTTAGGTGATGAGCCGTGTGACATTGCAATTGTTGTCGATGATGCGCATTTATTGAGTGAGACACTTATCTCTGAGCTTTGGATGCTGGTCTTAGAGGCGCACCATAAGCCAAATTGGACCATCAATGTCTTACTGTTTACACAGTCTGGACGTTTAGAAGGTTTGCTAGCACGTCTCAGTTATGGACAAGAGATAAAGCCTGTTGAGCTTGATATTGATATGTTGTCCGAAGTGGAAGCTCGTCGTTTCTTTGAGTCACTTGTTGCGCGCTACGTCGATGATGAGTCTGAGAAACGGGTTCGAGATGCATTTAAAAAAGTCGACCCAGTACCGGGTGACATTATGGCGTTAGGAGAGATGAAAGTGGAAAAAAGGATCATTATCCGCTCGATTGTCGGTTCACCCCTGAATATTGCGTTGGTGGTATTAGTCTTACTGTTGCTTGCTGCTGGTGGCTATTGGTGGATGCTTAGTCAACCAAGTCCTGATGATAAAGCGCAGCAAATTGCTGGCAGTTTAGAGCAAACGGTTATTCCAACTTTTGAAGAGTCAGGAGTCAGTGCAGCGCAGTCTTCACTGCAACCTGTAACCGATGGCTCTAGCAGTCTTGATAAGTCTGGTGCGGTTGATGATTCTGATTCATTACCGCCAGCAGTGACAGAAGAAGTAGCGAGCGTAGGCAGTGATGACAATCAACAAAGAGTGGTGATTGAGTCGAATGTGGTCGATGCATTGCTTGAAGGTAAAGCTGATTCAGCAGACACAAAAGCGATTGATGATGTCGTCGGTACTGAGAAGACAGAAACCGCCGATGAAACTAGCTCCCCTTTGATTAAAGTCGTAAAACCGAATCAAGATATGACGCAAGCACCTGCTCAGTCAGAAGAGGGTGAGGCAAACCAACCTGTTGTGAAATTTTCATTTGCTCGTGAAGAACTAAAAGCGCTATCGCCAAGAGCTTATACTTTACAACTCGCAGCTATGACCTCAATGGAAGATGTACAATCCTTTCTCAATGAGCATCAACTGAATAATCAAGTGCGAATTTATCCTACCGTTCGTAATGACACCGAGTGGTATATCATCACATATCAAGATTATCCGACAATTCAAATGGCTCGTGATGCCGTCGCAAGCTTGCCAGATTCGGTTAAGTCGGTGAGTCCTTGGGCAAAATCACTCCGTCAGGTTCACCGTGAAATTGAACGAGTGAAATAAACCTGAGCTTCCCTGAAAAATATGTTACATTCCGCAGCCTTAATTTTTGGTCGATAGATAGAGCAGTAGATGAAAAAGCAACGAGCCTTTCTTAAATGGGCAGGAGGAAAATACGGACTGGTTGAAGACATCCAACGTCATTTGCCGCCGGCTCGAAAGCTAGTTGAACCTTTTGTTGGTGCGGGCTCAGTGTTTCTGAATACCGATTATGACCATTATCTACTTGCAGATATCAATCCAGATTTGATCAATCTGTACAACCTGCTGAAAGAACGCCCTGAAGAGTATATCTCTGAAGCGAAGCGTTGGTTTGTCGCTGAGAACAACCGCAAAGAAGCCTACCTACACATTCGCGCTGAGTTTAATAAAACCGATGACGTGATGTACCGCTCTTTAGCATTTTTGTACATGAACCGCTTTGGTTTTAATGGCCTATGCCGTTACAACAAAAAAGGTGGCTTCAATGTACCGTTTGGCTCTTACAAAAAGCCGTATTTCCCTGAGGCGGAATTGGAGTTTTTTGCAGAAAAAGCCAAAAAAGCTACGTTCGTTTGTGAAGGTTATCCTGAAACATTTCGTCGTGCGCGCAAAGGGAGCGTCGTGTATTGCGATCCACCTTATGCGCCGCTTTCAAATACGGCAAATTTCACCTCATACGCAGGTAATGGTTTCACGTTGGACGACCAAGCTGCATTAGCCGACATTGCTGAAAGAACAGCGACTGAACGTGGCATTCCTGTGTTGATTTCTAACCACGACACTACCTTGACACGTCGGTTGTATCACGGTGCGGATCTTAATGTGGTAAAAGTAAAGCGTACCATTAGCCGTAATGGTAACGGTCGTAATAAAGTTGATGAGCTACTTGCGCTTTTTCATGCCCCAGACATGGATAAATCAAGCTCTTAATTCTCACACTATTATATCTAAATAGTGGATCTCCCCACTGGCTTCGGTAGAATTGCGCGCAGATTGTTTGCTCATTACTACTGAGGTCAGGTATGAAAGATTTTCTTATTGCTCCATCCATTTTATCGGCAGATTTTGCTCGTCTCGGTGAAGATGTAGAAAAAGTACTCGCAGCGGGTGCGGATGTGGTGCATTTCGACGTTATGGATAACCACTATGTACCAAACCTGACTTTTGGTGCGCCTGTGTGTAAAGCACTACGCGATTATGGCATCACAGCGCCAATCGATGTTCACCTAATGGTGAAACCCGTTGACCGTATTATTCCTGATTTCGCAAAAGCGGGTGCGTCGATGATTACGTTCCATGTAGAAGCTTCTGATCATGTAGACCGTACACTGCAGTTAATTAAAGAGCACGGCTGTCAGGCTGGTGTGGTACTAAACCCAGCAACGCCACTTGCAAGTCTTGAGTTTATTATGGATAAAGTCGACATGATTCTACTGATGTCGGTAAACCCTGGTTTTGGTGGTCAATCATTCATTCCTCATACACTAGATAAACTGCGTGCCGTTCGTAAGATGATTGACGAGTCTGGTCGTGATATCCGCTTAGAAATCGATGGCGGTGTGAAGGTTGACAACATTCGTGAAATTGCAGAAGCGGGCGCAGACATGTTTGTTGCAGGCTCGGCGATTTTCGGTGAGCCAGATTACAAACAAGTGATCGATCAAATGCGCGCTGAACTAGCTGAAGTTAAATAAGCACCGATAATCCAGCGCAATAACACGCTGATTTTAAAGGCTGCCAGCTTGTTGGCAGCCTTTGTGTTTTCTAGTATTAGAAGAAATTAAATATCCGCTGCGATGAGCAAATAATCACTTGCCTATTTTACGCCCTTTCTGTACTATTCGTGCTCCTTAAACTCAGTCAATTATCTTTAGTTCCTTGCTTCCTCTGGACGACTGAGCCATTTGTGGAAGCTGAATAATCCGTAAGGAGCAACCAATGCGTCATTACGAAATCGTATTCATGGTGCACCCAGATCAAAGCGAGCAAGTTGCTGGCATGATCGAGCGTTACACTGGTTCAATCACTGAAGCTGGCGGTAAAATCCACCGTCTAGAAGACTGGGGCCGTCGTCAACTGGCTTACCCAATCAACAAGCTTCACAAAGCTCACTACGTTCTTATGAACGTTGAAGCTGACCAAGCTGTAATTGATGAGCTAGAAACTGCTTTCCGTTTCAACGATGCAGTTCTACGTAACATGATCATGCGTACTAAAGCAGCGATCACTGAGCAATCTATCATGCTTAAGCAAAAAGAAGAGCGTGCTCCACGTCGTGAAGAGCGTTCTGAAGCTAAGCCTGAAGCTAAGTCAGAAGCTGCTGAGTAAGTTTTCTTATGGCCAATCGAATGGAGCTGAGCGGCACCATTGCCAAACCGCCCATTCGTAGTAAAAGCCCTGGTGGCATTGAACACTGTCGGTTTTGGCTGGAGCATCGCTCTACTATTATCGAAGCTGACTTACCTCGACAAGTTTATTGTCGTATGCCGGTAGTCGTCAGCGGGCTTGGGTCACAAGCACTAACTCAGAATTTAGTTCAAGGCAGTAACATTAAGGTAAGTGGTTTTGTCACTTATCAAACCGGCCGAAATGGCGTGGGAAAATTAGTGTTACACGCCGACAACATTACTCAAATTTAAGATCAGGAGATAGCCCATGGCTCGTTTCTTCCGTCGTCGTAAATTCTGCCGTTTCACTGCAGAAGGCGTACAAGAGATTGATTACAAAGACGTAGCAACTCTTAAAAACTACATCACTGAAGCTGGTAAAATCGTACCTAGCCGTATCACTGGTACAAGCGCTAAGTACCAGCGTCAACTAGCACGTGCTATCAAGCGTTCACGCTACCTAGCTCTACTACCGTACACTGACAAGCATCAGTAATCGGTTCATTTTATTAAGAAAGAGGATTAAGCAATGCAAGTTATTCTACTTGATAAAATTGGTAACCTAGGTGGTCTTGGCGATACTGCAAACGTTAAATCTGGCTACGCTCGTAACTTCCTTATCCCACAAGGTAAAGCAGTTATGGCAACTAAAGCTAACGTTGAAATGTTTGAAGCTCGTCGTGCTGAACTAGAAGCTAAAGTTGCTGAGCAACTAGCTGCTGCAGAAGCTCGCGCAGAGAAAGTTAACGCTCTAGAAGCTGTAGTTATCGCTTCTAAAGCTGGTGACGAAGGCAAACTATTCGGTTCTATCGGTACTCGTGACATCGCTGACGCTATCACAGCTGCAGGCGTTGAAGTTGCTAAGAGCGAAGTTCGCCTTCCTGAAGGTGCTCTACGTACAACTGGTGAGTTCGAGATCAGCGTTCAACTTCACTCTGAAGTTTTCGCAACTGTGAACCTACAAGTTGTTGCTGCTGAGTAATTCAGTATCAAGACGAAATACTAAAAAGCACCTCCTTGGAGGTGCTTTTTTTATTTCTAAAACTGAGAGAAAAAGGGTTAAAAAGCGAAAAGTAAATTAACGGAAAATACGCTGTCTGCTTTGCTTAAGCCTTCAGGCACTTTATCGTGATACTGACGAGAGTGCGCCAGTTTCAGTGCAATATCTTCAGTAATATCATTGGTTACACTGAGTTCACTATCAGTACGTGTGTTACTTCTACCTGTTACCAACGTAATATCAGCTGCGAAACTTAAATTATCCAACGCATGCCAAGTTGTGTTGATATTTCCTCGAAAAATGCCTTCTCTAACGATATCGGGAAAGACAATATCGTCGTCATCTATTTCGTCTAAGTTTGGCTCTTGATAGCGAAAACCAGGGCCTACTTCTACCTCTAAAATGAAGTTCTCAGTGTAGGAGAACTGGTAACCCAAACCACCTGACAACGTATAGTCTTTAAAATAAGCACTGTAGCGAGAATCCACTCCTTTAAAGCTGCCATACAAATACGTCTTAGGGCCTAACTTGTAGTCACTCTGTAGGGAATAGGTGGATGAGCGTTTGTCTTCTTCACCGTCTTTGTACAAGTTGTAGTACTTCCATTCACCATTAGAGCGGTGTCGACCTGACGTATATTCAGCACTCAAACGAGCATTCAGGGAACGAGAGTCCGTGTTACCTGTGTGAGCTTGATAGCCGAACTCCACCTCGGTTTTTAGTGGGTCGGGTACATCAATATTTTGCTCTGGCTGTACTGATTCGTCAGCATACGATGCACTAGCGCACAGTAGGCTAAAGCTAAGTAACCAGTATCGGGACACATCAACCTCGAACGTAATCAAAAAGGAGGGGCATGATACTGATACAGATATTTGGTTGGGTCAATGGTAGGTTAATTTTTATTAGAGCTAGGCGGAAGAACCAGGCTATTACCCGGGTGGTTCACATGATGATTTCTTAACAAGTAATTGTCGCTTCGGGGAAGCATCTCAGCTAGGTTAAGGTTATAATCGTGGGTCAATAGTAGTTATCGAGCAAAGTCATGGCGGAAAACAGAAATCGCAAACCTTCAGACAGTCAGGTCGACGCAATCAAAGTGCCACCTCACTCACTAGAAGCCGAGCAATCAGTAATTGGTGGTCTTTTACTGGATAATGAACGTTGGGACACCGTTGCCGAACGTGTTGTGAGCAGTGATTTCTATAGTCGTCCACACCGCCTGATTTTTGAAGGTGTAAAAACCATTCTTGAAGCGGGTAAACCTCTCGATCTTATTACTTTATCGGAATATCTAGAGCGTCACGAGTTGTTAGAAGATGTAGGCGGTTTTGCTTACCTCGCTGACTTGGCGAAGAATACGCCAAGTGCAGCTAACATCAATGCGTATGCTGATATTGTCGCTGAGCGCGCGATTGTTCGTGGCCTTATTGGTGTCGCGAATGAAATTGCGGACGCGGGCTATGACCCTCAAGGTCGCAGTTCTGAAGATTTAATAGACATGGCGGAGAGTAAAGTTTTTGCTATCGCCGAGTCTCGAACTAGTGAAAACGAAGGACCACAAAACGTCGACAACATCCTTGAAAAGACGTTAGAACGTATCGAGTTGTTGTATAAAACGCCACAAGATGGTGTTACCGGGGTCGATACCGGTTTCACCGATCTCAATAAGAAAACCGCAGGTTTGCAAGGCTCTGATTTGGTGATTGTCGCAGCGCGTCCATCGATGGGTAAAACGACCTTTGCAATGAACTTGTGTGAAAATGCGGCCATGCAACAAGAAAAGCCCGTACTTATTTTCTCGTTAGAGATGCCAGCTGAACAGTTGATGATGCGTATGTTGGCCTCTTTGTCTCGTGTTGACCAAACCAAGATCCGTACGGGTCAGCTAGATGACGAAGATTGGGCGCGTATTTCTTCTACTATGGGTATCCTGATGCAGAAGAAAAATATGTACATTGATGATAGCTCTGGTCTAACTCCGACCGAAGTGCGTTCGCGCGCTCGCCGTATCGCTCGTGAACATGGCGGTCTGTCGATGATCATGGTTGACTACCTTCAGTTGATGCGCGTGCCTTCGTTAGCCGATAACCGTACTCTTGAGATTGCTGAGATCTCTCGCTCTCTTAAGGCGCTGGCAAAAGAGCTAAATGTGCCTGTTGTGGCACTGTCGCAGCTAAACCGTTCCCTAGAGCAACGTGCGGATAAACGACCAGTAAACTCGGACTTGCGTGAATCCGGTTCCATCGAGCAGGATGCCGACTTGATCATGTTCATCTACCGTGATGAGGTTTATCACCCAGATAGTCCGTACAAAGGTACGGCCGAAATCATTATTGGTAAACAGCGTAACGGTCCTATAGGCTCTGTTCGCCTCACTTTCCAAGGTCAACATTCGCGTTTCGACAACTACGCGGGTCCTGCATTCGATATTGATGATGAGTAATTCCATGAGCTATATGAAAGCGGCCAAGGCGTGCATTGATTTGTCTGCGTTGCAGCACAACTTACAGCGCGTAAAAGCTCAAGCGCCACAAAGTAAAGTGATGGCTGTCGTCAAGGCCAATGGTTATGGTCACGGATTACGTCATGTCGCAAAACATGCTAACCATGCGGATGCGTTTGGCGTGGCTCGCATTGAAGAAGCATTGCAACTGCGCGCTTGTGGAGTAGTAAAGCCGATTCTATTGCTAGAAGGTTTTTACTCTCCTGGTGATTTACCTGTTCTTGTGACGAACAACATCCAAACCGTGGTGCACTGTGAAGAGCAGCTTATCGCCTTGGAGCAAGCAGACCTTGAAACTCCGGTTGTCGTGTGGCTGAAGATTGACAGTGGCATGCACCGCCTTGGGGTTCGTCCTGAACAATATGACGAGTTTGTAACGCGGCTGAAGGAGTGTCCAAATGTAGCGAAACCGTTGCGTTACATGAGCCACTTTGGCTGTGCAGATGAGCTGGATAGCGATATTACCCCACAACAGATTGAGCTGTTTAAATCGTTGACTTCTGGTTGCCAAGGGGAACGTTCACTGGCGGCATCTGCGGGGTTATTGGCATGGCCTCAAAGCCATTTAGATTGGGTTCGTCCGGGTATTATCATGTATGGTGTGTCGCCATTCGATGACAAAACGGCGCAAGATCTTGGGTATCAACCTGTTATGACACTTAAATCCCACCTTATTGCGGTACGTGAAGTGAAGAAGGGCGAAAGTGTTGGCTACGGTGGTATTTGGACCAGTGAGCGAGATACAAAAGTTGGGGTCATCGCTGTAGGGTATGGCGACGGTTACCCAAGAAGTGCTCCAAACGGTACGCCGGTGTGGGTTAATGGCCGTAAAGTACCTATTGCAGGTCGAGTTTCCATGGATATGCTGACGGTCGATTTGGGACCAGACGCAACGGATAAAGTCAGCGACGAAGCGATTCTTTGGGGGAAAGAACTCCCAGTAGAAGAAGTGGCGGGTCACATTGGTACGATTGCGTATGAACTCGTGACTAAGCTAACGCCTCGCGTCGAGATGGAATACTCAAAATAAACAACGAAAGGCTAACCCAAGGTTAGCCTTTGTTTTATCTACTCACCGTTAATCGTAGCAATAACGCGGCGGCCGCCACCAAAGTCTCGATGCTCACCCAAGTAAATACCTTGCCATGTTCCTAAAGCTAATCGACCATTTTGGATTGGTACCGTCACACTACTGCCAAGCAGTGATGCTTTAATATGTGCCGGCATGTCGTCGTCACCTTCATAGGTGTGCTGATAATAAGGAGCACGCTCTGGCACAAACTTATTGAAGTGCGCTTCCATGTCCATACGCACGGTTGGATCAGCATTCTCATTTAAGGTCAAACTGGCGGAGGTGTGCTGAATAAATAAGTGTAATAAACCTACTGAAAGTTCGTTTATTTGTGGTAATTGTTGTTCAATTTCATCAGTTATCAGGTGAAAACCGCGGCATCTCGCTTTTAATTGCAGTGTTTTTTGTGCCCACATACGTGTTCCTTTGGAAATTTATAAATTGGCGTCTATCCTATTCCAATTAGAGCCTGTCATTAGTAAATGATATGATTCTTGTCATCGTAAATGAATTGTTCAATTTCAGGGCAGGGAACGTGACCTAACTCAATGTGAGTGTAAAAGCTCTCGGTCATAATTGGCGCCTGAAAAAAAATTACAAAGACTTGTTTTGTGGCAATTTGCCCAAACATCTAATTTATATTCTATTTGCTAAATCGGGGATTCCACAGTTTTCGCTAGACTGTAAGGAATGGAACCTACTGTAACATCGGGATAAAGACCATGTTGAAAAATATCAATCCAACGCAAACACAAGCTTGGAAAGCGCTAACGGCGCATTTCGAATCTGCACAAGATATGGATCTTAAAGAGCTGTTTGCTCAAGACGCAGCGCGTTTCGACAAATACTCTGCACGTTTCGGCTCAGACATCCTAGTCGATTACTCAAAGAACCTCATCAATGAGGAAACTCTGAAGCACCTGTTTGCTCTTGCGAAAGAGACCGAGCTGAAATCTGCAATTGAAGCGATGTTCAGTGGTGAAGCGATCAACCAAACAGAAGGTCGCGCTGTTCTTCACACTGCACTACGTAACCGTGCTAATACTCCAGTTATGGTAGATGGCGAAGACGTAATGCCAGCAGTGAACGCGGTTCTAGAAAAAATGAAATCATTCACTGAGCGCGTTATCGGCGGTGAATGGAAAGGTTACACAGGCAAAGCAATTACCGATATTGTGAACATCGGTATCGGCGGTTCTGACCTTGGCCCTTACATGGTGACGGAAGCTCTAGCGCCATACAAAAATCATCTAAACCTTCACTTCGTATCTAACGTTGATGGTACACACATCGTTGAAACGTTGAAGAAAGTTAACCCAGAAACGACGTTATTCTTGATCGCGTCTAAGACGTTTACAACGCAAGAAACCATGACTAACGCGCACACTGCTCGTGATTGGTTCCTAGAATCTGCGGGTGATCAGGCTCATGTGGCTAAACACTTTGCTGCGCTTTCAACAAACGCGACAGCCGTGTCTGAATTTGGTATCGATACAGCGAACATGTTTGAATTCTGGGACTGGGTTGGTGGCCGTTACTCACTATGGTCTGCGATCGGTCTATCAATTGCACTAGCAGTAGGTTTCGACAACTTTGTTGAGTTGCTTGATGGTGCTCACGAGATGGACAAGCACTTCGTATCAACAGATCTAGAAAGCAATATTCCAGTGATTCTTGCTTTGATTGGTATTTGGTACAACAACTTCCACGGTGCGGAGTCAGAAGCTATCCTACCTTACGATCAATACATGCACCGTTTTGCAGCATACTTCCAGCAAGGCAACATGGAATCAAACGGTAAATACGTTGACCGTGACGGCAATGCTGTAACTTACCAAACTGGCCCAATCATTTGGGGTGAACCAGGTACCAACGGTCAGCACGCGTTCTACCAGCTAATTCACCAAGGTACTAAGCTTATCCCATGTGACTTCATTGCACCTGCAATTAGCCACAACCCAGCTAGCGATCATCACCAAAAACTGATGTCTAACTTCTTCGCGCAAACTGAAGCTCTAGCGTTTGGTAAAAATGAAGAAACCGTGAAAGAAGAGTTGGTGAAAGTTGGTAAGAATGCTGAAGAAGTGGCAGCGATTGCGCCATTCAAAGTGTTTGAAGGTAACCGTCCAACAAACTCTATTCTAGTGAAGCAAATCACGCCTCGTACGCTAGGTAACTTGATCGCAATGTACGAACACAAAATTTTCGTACAAGGTGTTATCTGGAATATCTTCAGCTTTGACCAGTGGGGCGTGGAGCTAGGTAAACAACTGGCTAACCAAATCCTACCTGAGCTTGCAGATGAGTCTCAAATCAGCTCGCATGACAGCTCAACAAACGGTCTAATCAACGCATTTAAAGCGTTCAAAGCTTAATGTTTGAATAGATAAAGAAAAGGTCAGCAAATGCTGACCTTTTTATTGCCTGAGGCAAAAACAAAATAGGTTGGCCAGTGCCAACCTATTTTTCTCTTTTATTCGAAGCAAATTTCGATAAAGGCATTTCCCCATTGGGAAGAGAAAGGCATGATAATAATTGAGCCTTCACACTTGTGGCGAATCGTATGACCTCGGCCCGAAACCACAACCGGTGTTGCCATATCAAAGTCAAAACCACTTTCTGCCAGAATGCGTTTCGCACCACCAGTAACCATGTTGGTGATCTCACCCACCATATCGGTCACTTCTTCATTGAGCCCATTTGGACGTTCACCAAGCATGTTCTGCATGATTTCTAGGGCGAGTGCTTCATCAAAGGTGATCGACATTGAACCACGAGTTTGTGGGCCTACCATACCAATCAGACCAGAAACGTCACCTCGTGCGATCTCATCTTTTTTGATTCGCGGTTTTTGTGGCTTCAGCTCAAGAGAAGCCATAGTTTTTAGCACGTTCATTAAAGAAGCTAAAAACGGGTTTACAAATTCAGCGCGCATAACGTTCTTCTATACTTTTTCTTTCGTCTCGGAGGAACAGGCCTGGCATTCACCATGAGTTTCAATAACTTGGTTGGTCAGTTTGAATCCATGCTTCTCGGCGTTTTCGGCTAACAAGGATATCAGCGTCTCATCTTCGAGTTCAACGACATCACCACATTTATCGCAAATTAGTAATTGGAAAAAGTGCTGCTGAGTATTGAAAGAACAACAAGTAATAAAGCTATTTGTCGATTCCACTCGGTGGATGAAGCCTTGCTCTAGGAGAAAATCTAATGCTCGATAAACAGTGGGCGGCTTAGCCTGAGGCTCACTCTCTTTTAGTTGCTCCAATAGCTCATACGCACTTGAGGCGCGGCGATTAGAACAAATGAGTTCAAATACGCGTCGGCGTTGCGGAGTCAGTCGTACTCCACGCTCTGCGCAGATACTTTCAATTTGTTCAATGATTGTTGGGTTCAAACCTTTCACCATAACTATCGGACGTGCTCTATGATAAATCATTTCTATACGAAGTTCGTTTAGAAATGCTTCATTTTACCCACTATCAGAACGAAAATCATGAATTAAAGCAAGTCGGTGGTGGTGTGAAGGCGGAATAATCATCACAGAATGAATCAACGAATGACACATTCGTATTACTTCTGCGTATTCCTAAGCACTTGGCTAGTCCGCCAACCAAATCATTCTCGCTGAAACTAGCACCCAGAGGTGCTTGGGTATACAATACCCGACTTATTTTTTGAGCGTACTGCTGCGCTCGACCTTGGCAACATAAAAACGGGTGTTTATATCATGACTCATTCTTGCAGGCTCTCCGTAGCACCAATGTTAGATTGGACTGATCGTCATTGTCGCTACTTCCATCGCTTAATGACCAAAGAAACCCTGCTGTACACTGAAATGGTGACGACAGGTGCGATCATTCATGGAAAAGGAGATTTCCTGGCTTATAACGAAGAAGAGCATCCGTTAGCCCTTCAACTTGGTGGTTCAAACCCAGCAGATTTGGCTACGTGTGCCAAGCTAGCGCAAGAGCGTGGCTACGATGAGATTAACCTAAATGTGGGGTGTCCATCTGACCGCGTACAAAATGGTCGCTTCGGTGCTTGCCTAATGGCTGAACCGCAGTTAGTTGCGGATTGTGTCGCAGCAATGAAAGACGTGGTCGATATCCCTGTAACAGTCAAGACTCGCATTGGTATTGATGATCAAGATTCTTACGAGTTCCTAACGGATTTCGTTTCTATTGTTTCAGAAAAGGGTGGCTGTGAGCAGTTCACTATCCATGCTCGTAAAGCTTGGTTAAGTGGTTTAAGCCCAAAAGAAAACCGTGAGATCCCACCATTGGATTACCCACGCGCTTACCAATTGAAGCAAGACTTCTCACACCTAACGATTGCGATTAACGGTGGCGTGAAATCATTAGAAGAAGCAGAAGCACATCTTCAGCATCTTGACGGTGTGATGATTGGTCGTGAAGCATACCAAAGCCCATATCTACTGGCATCGGTAGACCAAGAGTTGTTTAGCTCTAATGCTCCAGTGAAGAAACGCAGCGAAATTGTTGAAGAGATGTACCCATACATTGAAGCGCAATTAGCGAAAGGTGCGTATCTTGGTCACATTACCCGTCACATGTTAGGTTTGTTCCAAAGCATGCCCGGTGCTCGTCAATGGCGTCGTCATATCAGTGAAAATGCGCACAAACCAGGTTCTGGTCTAGAAGTATTGCAAGACGCGCTAGCTAAGATTCCAAAAGAATTGAATGTGTAAAATTCGCCAGTGAATGGCTAAAATTACCAACTAAAGAATGATAAAGCCAGAGTGCAGAAATGCCTCTGGCTTTGTTTTTTATTAAAAATCATAATCTTAACTTCGTTTCTGTAAGTTGGTATGGAAACTGCTCTGTTTATTGAAAACAAATGGAGAAGTGATTATGTTGGAGCTAATCTTTATTTTAGTCTTTGCGGCGACCTTGTTGGTTACGGGTATCACAATGATGACCGTATTCGCAGCAACTGGTATTGCGTTAGTTGTGATGTTTTTACTGGGAATGGTTGGAGCGGTACTCAAACTATTACCATGGTTAATCGTGATTGCATTGGGTATTTGGTTCTTCAAGAATTACGTTGCTCAGCCCCGCTATAAATAATGAGTAACATCATTTAGTTGATGGAGAGGCGTGAGAATATGGTATATTTCCTCTCACGTCCTCTACGTGAATATCAGCTATCTCGGAGTAAATACTACATGACAAATAAAGCGAACATCGCTTTAACGGCATTATCGTTGGCAGTATCTTTTCCTGTTTTTGCAGAGTACTCTGTATCGACAAAAGTCGGTGCAGAGGTATGGGCTGCCGACACTAAAGTTAATGAAGTGGGACGAGATAGCAGTACCGCAGGCACTTTTTACGCGGCGATTGAACATGATGTAAAATACGTCCCTAATGCGCGCCTTCGTTACTCAAGTGTTGATGCGGATTACATGGGGTTCGATAAGCTCGATTTAACCTTGTATTACCACGTTCTAGAGCATGATTTATTGCACTTTGATGCGGGTCTCACGTTCAGTAATTTAAGTGACACTAAATACATTGATGCTGGCTCAAGCAGGCGTGTAGAAGAATTTGATGAGCTGATTTGGGCTTGGTATGGTTACGCAGAAATTCAAGTTCCGGATACAAACTTTGATGTGATTGGTGAGATAAACTTTGGTGACAACAAAGGTATCAAAAGCACCGATTTCATGGCAGGTGTTCAATACAATGTACCGCTCGAAAAAGCTCGACTGGCTTTTCGTGGAGGTTACCGTGTGATTGATTTAGAGTCCGATAAATTCATGTCGGATCTAGGGAAAGAGTTTATTTTTGCTAACGGCTTCTTTGTGAGTGCGGAATACGCGTTCTAAACTCAGCCATGTTAGATATTCGATTTACTTAAAACGTCGCTTTATAAGCGGCGTTTTTTTATATCACTTCATTATATCTAATCGAAATTTCTCCCTATTTGGCTGACTTAGACCATGCTTACCTAGGAGCAATGTGAAAGTTAAAACAGGGATAGCGATGACAATAAATGAACTAAGACATCTATTCCGTGAAAATCAGCTTATCGAAGCGATTATTGAGCCTGCAATCCAAGAGGGTGGTTGGGTTGTAGAGTTCAGACATGCGCGCGGTGGTTTTGTTTTTCTAACGGACAGTCACGGCGAAGAATGTCTTTATGAAGATTTGGATACTGCGTCAAAATCGGCAATGGCAGTAGGCTTTCAACAAGTCCGCATTGAAGATCGATGAGCAAAAAGTAAGCCGTTCTTACTTCCAAAAAGTTATAAAACATTCACTTCTATTCTTTCTTGTTATTAAGGAGAGTGGGTACTCTATCGTCACGCAATGAATAGGGATGTCGTGATAATGTCTTTTCAAAAGAATGAGTATTCTCACAAGAATGTGTCTGAAGATAATAATGGGCAAGGAGGAAATCCTCCAATCGCAAGCCCTCTGAATGACCAACAAATTAGCTCACTCCAACAAACTGTCTCTGAGTTGTCTTCACAGCAACTTGCTTGGGTCAGTGGGTATTTTTGGGGATTAGCTCAAAATCAACCAAACACAGCGGTAACGCCAATTGCACAAGCAACGGCAGCCGTATCAGCGAAGCCAGCAGGTAAGTTGAGTATTATTTTTGCTTCCCAAACGGGCAATGCTAAAGGTGTTGCTGAAGCTCTGGAACAGGAAGCAAAAGCAGAAGGAATTGCAGTCGAACTTTTTGATGCAAGCGATTACAAAGGTAAAAACTTAGCCAAAGAAACGCATGTCATTATTGTGGCATCGACTAACGGCGAAGGCGAAGCGCCTGATAATGCCATTGAGCTACATGAGTTTTTGCAATCGAAGAAGGCTCCTAAGCTGCCAAACCTGCAATATGGTGTTATTGCACTGGGAGATTCTAGCTACGAATTCTTCTGTCAGACCGGTAAAGACTTCGACACTTACCTATCAAAGCTAGGCGCGACTCCATTTATCGAGCGTCTTGATTGCGATGTGGATTATGAAGCCCCTGCAACTGAATGGCGTAAGAATGCGTTAGACAAGGTAAAAGATACACTGTCTTCTGGCTCTGAAGCGGATGTGGTTCAACTTCCTGTGGGTCAAGCTGCGACTGCGCACTCTCCTTACAATAAACAAAGTCCGTACACTGCGACGTTACTGACCAGTCAAAAAATCACGGGCCGTGACTCTGGAAAAGACGTTCGTCATATAGAAATCGACTTAGAAGGCTCGGGCTTAACGTATCAGCCTGGTGATGCACTAGGTGTGTGGTTTGAAAATAGCTCGGAACTTGCAAATGCCATTCTTGGTAAGGTCGGTTTGTCTGGGGTTGAGACTGTTGACGTTGATGGTGAAAGCTTGTCAATCCACAGTGCTCTTGTGAGTAAATATGAAATCACAACATCTAACCCACAGCTCATCACAAAGTTTGCCGAGTTATCCGGTAGCAAGAAGCTACAAAAGTTAGTTGAAGATAAAGATAAGCTTCGCGAGTACTCTGCAAATACTCAAATCGTTGATGTACTGGCAGAAAAGAAAACCAAGTTAACCGCAGATGAGTTGATTGGTTTGCTTCGTCGCCTTACTCCACGCCTTTACTCTATTGCATCAAGCCAAGAAGAGGTCGATGAAGAAGTACACCTAACGGTTGCTTTGGTTGAGTACGAACAAAACGACGAAAAACGATATGGTGGAGCGTCTAGTTTCTTAGCACAGCGTCTCGAAGAGGGAGATGAAGTTAAAGTATTTGTTGAGCATAACAACAACTTTAAACTGCCGGAAGATGATAGCACTCCAATTATCATGGTTGGTCCTGGCACAGGGATCGCACCATTCCGTAGCTTTATTCAGGAACGTGAAAACCGCGATTCTGAAGGCAAAAACTGGTTGTTCTTTGGTGATCGCACGTTCACTCAAGACTTCTTGTACCAAGTGGAATGGCAAAAGTATCTCAAGTCAGGAGTACTAAGCCGATTGGATGTTGCCTTTAGTCGTGACCAAGTAGAAAAGGTTTACGTACAACATCGCATCTTAGAAAACGCAGCTCAAGTGTGGCAGTGGATCCAAGAAGGCGCTTATATCTATGTCTGCGGTGATGCAACGCGTATGGCAAAAGATGTGCACGACGCATTGGTTATCGTTGCTGAACAAGAAGGCAAGATGCCGCGTGACGATGCAGAACAATTTATTAATGACCTACGTAAAGCGAAACGTTATCAGAGGGATGTGTACTAATGACTTTTTCTACGGACAATAATAAGCAGGTTGTATTAGGTGAAGAGTTAGGGCCGCTATCTGATAACGAGCGCCTGAAGCGAGAAAGCAACTTATTACGTGGCACTATTGAGCAAGATTTACAGGACCGTATTACTGGTGGCTTTACTGCCGACAACTTCCAGTTAATTCGTTTCCACGGTATGTATCAACAAGACGATCGTGATATCCGTAATGAACGCACAAAGCAAAAACTGGAACCATTACATAATGTGATGCTTCGTGCTCGTATGCCTGGAGGCATCATCACGCCAACGCAATGGTTAGCGATCGACAAGTTCGCAACGGAGCACTCTTTATATGGAAGTATTCGTCTGACGACTCGCCAAACGTTCCAGTTTCATGGGGTATTAAAACCGAATATTAAGTTGATGCATCAAACGCTCAACAGTATTGGTATTGATTCGATTGCAACCGCGGGTGATGTAAACCGTAACGTGTTGTGTACCACTAATCCAGTGGAGTCAGAGTTACACCAAGAAGCTTACGAATGGGCGAAGAAGATCAGTGAGCATCTATTACCAAAGACGCGCGCTTATGCAGAGATTTGGCTAGACGGTGAAAAAGTAGAAAGCACGGAAGAAGACGAACCGATTCTAGGCAAGAACTACTTACCACGTAAGTTTAAAACCACAGTGGTTATCCCACCGCAAAATGACGTAGATGTACACGCTAACGATCTCAACTTCGTAGCGATTGCAGATAACGGCAAGCTGGTTGGTTTTAACGTCCTGGTCGGCGGCGGCTTAGCGATGACGCATGGCGATACATCAACTTATCCGCGCCGCGCTGACGATTTTGGTTTTATTCCGCTGGACAAGACACTTGATGTTGCCGCAGCTGTAGTAACAACTCAGCGCGACTGGGGTAACCGTTCAAACCGTAAGAACGCAAAAACCAAATACACATTGGATCGTGTAGGTAGCGATGTCTTTAAAGCGGAAGTCGAGAAACGTGCTGGTGTTAAGTTTGAGCAAAGCCGTCCATATGAATTCACAGAACGTGGTGACCGTATTGGCTGGGTAGAGGGAATTGATGGTAAATATCATTTAGCGCTTTTCATCGAAAACGGTCGCTTATTAGACTTTCCAGGTAAACCACTTAAGACGGGTGTTGCTGAAATTGCCAAAATCCACAAAGGCGATTTCCGCATGACAGCAAACCAAAACCTAATTGTTGCGGGTGTACCTAAAAAAGAAAAAGCGAAGATTGAAAAGATCGCTCGTGAACATGGCTTAATGGACGACGGCGTAAGTGAACAGCGTAAGAACTCAATGGCGTGTGTTGCTTTTCCAACTTGTCCGCTAGCGATGGCAGAAGCTGAACGTTTCCTTCCTCAGTTTGTTACTGATGTGGAGGGGATTCTGGAGAAGCACAACCTACCAGAAAATGACAACATCATTTTGCGTGTAACTGGGTGTCCAAATGGTTGTGGTCGCGCAATGTTGGCTGAAATTGGTCTAGTTGGCAAAGCGCCGGGTCGTTACAACTTGCACCTAGGTGGTAACCGTGCCGGTACTCGAGTACCAAAAATGTATAAAGAGAACATCACGGATAAGCAAATCTTAGAAGAGATTGATCTGCTGGTGGCTAGATGGTCGAAAGAGCGTGAAGAAGGCGAAGCCTTTGGCGATTTCACTATTCGTGCTGGCATTATCCAAGAAGTGCTCGTATCAAAGAGGGACTTTCATGCTTGATTCTGTAGCATCCAAGCTTGAGCTCACAGAGTTACTGACATTAACAAAGACGGAGCAAATCCTCCGTCTTGCTCAAATTAATGTCGAGCTCGAAAAGCTTTCAGCACAAGAGAGAGTTGCGTGGGCTTTAGATAATCTAGAAGGCGAGTTCGCGGTTTCTTCTAGTTTTGGTATTCAAGCCGCGGTTATGCTTCATTTAGTTACTCGCGCCAAAGCGGACATCCCCGTCATTCTAACCGATACTGGTTACCTGTTTGCTGAGACGTACCGATTTATCGATGAGCTGACAGATGCTCTCAACCTAAATTTAAAAGTTTATCGAGCCAAAGAAAGTGCGAATTGGCAAGAAGCTCGATATGGAAAATTATGGGAGCAGGGTGTAGAGGGAATTGAAAAATACAACAAGCTCAATAAAGTTGAGCCGATGCGTCGAGCGTTAAAAGAGCTTAATGTTGGAACGTGGTTCTCTGGACTGCGTCGAGAGCAAAGTAAATCTCGTGCAGGTTTACCGATTCTATCAATTCAGAACGGTGTGTTTAAATTCCTACCAGTAATTGATTGGACTAATAAAGACGTTCATTACTACTTAGAACAACACGGCCTTAAATACCACCCATTGTGGGATGAAGGTTACCTTTCAGTTGGTGATACACATACCACTCGTAAATGGGAGCCGGGAATGTCAGAGGAAGAAACTCGATTCTTTGGCTTAAAGCGAGAATGTGGCCTACACGAAGATGATGGCTCTGAACAAGATGGGTCTGGCATATAGCCATAATGCTCTTTAAATAGAGTTTAGGTTAAGTTTAATAAAGATAGCTGCAATAAAGCAGCTTTCTTTATTTATAGTACTTGAAAAACACGCCTCAAAGAACAACTCTGTGGATAAGTTGTGTGAGAGTTTGGGGTAAAGTTGAATAAATAAAGGTTTGATCGAAAACTCATCGTTTAACTATTATTTTTGCAATTTTTGAAAAATAACACTTGCCAATGTGAGCGCGATCTCTATAATGCCTCCTCGTCGACAGGGCAAGGCCTCACAAGGGTTTAAGCGAAGTTGATAAGGCTGAAAAGAAAAACGAAATAATTTGAAGAAAGTGTTTGACACAATAAATTATCTCGCTAGAATGGCCGCCTCTTCCGAAGTGATGTCAATCACAAAGAAGAGTTGTTCTTTAACAATATAGACCTATCAATCTGTGTGGGCACTCGTTGATGATAATCCAATTAGATACTTCGGTATCAAATT
>NZ_JAWOQS010000014.1:0-66546 GCF_033438945.1 Vibrio sp. Y176 | reverse complement strand
AGTTGGTTAGAATACCGGCCTGTCACGCCGGGGGTCGCGGGTTCGAGTCCCGTCCACTCCGCCACTTATATTAAGCCTCAGTCGAAAGACTGAGGCTTTTTTTGTTTTGGTTAACCGACTTACCTTAAATCCACTTTCATATTGAAACCTTGCATCGAGAGGCAGGCTTCCCTCTGGCTATGCTTTCTAAGCCCTGTTATGAGTGAAGTGGAACGCAGTTTTGTGTGGTTTCTACTGAACCGGGTCCTAGTATCGAGCGCTAGTTCTCAGCCCTTGTGCTTACTTACCAAAGCTTCCTTTATTCCTTTATTATTACCTGGAAAATTTATTCACTAGGTTATGTTATTTTCGGGGGAGATTTCTCTGCTTTAGATGTTTTGATTTAGCCATAGGCGCTTATTAATATAAACTCAGCGCATTTAAAACTTTTCAAACATGGATTTTGTTTTGTCGATCTATTTAAGCCAGTGTCTTAAAGTATATTCGCTACTTCTTCCCTCTAACCCTCTCTAACCTTCAAAGCCACCACTACGTACGTATAACGTGAGCGGTATAGGTGCTTTCATAGCTGTGTTTGCTGAGTAAGCAGTTCACCTGGCACATTGACTGAGGAAAAGTCTTCTTTCTGTGGACCTTCGTGTAAGTCACGATAGTTTTAACAATTATCTGGTACTTTTTATTCTAAAGGTGTACGCTTCACATCGAATATTTTTTCGACAGTAAATCATGTTATATCTCTTGTTTAAAAGCTTTGTAAGAAGGCTGAACTCCGTGCAAAAAACGCGATGAAGTGTTGCTCGGAGTCTTAAATTATCTTCATCAGGTGTTTTATGTGTGGGTAGCTTCGCTGAAGTTATACGCAGGAGCTTGTACACCTGATAAAAGAGAAGAGATGGCCGGTGATATTTCATCATCGGCCTTTTTGTATCTGTTAAGCAGCTACAAAGCATTACCCAGTATTGAAATAAGGGCCGGTATTGATCACCGGCCCTTTTTTATTTGGTTGAAAACATGAGTATTTTACAAGTTAAAAATTTGTCTTATCAGATAGCTGATAAGACGTTATACAACAACGTGACCTTTCGTATTAACGTGGGAGAGAAAATAGGTATCACCGGAGCGAATGGTGTTGGAAAAAGCACCTTATTGAAACTGCTTTTCGGTGAATTATCTGCAGATAAGGGCTGCATTGAATGGTTACCAAACCTTGAGGTGGGGTATTTAGAACAACATTTTAAGATGGATAATGCGCTGACGGTTTATGAATGCTTAAAGAGTGCTTTTGAGAACTTATACGCTGCCGAGCAGAAGCTTTGGACTTTGTATCAGGCGATGACCGAGTCTCACTCTACATCTCTTTTAAGCCAAGTCGCTCGGCTACAGGCATATTTAGAAGATGAAGACTTCTATGCAATTAATACCAAAATTGAACGAGTTGCTGTAGGTCTTGGTATTTATCAATTTGGCTTAGATACACCGCTTGTCTCGCTAAGTGGCGGTCAAAGGCACAAAGTCCTTTTAGGCAGGTTGTTACTCCACAACCCCGATGTGTTAATTCTCGACGAGCCGACAAACTATCTTGATGCTCTGCACATTGAATGGTTGGTCACGTTTCTCAACGATTACACTGGCACTGTTTTACTGGTTTCTCATGATATTGATTTCCTTAATCAAGTAGCGACCAGTGTTTGTGATATTGATTATCAAACGGTTCGAAAATACAGCGGTACTTATGTCAAAGCAATGCAGCAAAAGCAGCACGACGGTGCTTTATTAGAAAAGCAATATAAGGCTCAGCAAAATGAAATTCGAAAGTTAGAGCAATTTATTGCCAAAAATGGCGCTGGAGTTAACGCGAGTCTTGCTAAGGGGCGCAAGAAAAAACTGGATAAAATCGAACCTATTCAACTGAATAATATAGAAAAAGTATCGATGTTTGACTTTGCTCACCAGCCTATTGGGCAACAGTATGTGATTGACACAAAAGAGTTGATGATAGGTTATCAGCAGCCTCTGCTTCCTGCGCTTGATATCACGTTAGCGCGCGGGAAAAAGTTGGTTGTTGCTGGTTTTAACGGCGTGGGTAAGTCGACCTTACTTAAAACCCTGATGAGGGAGATCGAGCCACTCTCTGGTGAGGTGGTATTGGCAAAAGGTGCAATGATTGGTTATTTTTCTCAAGATTTGTCTTGGCGCCATCCTCAGAACACACCTGAACAGGAGCTGTGCTCTTGTGCGCCAACAATCTCAAGCAAAGAGTCACGCAAGCTATTAGCTCGCTTTGGGATCACGGGGGATAAGACGCAGCGCCACTTAGATACATTGAGCGGTGGTGAGCAAACTCGGGTGAAACTGTGTTGTTTATCGGTTCAGAAATGCCATGTTTTGCTGTTGGACGAACCAACAACACATTTGGATAGCAGCAGCAAAAATGCGCTTAAAGAGGCTCTCCAGCGCTTTTCCGGTAGCGTGATTGTGGTATCTCATGAGAAGGCATTTTTGCAATCTTGGCCTGATAGAGTTTTAGATATTTCGTTGCTCACTTGTGCTGAATCGAAAACAGAACAGGAGGTGGAGCTATGATGCAGTCCATGATCCTATTTCTCGTTGCTTTTCTTGTTGGTGCTGATGAGTTGATGCTTGGATCTATTCTTGAACCCATCGGAAATGATTTAAGTGTTCAACCGAGTCAGGTTACCTTATTTATTACGGCATATAGTTTAGCCATAGCAATTTGCGCTCCTTACTTGGGCCGTTTATCAGACCGAGTTGGGCGTATTCGTATCATGGTGCCTGCTTGCTTTGTATTTGGGGTTGCGTCTATTACGACGGGCATAGTTCATGATTTTGAACTTGCTATTGCAACTCGAGTGATCACTGGTATTGCAAGTGCAGGCATGTTGCCAATTGCATTCGCGTTAGCGGGAGACGCGAAGGGTAATAGAGCGATGCGTCAAATTGTGATGGTTCAGGCGGGATTAACGCTAGGTATGATAACTAGCCCTGCGATCGGAGCATTGTTGACCCAGCTTTTATCATGGCGTGCCGCTTTTATTATTTTGGGCGTTGCGGCTCTTCTTGTCAGTGCTATGAGCGTAGTGTTCATGAATGACCAGCATGATGAGTCCCAAATGTCAGATGCTCTGCCACCTATAACAGGTGTAATTCATGTTCCTGGCGCGTTGAGGGCGATTTTAGCGATGTGTTTAGCTCTAGGGGGAGGTATTGGTGTATTTAACCTGATAGGCCTTCATATTCGAGATACCAGCGATTTGGCGCTCGGTTGGGTGGGCGCTATTTATGCAGCTCTAGGGATCGTGAGTGTGGTTGGAAATATGTGCGTGGCAAGAGCTTCTCGCTGGCTTGGTAGCTCTCGAGCCGTTATGCGAGTGGCCTTAATGGTGTGCATACCTTGTAGTGCATGGGTGTTCTCAAATGAGATGAGTACGGTGACCGCTTATCTTCCAGCTCTAGTGCTCTGGTCTCTCGCTGGAGGGGTTGGTTCTCCGGCATTACAAGCACATATCGCAAGCTTATCTGATGAATATCGAGGTGTGTTGATGTCTTTTGGAATGAGTATGATGCACTTTGGTGTCGCGATTTGGTCTGCCTTGGCGGGCTTCGCGTATTCTGTAGGCAATGAATGGGTCGCTTTCGTGGCTTTGCTATTGTTTGGCTCAGCAGTAGTTATCTTAAAGCCAGTTGGTAATACTGAACAAAGTGAGCGTTATTCGTAGTGTTTTAGTAGATAAAGAAAAGCCGTTACCTAAAAAGGTAACGGCTTGTTCCAAATACTTTTTGAAAAACGGTCTTAGTTCATGCCGTATTTCTTAAGTTTCTTGCGAAGAGTACCGCGGTTGATACCCATCATAGTTGCTGCGCGAGTTTGGTTACCGCGAGTGTACTGCATGATAGTATCTAGTAGTGGCTGTTCAACTTCAGCTAGAACTAATTCGTATAGTTCTGTTACTTCCTGGCCGTTTAGTTGAGCAAGGTAGTTTTTAAGAGACGCTTTAACAGAGTCACGTAAAGGCTTCTGAGTAATCTGGTCTTGTGACGTTACTGTAGTTACTGTTAATGCTTCTGAAGTCAGATTTTGTTCGAACATATTCGGTCTAGCTCTTCTCTTAATTATGATGCAACGTTATCAAAATAACCTTCTAACGCCTCAATTTGCAGCGGAGCTGCGTCGATAGCGTTGAAGGTACGGCGAAACTCACTTGCCTGTTCATGCTCTTTCAGGTACCACCCAACGTGCTTGCGCGCGATACGTGGACCTAAGAACTCCCCATAAAACTCATGCAGAGCATTTACATGACCAAGCATAATGGTTTTCACTTCCTCAGTTGGAAGTTCCTCCATTGTGGTGCCGTTTTCCAAATAGTGATGGATTTCTTGGAAAATCCAAGGACGACCCTGGGCAGGGCGTCCAATCATTAAAGCGTCCGCACCGGTGTACTCCAGTACAAATTTGGCTTTCTCCGGGCTATCGATATCACCGTTCGCGATAACCGGAATTGAAATCGCCTCTTTTACCGCTTTAATGCTGTCATATTCGGCCTCACCTTTGTACATACATGCTTTCGTTCTGCCATGCAGAGCAAGAGCTTGTATGCCGCAGTTTTCGGCTAATTTAGCGATCTGGACACAGTTCTTGTTGTCTGTATCCCAGCCAGTTCGAGTCTTTAACGTTACAGGAACGTCCACTGCATTCACGACCGCTTTCAAAATCTCTTCGATAATGTTTGGGTATTGAAGCAGAGCAGAGCCCGCTAGCTTCTTATTCACTTTTTTTGCCGGGCAGCCCATGTTGATGTCGATGATTTGTGCACCGTTCTCAACACTGAATTGAGCTGCGTCCGCCATAAGCTGTGGATCGGAACCTGCAATCTGTACAGAGCGAATGCCCGATTCGCCCTCGTGTACCATGCGCTGTTTCGACTTTGACGTTCCCCATAGTTTTGGGTTAGCGGACATCATTTCACTGACGGCCATTCCCGCACCATAGCGAAGACACAACTCGCGAAACGGTCTATCCGTTACACCAGCCATAGGGGCTACGATTAGATTGTTCTTAAGTTGATAGTTTCCGATTTTCAAAACGTCATCACAGTTCTGTACCAGCAAGGGCGCGCATTTTACGCATTTTTTCACTGCGTGAAAAGACTAATATTTGAGCATTTACAAATTGTTTTTGTAAATTGTATGAATTTCAAACAATTAGCTCTGAAAACCTTGTCTAGCCTTGCTTACGACCAGAGATGCGACACCATTCACTTTGCTCAACAATCGGGTCAATGTGAAGCTCGTCACGGTAATAGTTCGCAACATCTTCAGCTTGAGTGTCTAATACGCCGGACATAGCGAGGTCGCCATTTGGCTTAACTAGTCCTTTGATGATAGGTGCAAGCTCACGTAAAGGTCCCGCAAGGATGTTGGCCACAACGACGTCAGCGACGAGACCTTCTGGTTGATTTTGCGGTAAGTAAACTTCTAGTTTGTCTGCAACGCCATTACGCTCAGCATTGTCTTTTGAAGCAAGCAGGGCTTGAGGATCAATGTCGATCCCTATCACTTTTTCAGCGCCCAGTTTGATCGCTGCGATCGCAAGAATACCTGAGCCACAACCGAAGTCGATAACGGTCTTACCGCTTAAGTCCATGCTTTCTAGCCACTCAAGACAAAGTGCTGTTGTAGGGTGAGTACCCGTACCGAATGCAAGGCCTGGATCCAACATAACATTAACAGCATCAGGATCTGGAATGTCGCGCCAGCTTGGACAAATCCATAAGCGTTCACCAAATTTCATGGGGTGGAAGTTTTCCATCCATTCGCGTTCCCAGTCTTTATCTTCAAGCTGTTCTACTTTGTAAGCAAAATTGTCAGCCAGCATATTGCTCGCTTTAATTTGGTCGATGATGAAGTTAGTGTCTGCTTCTGCATCATACAGTGCCAGAATATCAGTATCGCCCCATAAGCGAGTTTCGCCAGGTAGAGGTTCGAATACAGGTGTATCCTGCGCGTCTAAGAATGTAACAGACAGCGCGCCAGTCTCTTCCATTAGCATATCGCCGATTTGCTCAGCGTTTTCATTGGTCGCGTTGAGTTTGATTTGAATCCAAGGCATTGGTTTTTGCTCTTAAAGTGAATGAAGTGGCGCAGAGTTTACCAGAACTCTACGATTTGTTTGAGTATATACCCAAATAAGCCGATTTATATGTTGAGCCCTTTGCGTACATATAAAACAAAAATGCCCACGGGAGTGGGCATTTTTTAAGACGTTTGCTTAGGCTTATTGTAAGCCAAGCTTCTTCTCTAGGTAGTGGATGTTTGCACCACCGTGTTGGAAGTTTTCGTCATTCATAATGGAGAATTGCAGTGGCACGTTAGTTTTGATGCCTTCGATGATCATCTCACCCAGTGCGTTTTTCATACGTGCAATCGCTACATCACGGTTCTCACCGTAAGTGATCAGTTTACCAATCATTGAATCGTAATGAGGTGGTACTGTGTAGCCTGTGTAGATATGAGATTCCCAACGTACACCCATACCGCCAGGAGCGTGGAAACGCTCGATCTTACCCGGAGATGGTAGGAAGCGCTCAGGGTCTTCTGCGTTGATACGACACTCAATCGCATGGCCACGGATCTTAATATCATCTTGAGTGAATGACAGAGGCTGACCCGCTGCAACACGAAGCTGTTCTTTGATTAGGTCGATGCCAGTAACCATCTCTGTTACTGGGTGCTCTACCTGAATACGAGTGTTCATTTCGATGAAGTAGAACTCACCGTTCTCGTATAGGAATTCAAACGTACCTGCGCCGCGGTAACCGATCTCGATACATGCACGAGTACAGCGTTCACCGATGTACTTACGCATTTCTTCTGTGATACCAGGTGCTGGAGCTTCTTCCACTACTTTTTGGTGACGACGTTGCATTGAACAGTCACGCTCACCAAGGTGAATTGCGCCGCCTTGACCGTCAGCAATAACCTGAACTTCAACGTGACGAGGGTTTTCTAGGAATTTCTCCATGTAAACCATGTCATTGTTGAACGCCGCTTTTGCTTCAGCACGTGTCATTGCAATGGCTTGGATAAGGTCTTTCTCTGCGCGAACAACACGCATACCACGACCGCCGCCGCCGCCAGATGCTTTGATGATTACTGGGTAACCAATGCGCTTAGCAAATGCTTTGTTTTTCTCTTCGTCATTGTCTAGAGGGCCGTCAGAACCCGGTACACAAGGAACGCCAGCTTTCTTCATTGCATTGATAGCAGATACTTTATCGCCCATTAGGCGGATAGTGTCTGCCTTTGGACCAACGAAGATGAAACCACTGCGCTCAACTTGCTCTGCGAAGTCTGCGTTCTCAGACAGGAAGCCGTAACCTGGGTGGATAGCCACAGCACCAGTCACTTCTGCTGCAGAAATGATGCGTGGAATGTTTAGGTAGCTGTCGATACCACGAGCAGGGCCGATACATACGGTTTCGTCTGCGAGTAGTACGTGCTTAAGATCGCGGTCCGCTGTTGAGTGAACAGCGACGGTCTTAATACCTAATTCTTTACAAGCGCGAAGAATACGAAGTGCAATTTCACCTCGGTTCGCGATGACTACTTTGTCTAGCATAAGGCAAGCCCCGCTTATTCGATTACAACAAGAGGTTGGTCGAATTCAACTGGTTGGCCGTCTTCAGCTAGGATTGCTGTAACAACGCCAGATTTGTCCGCTTCGATTTGGTTCATCATTTTCATTGCTTCAACAATACATAGAGTATCGCCAGCATTTACTTTCTGACCCACTTCTACGAATGCTTTAGAGTCTGGGCTTGGAGAGCGGTAGAAAGTACCAACCATTGGAGAAAGAACTTGGTGACCTGCAGGTGTTGCTGCTGGAGCTTCTGCTGCTGGCGCTTCCGCTACTGGTGCCGCTGCTACTGGAGCAGGTGCCGCCGCTGGAGCTGCTGCGTAGTGAATTGGTGCTTGAGGGGCTGCAGTGCCATGACGGCTGATGCGCACTGACTCTTCACCTTCAGAGATCTCTAGCTCAGCAATGCCAGACTCTTCAACTAACTCAATTAGCTTCTTGATTTTACGAATATCCATCTTTTCTTTCTCTTTTATCTTGTGATTAAGACAACCCTCGTAGGGTTGCAGAGTGTTAGGGTTACTTTGTCTGTAGCTTATTGATCGCTGCAGACAGAGCAAATTCATAACCTTGTGCGCCTAAACCGCAAATCACACCCTCTGCTTTATCTGACAGATAAGAGTGATGACGGAATGGTTCACGTGCGTGCACATTTGATAAGTGCACCTCAATAAATGGGATGGCGACGCCAAGTAATGCATCTCGCAGCGCCACACTAGTATGAGTGAAAGCCGCTGGATTGATGATGATGAAGTCAATCTTGCCATAGGCAGCGTGAATGGCTTCAATCAGTTCGTACTCACGATTTGATTGTAGGTGTTCCAGTTCTACCCCAGCGTTATGGGCTTGCTCTGTAAGAGTATCCACAACTTGAGCTAAGGTACTGTGACCATAGTGTGTCGGTTCGCGCAGACCCAATAGATTAAGATTTGGTCCGTTTAGAACAAGAATCCGTGACTTTGCAGACATTGTGTTGCTATCTTCCCTTATCGTGAGTGGAACGTTTATATTCCCAAATATACGATAGTTCAGCACGATTTTTTTGTTAAAACCGAGCAAATTTTAAAAAATCGACCAAGATTATAGCTAATTCATAGCAATTAGCAGCAATTTACTGGTCTAATCTCCTAATAGCCACTCTCGTTTCTGTAACCAAGTTAACAAAAACAACATAATTGCCATATTTTTTGTGTGGCCAATTTGTGCACTAAAGCAAAAAACCGCCATGAGTGATGGCGGTTTTTAAAGTGCTTTTAAAACAGTTGGTTGAATTTATGCCAATTCTGCTTTCTCTGCGATAAGTTTATCTACAACGCTCGGATCGGCAAGCGTTGATGTGTCTCCGAGGTTGCTGGTATCACCCGTTGCAATTTTACGCAGGATTCGACGCATGATCTTACCAGAACGAGTCTTCGGTAAGGAATCCGTCCAGTGCAGTACATCTGGTGTTGCAATTGGACCAATCTCTTTACGCACCCAATCTTTCACTTCTTTGTGTAGCTCTGCTGACGGGAATTCACCATCGTTCAAGGTAATGTAAGCGTAGATAGCTTGGCCTTTGATATCATGCGGAATGCCCACAATAGCGGCCTCAGCAATTTTATGATGTGCGACAAGAGCCGATTCTATTTCAGCGGTACCCATGCGGTGACCCGACACGTTTAGTACGTCATCAACACGGCCCGTGATCCAGTAGTAACCGTCTTCGTCACGACGAGCCCCATCACTAGTAAAGTACATTCCCTTGAAGGTTGAGAAGTAGGTCTGTTCAAAGCGTTCGTGGTCGCCATAAACAGTACGCATCTGACCTGGCCATGAATCAAGGATCACCAAGTTACCTTCTGCTGCGGTTTCTTCAATGATGTTGCCCATGTTATCAACCAGTGCAGGTTGGACTCCGAAGAATGGTCGAGTTGCTGAGCCTGGTTTTAAGTCTGTTGCGCCTGGTAGTGGTGCAATTAAGATACCGCCGGTCTCTGTTTGCCACCAAGTATCAACGATAGGCGAGCTCTCGTTACCAATCGTTTTGTAGTACCACTCCCACGCTTCAGGGTTGATAGGCTCACCTACTGAACCCATCACACGTAAGCTTGAACGAGATGTCCCTGCTACCGCTTCGTTACCTTTTGCCATTAGTGCACGAATAGCGGTTGGCGCAGTGTAGAGAATGTTCACTTGGTGCTTATCAACCACTTCACTCATACGAGCCGTGCTTGGGTAGTTTGGAACACCTTCAAACAGAATGGTTTTGGCCCCGTTCGCTAGTGGACCATAAATTAGGTAAGTATGGCCTGTAATCCAGCCCACATCCGCGGTACACCAGAAGGTTTCACCTGGTTGATAATCGAAGACATATTTAAAGGTCATTGCCGCGTAGACGAGGTAACCGCCTGTAGTATGTAGTACGCCTTTAGGTTTACCTGTCGAGCCAGATGTGTAGAGGATGAACAGCGGGTCTTCGGCTTTCATCTCTTCTGGTGGGCAAACGTCAGAAACGTTGGCTGTTGCTTCGTGCCACCAAACATCACGGTGTTCATGCCATTCAACATCACCACCTGTACGTTTAAGCACGACGACTTTATTGATGGTTTTTACGTCTGGGTTGGTTAGTGCTTCATCCACGTTCTTTTTCAGTGGAACAGCGCGTCCGCCACGTACGCCTTCGTCTGCGGTGATCACGACTTTAGCGTCAGAGTCGATGATACGGCCGGATAGTGCTTCTGGTGAGAAACCGCCAAATACTACGGTGTGAACCGCACCAATACGGGTACAAGCGAGCATAGCCACAGCGGCTTCTGGCACCATTGGCATGTATAGACACACCACGTCTCCCTTGCGTACGCCTTGCTCTTTCAATGCGTTGGAGAATTTACACACTTCTTTGTGCAGTTCGTTGAAAGTGAGTGTTTTGTCGTCGGCTGGATCATCGCCTTCCCAAATGATGGCGACGTCGTCCCCGTGTTCTGCAAGATGACGGTCAATACAGTTAGCCGAGACGTTCAGTGTGCCATCTTCAAACCAGCGAATATCAACATGGCCAGTGTCGAAAGAAGTGCTTTTTACTTTGGTGAAAGGTTTGATCCAATCAACGATTTTGCCGTGTTCGTTCCAGAAGCCCTCTGGATCGGTTACCGACTGCTGATACATGGCTAAGTAAGTATCATTATCCGCGTGTGTATGAGTTTTAATATTTTCTTTTACCGGATAAACGTGGGCTTCGCTCATGGCTTCTCTCCTTGTGCCTTATTTCTCGGCCTTACACCAATCTAGATAAGATTTTGAATATATTTTTGTAGGGCTGTTTTTTGGTTCTAAATAACTTGGTCGTGGTAATGACGACGTTGTGCTTATAACTGTCAGTCACCGCGCGTATTTCCACAATTAGACTTTAGGATGAGAGTGATGGAAGCGCCGGGAAATCGCTGAAACAAAAGTATTTCTGGGAGCTAGGTCAACTGATTTTTATGTATACGGTGCGGTTAGGTTGGGTAAATCGCCTTTCGTTAAGCGGACAAAGACCAAAGCGGCAGAAATCGCGTCTTGCAAGGCGTCGTGTTTGTCTTGGATAGGAAGTTCGAGGTGTTTACAAATGGCATCCAGACTTAAGTCGAAGTAGGCATTCGGCAAATGTCGTTCCAACTTATCGTGATAAATCTGACTGACCTCGATGAGTGGGTTAGGAAGTGGGAAGCCAAGTTGCCGCAGACAAGCAAGGTCTAAGATCTTTTTATCGTAACGAATGTGATAGCCCACAAGTGGTCGGTTGCCGATAAAGTCGAGCAGCTCGAGCAGCGCCTCTTTTTCACTGATGCCATCGACTAAGTCTTGGTGGCGAATTCGATGGATCTTGACCGAGCCTGAGTCGAGCGATTGCGGCGCGCGTAAGCGGACTTCAAATGGTTGACTGGTGATGATGCGGTTGTCGATGATCTTGGTGGCTGCAATAGTCACCAGCTCGGCGCGATTTGGGTCAAGGCTGGTGGTTTCGCAGTCAAGAGAGACGTATTCTGTTTTATCTGGCATGCAAAACAGCGACTGATAAGGCGAGCCTTTCAATTTGTAGTACCAGTATTTGCGTTGTAACCAGTTCATTGCTTACGCCTCTGTGATTTATGAAAATCAGGGTTAATCACGAATTTGATAATGGAAGCCTAAAAATTGCTTAAATTTCTTCACCACATGTAAGCTGTGGCGAAGCAAATCACGCTCAGTTCTATCCAGTTGTTTAATATCAATGTTATTCAACGCTTCTTGCTTTTTGAGTTGCTGATTAAGGCGAAGTTTAAAGAACAATTTCAGTGCTTCGTTGAGATTATCTGCCGTTTCGGATTCTAAGATGCGCTTATTTCTCAGAGCTTCAATGCGCTCAAACGTGTTCTTCTCTTCAATGGCATATTCCAAAGACAAGGTGCGAATGCCGTGTACAATTGGGAAAATACCGCCGCGTTTAATGTCCAATCCGTCTTTAGCACTTTTTACGTTGCCAAACAGAGTTAGGGGCACAGAAAACTGCAAGGCAGGGCGAGTAAAGTCAGACAATATCAACATGCGATCTTTCATTGTGTCACGAAGATGCGCCGCAATTGGAGCCAGCAGCTCGCAATTCCCAGCAACAGCATGGGCGTCACTGAAAATGGCTAAGTCCATGATTTGTTGTGGTTCGGCTTTAGCTATCCAGTGGTTTAGGGTACTTATCCATTCTTGCTGTGTTTTGACCCATTTCGGGTTGTTAACCATCACTTTACCAGGGCAAAGTGGATAACCGAGCTGTTGTAGGGTGTGTGTGAAGGATTGCATCACTTGTTCGCAATGAGGCCATTCCAGACCATCTTGAATAATCAGGGCATTGTCTTGATCGGTTTTGAGAATTTGCTCTCCTCGGCCTTCAGAGCCGAGTACGATCAAGCAACAATGGTCGTGCAAGGCTGGTGGTATCACTAACTCGAACGCTTTCTCTATAATTTGTTCGTTTACGGCTGAGATAAGCTCCATGATGAAGCGAGTGCGGATGCCGTTTTTCAATAAGCTCTCGACCAATTGACGTTGGCGGTTTGAGGCCAAAGCGAGCTCTGCCACGCTGCTTGCTCGAGCAATACTGAGCGTTAACACGTGAGAGTGGGTTGAGAACGCGCTAAGAATTTGGGTCATATCCAGCATGCCAACGGCTCTGTTGCCTTCACATACCATGAGGCGTTTCATTCTGTTTCTGGTCATTGTGATCATGGCGTTGAATAGAAAGTCTCCATCATCAACGTGATAAACAGGAAAGCTCGCGATCTCACCCACTGGTGTGTCGAGCGCGCAACCATCTATCATCACAGAATGCAGCATATTAGTACGAGTCACTATTGCGTACGGGTGGGCTGATGGCCATTTTTCCAATCGTGGATCATCGCCATGGAGTTGAACCAATGCAGCGTCAATCCCATTTTCTTTTAAGGAACGTGTTACCTCGTTAATTGGTGTATTTGGTTCAAGGATCATCGGTGGGTGATAAATGCTGCGGTCAACTTTAGTGAGAATAAACTCCGCTAAGTTTTGCTGTTGATGGGCCGCTTCGATGAGCTCTTGCCGTTTCGATAAATTGTTATCGAAATAGGCTGCAAACTGGCCATTTTCGTTGTAAAGGGCAAGGAAAATTTCTTTCGGCAGTAGGTAAGAGAGCGTGTCCTCAAGCGCGATGTAGTGATGACGTACCTTGTCTTCAAGTAACGAGCGTACATCGAACATATCGTCGTTGGCATAATGTGCGAACACTTCCTGTTGATCGTTGGAGCGCTCTTCTACCGCGCCTTTGATCAGAATATGTAAGTGGGGGTTCTTCTGTCCGCAGGATAAAATAACATCTCGAGCTCGATAGTAGGCGACGTCCAGAGACGATCGCAGTCGCGTTTGTTGTGCTTCAGTTAAGCGATCGAACGGTGGAGATTGCATGTTAAATTTGTCAGGCATGAGAACACCCAATAATGATGGAAGGAACACTCTCTAAGTCTGACAAATTTCTTACCGGAAGCCAGACGACTTTGGTCTAAATTACGATGTTTTCGCTTGAAGATGCCAAATGTCGCAAAGTTAGTATTCCATCGAGGAAACGATAAGTTTCTTATTCTTCCCTTTTTATAATACGCATGGCGATCCATAATTCCCGGCTCGAACGTTGGTGTTCCCGCTTTAGGATATTAGTAATGTTGAAACCTTCTCCGTATGGCTGGATTTCCCAGTACTTTCTCGGATTCTTCTTTGCGTATGGCGTGTATCTGCCATTTTGGTCACTTTGGTTTAAGGATCAGGGCGTATCTTCGACAGATATCGGTTTGCTGGTCGGGTTAGGCCTTGCGACACGTTGTGTTGCCAATATCGTGATCACCCCACGAGTACACAAAGTCGAACATCTTATGCCTGCTTTACGTTGGTTGAGTTTCGCTGCCCTCCTTTTTGTTGGATTTCACTTTTTTACGGGTGGTAGCTTTTGGTTAATGGCACTAGCGACAGTGTTGTTCAATCTTTGTTGTGGACCGATTATTCCGTTGTCGGACGCGATGGCAAATTACTACGCTCGCCTGAAAATGCTCGATTATGGCCGCACGCGGCTATGGGGTTCGATCGCCTTTATCGCAGGCTCGACGGCAGTGGGCTACTTGGTGGCTGAATTTGGCTCCGATATGATCTTGTACACTGCGATGTTCGGCGTGTTTATCTCGTTGCTGTTTGCTATGCGACCGACTAACCCAATGCCTGTAACGCACGGTGGGCAAAGCGCAGAACGTCCAAAGCTGACCGCTCTTTTGACCGACAAGCCGATACTAAAATTCTTAGTGTTGGTGTCACTAATTCAGGGCAGTCATGCGGCTTACTACGGCTTTAGTGCGATTCACTGGAAGGCCGCTGGTCACTCGGAAGATGTCATTGGCTACTTGTGGAGCTTAGGAGTGGCCGCAGAAGTGGCAGTGTTTGCATTGAGTAAGCGCTTATTCGTAGGTTGGTCAATACGCGCGCTGTTTATTGCTGCTGCCGTTGGTGTAATGATGCGTTGGGGTATTACGGCGTCGACAACATCAATTATTGCTTTGGTGATTGTTCAACTATTGCATGGTGTGACTTTCGCTACCGCACACATTGCCGCGATCCAATATATCCAAAACTCCGAAGAAAATAAGATCGTAGCGTTGCAAGCGTTGTATAACGCGATTCCGTTGGGCGCATTTATCGCGTTAATGACCGTATTGAGTGGCTGGGGTTATGAGCACTGGGGACCGCTTGTGTTCTGGGGCATGGCCGCGATGGGGTTATTGGCTCTGTTCATCAAGCTTGATTCGCAAGACCCACATCAGGTGGTTGATGTATCAGACAAGCCACTTGAAACACAGAATTAGACTTATGTAACAAAGGTTAAAAACTAAGCTTTGTCTCCGTTATCAAAGCAGTGTTAAATGAAACCTCTCCCTCATGGAGAGGTTTTTTTATTCTCTTGCTTTAAAAGTAGCAAGAAAGGCAAGAAAGGATATCGGATGCAAGGATGGCTGGTGGTTCCCGTTTCTTTAGCGTATTTGGGAGCTTTATTTATCATCGCGTGGTACGGCGACATTCAGAAAAGGTGGCTAGCGCGCTGGCGGCCTTGGATTTATAGCCTTTCCATTGCGGTGTACTGTACATCGTGGACCTTCTACGGCACGGTCGGGCAAGCCAGCAGTAATCCTTGGTCTTTCTTGCCCATCTATATCGCCCCCATTTTAGTGTTTACCATCGGATGGCGCGTTTTAGCTCGGCTTATTTTGATTGCTAAACGGGAACACATCACGTCGATTGCTGACTTTATCGGAGCACGCTACGGTAAATCCCAAGGTTTGGCCGTGGTTGTTACGCTCATAGCGGTTGCGGGAATTTTGCCGTACATCGCTTTACAGCTGCGTGGTATCACTATGGGGCTTGAAATCATTGCACCAGAGCTGGCTACTGATTTTGGTTATCAAAACGATAGCGTGTCGTGGTTTGTTGTGGTCGCATTGGCGATTTTTACGATGCTATTCGGTACCCGCCACATTGATAACACGGAACACCATCGTGGGATGATGATGGCAATTGCCTTCGAATCCATTATCAAACTGCTGGCTTTTTTAGTGGTTGGTGTCTTCATTGTTTGGTTGGCGATGAACACCGAGAGTTTGAGCTTAATAGATGTTGCCGCACAGACGTATCAGTCACCAAATATCCCGACTATATTGATTCATACTGTACTCACGATGCTGGCGATCGTTTGCCTTCCGCGACAATTCCATACGATGGTGGTGGAAAATGAACGTGCTCAAGATTTGCACGTGGCGCGTTGGTTGTTCCCCATTTATCTGATCTTAATGGGGATTTTTGTCTTACCTATTGCATGGGTAGGGCAAGGTCTCTTGAGTGGCGCTTCGCCTGATACTTATGTCATCAGTGTGCCGATGTCGGTAGGGGCGAGTGAAATCGCCTTGCTTGCGTTTCTAGGCGGTACTTCAGCGGCAAGTGGCATGGTTATCGTATCGACGATTGCCTTAGCGATCATGGTCTCGAATGACTTGGTTATGCCATTGCTATTGCGTCGCATGCGACTGACGCAGCGTAACCATCACCATTTTTCTGAATTATTACTGCGGATCCGCCGTGGTTTGATTTTAGTTTTGTTGATTGGCGCGTGGTGTTTCTATCAAGCGTTGGACACCATTCATTCACTTTCTGCTATCGGCTTTCTATCGTTCGCGGCTATCACGCAATTCGCTCCTGCGCTGGTTGGCGGTATGTATTGGCGTCAAGGGAATAAGAAAGGTGTGTATGTTGGCCTCGCGGTGGGTTTTGCTACCTGGTTGATTACGTTAATGAGCCAAACAGACATGCTTGCCGGAGACGCCAGTAATAACTTCCTGATCTGGTTGATTACGCCACCAGAGGTATTGGCTAGCTTTGATATCGCGATTTCAGATTGGGGGATGATCCTCAGCGTGGTCGCTAATGCAGTGTGTTTTGTTGTGGTTTCTATGGCTACCCGACCAAGCCTAAGTGAGCGCTTACAATCGGCATCATTCGTTGGTACACCGTTGCCTGAAAGCGAAAATATGAGTCTGTACCAGAGCCGCGTTACGGTTGCAGAACTGGAAATGCTAGCATCCAGATTTGTAGGACGAACGCGAGTTAAAGCGGCGTTTCAAGCCTACTGGAGCCAGCAACGAGAAGAGTTGATGCCGAATCAACAAGCGCCATCTTCTCTGATTCGGCATACGGAGCGTGTGCTAGCAGGGGTATTTGGAGCATCTTCTGCTAAGTTAGTACTTACTTCCGCTCTGCAAGGAAGAAACATGCAGCTTGAAGAGGTGGCGACTATCGTCGATGAAGCCTCTGAACTGTACGATTTTAGTCGGGGTTTACTCCAAGGCGCGATTGAGCATATTGGACAAGGTATTGCGGTCGTCGATAAGCAACTACGCTTGGTAGCGTGGAACCAACGCTATTTAGAACTCTTTGAATTTCCGCCAGGCCTGATTCAAGTAGGTCGACCGATTGCGGATGTGATTCGGCACAATGCAGAGCAGGGGTTGTGTGGCCCTGGTGACCCTGATGACCACGTCCGTCGCCGTGTTTATCACCTTGAGCAAGGGACTCGGCACACCTCTTCTCGGGTTCGTCCCGATGGTCGCGTGATAGAGGTGCAAGGTAACCCAATGCCAGGTGGTGGCTTTGTGATGAGCTTTACCGACATCACCGTATTCCGTGATGCAGAGCAAGCACTGAAAGACGCCAACGAGACATTGGAAGAAAGAGTACGTCTGCGGACTCGAGAATTAGAACAACTTAACAAGCAGCTGGTGGAAGCGACGCAGCGCTCGGATTTGGAATCGAAGTCCAAATCACGGTTCTTGGCGGCAGTAAGCCATGACTTGATGCAACCGCTCAACGCGGCGCGTCTATTCGCATCTTCACTATCGGAAGTCGCCAAAGACAGCGAAGCCAAAAAGCTGTCAGCACACATTGAAAGTGCTTTAGAGGCTGCCGAAGACTTAATTGGAGATTTGCTGGATATCTCGCGTTTGGAATCGGGCAAGTTGGAAGTCAACGTGCATGGCTTTGCGTTAAATGATGTGTTATCGAATTTGAATGCTGAGTTTAGTGCGTTAGCCAAACAGCAAGGTATAGAGTTCACCATGATTCCGTCTTCACTCATGGTTAAGTCGGATCCCAAACTGCTGCGCCGTGTGGTGCAAAACTTCCTGACCAATGCGTTTCGTTATAACCCGAATGGCAAAGTCGCACTCGGTGTTCGCCGCGTGAAAGGGCGAGTGCGTATTGATGTATGGGATAATGGAGTGGGGATTGAAGAAGAGAAGCAGCAAGAGATTTTTGAAGAGTTTAATCGCGGAACTCAAGTTCGTTCCGACCAAGGCCTCGGACTTGGTTTGGCGATTTCGAAAGGAATTGCTCAGGTACTTGGGCATGAAATTTCGATGCGCTCTTGGGTTGGAAAAGGCAGTGTTTTTTCCATCACCCTAGATAAAGCTGATCATGTTCAGCCTCATCCAGTTCACGTGGCAATGAGTAAGCAATCTGAACTTGGTCATCTGAGAATCCTATGTGTCGATAATGAGCCTGACATTCTAGTCGGCATGGAAAACTTACTTTCCCGATGGGGCTGCGATACACGAGTTGCGATTGATTTAGTTGAAAGTCTACAAGCGCTTGAGGATGGTTGGATTCCGGATGTAATTTTCTCCGATTACCGACTTGATGATGGTCGTACTGGTTTAGAAGTGCTACAGCAATGCCGCCTGAGATTAGGCCACAGCTTTGAAGGCGTCATCATCAGTGCAGATCGTACCGATGATATGCTTGATGGCATCAAAGCAAATGGGTTCAGCTTTATTGCTAAGCCAGTTAAGCCGCTTAAGCTGCGTTCGGTGCTCAATCGAGTCGCTTAGGATTGGAGTGTTTGAAAAATCGCTATAAAAAGAGACCTCCGAATGGAGGTCTCGATGTTTGTAATCTTAGTTGATAGGCTGAGTTTGCCGCTTATTCTGCGACGCCGCCTTGAGTCAGTTTGGCTGGATTAAGCAATCGCTCTAGTGTGGCTCTATCCAAATCAGTTTCTTCTTCCGCGACATCAATAATCGCGCGTCCCTGTTTGTAGGCTTTTTTCGCGACTTCTGCCGCTTTTAGGTAACCAATGACCGGGTTGAGAGCCGTGACCAAAATAGGGTTTTTGGCGAGTGCTATATCCAAGTTATCTTGGCGAACTTCAAACGTCGCAATGGCTTTGTCAGCTAAAGCGGTTGCGCTGTTAGAGAGTAACTCGATGCTCTCCAATACGTTATGAGCAATAACTGGCAGCATGACGTTAAGCTGGAAGTTGCCCGCTTGGCCTGCGACGGTAATGGTGGTGTCATTACCAATGACTTGCGCTGATGCCATAGCTGCGGCTTCTGGGATCACAGGATTTACTTTGCCAGGCATGATGGAAGAACCCGGTTGCAAGCCTTGTAATTCAATTTCACCTAAACCAGCCAATGGGCCTGAATTCATCCAACGAAGATCGTTTGCGATCTTCATGATCGCAACTGCTGCTGTTTTGAGCTGTCCCGACAGAGCGACGATCGCATCTTGACTGCTTAAATTGAAAAAGAAGTTATCACTGGCCGTGAACTGAATACGAGTTGACTGGGTTAGGTTGCTAGCGAATAAGTCTGCAAAGCGTGGATCGGCATTGATCCCCGTTCCAACCGCCGTACCACCTTGGGCTAAGGCTTTTACAGCAGGAAGTGCTTGTTCAATCGCTTGTTTTGCGTGCTCGATTTGGAACTGCCAACCGCCAAGTTCTTGAGCAAAGGTAATTGGCATCGCGTCCATTAAGTGGGTGCGACCGGTTTTTACAACATCTTTCAATGCTTGCTGTTTAGACTCTAGTGTTTGGCTGAGGTGTGACAGGGCCGGGAAGAGCTGTTTTTCGATGGCTAATGCTGCGCTAACTTGAATGGCCGTTGGTACCACATCGTTGCTGCTTTGTCCCATATTGACGTGATCATTAGGGCTGACAGTGCCGCCTAGATGCTGGGAGGCCAGTGTTGCAATTACTTCATTCGCATTCATATTTGAGCTAGTACCTGATCCGGTTTGAAATACGTCAATTGGGAATTGCTCAATATGATTGCCTTCGATAATTGCTTGAGCTGCGTCAGCAATCGCGTTGGCAATATCTCCTTCAAGCAGCCCTAGCTGTGCGTTGGTGAGTGCCGCAGTCTGCTTGATGTGTGCTAACGCTTTGATAAAACCAGATGGCATTTTATGTTGACTGAATGAGAAGTTATCGACGGCGCGTTGAGTTTGGGCTTGGTAGAGAGCATCTGCAGGGACAGTTACTTCGCCCATACTGTCAGTTTCTATGCGGAATTCGGTGCTCATGGTAGGGATCCTTTTGGTTAATCAAGTGAGATTTGAATCAGGCGTAATTGTTGTTGTAGTGCGAGAAATTTCACGTCGCCTTGTTCAAACTGGTAGTAATAGCGTTTGAGGCAAAATAATGGCGTATGGATAGAATCGAGACAGACACGACGGAAGATACGACTGCGAGTTGAGTCTTGAATTGCGTCTAGTAAATGGAAATAAACCTGACGTAAAAACAGCTCACACAACAATAGATTTTCTTCATCGGCATCGTGTTCATAACAGGAAGACAACACCATTCCCCAATGAATATAGTCATGAATCACGTCTGGCTCAAAGCCATGTGGTGCGGCGAGAAGGAATCTATCTTGGGCTTTAAAAAATGCGTTAAAGATGTCCCGTTTGTTGTCCATAACCACCTCTCATTAAATGTAATGATAATTATTATCAATTAACTTGTGGATTGGCAACCCTTTTTAGAGTAAGAGGTTGTTGAAGAAAGATTTACGGAAACAAAAGCCGACGCAAAGGCGTCGGCTGAGTAGGAGTTCATTTATGCTGAGTGAAACTAAGTCACTGTCATTTGAAGACCAGTGAATTAGCTTGTCAGCGTTATTCAGTAAATAAGGTTTCGTACTTCACAAATGCGGTTTGCGTTTCACCATAATACAGTGTGCCGCCTGATTGAATGACGACTCTTAACCAGCTTTCTGCAGATGCAGGCTTTGGTAAGGTGATGTACCAGCTTTGGCCTGCTTGATCGGCGGGCTTCATATCAATCGGTTGAGCGTTTTTCTCTTTGTCACTCACAATAGAAACTTTAACCCCTTCGAGTGGGTAAGCGGCGTTGAGTGACAATTCTAAGTTATTTTTAGTGAGTTTTTCCGAGCGAAATTTCACTTTAAAATCGCCATTTTCCATATCACACAGACCGCTGGTGTAACGACAATTAGACTTACTCGCGAGTTTGTAAGTTTCCCCTTCTTGCGCCGCGTGGGGCTTCTCGCTGAGGGCCATATCGGTACCGAAGTAAGCGATCAAAGAGAGAACTGGCGCAATCAGTAGAGCGAGAATAAAGTGCTTGTTTTTGAACATCTTGGCTTCCTTGCAACGACATACTGCGAATATGGTAACTGAAAAGTGAGAATAAAAAAGCCCCGGACGGCTGGTTCCAAACGGGGCTTTTGTGGTTTTGATTAGTTTTTAGTGATCCACTGCACTACCAGCACCTACTGGTACGCGAACGTGTTCGACTAGGTCTTTTACTTCTTGTGGCGTTTCTGCTGTTACTTTGGAGACAGCGAATGCGACGATGAAGTTAAATAGTGCGCCAATAGCACCAAACGCGTTTGGCTCAATACCCAGGAACCAGTTTGTTCCCCAGCTTTCTAGATATTTCCAATCAGCAACGAAAAGGATGCCTTTGTGTTGGAATACGTAGAACAGCGTAATACTGATACCTGCAATCATACCGGCGATTGCGCCTTCTTTGTTGATGCTCTTGCTGAAGATGCCCATCATCAATGCAGGGAAGATGGATGAAGCGGCAAGACCAAAGGCGAGTGCTACCGTACCTGCGGCAAATCCAGGCGGATTTAAACCGAGATAGCCTGCGGCTGCTATCGCTACTGCCATTGATATTCGACTAGCAAGTAGCTCTTTTTTCTCGGATATGTTCGGATTGATAACCCCTTTGATTAAGTCATGGGAAATAGCTGAAGAAATGGCGAGTAGTAAACCTGCTGCGGTAGATAGTGCAGCTGCAAGACCACCTGCTGCCACAAGTGCGATCACCCAGTTTGGTAGTTTAGCGATCTCTGGGTTAGCCAATACCATGATGTCGTTATCAACGCGCAGTTCGTTGGTGGACGCATCTGAAGTGTATTGGATATTGCCATCGCCATTTTTATCGTCAAAACCGAGTAGTCCAGTTGTTTCCCAGTTTTTGAACCACGCAGGACGCTCGTCATACGCTAGGTGCTGACCCGGAGCTGGATTTACCGTATTCATTAGGTTGAGACGAGCCATCGCTGATACCGCTGGTGCTGTAGTGTAAAGGATTGCGATGAAGATCAGAGCCCAGCCTGCTGATGTACGTGCGTCGCGAACCTTCGGCACGGTAAAGAAACGGATAATTACGTGTGGTAGACCGGCAGTACCAATCATCAGTGACATGGTGTAGACAAACATATTAAGTGTGTCGCCACGTACTTGGGTCGTGTATTCACTGAATCCGAGTTCGGTCACCACTTGGTCAAGCCGATCGAGTAGATAGACATCGGTACCAGCCATGGTACTCCCCAGACCAATTTGTGGGATTGGGTTACCAGTGAGTTGCAGAGAGATAAAGATTGCAGGGATAGTGTAAGCAAGAATGAGTACGCAATATTGAGCAATCTGCGTGTAAGTGATGCCTTTCATGCCGCCAAGAACCGCGTACATGAAAACGATACACATACCAATTAATAGGCCAGTGGAGTAGTCCACTTCTAAGAAGCGACCAAACGCAACACCCACGCCTTTCATCTGACCGATAACATAAGTCACTGATGCGATGATAAGACAAACAACCGCTACGATACGTGCGGTATTGGAGTAAAAGCGTTCACCAACAAACTCTGGCACCGTAAACTTCCCAAATTTGCGTAGGTAAGGCGCTAGCAACAGCGCAAGCAGAACGTAACCACCAGTCCAACCCATTAGAAATACTGAGCCGCCATAGCCCATGAAGGCAATTAAGCCTGCCATTGAGATAAACGACGCTGCGGACATCCAATCGGCTGCGGTTGCCATACCGTTTGCAATCGGGTTTACACCGCCACCAGCAACATAAAACTCTTTGGTTGAGCCGGCGCGAGCCCAAATAGCAATCCCGATGTACAGGATGAACGTGGCGCCAACGACCAGGTAGGTAATAGTTTTCAAATCCATCTGAGTGACTCCTTATTCGTCCACGCCGAATTCACGGTCAATTTGGCGCATCTTCCATGCGTAATAGAAAATAATTCCTAGGAAGGCATAGATGGAGCCTTGTTGAGCAAACCAGAAACCGAGTTTGTAACCGCCTAGTTGAAATTGATTTAGTACGTCGACAAATAAGATGCCGCAGCCGAAAGACACGACGAACCAGATGACCATTAGGCCGATCATGAGCTTCACGTTTTTGTCCCAATAGGCTTTGGCTCTTTCTTCGCTTTCAAATGCCATTGCCGTCTCCTTACGATTGGTATTGTTGTTAATGAAATGTTTCAATATGTACATTAGCAAGGTGTTGGCAATAACTCTTTTCAACTTTAGTCGGGGTGTTAAAAATGAAGAACCTCCATGCTATGGGCTTTTGCAGCGAATAAAGGGGTAAAATGTTATGTTAATAAACTGTTAAGTTAGCCAAAGGTCTAAAGGTTGATTGGATAAACAAGCATGATTAAGACGGGCCATTAATCTTTTCTTCATTGAATTTGGAGATGCTGTGTAAATATTGGTGGTGATCTTGTGGCTCTTAAAGAGAGAAGGCGTAGATAAGAAAGATCACAAGTAATTTATTTACATAAAGTTTTCGCATCAAATCACCGTTTTAACGCACAATAAAGTAATATAACTGAGTCATTCTCGTACAACCTCGCATTTTGAGACGGTGTAAAGGGGAGGCAGATTAGGGCATTACCTCATTAACGAAGTAGCCTTGCTCATCACAATTATTATCGTTTTTCATTAAGGGAGGGTGAGAATGGACGCAGACACCATTAACAGTTTTTTTCTAATAGGTGCGTTGTTAATCGCACTTAGCGTTCTTTTAAGCCCAGTGTCTTCTAAGTTGGGAATCCCAATTCTTTTGGTATTTTTAGCCGTTGGAATGCTGGCGGGGGAAGACGGCTTAGGCGGCATTTTATTCGATAACTTTTCCATCGCTTATTTGGTTAGTAACCTCGCATTAGCCATCATTTTGCTTGATGGTGGGATGAGAACGCGGGTCGCCAGCTTTAGGGTTGCGTTATGGCCCTCGGTCTCTTTGGCGACATTTGGCGTTGCGATCACCACCATTTTGACCGGGCTGATGGCAACGTGGTTATTCGACTTAGATTTATTGCAAGGCATATTGGTTGGTGCGATTGTTGGCTCCACCGATGCTGCCGCGGTCTTCTCTCTACTCAAAGGTCGTAGCCTGAACGAACGTGTTGGTTCAACGCTGGAAATTGAATCCGGCACCAATGACCCAATGGCGGTGTTTCTGACCGTAACTCTGATTGCTATTTTAGCGAACCCTGGCGCAGATTTAAGTGCGGGCTTTTTGGCGTTCAGTTTTCTTAAGCAGTTTGGTATCGGCGCGTTACTTGGCTTCGCTGGTGGCTGGATCTTATGGAAAGTTATCAATCGCAATCAATTACCAGATGGGCTGTATTCTATTTTAACGGTCAGTGGTGGCTTGCTTATTTTCGCTTTATCTAACACTTTGGGTGGCAGTGGTATTTTGTCGATTTACCTTGTTGGTCTTTTATTAGGTAACCGTCCAACACGCAGCCGCCACTCTATTCTTCATGTTTTAGATGGTATGACGTGGCTAGCTCAAATTGGTATGTTCTTGGTGCTTGGTTTGTTGGTTACACCATCCAATTTACTCTCTATTGCGTTGCCAGGTCTTGCGCTTGCTTTCGGGATGATTTTGTTTGCCCGACCAATCTCAGTTTGGATTGGCTTACTGCCATTCAAGAGTTTCACGCCACGTGAAAAGTGGTTTGTCTCTTGGGTAGGACTGCGTGGTGCTGTACCTATCATCCTCGCGGTATTTCCGATGATGGCAGGGTTGCCAGATGCTCAACTGTACTTCAATTTGGCATTCTTTGTAGTAATGGTGTCTTTGATAGTACAAGGGGGCACGTTGACTAAGGCGATGTCTCTTGCAAAGGTCGAGCTACCTTCTAAGCCTGAGCCAATTTCGCGTACGGGTGTAGAGATTTACCCGACCAGTGAGTGGGAGCTGTTTATCTATAGACTTAAAGCAGATAAATGGTGCATTGGTGAGCCATTACGTAGTCTTTCGATGCCGGAAGGAACGCGTATCGCCGCTGTATTCCGCAGTAAAGAGCTATTGCACCCATCCGGCAGTACGCGTCTTGAGGAAGATGATACCTTGTGTGTATTAGCACAAGAAAAGGATTTAGATGCACTGAGCTTACTGTTTAGTGAAGCCCCAGAGAAAGCGTCGCTAGCGCGATTCTTCGGTGACTTCTTCCTCGATATTGAAGTGAAGCTTGCCGATATTGCCGTGATGTATGGTTTGAATCTGGGGGATGAACCGCTGGATAAAAGTTTGAGAAACCTTGTCGAAGAGCAATTAGGTAGCACGCCAGTATTGGGAGACCATTTCGAGTGGCAAGGTTTGCATTGGATCGTCGCTGATGTTGTTGATCAGCAGGTCACTAAAGTCGGTATCCGATTGCCAAACGAAAAAAGTAAGTCTGACGATAAGACGTCAATCTAGTCGCTCATTTCCGTCAGCATGATAACGGCTTGCGTGCGGTTCTTTACGCCGAGCTTACGGAAAATAGCTGTCATGTGCGCTTTTATGGTGGCTTCTGAAACATTCAATTCGTAAGCGATTTGCTTGTTCAGCAAGCCATCGGACAACATTCCCAACACTTTATATTGCTGCGGTGTTAGCGCAGCAATCTTTTCCGCTAAGTCATTACATGCCGCGTTATTGGTGATCAACCCTTCAGGGAAATATGGGTCGCCATTTAGCACTTGATTGAGTGCGTTCACTAATTCGCGCATGTCGCTAGACTTGGGAATAAAACCAAATGCACCATGGCTTTTCACCTGCGTCACGATCGCCGGCTCTTCACTCGCTGAAACGACGACGATAGGTAAATCTGGATGCTCTGCTCGCAAATGAATCAAGCCAGACATACCATTTGCTCCTGGCATTTTGAGGTCCAATAGCACTAAATCTGGCTCTTCCTCTCGCTCCAACAAAGCCAGAAGTGCGTCGAGTGAGTCCGCTTCCAGCAAATTTGCACCACTAATAGCCATGTGGATAGATTGAAACAAGGCATTCCGGAAGAGTGGGTGATCATCTGCAATAATGATGGTGTAGGTCGAATCCATGACGTTAAACACTTTTGACTATTTCGTTAAATTTATTATTATCCAGCTTTGAGAGAGTGGACAATATTTATTCGCTAAAAGTCTGAACCAAATCGACTTTTATTAGGAAAATTGCATATAAACGCAATGTTCTTATTCAAATCTGAGCAATAAAAAACGCCAGTGGACATCACTGGCGTTTGAATATCTGGTTATCAGAACTGCTTGATATGCTCTAAGAAAGGCTCGGCTTGCATAAAGCCCGTCAAACGAGCGTTTGAAACGTGTTCACCACTGGCATCCCAAAACTCAATTGTTGGTAAACCAAGCACACTCATGTGCTTCAGTAGTTCGATGTCTTGCACTTGGTTTTTGGTCACGTCCGCTTGCAGAAGAACGAAGTCTTGCAGTTTGGCTTCGACGCTTGGGTCATGGAAGGTGTACTTTTCAAACTCTTTACATGCTACACACCAATCGGCGTAGAAATCGAGCATGACGGGTTTACCTGCCGCTTTCGCAAGTGCCAGTTGTTCTTCAAGCTCCGCCACGTTAGCAATGCGAGTAAAGCTAACAGTGGCTTGCTGAGTTTGTGTTGTGCTGTTGCCAAACCAGTAATTTAAGATAGGTTGTGCTGAGGCTAGCAAACCTAAGATGGCGATTATGCCCACGGCACTTTGTTTCCAGCCACCAAACTCTAGACTGTTTTTGATGTGGTATAGCCAACCAAAAGCAGCAATACCCAGTGCTGACCACAGAATCGTTGACCACATTTCTGGCATGATACGCTCTAGTAAGAAGATAGGTGCGGCAAGCAGAATAAAGCCGAACAGCGTTTTCACGCGGTCCATCCAACCGCCGGCTTTTGGTAGCAACTTGTTGCCAAATACCGCTACAAGGATCAACGGAATACCCATGCCCATCGCTAGCGCGTAAAGGGCGACCCCACCGGTGAGTAAGTCGCCACTTTGTGCGACGTAAAGCAGCGCACCAGAGAGTGGGGCGGTAGTACACGGAGAACAAACCAAGCCAGATATTGCCCCCATTGCAAACACGCCAGCACTGCTACCACCTTGCTGCTTGTTACTTAAGTTATTCAGCCACGTTTGCACGCTGCTTGGTAGCTGTAATGAGTACAGACCAAACATAGACAAAGCGAGTGTGATGAACAGTACGCTCAAGCCAATCAGCACATAAGGGTGCTGCATTGCCGCTTGGAACTGCATACCTGCAGATGCCACCACAAGGCCGAGTAGAGTGTAAGTCAGCGCCATGCCTTGCACGTAGACGAATGACAAGCCTAGCGCACGGCGTTGGCTTAGTTTGCCACTGCCAAGCACTATGCTGGTCAGAATTGGGTACATCGGCAGCACACAAGGTGTAAACGCCAAGCCCACACCAAGCGCCAAGAACAGAAGTGGTGTCCACCAGTTATCAGCAAGGTTGGCTGCAAGGCTATCTTGCTGTGTTACTGGCGCTGATGATGTGTCACCAGACGTAGATGATTGCGCCGCTGGTGGCGTTGCTGTTGGTGTCTGTTCTGCTTTTGATGCAGTTGTCGCCGTTGTTGAATCTGAGTTCGACGAAGTAAACGCGCTGATAGGAATCACGCGAGTTTCTGGCGGGTAACAGAAGCCTGCTTTCGCACAACCTTGGTATTGCACGACTACGCGCGCACCGTCTTGCCAATCATGCATTGGTACATTAACGAAGAGAGGTTGAGTATAGATATGCACGTCACCAAAGAATTCATCTTTATGCGGTGTGCCGTCTTCCATTTGCAGTTCGCCTAGCGATACTTTCTCACCAGCTACAGACAAGCGCTCTTGATATAGGTAGTACCCGTCACGTACCTGCCAATCGAGCATCAATTTGTCATCTTGCTGGTAGAAGTTAAATGGAAACGCCTGATCAACAGGAACAAAACTGTCGCTGCTGCTACCAAAACTGTTGTTCTGGCTACTGTTAAACTGGTCTTTGCCAAATAAAGCTAAAGACGGAGTGGAAAAGGTAATGAGCCCTAAGAGTAAAACGGGAAGTAATGCGCGCATAAAAGAGTCAATTCATCTTAGATAATTGCCGTTAGTGTAACTCAATCAGACCCGGAGGCGAGTCAATAAGTTTCATGAAAATGAAGATTTATTGAGCATAAATCAAGACAACAGGCAATAAAAAAGGGAGCCGAAGCTCCCCGAGTAAGACTCTGTTTCTACTAGATCAGTAGACCACCGAATGCGAAGCCAAGTGCTACCGCAGAAGCGATGGTTACCACACCAGGTACAAAGAATGGGTGGTTGAATACGTACTTACCGATACGAGTTGAACCCGTGTCGTCCATCTCAACCGCTGCTAGAAGCGTTGGGTAAGTTGGCAGCACGAATAGCGCACTTACTGCTGCGAAAGATGCAACTGCGGTAAGTGGTGCGACACCGATTGCTAGTGCTGCTGGCATCAGCGCAACAGTGGTTGCACCTTGTGAGTAAAGCAGCATTGAAGCGAAGAATAGAACAAGTGCTAGCATCCATGGGTAGTCTGCTAGTAGCGCACCAGCCACTTCTTTGATGCCGTCAACGTGCGCGTTAACGAACGTAGAACCTAGCCATGCCACACCAAGAACACACACACACGCTGTCATACCAGAGCGGAATGTTGCTGCGGCTGGGATTTTGCCAGCATCGATTTTACAGCTCATTACGATAGCTGCCGCAGCTGCTAGCATTACCGTCATGATAGCTTCGTTACGGCCTAGAGCAGGGTTCTCGATAAGACCCACAGAGCCAGAAATTGCTGCTGCGTAACACACGACAAATGCGATTGCGCCTAGGAAGATGAAGGTTGCTTTCTTCGCTGTTGGTAGGATTTCGCGTTTTGCTTCTGTATTTAGCTTGATTAAGCCTTTTTCTAGACGCTCTTGGTATTCAGCATCGTCTTTTAGCTCACAGCCCATGAAGTTCGCCACGAACGCACCGATCATGCACGCGATGAACGTCGTTGGGATACAGATTGCTAGTAGTGTTAGGTAGTCAACGCCAAATGGGTGCAGCATTGCCGCGAACGCTACAACAGCCGCTGAGATTGGTGATGCGGTGATAGCGATTTGCGATGCCACGACCGCGATAGACAGTGGACGAGAAGGGCGCACGCCTTGGCCTTTCGCTACTTCTGCAATCACTGGCAAAGTAGAGAATGCCGTGTGGCCAGTACCCGCCATTAATGTCATTAGGTAAGTTACGATAGGCGCATAAAAGGTGATGCGCTCAGGATGCTTGCGCAAAAAGTTTTCAGCAACTTGCACCATCCAGTCTAAACCACCCGCTACTTGCATTGCTGCGATAGCGGTGATTACAGACATGATGATCAAAATTACGTCAACGGGAATGTAAGCTTGGCTTGTTGGTACGCCCAAGATCAAAGACAACGCAATGACCCCAGCACCACCGGCAAAACCAATGCCGATACCACCGATTCTTGCCCCCAAATAGATGAAGAGCAGAACCACGAAGAGTTCGACCATGACCATATTGATACCTCTTTAGTTTTTTATTTGATTCTGATTTTTTGAACACTCAGGAACAGGAGTAAATGCTCAGAGAATGAGAACCTAGTGGTTTAGCGGCAATAAAAGCATATAAAAAATGTGGTTAACCGTATGAGAGCCTAAAAAAGGGGCCTGAGTGGCCCCCTTCGGATTCGTTATTACTCGTAACGTTTTGCTTTGTAAGTAGGATGCATGAAGTTTTCTACTGACAAGATTTCATCAAGCTCCTCTGCTGTAAGCAGACCGCGCTCTAGCACGACTTCACGAACACTCTTACCAGTTTCTGCACAAATCTTACCTACGATGTCACCTTCGTGGTGGCCGATGTATGGGTTTAGGTAAGTGACGATACCGATAGAGTTGTAAACGTAGTTTTCGCAAACTTCTTTGTTCACAGTGATGCCGTCGATACATTTATCACGTAGGTTCACACACGCGTTGTGTAGTAGAGAGATAGACTCAAACACACTTTGTGCGATCACAGGTTCCATAACGTTTAGCTGTAGCTGACCGCCTTCTGCTGCGAAAGAAACCGTGTTGTCGTTACCGAGAACTTTGAAGCAAACTTGGTTTACTACTTCTGGGATAACTGGGTTTACTTTAGCTGGCATGATTGAAGAGCCTGCTTGCATTTCAGGTAGGTTCAATTCATTTAGACCCGCACGAGGACCAGAAGAAAGTAGACGAAGGTCGTTACAGATCTTCGATAGTTTCACTGCTAGGCGTTTTAGCGCGCCGTGAGTCATTACGTATGCACCACAGTCAGACGTTGCTTCGATAAGGTCTTCTGCTGCAACAACGTCAAGGCCTGTTACTTCCGCTAGGTGTTTTACTGCAAGCGCTTGGTAGCCAGTTGGTGTATTTAGACCAGTACCGATTGCGGTTGCGCCTAGGTTGATTTCTAGGAGGAGTTTAGATGTGTAATCTAGAGCACGAATCTCTTCGTTTAGTGTTACCGCCCACGCATGGAACTCTTGACCGACTGTCATTGGTACTGCGTCTTGAAGCTGAGTACGGCCCATTTTCAGTACATCTTTAAACTCAACGGCTTTAAGTTCGAATGCGCCTTTTAGGTACTCAATTGCTTCCATTAGCTTGTGTACGCTGTTGTATACCGCAATACGGAAACCTGTTGGGTACGCACAGTTGGTTGATTGGCTCTTGTTTACATGGTCATTTGGGTTAACAAATTCGTATTGGCCTTTCTCTTTACCCATCAACTCAAGCGCGACGTTTGCGATCACTTCGTTCGTGTTCATGTTAACTGAAGTGCCTGCACCGCCTTGGAATACGTCTGATGGGAACTGATCCATACACTTGCCAGTTTCTAGGATCAAATCACACGCTTCGATGATGTAGTTTGCAACGTCTTTTGGAATAGCGCCAAGTTCTTTGTTTGCTAACGCTGCTGCTTTTTTGGTCATTACCATGCCGCGTACAAATTCTGGTACGTCAGAAATGGTCATATTAGAGATGTTGAAGTTCTCGATCGCACGTAGCGTATGAATACCGTAGTACGCATCTGCAGGGACATGACGTTGACCTAATAGATCTTCTTCAATACGAGTGGCTGGGTTTGCTGTTTTTGGAGCATCAGATAGGGTAGCCATAGCAGGATCCTTAGATGATAATTCTGATAATAAAGTTATTTATTAGCCATTTCTGCAATCTAGAATCCATTCATCAGAATTTTTGGCTGGAAAATCCGTCCTGACTTATGTGGCACATGATACTGCACCTAGCGCATAAAAATAGTAACTAGATCACCTTTTTCGTTTTTCATGAGTCAATAATTTGCAAAGTATGAACGGGTTATTAATAACCCTTTATGGGTACTCGATTTTCCTCGACAAACATGAGTTTTTAGAGTTCGAAATTAGCACTTTAAAAGCACGAAAAAATCGGTATGCAATTGAATGAAACGCGCTCCCGCTACTTTGTCTAAAAAAGAAGGAGACCAGTATGAACACGCTTTTTTACAACGATTCGTTTGAGCTTAGTCTGCTTTTACCATTACACTGAATTAAACAAAGGAGGGCGTGTGTTTCCTATCTTATTATTAGCGTTTATTTTTGTTCCGATCATTGAAATCGGCTTATTTATTCAGGTGGGCGGCTTTTTAGGTTTATGGCCGACCATTGCACTAGTCTTAATCACTGCATTTGTTGGTGCGTCGTTGGTTCGTAGCCAAGGTATACAAACACTGATGTCAGTACAGGGGCGTCTTGAACAAGGTGAAATTCCAGCCCAGCAAATTTTTGAAGGCGTAATGCTAGCGGTGGCTGGCGTGCTACTGTTAACCCCGGGCTTTATGACCGATGCCCTTGGTATGTTGGTGTTGCTTCCTGCGCCACGCGCCGCGATAGCTAAATACTTGATGAGCAAAATGGTGGTGAAAACCATGCATGGTGGTGGCTTCCAAGGTGGTTTCTCTAACCAGGGGCCATTTGAGCAAGACCCGTTCCGTCGTGACCCATTTGATTCCCAGTCAGATAATGGCAAGACCTTCGAAGGGGAATACGAGCGTAAAGACGATGATGATCGCAACAAGCTCAACTGATTGAGTTAGACAGTAAAGAAAACAAAAGGGCGCACCAAGCGCCCTTTTCTGTATTTGGAATTCGTGCTGCTTACAATGCGCCTTCAAAGCCCATTTGACGCCATGCTTCAAAAGCAATGATCGCAACGGCATTCGAAAGGTTTAGGCTGCGCGCATCTGGCATCATTGGAATGCGAATACGCTGCTCCATTGGTAAGCTATCGATGATTTCAGCAGGCAAGCCACGAGTTTCTGGACCAAACATCAAAACATCACCCGCTTGGTATTGTGCATCAACGTGGTGACCTGTGGTTTTGGTGGTGCAGGCAAACAATCGATAGTTACCTTGCTTCTCTTTCTCTAAATACTCTAAGAACGCTTGATAGTTTTTATGGCGTGTTACGCGAGCTAAATCATGGTAATCCAAACCAGCACGGCGGACTTTTTTCTCTTCAAGATCGAAACCCAGAGGTTCAATTAAGTGAAGGTTTGCACCGCAGTTGGCGCATAGTCGAATGATGTTGCCGGTGTTCGGCGCGATTTCTGGTTCGTATAAAGCGATATCAAACATGGTATTGAAATAGAGTTGGTCAAAGAGAGGGGCAGTATATACCCAAGTCACCGAGATATGCGAGATTCAGCAAGATTGACCTGGGTATGAAAGCAGGCATTAGCGCGGATGTTAATACCGTAAGTAGCGATGCTCTTTATAAGAGAGCGTGAGCATAGTTTTCTTCAACTGCTCGCCAGTTGACGACGTTCCACCACGCATCAATATATTCTGGGCGACGGTTTTGGTAGCTGATGTAATACGCGTGCTCCCACACGTCTAATGCGAGGATTGGTTCACCGCGCACATCCACTACATCCATCAGAGGGTTGTCTTGATTACTGGTGGACGTAATGTGAATCTCACCATCTTTTACGATCAGCCATGCAAAACCAGACCCAAAGGTATTGATGGCTGCTTGGGCAAACGCCTCTTTAAATTGCGCAAAGCTACCAAATTTATCGTTAATTGCTTGAGCAAGCGCGCCTTGAGGCTCTCCGCCACCGTTTGGTGACATGCAATTCCAATAAATGATGTGGTTGTAATAGCCGCCCCCATTATTACGTACTGCTGGACTGAGCTTAGAGATATTGTCAAAGATCTCGTCTAATGACTGAGTTTCGAGCTCGCTCCCTTCAACGGCATTTACAAACTTATCAAAGTACGTCTTGTGGTGTTTGCTGTAATGCACTTCCATGGTTTTCGCGTCGATGTACGGCTCTAGTGAATCGTACGGGTAAGGCAGAGCGGGAAATGTATGTGACATAGTAAATCCTCCTTAATTGGAAAATTCACTTTAATGCTAACGATAATTATTATCAACTTTGATCTTTGTAAGGGTATTCTACGAAGCCTCACCAATTTCTAAAGTGAGGGTGGGGCTGTTAATCACTCACTCTAGAAATATGGTGCGAATTATTGTTAGTTCATCAAATTGAGACTAACAATTGATCGGTAAGGTGATACTCATGCGCAATCCGCCTAAAGGACTTCGGCTGGCTGCGATCGTGCCACTGTGCTGGCGAATGGCACTTTCGGTAATGGTTAGGCCGAGACCTGTGCCGCCAGAGTGGCGATCGCGTGCCGTGGAAACGCGATAGAACGGGCGAAAAATCGCGGCCAGTTCCTCTTCTGGTACACCTTCTCCATTATCGTCAACCGTGATACGAAGCGTATCGTCATCGGCTTTGATGTCGATTTGTACCTCATCTTTTCCGTAGTAAATGGCGTTACGAACGATATTTTCCACCGCACTCATCAGCAGTTTAGGGTTACCGGAAATATTGCGCTTAGGTAATTCTGAATAGTGTAGCTGTTTGCCCATTTGCTCTGCTTCAAACTGCGCATCTTTAATGATCTCTTCCCATAAACTTTCTAATGGCTGTGTTTCGCGAGTCATATGACTGTTCGCCTGCATGCGAGAAAGCTCTAATAGTTCGCTGATCATCTGTTCCAAGCGCTGCGCTTCGGTATCGATACGAGTCAATTCTGGGCTTTCTCCTTGTTTACGCGTCGCTAATGCGCTTGCCATGCGTAGACGAGTTAAAGGTGAGCGCAGCTCGTGAGAGATATCGGATAGCAAACGTTGTTGTCCTGAAATCATTTGATTAACCGCTTCGACCATCTGGTTGAAGCTGCTACCTGCTTGACGAAATTCCGCCGTACCTTTTTCTAAATTTGGGTCTGTGACAAATTCACCTTTCGCCACACGTTGAGCAGCGGCTTCAAGACGACGTGCAGGCTGACTCAAAGCCCAAGCAAGCCATAACAGCAATGGTGTACTAACCAGCATGACCGCAAGCAAGAGCTGGAATGGGTGATCAAACAGACGCAGGAGTAGAGGTGGTGGCTCATTCCATTTGAAGCCCACGTACATCAAGATATCGGAACCTGCCAAAGTGATAGGAATTGGGCCCGCAATCATGTATCGACCATACAGCTTCTGCTTTGGATTATTGTAATCTTCGATACTGGTGACAAAGTTTTGCATGGCACGCAATTGAAAATTGCTGCGTTTTTCTGTCGTAAGAACATTACCGCTGTAGTCAGAAAAAAAGACTCGTGGGCGAGGGTCGTGCTTGCCGTGGCGGTTGCCCTCGATACGAAAAAGTATGCGGCCTAAATCTGTTTGCTGGCTGTATTTTTGTTGGATTGAGTCACGCGTTTCTACCATACGTTTGTAGTGTTCTTCTGGAATATCGCGAGCTTTGCGTGGGTCCAAATGTGGCAGTGATAGCACGGCTATCAATACTAATAACATGGTGAACCAAAAAATGGCAAAGATGCGTCCATACAGGCTATTGATGTTTGGCAGTTTGATGCGTGATAGGCGCATTAATCCTCCTCAAGCAGCATGTAGCCACGACCACGCAGGGTTTTGATTCGCGGCTTGCCATTGCTTTGATCTGGTAATTTTTTACGTAAGTTCGAGACATGCATATCGATAGCGCGATCAAAAGCAGCGAGTCGTTTACCAAGCACATCTAAGCTCAGTGTCTCTTTGGTCAGCACTTGTCCTGGGTTTTGTACGAAGTGGGTGAGTAGCGCAAACTCGGTTGCTGTGAGATCGAGTAACTGTTGCTCACAATACGCTTCTTGCTTACCGGGATAGAGGCGGATTTCTTGATACTCAATGCAATCGCTGTTTTTGGTATTTTTTTGTGTGCTGCTAGTGCGGCGTAAAATCGCGCGGATTCGCGCTAACAGCTCTCGGTCACTAAAAGGTTTTGGTAAATAATCATCCGCGCCCAGTTCCAAGCCGATCACGCGATCAATTTCTTCCCCTTTAGCGGTCAGCATCAAGACGGGAGTTTCCCAATTTTCACGTAAGCGTTTCAGCGTTTCCATGCCATTGAGTTTTGGCATCATGACATCCAACAAAATCAAATCAATCTTATCATTGATCGCGGCTAAGCCGGCTTCACCGTCATTTGCTTCGCTGACGTCAAACCCTTCGAAACTGAGTACTTCTTTTAATAAGCTAGTTAGCTCGATATCGTCATCGATTAAAAGAATGTTTGCCATGGGGGCACCTATAGTAAGTTACCGATAACCTAATATTACATTGGAATGATGCGCAACGAAGAGGAGAAAAATCACTCTTTACGATTCTTTACGCTCCCTATACGTCGCTTTACCTAGCGGGTCGTATTCTATACTCAAGCGCTGTGAGAACAGCTCAGAAGAACCACTCACCTGTGTAAGGAATCGTATTATGAAGTCTGCAAAAAAACTTGTGTTAGCTGCTGTTGTTCTACCTCTTACTCTTGGCGCCGCAAGCGCATTCGCTTACGGTGGTAAAAACCATCATAAAGGCCCTCGTGACGAATGCGGCATGGGTATGGACCGAGGTGTCATGCGTCAACTAGACCTGACTGATGCACAAAAAGATCAGCTAAAAGAAATGCGTGAAGCAAACAAAGCAGAAATGAAAGCAAAATTCGCTGATGGCAAAGAAGCACGTATGGCTGAGCGTCAAGCGCATCACGCAAAAGTACAATCGCTTTTGCTGGCGGATAACTTTGATGAAGCTCAAGCTAGCGAATTAGCAAAAGAGATGGTTGAGCGCCAAACGGAACGTCGCGTGCAAATGCTAGAAAGAAAGCACCAAATGCTTAGCGTATTAACACCTGAGCAGAAAGCGAAATTTGTTGAGCTACAAAATGAACGTATGCAAGAGTGTGGCGACAGAATGCACAAGCGCATGGAAAAGTCGCGCAATAATTAAGTCATGAATTGATGTTATATAAAGAGGCAGCCATTGGTTGCCTCTTTTTGATCTGGTTATTTCATGGTCATTCAATATACTCAACGTATGGTTTTAGTTAACTCTTTGATTATGAAACAGCAATACGCACGTTTAGTTACGACCGCCGCTTGGACTGCAACCATTGTGGCGACGCTTCTTCTGATAGTAAAAGTCATCACGTGGTGGGTAACCGGCTCAGTGAGCTTATTGGCGTCATTGATTGACTCCATGCTAGATATCGCGGCTTCGGTTGTGAATCTTGTGGTGGTTCGTTACGCCTTACAACCGGCAGACCGCGAACATACGTTTGGACATGGTAAAGCTGAGTCCTTAGCGGCCCTAGCCCAAGCAATGTTTATTTCGGGCTCGGCAGTATTTTTGATTCTTAACGGGATTGACCGATTTTTCCGCCCGCATGCGTTACACGCACCGGAGTTAGGTGTGTATGTATCGCTGTTTGCGATTGTGGTCACACTTGGTTTGGTGATGTTCCAAAAACATGTGGTTCGCGTGACGGGGAGCCAAGCAATAGCGGCGGATTCTCTGCATTATCAGACTGACTTGTATATGAATGCTGCGATCATGGTGGCTCTGGGGCTCAGTTATTTTGGAGTGACTCAAGCGGATGCTGTGTTTGCGATTGGTATTGGTGTCTTCATTCTTTATAGCGCTTTCAAAATGGTCAGCGAAGCGATTCAAACCTTACTTGATAGAAAGTTGCCCGATGAAGAGCTTGAGCAAATTAACCAAGCTTGTTTGAGCGTAAAAGGGGTATTGGGTGTGCATCAGTTACGCACGCGAATGTCAGGACCGACGCGCTTTATACAGTTGCATTTAGAGCTAGACGATAACTTACGATTAATTGAGGCGCATTACATTGCTGATAAAGTGGAAGATAATTTATTGGCTCTGTTTCCTGATGCGGACGTACTGATCCATCAAGATCCATTGTCTGTCGTTTTCGGACCTGAGAAAGAGCAGAAAGCGCAAGATTGGTAGGCTTGAAAAATCCATCAGAGCCCGACGACAAACAGGTACTTATTGACTATCTTTCCATCAATACTTATTAAGATTCGTGATCCTGATATGAATCAACAAAGTTTCATAGAGAAACTGTAATACTCTTACATAAGTAGAAAAGTTACATAAAAAAGTGCGTTTTCATTGGTAATCCTGTAGAGGAAATGTAACATAACGCACAGTTCTGGATTATGCAGGTTGCTTGGTAACAAGGGGCCTAAAAGAAAATTAAATAATTGATTGCCAAAGATCGAGGGTGAGCATGATTAAGAAGATCGGTGTTTTAACAAGTGGCGGTGACGCACCTGGTATGAACGCTGCGATACGCGGCGTAGTACGTACAGCACTATCCGAAGGATTGGAAGTATTCGGTGTGTACGACGGCTACCTAGGCCTATACGAAGGCCGCATCGAGAAGCTAGATCGTTCTAGCGTTTCAGATGTGATCAACAAAGGTGGTACGTTCCTAGGTTCTGCACGTTTCCCTGAATTTAAACAAGTGGAAGTTCGTGAAAAAGCGATTGAGAACCTGAAAAAACATGGTATCGATGCACTAGTGGTAATCGGTGGTGATGGTTCGTACATGGGTGCGAAGAAACTGACTGAAATGGGTTACCCATGTATCGGTCTTCCGGGCACAATCGACAACGATATCGCAGGTACGGATTACACTGTGGGCTACCTAAGTGCACTAAACACCGTTATCGATGCAATCGACCGTCTACGTGATACTTCTTCATCTCACCAACGCATTTCAATTGTAGAAATCATGGGCCGTCACTGTGGTGATTTGACTCTGATGTCTGCAATTGCGGGCGGTTGTGAATACATCATCACTCCGGAAACTGGTCTAGACAAAGACAAGCTGATCAGCAACATCCAAGATGGTATCGCTAAAGGTAAGAAACACGCGATCATCGCGCTTACTGAGCTAATGATGGATGCTAATGAACTAGCACGTGACATCGAAGCCGCGACAGGTCGTGAAACTCGTGCAACAGTACTTGGTCACATCCAACGTGGTGGTCGTCCAACTGCATTTGACCGCGTACTAGCATCTCGTATGGGTAACTACGCTGTTCACCTATTGATCGAAGGTCATGGTGGTCGTTGTGTCGGTATCGTGAAAGAGCAACTTGTTCACCACGATATCATCGACGCAATCGAAAACATGAAGCGTCCAGTACGCAACGATCTATACAAAGTTGCTGAAGAGTTGTTCTAAGCAAGCTTGAAATAGATAAACAAAACCGCGGCTTTCCGCGGTTTTTTTTGTATTTGAGAATCAACAAAAAGAAACTAGTGATAGACGAGTGTTAAGACACGCTGCTCTGCTCTATGAGCGTTAATTTTCGCTCGCGCAGCGCAAACAAGTAGCCCAGTAGCCCACCCAACGTATTTCCAACCGCGATACCGATAAACAAGCCTTCAATGCTGTAGATTTGGCTCCCGATCCACGCCGATGGCAAGGTAAAAATGAACAGCCGCATAAAGCTCCACTGGAATGCACGCAATGGCTTGTGCATCGCATTCAAACCACTGACTAACATCATTACGATGCCTTGGAAGCCATAACTAAATGGCACCACCAGTAAATAATGCCAAAGCAGGTTTTTCACCGCATCTTCCTGAGAAAATAGCGCAGCCAGAGGAATGCTCAGCGGTACCATCATCAAGAAGATAAACCCTTGGAATACCACTGCAAAACGCATGCTAATAAATAAACCGGAAAAGGCTCGTTGCGGTTGTTTGGCTCCTAAATTTTGTGCCATAAACGGTGTGAGGGCAGAGGTCAGCGACATCAATACTAAAATCAATATGGACTCAATACGCTGCGCTGCGCCGTAAGCAGCAACCGCCGCCGTACCGTGGTTGGATAACAGCATCATCAGAATGGCACCGGACAACGGATTCATCGCGTTTGATAGCGCTGCAGGGGTACCAATTTTTAGTGTCTGTTGCCAGTCTTGTTTCAGCAAAGCCCATTGGGGTTGAGCAAGCAATTTTTCCCGTTTAATTAGCACATAGAATGAGCCACACAAAGCACCTAACCAGCTAAAGGCACTTGCTATGGCTGCGCCTTGAATGCCAAGTTCCGGAAAAGGGCCATAACCGAAAATCAACAATGGATCGAGCATGCCATTAATCAAACCAGCCAACATCATGACTTTTGCTGGTGTTTTTGTGTCGCCAGTAGCTCGGATAGCACTGTTGCCCGCCATTGGGATCACTAGCAGAGGAATTGTGAGATACCAGACCTGCATATATTGCTCAATAAGAGGGATGAGATCATCAGACGCACCAAGAAAACGAAACAATGGCGCAATGGTGGTAAAGCCAATAGAAGACGCGATAGCCACAAGTAACACGGCTAATAACAAACCGTGGGTGGTGAACCGAGCAGCTTGTGGTGCATGACCTTGCCCAAGCAAGCGACCAATATTGGTCGATAGTCCCATCCCAATCCCCATCGTAATGCAGTTAACCGCAAAGGTGACAGGGAAGGTATAGCTGATAGCCGCTAGCGCTTGAGTGCCAAGCAACGAGATAAAAAACGTGTCCACCAAGTTAAACATCAAAATTGCGATCATGCCCATGGTCATGGGTACGGTCATTTTCCGCAGCGTTTCAGGAATGGGTGCGGTCAACAAACCATGCTTATCGGTCGCTTGGGGTTCCAGCTTGTTATTTTCCTGCATGTGTGACAACTATCTGGTGAGCAAACTGCAAGGATACAAGAAAGCGAGATGCCGAGCGAGTGAGCATTTCTAACGCAAACCGTTGCCTAGTTGTTCGTTATTTTAACTAAGTCACAAAAATTTTGTGCCACCCCCTTGGGATCGCTGCCTCGACCCCTTATATAGGGATCACGTGTCTGGGGCTACAGTCCCTAAGGACAATTATCAAATAAACATGGAAATTTTCAGGAGAGACGACCGATGAACATTCGTCCATTACATGACCGAGTTATCGTTGAACGTAAAGAAGTTGAATCTAAGTCTGCTGGTGGCATCGTTCTGACTGGTTCTGCTGCAGAAAAATCGACTCGCGGTGTTGTTCTAGCTGTGGGTAAAGGCCGCATCCTAGAAAACGGCACCGTACTGCCACTAGACGTTAAAGTCGGTGATACCGTTATCTTCGCTGAAGGTTACGGTACAAAAACTGAAAAAATCGACGGTAAAGAAGTGCTTGTCATGTCTGAAAACGACATCATGGCGATCGTTGAATAATAGCAATCATTGAGTAATTTTTTGCTCAGATTCAATTACGAAATTACACACAAAGAATTTTAGAAAGGAAATCAAAGATGGCTGCTAAAGACGTTAAATTTGGTAATGACGCACGAGTTAAAATGCTGGAAGGTGTAAACGTTCTGGCTGACGCAGTAAAAGTAACACTGGGTCCTAAAGGACGCAATGTCGTTCTAGACAAATCTTTTGGTGCACCGACTATCACTAAAGATGGTGTATCAGTAGCGCGTGAAATCGAGCTGGAAGATAAATTCCAGAATATGGGCGCACAAATGGTTAAAGAAGTTGCGTCTAAAGCAAACGACGCAGCGGGTGACGGTACAACAACAGCAACGGTACTAGCACAATCTATCGTTAACGAAGGTCTAAAAGCAGTCGCAGCGGGCATGAACCCAATGGATCTGAAGCGTGGTATCGACAAAGCTGTTGCCGCGGCAGTTGAGCAACTAAAAGAGCTTTCTGTTGAATGTAACGACACAAAAGCGATCGCGCAGGTTGGTACTATCTCTGCAAACTCAGACGCAAGCGTAGGTAATATCATTGCAGAAGCAATGGAGCGTGTGGGTCGTGATGGCGTTATCACGGTTGAAGAAGGTCAGGCGCTACAAGACGAGTTAGACGTAGTAGAAGGTATGCAGTTCGACCGCGGTTACCTGTCTCCTTACTTCATCAACAACCAAGAATCAGGCAGTGTTGATCTAGAAAACCCATTCATTCTTCTTGTTGATAAGAAGATCTCAAACATTCGTGAGCTTCTTCCAACGCTAGAAGCTGTCGCGAAAGCATCTCGTCCACTGCTTATCATTGCAGAAGATGTAGAAGGCGAAGCGCTAGCAACATTGGTTGTGAACAACATGCGTGGCATCGTAAAAGTTGCAGCTGTGAAAGCACCTGGTTTCGGTGACCGCCGTAAAGCAATGCTACAAGACATCGCTATCCTAACTGGCGGTACTGTGATTTCTGAAGAGATCGGTCTAGAGCTAGAAAAAGTTGCACTAGAAGATCTAGGTCAAGCGAAGCGTGTTTCTATCACGAAAGAAAACACGACTATCATCGATGGTATCGGTGAAGAAGAGATGATCTCTGGCCGTGTTGCTCAGATTCGTCAACAAATCGAAGACGCAACTTCAGACTACGACAAAGAGAAACTACAAGAGCGCGTAGCTAAACTGGCTGGCGGTGTTGCAGTAATCAAAGTTGGTGCTGCGACTGAAGTTGAAATGAAAGAGAAGAAAGACCGTGTAGAAGATGCGCTAGCCGCAACTCGCGCAGCGGTTGAAGAAGGTGTTGTTGCTGGTGGTGGTGTTGCACTTATCCGCGCGGCATCTAAGATTGCTCACCTAACGGGTGACAACGAAGAACAAAACGTTGGTATCCGCGTTGCACTACGTGCAATGGAAGCGCCAATCCGTCAAATCACGAAGAATGCAGGTGAGGAAGACTCAGTTGTTGCGAACAACGTGAAAGCGGGTGAAGGTAGCTACGGCTACAACGCGGCAACAGGCGAATACGGCGACATGCTAGAAATGGGTATCCTAGATCCAACTAAAGTTACTCGTTCTGCACTACAATTCGCAGCATCGGTTGCAGGTCTGATGATCACAACTGAAGCGATGGTTACTGACCTACCGCAAAAAGACGCGCCAGCGATGCCTGACATGGGCGGCATGGGTGGCATGGGCGGTATGGGCGGCATGATGTAAGCCAGCTTATCTCATCGCTCTAGGGAAACCTTATAGCGGAAAGATAACCGACCAAACCCTTAAAAGTCGAGGCAGATGCCTCGACTTTTTTATGCGTGTCACCTGAGAAACATGACGTTCTGGTGTGGCTTATCATGAAACTTTTGAGCGTAAAAAGCGCCATTTCAGAAGCAAAAAATCGAAGAGAAATATTTTTTCTTTTGAGTCAGATGGTTAAATCTGACCTATTGCTAACACTTTTTGAACGGGGACAGAGCAAAATCTGAACATTACACTATGTTGTAAATTGTTGCTTCCCATCATGGAGATGAAAATGAAAAAGCTTATGACGTCATTGGCGGTTGCAGCCGCTATCGTATCACCTGTTGCTTTTGCCGACAGTACACCTGTGATGTTCTCTACTATCGATAACACAAACGCACCCTCTAATTCTTCAGTAGGTGGCGTTCGTTTAGCTGTGTTGCATGGGCAGGTAAATGAGGTTAAAGGTGTCGACTTTTCACTGCTTGGTATGTCAGAAACGGATCGTACGACAGGTGTGAACTTCGGTCTGTTTTTTGGTGCAGCAAAAGTAAATCAAGAAATGAAAGGCGCGTCTTTAGGCTTAGTTAACTGGAACCAAGGTCAGACGACGGGTGTTAACTTGGGTGCTGTTAACATTACGAACAACGTAAAAGGCTTGAACTGGAGCGCGGTGAACTATTCTGAAGGCTACACCATGGCGGATGTGGGCTTAGCGAGTATCTCTAAGAAGTCTAATTTCCAGTTTGGTTTCTTCAACATGACCGATCAAATCGATGGCGTGCAAATTGGTCTTTTGAACTGTGCGGATAACGGTTTCTTCAAGTGTTTCCCACTCATCAACTTTGCTAAGTAATCCCTGAGAAAGTCAGAATCTTTATATACAGAAAGCCCTCGATGTTCGTCGAGGGCTTTTTAATTACAGATGGGATGAAGCGAGTTTCTCGGAGCGTTAACTATTTAATTAATCGTGATGAAGTTTTGCGTTGTTGAATTCTTTGATGAACACCGCGGCGTAATGCTTTGATGTGGTTTTCTGCTTTATCCACACCTAACAACACGGTTAATGTCAGGAGAGTAATAACCACCGACTGCGTTAAATAACCCAAACCTATCATCAAACCTAAACCTGCTAGCACCCATATTACAGCCGCGGATGTTACGCCATGGATTTTTCCATCAAGTGTCATCATAACGCCAGCGCCTAAGAAGCCGACGCCAGTAATGATCTGACCAAGCACTCGTGCTTGATCAAGTGTATTTGGCGATAACGACACGGCCATCGACATAAACAGGTAGGTGCCTGAAATAATTAGTATTGCTGTGCGAATGCCAACCGGTTTACCACGAGTTTGGCGCTCTATACCGATCATGAGCCCATTAATGGCGCAGCATAGTAGGGCAGGCCAACTGAATGGGCCAAGATCGAAAATTTGTTCGAATGCAGTATGCATCTTGACCTCCAAAAGTGCGGAGTATGCATAGACTTACCGTGCAAAGCGAACAAAAATAATCAATCTAGACGACAAATTTAATTGAGCGTTGGAGCTTATTCTAAATGCAAATCCAACGGCGTTTTACTTGGCCTGCCACCAATTTCTCGTGTGAGTTTTGGCACCAGATAACCCGATACACGCGTGATGAGTCCGCGCATAATAGCTCTCGCTTCTTCGTCCGAAATAAAGTAGTGCGCTGCGCCTTGCACCTTATCAAGAACGTGGAGGTAATAAGGCAAGATACCCGCGTCAAATAAGGCCTCACTTAATGCCACTTGAGCTTCTACCGAATCATTCACGCCTTTCAGCAGAACGCCTTGGTTTAGAAGCGTAACGCCCGCTCTTTTGAGCTTGAACATCTGTTCAGCAAATTCGTCATTGATTTCGTTGGCATGGTTGATGTGAGTGACGAGGATGATTTGTAACCTTGATGCTTGCAGCAGTTGGCATAGTTCATCAGTGACTCGAGCTGGAATCACCACAGGTAAACGGCTATGAATACGCAGACGTTTGATGTGAGGAATATGAGCAATGTGCTCTAAAAGCCAATGAATCTCATCGTCTTTTGCCATTAATGGATCACCACCTGAGAAGATGACTTCGTTCAACTCTGGTTGTTGTGCCATGTACTCTAAGCACTTGGTCCAGGCTTGTTTCCCGCTTTTGTTCTCTTGATAAGGGAAGTGACGACGAAAACAGTAACGGCAATTTACCGCGCAGCCACCTTTGACAATCATCAGGGCGCGGTTGCGATACTTGTGTAGCAGGCCAGGGACTTCATTGTCTTGCTCTTCCAATGGATCATTGGAGTAACCCGGATGCACCTCAAATTCGTCGCTCAGTGGTAAAACCTGACGTAAAAGAGGGTCTTTAGGGTTGCCTTTCTCCATCCTATCGACAAAACTTTGCGGTACACGCTGTGCAAACAGCTTGCGCGCGGCAAACCCGTCTTGCCACGGTGAAGGATCAATTTCCAGTATTTCGAGCAATTTTGCAGGATCAGAGATCCCATTCGCCAACTGTTTGAGCCAGTTTTGCTCAACAGATTCGACTTTTCGGGTTATTATGTGCGGCATTGAATTTAGCTCTAAGAATGTAAGAGGAAAAAATGGCTACAGTTAGCACCAATGAATTTAAAGGCGGTCTTAAGTTAATGCTTGATAACGAGCCTTGTGTAATTCTGGAAAACGAATACGTTAAACCAGGTAAAGGCCAAGCGTTCAACCGTGTTAAAATTCGTAAACTTCTTTCTGGTAAAGTGCTAGAGAAAACATTCAAGTCTGGTGACACTTGTGAAGTGGCAGACGTAATGGATATCGACCTAGATTATCTATATTCAGACGGCGAATTCTACCACTTTATGAACAGTGAAACGTTTGAACAGATCGCAGCGGATGCAAAAGCGGTAGGTGAAAACGCTAAGTGGTTGGTAGAAAACAACACTTGTATGATCACTCTTTGGAACGGTAACCCAATTACTGTTACTCCACCAAACTTCGTTGAGCTAGAAGTTGTAGACACAGACCCAGGCCTGAAAGGTGATACTCAAGGTACTGGCGGTAAACCAGCGACGCTATCAACTGGCGCTGTTGTTCGTGTTCCTCTGTTCATCTCAATTGGTGAAGTGATTCGCGTAGATACTCGTACTGCTGAATACGTAGGTCGTGTGAAGTAAGCACTTTATATGATTGTTAGAAAGGTCGCTTCGGCGGCCTTTTTTATTGCCTGTGATTCTTCTCTTTTAATCCCTCTGCGTAAAACATCGATATCCTCCGCAAATTTTTGATGATTTTGTATTATTCGTAAAAATCTTATTTATTCCATGAATCTGTCGATTATTCCTTAATGTAACATTTTGATACATTAGTACTTGTCGCTGAGTTGCATAGCAATCTGATTTTTATCGATTTAACTCAGTAACAATCCAAAAAGGAGAACAAAATGGAAAGCAGAGGTTTAGGAAGGGGTTTAAAGGTGGAAGAAAGACGTCAGTTACTACATAAAGGATTAAAAGCAGCCGTATTTGGCGTACCGCTGTTGGCAATAGGCTTAACGATTAATAGCTCGGTGCTGATGACCGATGCGGGTTACAGCTACGTGCATCAGAATAATATTACTGGTGAGTTGGATGTGTTTACTGAACCTGGCATTCATTTTCGTATGCCATTTCTGTCCAAAATCACCAAGTATGACCAAGTGATCACCGTGTCATTCGGTAACAGCAAGGGCGAAGATTTTTATCAACGTCTTGATGCGATTCAGGTTCGATTTGCCGACACCTATATTGGTCAGATCCCCGTAACATTCCGCTTTAAGCTTAGTAATGACCCTGAAGCGGTGAAGAAGATGCATAAAGAGTTCCGCAACAACAGTAACTTGATCGATGCGCTGCTTGTAAAGAACGCACGTAACGTAACAGTGATTACCGCAACCCAATACACGGGTGAAGAGTTTTTCCAAGGTGGTTTGAACCAGTTCAAATCGAAACTTGGCGATCAGTTACGAGAGGGGATTTATCTAACAGAGCGACGTCAGGTTGAAGTGGAAGAGTTGGATCTTGCGCCTGTTGGGGTGAATCAAGCTAATCCGAACCAATTACAGCGCACCAATCAACTGGTATGGAAAACTGTGCCAGTCGTAGACAAAACCGGGCAACCAATTCGTCAAGACAATCCGTTACAACAATACGGTATTCAAGTGACGCAGGTGACCATTGGTGACCCGCAGCCAGAAAAGCAATTAGATCAGCTATTGGCAGATAAAAAGCGTTTAGTGGCGGATCGCATTCGTGCGATTCAGGAACAAGAAACGTCGAAAGCACAGGCAGAGACCGAGCAGTTACGCAAAGAGATTCAACGAACACGTGAGGTGCAAGACGCCCAGCGTGGTAAAGAACTCGCAATTATTGCTCAACAAAAAGAAGTGGAAGTGGCGCGTCAGATTGCAGAGCGTGAAATCGTTGAAGTGGAAAAAACCAAACGACTTGCTGAAGTCGAGAAGGAGAAAGAGCTAGCTATCGCAGAGGCTAACTTAGCGATTCAAAAAGCGAACGCACTTTCTGCTGAGTTTGAAGCGAAAGCGATATTAGCGAAAGGTCGCGCAGAATCTGAAGTCCTAAAAGGTAAGTATGCAGCGTTAGGAGCAAACCGTGAAGTTTACTTGGCAGAATTGAATCGAGACGTAGCGAACTCGCTGTACAACAATTTGCAAAACTTCCAAGTTCAGATGCCACAAAATTACATTGGTGGAAGTGACGAAACGGGCTTGAAAACAAACCTAGATGTGATTACTGGCTTTGGTGCTCTGGGTCTTATGGACCAGACAAAGAAGGTCGCACAGCAATAAGATCATGGGTGGTCAAAAGCTTAAAAAGCAAAAAGATCATAGGTAACCCAAAGCAATAAAAAAGCTGGCATTTAGCCAGCTTTTTCTTTTTTTGGTCAGTCTCTTAAATCATGAAGATAAAGATAACTGCTAGTGCAGTGATGAGGCCTGCAAATGCATAGCATGCAATTTTACCAATCACACCAGTGTGGAACTTAAGGTCGTGCATGCCGTGGTGTACACGGTGCATTGCATGCCACATTGGCAATGCTAGCGTGCCAATGATGAATAGCGCACCGATGATGCTGGTTGCGAATGCAGAGACACGCTCGTAGCTCATCGCTTCTGCATCAATCACGCCTAGTGGGACCAAGATGCCCAGCACCAATACCGTGATTGGCGTGATCATCGCGAACCAAGTACCACCTGCGCCAAACAGACCCCACCAGATTGGCTCATCAGAACGTTTTGGTGATGTGTTTACACTATAATTCGGTTTCATTGCTCAGCTCCTTACACCACGATGAGAACGATCAGTGAGATGAACGCAACCGCGGCCCACTGAGTCAATACGATGATCTTCTTGTCCACGGGTTTGCCTTTCAAACGAATTGGCATTACTTGTGGCATCATGCTGAAGAAAGTTTGAGCGTGGAATAGGCTACCGAGTAGTGCAACGATGTTGATTGCGACTACGATTGGGTTCGCCATGAACGCTAACCAACCTTGCCATGCTTCAGGACCTTTCACCAAGCAACCTAAACCGAAAGTTAGGAACAGAGTGAATAGGATTAACGGAAGCACCGTCGCTTCACGTAGCATGTAGAAGCGGTAGAAAGGATGGTTCTTCCACCAAGTGCGTTTTACTTCACGAACGTAAGGTTTACGATTGCTCATCCTTATGCCTCCACTTTCTTTGGTGAACCATCAGGTTTCAACATAGCAATCACGAAGTCCATAGAAGACTCCACTTTGCCTTGGTTTACTGCCGCTGCTGGGTCAACGTTCTTCGGACAAACTTCAGAACAGTAACCAACAAACGTACAACCCCAAGCACCGTTTTCACCGTTGATAAGCTTCATGCGCTCATCTTTACCGTTGTCACGGCTGTCTAGGTTGTAGCGGTGGGCTAGCGTTAGTGCAGCAGGACCGATGAACTCTGGGTTAAGACCAAACTGAGGACATGCGGCATAGCACAGACCACAGTTGATACAGCCAGCGAACTGCTTGTATTTCGCCATCTGTTCTGGCGTTTGCAAGTTCGTACCGTCTTCTGGTTTACGATCGTTACCAATGATGTATGGTTTGATTGCTTCTAGGCGCTCGATGAATGGCGTCATATCAACAATCAAGTCTTTCTCGATTGGGAAGTTCGCTAGAGGTTCGATAGTCACACCGTCTGGGTAGTCACGTAGGAAGCTCTTACAAGCAAGTTTCGGTACGTTGTTCACCATGATGCCGCAAGAACCACAGATCGCCATACGGCAAGACCAACGGTAAGACAGATCTTTGTCTAGGTGGTCTTTGATGTAACCAAGTGCGTCAAGTACAGACATGGTTTCATCGAATGGGACTTCGAATGTTTGCTTGTATGGTTCTGCATCTTTTTCTGGGTCGTAACGCAGGATGTCTACTTTTTGAATGCGATTTGCTGACATTATGCTTGCTCCTCTGCGTTCTTCTCTTCAGCCGCTGCTTTTTCTGCTGCTTCACCGTATAGACGAGCTTTTGGTTGTGACTTAGTGATGGTCACATTGCTGTAATCGATACTTGGTGCTGACTCTGGCTTGTAGAAAGCAAGTGAGTGTTTTAGGAAGTTCACGTCATCACGTTCTGTACAACCGTCGTCTAGACGCTGGTGCGCGCCGCGCGATTCTTTACGTAGAATCGCAGAGTGAACCATCGCTTCTGCGACTTCTAGGCCGTAACCCACTTCGATTGCGTATAGAAGGTCTGTGTTGAACACTTTACCTTTGTCTTTGATGCTGATGCGTTTGTAGCGTTCTTTCAACTCAGTGATTTTGTCGATAGTCGCTTGCATCAAATCTTCTTGGCGGTAGATACCACAGCCAGCTTCCATGGTGTGGCCCATTTCTGTGCGTATTTCTGCCCAGTTTTCGTCGCCTTCTTGGTTCATCAGTTTCGCGATGCGCTCTTCAACGGCTTTGACTTGCGTGTCAATTGCCGCGTCGTTCCAACCTTTGAATTCTGCAGCGCGTTTCACTGCATTTTCACCCGCTACGCGGCCAAATACCACGAACTCAGCCAGTGAGTTAGACCCTAGACGGTTTGCACCGTGAAGACCAACAGACGCACATTCACCCACCGCGAATAGGCCTTTAATGCGAGTTTCACAACCGCCGTCCGTTTCAATACCACCCATGGTGTAGTGAACGGTTGGACGAATTGGAATTGGCTCTTTTGCAGGGTCCACGTTTACATAAGCTTTTGCTAGCTCACAGATGAACGGTAGACGTTCTTGTAGGTACTCTTCACCAAGGTGGCGAAGGTCTAGGTGCACCACGTCACCCAGTGGGTGTTTGATGGTGTTGCCTTTCTGTTGTTCGTGCCAGAAAGCTTGAGAAACTTTGTCACGAGGACCCAGTTCCATGTATTTGTTCTTCGGTTGGCCAACTGGAGTTTCAGGGCCCATACCGTAATCTTGTAGGTAACGGTAGCCATTCTTGTTAACGATGATACCGCCTTCACCACGACAACCTTCCGTCATCAGGATACCTGTACCAGGAAGACCGGTTGGGTGGTATTGAACGAATTCCATATCACGTAGAGGAACGCCGTGACGGTAAGCCATTGCCATACCATCGCCCGTTACGATACCGCCGTTGGTGTTACAGTGGTAAACACGGCCCGCGCCACCTGTTGCTAGAACAACAGATTTTGCTTTGATAGTAACAAGCTCGCCTTCAGACATGTGAATAGCAATCAGACCTTGAACTTCGCCTTCATCAACAAGCAGATCCACCACAAAGTACTCATCAAAACGTTTGATGTTGCTGTACTTCATTGATGTCTGGAATAGCGTATGAAGCATGTGGAAGCCAGTTTTGTCTGCAGCGAACCAAGTACGTTCAACCTTCATACCACCAAAGCGGCGTACGTTGACTTCACCGTTCTCTTTACGACTCCATGGGCAACCCCATTGCTCCATTTGGATCATTTCGCGAGTCGCGTTCTCTACAAAGTATTCAACAACATCCTGTTCACATAGCCAGTCACCACCGCCAACAGTGTCGTTGAAGTGGTTGTCTAAGCTATCTTCATCCTTGATAACTGCTGCTGAGCCACCCTCTGCAGCGACCGTGTGGGAGCGCATTGGATAAACTTTAGAAATCAGAGCGACTTCTAAGTCTGGGTTTGCTTCAGCCGCTGCAATAGCAGTACGAAGACCAGCGCCGCCTGCGCCGATGACTGCGATATCTGTGGTGATAATTTGCACAGTTATCCTCCAGTGTGTGATTGCGGAAATCCGCTTGTTATTGTCATTACGAGGCGCTCTTTAAAAAGAACTCCCCAAAAGTAGTAGGGTTAGTGTAGATGAGCCACATGGCAGAAAAATTGATGTAATTGGGTTTTTGCTTCGGTAATGCACTTAAGGGCATAGAATTTATAGGTTATGTGACTGCTATCACGGCATCGAGGTTTTGGCCCTCAAGCATTAACATTAAGGATGTTAAACCTGTGTTGCGCGACATTAACCGCATGGATAATAGGATTTTAACTGAGTGTTTTTTGTTCTGCGGCACGAGTAATGCTTGCCTCAAATTTGCGAGCACATTAGTAAAAAGAAGAAGGGATATTCCTCTCTTCTTGAAGAGTAAAAAGCATGTAGAATGAGACTTTCCTCGCTGAATTAAAGTTTGAGAGACTTGTTATGCAAACCAACTGGCAACCTACTGCTTCCATTGACCAACTTCGTCAACGTGCGACGTTAATCGCGTCGATTCGACAATTCTTCGCTGACCGACAGGTGATGGAAGTCGATACGCCAGCCATGAGTCACGCAACCGTGACTGACATTCATTTGCATACTTTCCAAACCGAGTTTGTTGGCCCAGGCTATGCCGATGGTAGTAAGCTGTTTTTTATGACCAGCCCAGAGTTCCATATGAAGCGCCTTTTGGCTGCGGGCAGCGGTTGTATTTATCAAATCAACAAAGCATTTCGTAATGAAGAGAATGGTCGCTACCACAACCCTGAATTCACGATGTTGGAGTGGTATCGCGTTGGCTTTGACCATCATAAATTGATGGATGAAATGGATGACCTGTTGCAGCTGGTATTGAAGTGTGGCGCAGCGCAGCGCATGACGTATCAGCAAGCCTTCATTGATGTGTTGGGTATGTGTCCACTGGAAGGCTCGATGACTGAGCTGAAAGCGGCGGCAAGCAAGCTGGGTTTGAGTGACATTGCTGAGCCAGAAGAAGATCGCGATACGCTGCTGCAACTACTATTTAGCGTGGGAGTAGAAAACAAAATTGGTCAGGACGTGCCGGCTTTTGTGTTCGATTTCCCTGCATCACAGGCGGCGCTTGCGAAAATCAATCCTCAAGATCATCGCGTCGCGGATCGTTTTGAAGTGTACTTTAAGGGGATAGAGCTGGCGAACGGATTTCATGAACTGGATAACCCGAAAGAGCAATTAGCGCGCTTTGAACAAGATAACGCAAAGCGTATCGAAATGGGTTTAAAACCACAGCCGATCGATTATCATCTGATCTCTGCACTGGAAGCAGGGTTGCCAGATTGTGCAGGGGTCGCGTTGGGTATCGATCGTTTGATCATGCTGGCGCTAGGCTGTGACCACATTGATCAAGTGACGGCCTTTCCATTTCCAATTGCATAAGGACGTCCAATGAACCTGACGGCTGCACGTTTCGTTATCTTTAGCTACGCCATATTGATCGCTTTTTTATCTCTGAGTTCAGGTGAACTGCAAGACTGGGGCAATATCGCGTATCTCGACAAAATGCAGCACGCTATGGCGTACAGCGGCTTTGCGTTTTTAGGTTGTTTTTGTGTGTGGCGTTGGCGTCAACGTTGGGCGGTGGCGATTAGTATTTTGCTATTCAGCGCCGTTATTGAGTGGTTGCAAGGGTATGTAGGGCGACAAACTTCTTGGTTAGACCTTGTCGCCAACTCAACTGGCATCTTAACTGGTCTGTTATGTTACCGTATTTGGAGCCTCTATCGACCTAGGTTGGTGAAGTCGCTATACTCGATTCGTTAATGAAGAGGGAACACGATAACAATGAAAACGCGCGACAAAATCGTCTACGCGGCACTGGAGTTGTTCAACCAACATGGTGAGCGCAACATCACCACCAATCACATTGCCGATCACATCGAAATTAGCCCTGGTAATCTGTATTACCACTTCCGCAATAAGCAAGAAATCGTTCGTGAGATCTTTGCGCTTTATTCAGCAGAACTTTTAGAAAGATTTACCCCTATTCAAGGTTCGCAAGAGAGCCTGACAATGCTGAAGAGCTACCTAGACTCTATTTTTACCTTGATGTGGAAATACCGCTTTTTCTACGCAAACTTACCAGAAATCTTGTCACGAGATGAACAGCTACACGAACAGTACATCGATGTGCAAGAGAAGCTGCAAGCGAACCTCATTGCTATTATGCAAGAGTTCGTAACGATGAAGCTGTTGAATGTCGATCAACAACAGTTGAAGTCATTGGTATGTACATTGCACTTGATTGCGTGTAGTTGGTTGGCGTATCAATCCGCGATGGCTTCGAAAACCAACATTACCGAGCAAATGGTGAAGCAAGGGATGTTGCAGATGCTTAATGTCGTTAAGCCATTAGCAACTGAACAGGGCTTAGAGCAGCTACTGTTATTAGAAGATGCGGTTAGCAATCTACACAGTTAAACGTCAAACTGCTTAATATTTCGAGAGTCACTCTCATTTTCGAGTCGTGGCTCGAGTTGACTTGTCAAATATGCCACGCACAATAGTCCCATACGCTAAAAACCCTTGCAGGGATAAGATTCTCGATAAAGGAACTATCGCCCCATGAATTACGACATTTTTAATGGTGATGCTGATGGCATCATTGCTCTTCTGCAATTACGTTTGGCTGATCCTGTCGATGCCCAGTTAATAACTGGTGTAAAGCGCGACATCAAACTGGTGGAAAAAGTAGACGTACAAGCGGGTGATGAGCTGACTGTGTTAGACATTTCGATGGAAAAGAACATGGCAGGTCTAGAGCAAGCTTTGGCTCAAGGCGCGCACGTCTTTTACGCCGATCATCACAAAGCGGGCGACATTCCTCAGCATGGTAATTTGGATGCGCACATCGATCTCGATGCCAACATGTGCACGGCGTTGATTGTCGATAAGTTTCTTGATGGGCGTTTTCATGACTGGGCGATTACGGCGGCTTATGGCGATAACATGATTGCTAAAGCCGATGAGTTAGCGAATAACGCGGGCTTGTCGCAGCAACAGAAAGAGCAGCTAAAAGAGCTGGGTACTTTAATTAACTACAACGGCTACGGATCGAAAGTTGAAGATTTACACTTTCACCCTGCGGAGTTGTACCGAGCTTTGCTGAAGTACACGTCACCATTTGAAGCTATTGAAGATACGGCCTCGCCATACTACCAATTGCAATCGGCTTACCAACAAGACATGGAGGTGGCTCTCGCAGTGCCTGCCATGCATGAGAGCGGTAAGCTGAAGTTGTTTGAGTTACCAAACACGGCGGCATCACGCCGAATCAGTGGTGTTTATGGCAACTGGCTAGCAAACCAAACCCCTGACTCTGCGCATGCGGTACTTACTGAAAATTCAGATGGGACTTATACGGTTTCACTCCGTGCCCCGTTAAACAATAAACAAGGTGCCGTTGCCGTGTGTGGTCAGTTCCCGACAGGTGGGGGGCGAGAGGCGGCGGCAGGAATCAACGCGTTAAGCAAAGATGATGTGAATGCTTTTATTGATGCGGTAGAAACCTACTACGCATAGCATTTGCCAAAATATGAATACAAAAAAGGAGCCGAGTGGCTCCTTTTTTATTATAAGTCTATGAGTCAGATAATCAGCGTTTTAACCAAGATTTCGGATTCTGCGCTTCACTATTACGACGAATTTCAAAGTACAGCGATGGCCTGTCTTGACCACCTGTATCACCCGCGAGAGCAATCACTTCGCCGGCGGTGACTCGGTCGCCTTCTTTTTTAGTTAAGGCTTGGTTGTAACCATAGAGGGTCATGTCACCTTTGCCGTGGTCGAGCAGTACCACTAAACCGTATCCGCGCAGATACTCAGCAAATACGACAGTACCAGGATAAACGGCTTTCACTTGTTGACCATAGTTGGCAGACAACACCATACCCTTCCAGTTTACCTGCCCAGTTTGTCGCGTACCAAAGTTGTGTAACACACTGCCTTTGAGTGGCCAAGGCAACTTACCGCGCTGTTTGCCGAGTCCGTCCATTGGCACCGCATTACGCTTCGCTGCTTTGGCGATCTCTGCTTTTAAACGGGTTTCGTTGCGTTGCAGCTCGGCTAAGTAGCGTTTGTCATTCTTGATACTGCTCTGAATTTTATTCAGGGTTTGCTTACGCTTGGATTGTGTACTCGCTAGCGCTGTACGTTTTTCGGATTGCTGCTTGAGCAGAGTCTCGATTTGCTCTTTTTCTAGCTCGAGCTGGTTTTTGTTGTGCGCTAATTCTTGGGTTATTTTGGTGATCGCATCAATCACTTCAGCACGTGCTTTAGCTAAATGCTGGAAGTATTGGCTCATGCGGTCTTCTTCCACACCTTGATTTAACAAGTGACCATTGGCCTTCGCTCGCTCGGTTACGTAATACGTTTGCAGCAGCTGTTTGAGTTCTTCTTCTTGCTCTTGACGCTGTGCTTCTTGCAAGGCAATTTTCTCTTCCAGGTTTTCTATGTTTTTGTCTGCTTGTGCGAGGTTAGACTTGGTTTGTCGTATTTCACGCTCAAGCTTAGAAATACCAAGCTCTTGATCTTTTAGTGATTTCTGTAACTCATTGAGCTGCTTTTCTTGGGAAGAGAGCGATTTGCGCTGACGGCTTATCTCACTGGATACGCCTTTGAGCTCTTGCTGACTCACAGCAGAGGAGGTAATGGGATAAGTGGCAGATAAAGCACAAGTTAATAAAATAGCCGAGCGTAGAACAGGGTGATTTTGTTTTCGCACTTGAGAGTTACCTACCACGTTGTTGTCAAAAAGGTTTGTTGACGATTAAATACCATCTCCATGGATAAAGCTTTGCGACTTGCCGTTAAAGCCTTGATCCATATCGAGAGAGGGTTTGTCCGTTTTTGGACGTCCGACGATTTTTGCAGGCACGCCAGCCACCGTTGTGTGAGGAGGCACGGCTTGCAATACCACAGAGCAAGATCCGATTTTCGCGCCTTCACCGACTTCGATATTGCCAAGAATCTTTGCACCAGCTCCGATCATCACACCCTCGCGAATTTTCGGGTGACGATCACCGCATTCTTTACCAGTACCACCAAGGGTGACATCTTGCAGTATAGACACGTCGTTTTCGACCACGGCAGTTTCACCAATCACGATGCCTGTTGCATGGTCGAGCATGATACCACTACCAATGCGCGCTGCAGGGTGGATATCGACCTGACATGCTACCGAAATCTGATTTTGTAGGTAAGTCGCAAGAGCGTGACGACCTTGCTTCCACAGCCAGTTTGCTACTCGGTAGCCTTGCAGTGCGTGATAGCCTTTTAGGTACAGCAATGGCATTGAGTACATTGAAACAGCAGGGTCGCGATTGACCGTGGCACAAATATCACAAGCCGCGCCGTCAGTGATGGTTGGATCAGCCGCAAAGGCTTCTTCAACCACTTCACGCACAGCCATCGCTGGCATGGAAGCGGTGTTCAATTTGTTAGCCAGAATATAACTCAGAGCGGCACACAAACTTTCATGCTTGATAATGGTGGCATGATAGAAGCTCGCCAGCATAGGCTCTTGTTCTGACATTTCACGGGCTTCTGAGACAATTTTGTTCCAGACTTTTTGTTTTTCGCAGTGTTTCATTCTCAATATCCAGAGTGGTTCTTCCGTGACCCGACAACTTCAATTTTTCTCAGATGAGCTGCAAAGGGCGGTAGATTGCTACTTTCCTTCGGCTTTTTTGTCACGAGCAAGTAAATCTTGCGCTGCTAAGCGCGCATCTTTTCCTTGATACAATACTTGATAAATTTGATCAACTATCGGCATCTCAACACCCATACGTTGAGAAAGTAGCCATACTTCTTTTGTATTGCGGTAACCCTCAACCACTTGGCCAATTTCTTCTTGAGCCGTATCAACGTCTTTACCTTGGCCTAATGCCAAGCCAAAGCGTCGGTTACGTGATTGGTTATCGGTACATGTCAGGACAAGATCGCCTAAACCCGCCATGCCCATAAAGGTTTCTGGCTGTGCACCTAGCGCAGCACCAAGGCGACTCATTTCAGCCAAGCCACGAGTAATTAATGCAGTACGGGCGTTGGCGCCAAAACCGATACCATCAGACATACCCGCACCAATCGCAATAACGTTTTTCACAGCGCCGCCCAATTGCATACCAATAAAGTCACTATTGGCATATACGCGGAAGGTTTTGCTACAGTGGATTTTTTCTTGTAGATCCGCAACAAATTCAGAATCTGGAGACGCAACTGAGATTGCAGTCGGCATACCCATTGCTAGCTCTTTCGCAAACGTTGGGCCAGACAATACTGCTAGTGAGTAGTTTTCACCGATAATGTCATAAGCGACGTCTTTCAGCAGGCGTCCCGTTTCAGGTTCAAGCCCTTTGGTTGCCCAACAGATGCGAGAGTCTTCGCGCAAGAATGGTTTACAGCTGTTTAGCACGATGCCAAAGACATGGCTTGGAACCACAACCAACAAATCTCGGCTTGCTTGAACGGCTTTTTCTAAATCCGATTCAATGATCAAGCTTTCAGGGAAATCAACACCTGGTAAGAAGGCATGGTTAGCTCGGTCTGCTTCTAGGCGAGCCATGTGCTCTGGCTCGTGTCCCCAAAGGACAACGTTCGCGCCGTTACGAGCGAGTGAGATCGCCAAAGAGGTGCCGTATGAGCCTGCGCCAATCACAGTCATTGCGATGTCTTTACCGTAAGCATTGTTTGTATTTGCTTGTGTCATGCTACCGCCTAATTGTCTTGCTACTAGTAGAATCTAGTTCCTAATCGTCAAATTTTACGCCTTCTGGCGATTAGGAACTAGGAACTTTTGTCAGAAATAAAAAATGCACATTGCATCGAATGGTAGACGCTCTGTGCATTTTATTTGAGTCGGTGACGTCAGCACTGTGGCTATTCGTCACTTATAAAACGTGAATTACGCTTCAGCTTCGCCTTGTTGAGCTTGCTGTTGTAGGTAGTTCATGAATAGCGCGTCAAAGTTTACTGGCGCTAGGTTCAGTTGAGGGAACGTACCTTTAACGACTAGGCTTGAGATAGTTTCACGAGCGTATGGGAATAGGATGTTCGGGCAGAATGCGCCTAGGCAATGTGCAAGTTGACCAGCTTCCATTTGTTCAGCAGTGAAGATACCACCTTGTTGAACTTCACATAGGAACGCAGTCTCTTCTTCGTTCTTCACAGTAACGGTTAGGCGTAGAACAACTTCGTAAACGCCTTCACCAAGCTCACGGCTTTGAGTGTCTAGGTCTAGTTTAACGTCTGGGTTCCACTCTTTCTGGAAAATTACTGGAGAGTTCGGCGCTTCAAAAGAAACGTCTTTTAGGAAGATGCGTTGAATTGCGAAGTTTTGTTGTGCGTCTTGAGGTGCTGCTTCAGCCATTTTTTAATCCTTAAATCAATATTTGTTGAGCCTAGAAACGTCTAAGCTCAGAAAACTGGTATGTCCTGAGACTAACTGAGCCAATCTACCTTGACTAGATGAAGCGTGTATTACGTGCAAAGCGTCACAACTTAGTGCTCCAACTGCTTTCAATTTGCTCAGTTTTTTGTCCGCGAGGCTTGGTAAAAGCGCGTTTAAACGCGAACTTTCGTTCTTGCCACGTTCCTACTTCTTACCGCGAACTAACGGCAGGTTCGCTTCGTTCCACGCAATCAAACCATTTTTTAGTAGGCTCACGTTTTCGAAGCCAGCTTTTACTAGTAGGTTTGCGCTTTCTTGAGCGGTCTGTCCTGTCTTACATACAACAATGATTGGGTCTGATTTGTGGTTTTCAAGGCTACCCAAGTTACCCGCTTTGATGTCTGACGGTAAAATGTGAAGTGAGTCGGTGATATGACCTTTTTTGAACTCGTCTTTGGTACGGATATCCACTACAACGCCGTTTTCACGGTTCATAAGATGAGTCAGTTGGTTTACGTTGATTTCTTTGTATGCGGCTGTCGCTGATTTCACGATGTTCATGATAAAGGCGACAAGAAGACCTACCCAAACCAAAGATAGAATCATGTTCTGTTGGAAAAATTCAATGTACTCTTGCATGTCTTGAGCTCTTACGCTGTTGGCGGAAAAATAAAGCAGGAGTATAGCGAGGTTACGGCTCTTAGGCGAGAGGGTTAAAATTTTCTAACGAATAATTGAGATCTCTATAAACCCGTTATGCCCTTACTATCCGTACATTTCGCTCTGGTAGCTTGATTGCTTTGGCCTATTGGACTTATCGGTTTAAGTGACTTCTGTTTTACTGAGAAAAGAGAACAATAGGTATTAACCCATCTTGTTTGATGTTGCTTTAAATTAGCGCTGTTTCAAGTGCAAAAATAAGAATGAGAAGCGTAAGAAAACCGAACTTAGACTGGGGTGTACAAAGCGTATTAGAAATGACTATGCTTGTGGAACACGATTGTCGGCACTGACTCGTTGTTCGCTTAACTTGTAAGATAGCAACAATAAATCGCAAACATTATTTGATCTTAACCTACAGTTTTGGTTAAAAAGTGTAGTAAAATTACGCTAGTTTTGTTTCAAGGTTAGATAGGGCAGCGAGGCCCTACGCCAAAAGTTACTTAAATTTGATGAGGTCATCACTATGTCAGCTAAGAAGCCACTGGCTCTAGTTATCCTTGACGGTTACGGTTACCGTGAAGACACAGCAAGTAACGCAATTGCGAATGCGAAAACACCAGTAATGGATGCTCTGATTGCGAATAACCCACACACATTAATCTCTGCTTCAGGCATGGATGTTGGCCTTCCTGATGGTCAAATGGGTAACTCTGAAGTTGGTCACACTAACATTGGTGCAGGCCGCGTTGTATACCAAGACCTGACTCGTATCACTAAATCAATTGCGGATGGTGAGTTCGAACAAACGCCTGCGCTAGTTGAAGCTATCGACTCTGCAGTGAAAGCTGAAAAAGCAGTACACATCATGGGCCTGATGTCTCCAGGCGGTGTTCACTCTCACGAAGACCACATTTACGCTGCAGTTGAAATGGCAGCGGCGCGTGGCGCAGAGAAAATCTACCTACACTGCTTCCTAGACGGCCGTGACACACCACCACGTAGTGCTGAAAACTCACTACAACGTTTCCAAGACCTATTTGCGAAACTAGGTAAAGGCCGCGTTGCTTCTCTAGTAGGTCGTTACTACGCAATGGACCGTGACAACAACTGGGATCGCGTCCAAGTTGCTTACGATCTTCTAACTCAAGCTAAAGCTGAGTTCACAGCAGAAACGGCAGTTGCAGGTCTAGAAGCGGCTTACGCTCGTGAAGAAAACGACGAATTCGTTAAAGCAACAACTATCAAAGCGGAAGGTCAAGAAGACGCAATCATGCAAGATGGTGATGCGGTTATCTTCATGAACTACCGTGCTGACCGTGCACGTCAAATCACTCGTGCATTCGTTCCTGCGTTTGACGGCTTTGAGCGTGCAGTATTCCCAGCAATCAACTTTGTGATGCTGACTCAATACGCGGCTGATATCCCTCTAGCTATCGCATTCCCACCTGCGTCTCTAGAAAACACTTACGGTGAGTGGCTATCTAAACAAGGTCAAACTCAGCTACGTATCTCTGAAACAGAGAAATACGCACACGTGACTTTCTTCTTCAACGGTGGTGTTGAGAACGAATTCGAAGGCGAAGAGCGTCAGTTGGTTGCTTCTCCAAAAGTTGCAACGTACGACATGCAGCCTGAAATGAGCTCTCCAGAACTAACAGAGAAGATGGTTGCGGCTATCAAATCAGGTAAGTTCGATACCATCATCTGTAACTACCCGAACGCAGATATGGTTGGTCACACTGGCGTTTATGAAGCGGCTGAGAAAGCAATCGAAGCTCTAGATGAAAGCGTGGGTAAAGTGGTTGAAGCAATCAAAGAAGTTGGCGGTCAACTATTGATCACTGCGGACCACGGTAACGCAGAAATGATGATCGACCCTGAAACTGGCGGCATCCACACTGCTCACACTAACCTACCAGTGCCTCTAATCTATGTAGGTGACAAAGCGGTTGAATTCAAAGAAGGCGGTAAACTGTCTGACCTTGCACCAACCATGCTTTCTCTAGCTGGTCTAGAAATCCCAGCAGAAATGACGGGTGAAGTATTAGTTAAATAAATAATTAACTAACGGCTCCGAATGACAAAAGCCCGAGTTTAAACTCGGGCTTTTTTGTATCTGGCAATAAGGGCTGGTCTGTAAGGTTACTGAACCAAAATGCCCGCACCAATCACAGCTAGGGCTGCGCCCAACCATGCAAATCGGTTTGGTCGGCGTTTAGTGTAAATCCAGAGCAGTGGTAGCAACATAATTGGCGTGGTTGAAGATAGAAGTGCAACCATACCTACATTTCCTTCTTGCAGTGCGTATAAGATTAGCGTCATGCCGACGGCCATCGCCAAGAAACCATTAAGGGCAGTAATACCAAATATGCGCCAAGTAATGTGTTGCGTCGAGCGAGCGACTTTGACTCCTAGAATTAACAACATGCTGTGGGCGAAAAAGGCACTGATCATTCGAATAGCAGAAGCCGCAACTGGGTCAATACTGGTTTGCATTACTGGCTTGGCGATGATGCCGCCCAATGCTTGGCACATTGCTGCGGTTAAGCCAAGTCCAATACCCACCCAGATGTTACCTTTAATGTCTTCCAAGACGTTATTCACTTGACCTCTTCGGCCAAAGAATATCGCCATCACCACGCCGCTAAATACCAATGATGCGCCCAGTAGTTCTATTGTGGTCATGACTTCGCTAAATAAGAAGTAGCCCAAGATGGCAGAGAACACGGCGTGGCAAGAGAAGAGTAACCCGGCTTGTCTTGGCCCCATACGATTCAAACACGCGAATAGAGCGGTATCGCCAATAAAAATACCAATCAGTCCTGAGGCCATCATTGGCGTTACATGTTCCCAAGAAACCGTTAACCAGCCGCCAGTTATCCAGGCCATTGTTGATAAGATCACGGCTGTGCAGCCCATACGCCAGCGGCTGTAAGAAAATGCGCCTAGGTGTTGTGCAGGAATGACCGAAATTAGGCTAGAAACTGCCCACAGAAAAGCGGCGCATAAAGCAAGCCATTCGTAACCCATGATGTGTCGACGTCCTTGTAGAGTAGAGGAGTCTTAATATGCACGAAATTTATGGGATGTAAAAGCCGCTCTGTAAGGGCAGTAGCTGGAGAGCAGCTCCATGACAACACGCTTTTTCATGGAGCTCTTCGATTAAAACAGTACCAAAACTGCGCCATACACGATAAGTAGACCAATCAAACCAAGAATCAGCCCCACTTTCGCCATGTCTTTGCTCTCGATGAGGCCTGTTGAATAAGCCAAAGAGTTTGGTGGTGTGGAAACCGGTAAGATCATGCCAAGTGATGCGGAGAAGGCGACGACAACCAGTAAACCTTGTAGGCCACCAACCGCAATAAGGCTTGGCATGGATGTACCAATAGCGGCAGCAATAGGCATCAATAAGTTTGCCGTTGCGGTATTAGACATAAAGTTCGCCATTAACCAACACACTACTGATAGGGCTAAAACAACGGCAAATGGTGATAGCAGGCTGTAATCAATGGCGTGCGCTAATGCTTCGGCTAAGCCCGTTTTGTCTAAGGCAATACCAATTGCTATACCACCGGCAACCAGCCATAAAACATCCCAGTTAATCAGCTTGAGCTCTTCTTTTCCCATAATGCCCGTTAACGTGAACACTGCTAGTGGGATAATCGCGACAACATATGTATTCATGCCATGCACTTTCGTTGTCATCCAAAGCAAAATGGTTAGTGCAAAAGTGATGTAGACGACGATCGCACGCCAGCTCTTTTTGAATGTACCATCTAGCTTTAGTTTCATTTCTGGTTCGCTAGACGGAAACAGCTTTTGCAACAAGAACCAAGCTACAGTGAGTTGTACCAACACAAAGGGTAGACCCATTGTCATCCACGATAGGAAGTCTATCGCGTTTTCTCCAGTGAGATATTGAAGCGCTATCGCATTAGGTGGCGTGCCTATCGGAGTCGCAATGCCGCCTGTATTCGCTGCAATTGGAATACACAACACCAGTGCTTTAATGCCTAAATCCCCTTTAGGTGCTGAAGCGACGATGGGGCCAAGCAGGGCTAGCATCATCACGGTCGTGGCAGTATTGGACATAAACATTGAAAAAACGGCGGTAATTAACATCAAGCCCAGCATGATGAACTTAGGTTGGGTGCCGAATGGTTTTAATAGAACTCGGGCGAGGTTGTTGTCGAGCTCGTATTTGGAAGCCGCAATCGCGAGAGCAAAACCACCCATAAAAAGAATAATGATCGGTGAAGAGAAGGCCGAGAAAATATCGGTGTAAGCAATTAACTCTCCTAAATCATGCCCCGCTGGTGTATTGCGAAATAGATGCAAACCTTTATCCGATATCATGATCAGTTCAAGAGCGATAATAAGAATGGACGTAGCAAAAACGGGAACCGGCTCGAGAACCCAAAGTAGGGCAGCAAGAAGAAAAATAGCTAACAGGCGATGCTGAATTAAAGTGAGATCGTCAATAGGAATAGCATCGATCGGCATCATCAAAACACCGAGCGGAATTAAAAAGCACACCAGCAATTTCGCCAACGTGTTTACACTCATCTTTGGCATTGGCTGCCCCTCTAAATATTCATTCTAAGCGCAGGATAATTGATTGTGGAATGAGGGTCTTAGAGGCAGGTATGAGTTTGAGAAATAGAGGCTAAATTTCGAACGGAGTTTTGCTTTTTATCAATAAAAAGAGCCCTGAATAAAGGGCTCTTAACGGTGTTTTACTTAATTTTTTAAGGCGTAAGGTGTGCCCATAACGGTTGGCTTACCGTTTTCCATGCTTGCGTCAAACTCAATCGCGTCTTTGGCAAACAGGTTAATAACAGTAGAACCCAGTTTGAAGCGGCCCATCTCTTCGCCTTTTTTCAAGATCACGGCCTTGTCACCCTCTGCTGGGTAATCCCATTTGTAGACAGTGTTTCCACGAGGCGGAGTGATCGTGCCAGCCCATACTTGCTCAATGCTACCAACAATTGTCGCACCAACAAGCACCTGTGCCATTGGACCAAACTCAGTATCGAAGATACACACCACACGCTCGTTACGTGCAAATAGGTTTGGTACGTTTTCTGCTGTCAGAGGGTTTACTGAGAACAGGTCACCTGGTACGTAAATCATTTGGCGCAGAGTGCCGTCACATGGCATGTGTACACGGTGGTAATCGCGCGGAGATAGGTACAATGTCGCAAAAGAACCATCTTTAAATTCGTCAGCTAAATTCGCGTCACCGCCCAGCAATTCTTGTGCTGAGAAGTGATGACCTTTTGCTTGGATAAGTTGACCATCTTCAATAGGGCCAAACTGGCTAACACAAGCGTCGGCTGGATGAGTGATGACGTTTTCGCCTTCAGAAATTGGGCGTGCGCCTTCTTTTAGCTCACGAACGAAAAACTCGTTGAACGTTTTAAAATGCTTAGGATCTGAGTGCTTTGCCTCATCCATATTCACATTGTATTGTTTGATAAACCAACGAATAACTGCTGTTGTTAGACCGCCAGCTTTTGCTGAAGCCAGTTTACCCATTAGGCGAGTGAGGCCGTGTTGTGGGATCCAGTACTGCAGTCCAACTTTAAACTTGTCCATCTTTAATTCCGATACTTCTGTTAGATTCGCGCTTTAGGGCGCGTGATGTTACTGAAATTTAATTTGCTTGTCAGTATTAGGTGAAGACTTTTTACACAGTTACAGCCTTAACTCAATTACAGATCGGCTTTTTTATTACGTGAATACTGACGATTTGCTTTGTTTTCAACCATGCTTTCCAAAATGCGATGATAGTTTTCAAAGCGAGTTTCGTTAATTTCCCCGTTCTCGACAGCTTCGCGTAGAAGGCAGCCTGGGTCATCATTGTGTTTACAATCTCGGAACTTGCAACCGCCTAAATATGGTCGAAATTCAACGAATGCTTTTGTTACTTCTTCTGCTTCCAAATGCCAAAGACCAAATTCACGTACTCCAGGTGAGTCGATCAAATCGCCACCCGTTGGAATGTGGTATAAACGTGCAGCCGTCGTGGTGTGTTGGCCCAAGCCAGAGTTCTCAGAGACTTCGCCTTCTTCCACTTCGCTCTCTAGTTCCGGCATTAACGCGTTGACTAAGCTGGATTTCCCTACGCCTGATTGACCAACAAAGATATTAATTCGGTCACGCAGCAGGGTTTCTAGTTCAGCAATGCCTTCTCCAGACTTCTTGCTGACCAGAAGCACTTTATAGCCAATGCGTTCATATTCTTTGAGCCATTCTTCATACATTGCACGATCATCGGCTTCTAGAAGGTCGACTTTATTTAAGACCAACAATGGCGCAATATTCAGTGTTTCTGATGCAACGAGATAGCGGTCAATAATATTTAGCGATAGCTCTGGTAATACCGAAGAGACAATGACCATTTGATCAATATTGGCTGCAACGGGTTTTAGGCCATCGTAATAATCTGGACGAGTGAGCACTGAAGAGCGAGGTTCTACCGCTTCAACAACACCAGAGATGCCCGCCATAGACTCCAATCCTTCGCGCCATAAAACACGATCGCCAGATACTAGAGACTCAATACCACGGCGGAGGTTACAGCGTTGAATTTCGCCTGTTTCAAGGTCTTCAATGTCCGCGTGCTGACCAAAACGAGTGATCACGAGACCTTGCTTGCTGGCGCCTAGCATGTTTTCATCCCACTGGATGGAATCTTCTTGCTTCTTCAAACGCTTTTGTTGGTTGCTACGTACGCGTCGCACCTGACCTTTGGTTAACTTTTTCTTCTTTGCCACAATTCTGTACTTTATGTGAATTTACTCAAATGGTTGAGCCGTACTCTTGGCTCCGTGTATGAGTATCGTGTTTCTCGTATTTTGAGGTATAGTACCTCTTTTATCGATAAACAAATAGGCGGCGTAACCATGTCCTTTAGCGATCAAAACCTAATTTGGGTTGATTTAGAGATGACAGGGCTTGATCCTGAAACGCACAAAATCATCGAAATTGCTTCTATTGTCACGGATAGCGAACTAAATATTTTGGCTGAAGGTCCAGTGTTAGCGATTCATCAGCCGGAAGAAGAACTGGCGAAAATGGACGACTGGTGTACTAATACGCATACGGCAAGCGGTTTGGTGGAGCGCGTTCGAAACAGTCAAATCTCAGAACAAGACGCAGTCGCACAAACCATTGAATTTTTAGAAAAATGGGTGCCAAAAGGGGCGTCGCCAATATGTGGTAACAGCATTGGGCAGGATCGTCGCTTTTTATACAAGCATATGCCTGAGTTGGAAGAGTTCTTCCATTACCGATATGTTGACGTTAGTACTCTTAAAGAACTAGCACGTCGCTGGCAACCTGAGGTGCTAAATGGGTTCACAAAACAGGGAACACATTTGGCCTTGGACGACATTCGTGAGTCCATCGCAGAACTTAAGTACTATCGAGGTACTATTTTCAAGATTTAACTGTTAAGGTTGCGATCCAAATTGTTGTAATTTATATCGCTTTTGATTGCTTTTTCGTCGTTCAGTAAAAAAATAAAGTTTTTTTGAAGGAAGGACTTGCATCACAAAAAAATGCTCTTATAATTCGCAGCCCTAAACAGCGGAAACGTTGTTGATGCGACACTAGCTCAGTTGGTAGAGCGCAACCTTGCCAAGGTTGAGGTCACGAGTTCGAACCTCGTGTGTCGCTCC
>NZ_JAWOQS010000013.1:0-81580 GCF_033438945.1 Vibrio sp. Y176 | reverse complement strand
CGGATAAATTTGCATCAAAAGCGGTCAAAAGAGCACGTTATTTCTACAGTTCTCTGAATTTATCTGCGAAAAGAGCCACTTTTTCCCAATTGGTGTACTCCACCTCTTTGGTCGTATCAGTTTCGCCACCCGTCATCGACATAATGAACCTAATCATAGTTCTGTCGAACCAGCTGTAACGTGGGTAATAAAGTGCACCAGCAAAAACACCGATTAGCGTTGGTTTCCAAGGCGACTTAATTAGGAACTTGCGAATGTAAGCACTACCTTCAGGTGTATCCTTTCCTTGGTCCTCTTTACGAGCGGTTAGGTTTACGCAGAAAAATGCCACTTTATTTTGCTCCAATTGATTGAGGTTTCGCTCAATAAACTGGTATAGCTTTTTATTAAGATGGCCATAGCGAATAGAGGCGCCTATCAATACTCTGTCGTATTGGCTGAAGTCAATCGTCTCGACATTATGTAAATCCACCAGCTCACAATCGAAGTCTGGAAGTTGTTCATCTATATAGTGGAGAATTTTTTTAGTCTGCCCTTCGCGGGAAGAGTATAGAAATAATGCTTTTGCCACGATTTCCCCTTAGCTACGCCAAAACGTCGGCGTAAGTAGAATAAGTAAGGTAAAGATTTCCAAACGACCAAACAGCATAGAAACTATCAATACCCATTTTGCTTTGTCGTTAACATCACCAAAGTGCAGCGCTACTTCTCCCAAGCCAGGACCGAGGTTGTTCAGAGTCGCAGCCACCGCCGAGAACGCACTGAGCTCATCCATTCCTGTTGCAATCAACCCCAACATACAAACCACAAATACCAATGCGTATGCGGAGAAGAAGCCCCAAACCGCATCGACAACACGTTGCGGTAGGGCACTGCCACCTACTTTGATGGTGTAAACCGCGCGTGGATGGACTAAACGTTTTAGTTCACGCGCACCTTGTAAGGTAAGAAGCAGGATACGGATCACTTTCATGCCGCCGCCTGTTGAACCAGCACAACCACCTATAAAGGAAGAGAACAATAACAGCACAGGTAAGAAGAGCGGCCAATCCGCAAAACCTGTTGTCGTAAAGCCCGCTGTTGTGGATATTGATACGGTTTGGAACAGAGCCTGATCGAAAGCATCGTATGTCGATGTGTAAGAGTGATGTTTCAGTAATAATAGAAAGCAAATGATAAATAGCAGCACTTGAATAAACAAGAAGGCGCGAAACTCAGGATCTTTCCAGTAATACTTGGGATGTACGCCACCTGATGCAAATGCAGCAAAGTGCAGTGTGTAATTACATGCAGATATAAGCAGAAAAACCACCGTAATCAGGTTAATCGCGTAACTATCAAAGTATCCGATGCTGGCATCGTGGGTAGAGAAGCCACCAATGGCAATGGTGGAAAAGCTGTGACTGATGGCATCAAATGGCGTCATACCAGCTAACCAAAAAGCCGAAGCACAGGCGATAGTCAGGCTCAAATAGATGTACCAAAGCGCCTTAGCAGTTTCTGCTATGCGCGGCGTCACTTTAGTATCCTTGACTGGACCTGGGATCTCGGCGCGGTAAAGCTGCATACCACCGATGCCAAGTACTGGCAAAATCGCCACCGCTAATACGATGATTCCCATACCGCCGAACCACTGCAGTAACTGTCGATAGAATAGAATCGCTTTAGGTAACTCATCCAAACCAACAATAACGGTCGCCCCGGTCGTCGTGAGAGCAGAAAACGATTCAAAAAACGCATCTGTCACTGAGACGTTCGGGTTGTCAGCAATGAGAAAGGGGATCGAGCCTGCACTGCCAAGTACTGTCCAGAATAAGACGACAATAAGAAAGCCATCTCGAGCTTTAAGCTCGTGCTTATACCTGCGGTTTGGGTACCAACAAACGGCCCCACAAAACAGCAGAACAAAAAATGTCGTGACAAAAGGCACACCAGCACCATCTCGATAGATCAGCGCAACGAGTGCTGGCGCAAGCATAGTGACACTAAAGAGTGCGAGCAGTAGCCCGACGATTCGAATAATTGAACGAAATTGCATGGATAAATTGACTAGCGAAGCTGTCCCTGTTGCTTCCTGTTTTTCATTATTGTCCGTCTAGCGGAGTGACAATTGCCTTTGCCCCGCTTTTATTGATGATTGCTTGGGTAAACGCGCTCACTTCTCGAAGCTCAATTTCCACCACTAATACGACCTGATCGCTGTATTCAGCCTCGACTTCTATCGCACCAAATTGCGGCATGATTGATTGTGCGATCGGCATAAACCCATAGTCTAACGTTAGTCTGAGCTTTGTGGTTATTTTTTTCTCAATAGTTTGAAGCAGCTTGAGCGCTTGTTGTACCCCACCCCCATACGCTTTAACCAAGCCGCCTGTACCTAACTTGATTCCACCAGAGTATCGCGTGACCACAGCCGTGATCTCCCCCACACCAGATCCAGACAGCTGAGCAAGGATCGGTTTACCTGCCGTCCCTGAAGGTTCTCCATCATCACTAAAGCCCCACTGCATCGAATCTTCTGGTCGACCAGCAACAAAGCCCCAACAGTTATGTCTAGCATCAGCGTGTTTAGCTTTGATTTGATCAACAAATGCTTTTGCAGCTTCGATACTTGGCGTGTGTGCCAAATAAGTAATGAAGACGCTCTTTTTAATTTCTTCTTCAAATTGAGCGGGCTCTGCTGGAATCAGATAAGGCTTGTCATTCATAGGATTATGGATTCATGTCTATTTGCCTGAAGTCTATCACGAGTGTGATTTACCCGTCGCATAAGATCTGCCACAGCGCACAATGTTAAACACTTGTTTAAAAAATGTATTGAAATTAAACAATCCACGATCCAAACTAACTTTACTGGTCAAACCAGAACAAAAATAAAACGACTTCCTCGATACCTATTTGCCGAGGTACACGGCGTCGTTGAAATAGGTATACAGACAATCCACGATTGTATGTCATGGAGATAGACAATGATTTACCAAGCCGAAACCTTACAGGTAAAGGAAATACAAGATGGTATTGCAGAGCTAAGCTTCTGCTCTCCAAAATCCGTCAACAAACTCGACCTAGCGACATTAGAATCGCTAGATAAAGCTCTTGATGCGCTCATTGCCCATCAAGGCCTCAAGGGGTTGTTGCTCACTTCAGATAAAGACGCATTCATTGTAGGCGCAGACATTACCGAGTTTTTAGGTCTGTTTGCTAAAACGGATGCCGAGCTCGACCAATGGCTGCAATTTGCTAATAGCATCTTTAACAAATTAGAAGACTTACCCGTTCCGACCATCTCAGTGATCAAAGGCCACGCTCTTGGTGGCGGTTGTGAATGTGTGCTAGCAACAGACATGCGTATTGGTGACAAAACCACCAGCATCGGCCTACCAGAAACGAAACTGGGAATCATGCCTGGCTTTGGTGGTTGTGTACGCTTGCCTCGCGTTATTGGCGCAGACAGCGCAATGGAAATCATCACCCAAGGTAAAGCATGCCGAGCTGATGAAGCATTGAAAATTGGCTTACTCGATGCTGTTGTAGAGACTGATGCTTTATACGAATCAGCACTACAAACTCTTAACTCTGCAATTAACGAGAAACTTGACTGGCAAGCACGCCGAGCACAGAAAACATCTCCGCTAACGCTGAGTAAGCTTGAATCAATGATGAGCTTCACCATGGCGAAGGGTCTGGTGGCACAAAAAGCAGGTCCTCACTACCCTGCCCCAATGACAGCCGTTATCACGATTGAAGAAGGTGCTCGCTTTGCACGTAATGAAGCGTTAGACATTGAACGTAAGCACTTCGTGAAATTGGCTAAATCGGAAGAAGCAAAATCACTCGTTGGCCTATTCCTTAATGATCAATACATCAAAGGCATTGCGAAAAAAGCAGCGAAGTCAGCAAGTAAAGACACGCAACGTGCAGCCGTATTAGGTGCAGGTATCATGGGTGGCGGCATTGCTTACCAATCAGCGCTAAAAGGTGTGCCAGTCTTAATGAAAGACATCGCGCAAGCGTCGCTCGACCTAGGCATGACTGAAGCATCTAAGCTGCTGAATAAACGCTTATCTCGCGGTCGCATTGATGGCTTTAAGATGGCGGGTATTTTAGCGTCAATCACACCGAGCTTACATTACGCAGGTATTGAAAACTCTGATGTGATTGTTGAAGCTGTCGTTGAAAACCCGAAAGTAAAAGCAGCAGTTTTAAGTGAAGTTGAATCCCATGTCGGTGACGACACCGTTATCACCTCAAACACCTCAACGATTCCTATCAACCTATTGGTAAAATCACTAAAACGCCCAGAAAACTTCTGTGGTATGCACTTCTTCAACCCAGTGCATCGTATGCCTCTTGTTGAGATCATCCGTGGTGAGCACACCTCTGATGAAACCATCAATCGTGTTGTGGCGTATGCTGCGAAAATGGGCAAATCACCAATTGTCGTTAATGACTGCCCAGGGTTCTTCGTTAACCGCGTATTGTTCCCATACTTTGGCGGCTTCAGCATGCTACTTCGTGATGGTGCTGACTTTACGAAAATCGACAAAGTCATGGAGCGTAAGTTTGGCTGGCCGATGGGACCGGCGTACTTGCTTGACGTAGTCGGCATTGATACCGCGCACCACGCACAAGCTGTGATGGCTGACGGTTTCCCTGAGCGTATGGGTAAACAAGGTCGTGATGCGATTGATGCACTGTTCGAAGCAGACAAATATGGTCAGAAAAATGGTAATGGCTTCTACAGCTACACCATAGATAAAAAAGGTAAGCCGAAGAAAACCTTCTCCGAAGCGATCTTACCGGTACTTGCTGACGTTTGTGCCGATAAGCAGGACTTTGACGATCAGACCATCATTCAACGTATGATGATTCCAATGATCAACGAAGTGGTGCTGTGCCTACAAGAAGGCATCATCGCAACTCCGCAGGAAGCAGATATGGCATTGGTTTATGGTCTTGGTTTCCCTCCATTCCGCGGTGGCGTATTCCGCTATCTAGACAGCGTGGGTATTGCTGAATACGTTGAAATGGCAAAACAACACGCCGAGCTAGGTGCGATGTACCAAGTACCGCAAATGCTGATTGATATGGCGGCGAAAGGTGAAAGCTTTTACGGTGCACAACAGCAAGGTTCTATCTAAGGAGGGATTCTAAAATGACTAATCAAACAAGAAATGTTGTCGTAGTCGATTGTCTACGTACTCCAATGGGTCGCTCTAAAGGTGGTGCTTTCCGTCATACACGAGCAGAAGATCTATCTGCGCGCCTAATGAAAGGCATTCTTGCGCGTAACCCACAAGTGAACCCAAGCGAGATTGAAGACATCTACTGGGGCTGTGTACAGCAAACACTAGAGCAAGGCTTTAACGTTGCACGTAATGCGGCGCTGCTTGCTGGTCTGCCGATTGAAATTGGCGCCGTGACGGTGAACCGCTTGTGTGGCTCATCAATGCAAGCGCTTCACGATGGTACACGTGCCATCATGACTGGCGATGCTGAAATCTGCCTAATTGGTGGTGTTGAGCACATGGGGCATGTGCCAATGAACCACGGTGTAGACTTTCACCCAGGTATGTCAAAGAACGTAGCAAAAGCTGCGGGCATGATGGGCTTAACGGCTGAAATGCTGGGTAAATTACATGGCATTAGCCGTGAGCAACAAGACGAGTTTGCCGCTCGCTCTCACGCTCGTGCGCACGCAGCAACCGTAGAGGGTCGTTTTAAAAACGAAATTCTACCAATTGAAGGCCACGCAGCAGACGGCACACTGTTCACTCTGGATTACGACGAAGTGATTCGCCCTGAAACATCCGTTGAAGGTCTATCTCAACTTCGCCCAGTGTTCGACCCTGCAAACGGTACAGTAACAGCCGGTACATCATCGGCTCTGTCCGATGGTGCATCAGCGATGTTGATCATGAGCGAAGAGAAAGCCAATGAGCTTGGCTTGAAGATTCGTGCACGTATTAAAGGCATGGCCATTGCGGGCTGCGATCCTTCTATTATGGGTTACGGTCCTGTACCTGCGACGAAAAAAGCGCTCAAGCGTGCCGGTCTTTCAATTGAAGACATGGATGTGGTTGAGCTAAACGAAGCATTTGCCGCGCAGTCTCTGCCGTGTGCTAAAGACTTAGGCCTGCTTGATGTTATGGATGAGAAGGTCAACCTTAACGGTGGTGCGATAGCATTGGGTCATCCACTAGGCTGTTCTGGTTCACGTATCTCAACAACGTTAATCAACCTAATGGAAGCGAAAGACGCGAAATACGGTCTGGCCACCATGTGTATCGGTTTGGGTCAGGGCATTGCGACAGTATTTGAACGACCATAACAGTTCAAGACGTTGTTGTAGTGATCGAGCCAACAATCATAAGCAAATGAACTAGTACTAAAATTTTTAGTATTACACTTAAGGGCGACAATTGATGTCGCCCTTTGTTTTACATCAAACATGCATGAAGAGCATACATTAAATGCTCAAGTTTCATTTTATTCATAGACAAAGAAGACATACACTTAGACCAGTTGATATCTTGCTGCATGTGACCCAGAGTCATGCTACCGCACAATCGGAGAACCTTATGTTTAATGCTCTAGTTCTAAATCAAGAAGACAAACGTACTATCGCTAACATCGAGCAAATCGATGAAACACAACTGCCTGAAGGCGACGTTCTGATTGACGTTGATTACTCATCGTTAAACTACAAAGACGGTCTTGCGATCACAGGTAAAGGTAAAATCATCCGTAACTTCCCGATGGTGCCAGGTATTGACCTAGCAGGTACGGTAGTAAGCTCAGAAGACGACCGCTACCAAGCTGGTGACAAAGTTGTCCTTACTGGCTGGGGCGTGGGTGAAAACCACTGGGGTGGTATGTCTCAGCGTGCTCGTCTAAAAGCAGATTGGCTAGTACCACTACCAAAAGGTCTAGACAGCAAGAAAGCAATGATGGTTGGTACTGCTGGTTTCACAGGCATGCTATGTGTTCAAGCACTGCTTGATGCAGGCATCAAACCTGAAAATGGTGAAATCCTTGTAACTGGCGCAAGTGGCGGTGTAGGCTCAGTCGCAGTAACGCTTCTAGCACAGCTTGGCTACAAAGTTGCTGCAGTGACAGGTCGTGTAGAAAAAAATGGCCCGCTACTTGAAAAACTAGGTGCTAGCCGCATCATCGACCGTACTGAATTTGAAGAACCAGCACGTCCACTTGAAAAGCAAGTATGGGCAGGTGCGGTTGATACTGTAGGCAGCAAAGTACTGGCTAAAGTATTGGCGCAAATGGATTACAACAGTGCAGTTGCAGCTTGTGGTCTTGCAGGTGGTTTTGATCTACCAACCACAGTGATGCCGTTCATCCTACGTAATGTTCGCCTACAAGGTGTGGACTCAGTAATGTGCCCAACAGAGAAACGTATCGCTGCATGGGAAAAGCTGGTCGAGCTACTACCAGACAGCTACTTCGAGCAAGCGTGTACTGAAGTTGCTCTTGCTGAAGCACCGAAATATGCAGAAGACATCACCAACGGTCAAGTAACGGGTCGTGTGGTTATCAAGCTATAAACACTGACTCAGTGTAAACAGACGAAGAGCCGGCATTGCTGGCTCTTTTTTGTTAGCAGTTCAGTCCCATATCTTCGATACGTTTAGCTATCAGACGGCTACACTCTTCACGCACAATCGTTCTTAACCATTCTTGAGCGGGAGAATGCTCGCAACGCGCATGCCAAATCATCGAGTATTCAAACGGCGTGAATTGGAATGGTAACGGTTTCACCACCAAGTCATAACGCTCGGCAACCAGATACGCCAAGTCCGCTGGCACTGTGATGATAATTGGCAAGGTATCCATGATCGCCAATGCGGCTTCTAAATGATAAGCCCGCAGAACCATTTTACGCTTAGGTTTCTCCATCAAAGCTTGTTCGATCAGTGCCTTAACACCATCACTGATGGCGATCATGGCATGTGGATGACTCAGATAATCATCCAAGCTCATTTCTTTATCCGCTAATGGATGCTGTTTTGAAAGCATACACAGCACCCCCACTCGCCCCAACACTTCACTGCGTAGAGGCTCCACCGGGCCTGTCGGGCGACAAATCGCTAAGTCTGCACCTTCATAAGTGAGCTGATCTGATAAACGGTCGTGTTGCAGTGGTAAGAAGTTGAAAGACACGTTGGGCGCTTCTTGGTAAATTCTCGGCAAAGCGAACGGTAAGATCGTTTGCATGGCATAGTCGGTGGTCACGATGCTGAAAGTCTGTACGCATTGCAATGGGTCAAACTCAACCGGAGATAACAACTGACGTAAAGACTCTAATGGCTCGCCCAATGAGCGATCGATCTCTAACGCTTTCTGAGTTGGGATCAAATGCTGTCCCTGACGAGTAAACAGCGGATCTCCCAATAAGTCACGTAGACGACCAAGCACACGACTCATTGCCGATTGACTCAAGTTCAGGCGTGTTGCTGCCTTACTGACACTGTTTTCCTCTATCAGTACTCGCAACGCAACCAGTAAATTTAAATCTCGGCGATAGATATCTTCCAGTTCCACGAATTAGCCACTTATTTTGTATGTGTTTGGGTAAATTGTACTCTTTAGGCAAAAAAAATCCCGCCTTTCAGCGGGGAAGCCCAAGAAAAATGGGGATAGTGTCGGAATGAAGTGTCGGTAAAAATAGGTGAGCGTTATTAAAAGCATTCTGATCCAAGCAAGAAGCGCTAATTTTCTTGCTCAGATGCGCCAGACCATCTGCGCATCTCGATCCAAATCCCAATAATAGTGGCAACCATGCCTACGAGAGGCGTCAAAGAGGTGTCAGCTGGCGTCCTGAGTACCAATGCACAAAACGAGATAAAACACAGCACTGAGTAAATCGTAAGTCTGTCTAACGCTGTTAACATTGCCTCTCCCTTGCCAGTTGTTACCAAATTGTTAATTTAAGGTAAAACAAAAAATTCGGTTTGCCAAGTGGTTATTGAATATTTTTTCAACGAAAGTAAAATTCAACGCTCAGTTAGTTACGAGAATCACACTATGAGCTTTAATCCTGAACTGGCAAACAAGACATTAGAGGCGGAAGGACTGCGCTGCCCAGAGCCAGTGATGATGGTCAGGAAGACAATTCGCAACATGCAAGATGGTGAGATTTTGCTGGTCAAAGCAGACGATCCATCCACAACTCGAGACATTCCGAGTTTCTGCCGCTTTATGGACCATCAATTAGTTGCGGCACAAACGGAGCAAGTTCCGTATCAGTACCTGATCAAGAAAGGATTGGAATAATCTGGTCGAACTAAAAACGGCAGCCTATATTGGCTGCCGTTTGTTTATTCGTCGTATTCGAGTGTGCGAACTTCTGATTGGAGCTTGTTAAGTTGTTTCTTCATTGCCCGCATCTCTTCATGCATAGGAATGATGTGAGCGACACGAATCCACGCTTCTACTGTCAATCCAGTAAGAACGAACGATCCTGCTACAATCGGTAACCACATATCAGTTAGCACCATCGCTAGTAAACACAGCGCTAAACCAAAAGTGAATAAATAACTCTGACTCTTCGGGGACATCCCCATGTAACGTGTAAGCATAAACTTGCCCTCTCGCTATCATTCACACCATTAAACTACCATGACAAGTATGACACTTATATGTCATCCGTCACGCAACGGAACGATTTAGAGTCAGAGTTTGAACTCGCGCAGCACGCCACTAATGATTGATAACTCACATCATTTCACGTGCAAAAAATCAGAACAGTGCAGCCCCTATTGCCAGAGCAATAAACAAAAATGCGGTGATTTTACGGATCAGCCCTAAAGGCATCTTGTCGGCCGACAATTTACCAATCAGGACCACAGGTACATTCGCCAGCAGCATACCGATTGTGGTACCGATAATCACCAAACTTAACGCATCCGCGTATTGCGCCCCTAAGATGGAAGTGGCGATCTGAGTTTTATCGCCTATCTCCGCAACGAAGAACGCGATAAAGCTGGCAATAAATGGGCCTCGATTAGAAATCTGCTCGTCATCATCCAGTTTGTCCGGGATCAGAACCCAAGCCGCCATCGCGACAAAACTGACCACCAGCACCCACTTTAAAATCTCAGGTGATAGATAGTCTGCGACAACCACACCTAACCATGCAGCCAAAGCGTGGTTGGCAATAGTTGCCAAAAAGATTGCTGCAATAATTGGGATTGGTTTTCGGTAACGACTTGCGAGTAATAGAGATAGCAATTGGGTCTTATCGCCAATTTCTGCTAACGCTACAGTAGTAATTGAAATAGCTAAAACGCTCACGACATGCTCATTGGGGCAGGGATTATTATTTATAACCGAAGACAAACCTCACGCCCCTACCCCGGTTCGTGATGATTTGTCTAAGGTCTTGCTAAACTTGAAAGGCTTCAAGTCTCGAACGCCATGGTGATTTTGCACCAATTATGTTGACGGACGAACCAGATGAAACAGAAACTTCATCAGGTAAGCTACTCCCCAAAGACAGGCGCAATTCTAGCCACCTTTGTTGCGCTTCTCAAGAGCCAAAGCAGGCAAAAACTCCCTTTTAGGAAAAATACAGCAGATAACGCGGTAAAAATTCATTAAAGGAGAAAATCGCCCACGAATTAATCAAGATTAGCTCTACTCCCATGCTCAATATCTGGTTATACTAGATTGTTAATTTATTCAACCGTAATTACTCTTTATCGCCGTTGTTAGAGTTGAAAAACTCGGCATAGATGACGAATTAACGAGTAACAAGAGAATCGCGCGAACCTGACTTATGCAAAAATACGATATCAAAACCTTCCAGGGAATGATCCTCGCGCTGCAGGATTATTGGGCTCAAAATGGTTGTACCATTGTTCAACCGCTAGATATGGAAGTGGGTGCGGGTACCTCTCACCCAATGACCTGTCTACGAGCGCTTGGCCCAGAGCCAATGTCGACAGCTTACGTACAACCTTCACGTCGTCCTACTGATGGCCGTTACGGTGAAAACCCTAACCGTCTTCAGCACTACTACCAATTCCAAGTAGCGCTAAAACCATCGCCTGACAATATTCAAGAGTTGTACCTTGGCTCCCTTGAAGTTCTTGGTATTGACCCTCTTGTACACGACATCCGTTTCGTAGAAGACAACTGGGAAAACCCAACACTAGGCGCATGGGGTCTGGGCTGGGAAGTTTGGCTAAACGGCATGGAAGTGACCCAGTTTACTTACTTCCAGCAAGTTGGTGGTCTTGAGTGTAAACCAGTAACTGGTGAGATCACTTACGGTATCGAACGTCTAGCAATGTACATCCAAGAAGTAGACTCTGTTTACGACCTAGTTTGGAACATCGCACCAGACGGCAGCAAAGTGACTTACGGTGACATCTTCCACCAAAATGAAGTAGAGCAATCGACTTACAACTTCGAGCACGCAGACGTTGACTTCCTATTTGGTTTCTTCGAACAGTGCGAGAAAGAGTGTAAAGAGCTGCTTGAGCTTGAAAAGCCACTGCCACTACCTGCTTACGAACGCATTCTAAAAGCTGGTCACGCATTCAACCTACTAGACGCACGTAAAGCGATTTCAGTAACTGAACGCCAACGTTACATCCTACGCATCCGCAACCTGACGAAAGCAGTTGCAGAAGCATACTACGCATCGCGTGAAGCTCTTGGTTTCCCAATGTGTAAGAAAGAACAAGCGTAAGGGGTAGAGTAACATGGCAAAAGAATTTCTAATCGAGCTAGGTACAGAAGAGCTACCACCAACGCAACTTCGCACTCTAGCTGAAGCATTCGCAGCAAACTTCGAAGCAGAACTAAAAGGCGCTGAGCTTGCTCACGAAGGCGTGAAATGGTTCGCGGCACCTCGTCGTCTTGCACTTAAAGTCGCAGCACTAGCAGACAGCCAGTCTGACAAAGTTGTTGAAAAGCGTGGTCCTGCGGTTTCTGCAGCGTTTGACGCGGAAGGCAACCCAACAAAAGCGGCTCAAGGCTGGGCACGCGGTTGTGGCATCACGGTTGACCAAGCAGAGCGCATGGTAACAGACAAAGGTGAATGGCTACTGTTCAAACAAGAAGTGAAAGGTCAGCCAACGTCTGAGATCGTAGTTGAACTTGCAGCGAAAGCACTAGCAAACCTACCTATCGCAAAACCAATGCGTTGGGGTAACAAAACGACTCAATTTATCCGTCCAGTTAAGACGCTAACCATGCTAATGGGCAGCGACCTAATCGAAGGCGAGATCCTTGGTGTCGCTTCAGACCGCACTATCCGTGGTCACCGCTTCATGGGTGAGCAAGAGTTCACTATCGATTCTGCTGAGCAATACCCTGCGATTCTAGAAGAGCGCGGTAAAGTAATGGCAGATTACGAAGCGCGTAAAGCAATCATCCTAGCTGACGCACAAAAAGCGGCAGCAGCGGTTGGCGGTATCGCTGATCTAGAAGATGACCTAGTAGAAGAAGTAACGTCTCTGGTTGAATGGCCAGTAGTACTAACAGCGAAGTTTGAAGAAGAGTTCCTAAAAGTGCCTTCTGAAGCGTTGGTTTACACCATGAAGGGTGACCAGAAGTACTTCCCTGTCTACGATGAAAACAAGAAGCTACTACCTAACTTCATCTTCGTATCGAACATCGAATCAAAAGAGCCTCGTTACGTAATCGAAGGTAACGAGAAAGTGGTTCGTCCTCGTCTTGCGGACGCAGAATTCTTCTTCAACACAGACCGTAAGCGTCCGCTTATCGACCGTCTGCCAGAACTAGAACAAGCGATCTTCCAAAAGCAACTGGGTACGATCAAAGACAAAACAGACCGCATCACTGAACTTGCTGGCTACATTGCTGAGCAAATCGGTGCTGACGTTGAGAAATCAAAGCGTGCTGGTCTACTAGCAAAATGTGACCTAATGACCTCAATGGTATTCGAATTCACGGATACTCAAGGCGTTATGGGTATGCACTATGCTCGCCACGACGGTGAAGCAGAAGAAGTTGCAGTAGCACTGAACGAGCAATACATGCCTCGTTTCGCAGGTGATGAACTACCATCTAACGGTGTTTCAACTGCAGTTGCAATGGCAGACAAGCTAGACACTATCGTAGGTATCTTCGGTATTGGTCAAGCGCCTAAAGGCAGCGACCCATTCGCACTACGCCGCGCATCTCTAGGTGTACTACGTATCATCGTTGAATACGGCTACAACCTAGATCTTGTTGACCTAGTAGCGAAAGCGAAGTCACTATTTGGTGAGCGTCTAACCAACGACAATGTTGAACAAGACGTTATCGAGTTCATGCTTGGTCGTTTCCGTGCTTGGTACCAAGACGAAGGCTTCAGTGTAGACATCATTCAAGCAGTTCTAGCGCGTCGTCCTACAAAACCAGCAGACTTTGACCAACGAGTTAAAGCGGTTTCTCACTTCCGTGAACTAGAAGCAGCTGAGTCTCTAGCAGCAGCGAACAAACGTGTAGGTAACATCCTAGCGAAATTCGACGGCGAACTAGCAGCAGACATCGACCTAGCACTTCTACAAGAAGACGCAGAGAAAGCACTAGCAGAAAGCGTTGAAGTAATGACGGAAGCGCTAGAGCCAGCATTTGCTACAGGTAACTACCAAGAAGCCCTAAGCAAGCTAGCTGACCTACGTGAACCAGTTGATGCGTTCTTTGATAACGTAATGGTAATGGCAGACGACGAAGCACTTAAGAAGAACCGTCTGACACTACTGAACAACCTGCGTAACCTGTTCCTACAGATCGCAGACATTTCTTTGCTTCAAAAGTAATTCATTACTCTTCGAAGTGATTAAGAAATAACTAAAAGGGAAGCAGATGCTTCCCTTTTTTGTTGCCTTCAAACCGATGAAGGTGACGCTTATTATTCATTTTGTGAACAAGACTAAAATTTGTAGGGTGAGACGCGTTTAACTTGTTGGTATAGAGCTCGGATTGTAGAGGCACAGTTTTGCTATAACTGGACTGTTTATTCGGGGGAAGGACACAATGAAAAAAACAATTCTCGCACTCTCTATCGGTCTACTGAGCGCCTGCAGCCAGATTCCAGAAAATGCCATCGTATTAAGCGTTGGTGATGACACCGCTGTTTTTGAAGAAAACTCACAAGGCTTACTTGTCGCCGAGCAAAAACTCGAAAAAGGCAGTTACACCTTTACCATTGCTGACAGCAAGCAAAGCTGTGGCAGTAGCTTTGCCCTAGCAGAAGAAGATCGCATCAAGTTCAATCGTCCATTAAAAATGGATAACTGCGCCACTGATGCACAAATGCCGCTGCGTATCTTCAAAGCCAATACCTATCAATTTACGCTCAATCCAACCACCAATGAGCTGACGGTAAAAATCAAACCAAAACAGAGTCAGGACATCACCTACTCTTGCCCTGTCGCAACTGACGCGCCAAAAACCATCAACGTTGCTCAAACCTTTAATGATGGCACTGTCGTTCGTGATGCCTTAACCGGACAAGAAGCCACAGTCGCCAATGGCAGCGTCACCATGCAACCGGGTCCTATGAGCCAAGGTCTATTGCTGCTAGAAGAAGTTGAACAGCAAGCCGATAAACCTTTCAGCTGGGATAACGCGACGGTGTACTTCGTCATGACCGACCGCTTCTACAATGGCAACCCAGACAACGACAACAGCTACGGTCGCAGCAAAGATGGAAAATACGAGATTGGCACCTTCCACGGTGGTGACTTAGCGGGTCTGACGAAAAAACTCGATTACATCGAATCACTTGGTGTCAATGCTATTTGGATAACCTCACCACTGGAACAGATCCACGGCTGGGTTGGCGGCGGCGATAAAGGCGACTTTAAGCACTATGGCTACCACGGCTACTATCACCAAGATTGGACCAAGCTTGATGCCAACATGGGTACCGAAGATGAACTCAGAACCTTCGTCGATACCGCCCACAAGAAAGGCATCCGCGTGATTTGGGATGTGGTCATGAACCACACAGGTTATGCAACATTAGCAGACATGCAGGAATTCGGATTTGGTCAGCTTTACCTTGATGACCAAGAAGCCAAAGAAGTCCTTGGTGAAAAATGGACCGACTGGCAGCCAAAATCAGGACAAAGCTGGCACAGCTTCAACGATTACATCAAATACGGTGATAGCGAAGCGTGGGATAAATGGTGGGGCAAAGATTGGATCCGCACCGACATTGGTGACTACGATGCTCCGGGCTACAACGACATCACCATGTCTTTGAACTACCTACCGGATCTAAAAACCGAATCGACTCAGAAAACCGGACTACCAAACTTCTTCCGCAATAAAGACACCAATGCGCAAGATGAGCTACAAACCCCACGTGAACATCTGATTACGTGGTTATCCGATTGGGTGCGCGACTATGGCATTGATGGCTTCCGTGTCGACACTGCCAAACACGTTGAAATGGAAGCGTGGGCAGAGTTGAAAGCCAGCACCACCCAAGCGCTTGCTCAATGGAAGCGAAACAATCCGGACAAAGCCTTGGATGACCTACCTTTCTGGATGACGGGTGAAGTGTGGGCACACAGCGTGGTGAAGAGCCCATATTTCGATAACGGCTTCGATTCCATCATCAACTTCGAGTTCCAATCTGACGTAGCACCAAAAGCGCTGAAGTGTTTCGCTCAACTTGATAATGATTACCGCCGCTATGCAGAACGCATCAATACCGATCCTGAGTTCAACGTGTTGAGCTACCTATCTTCACACGATACACAGCTGTTTTGGTCAGCGCGCAGTCGCAGCTTTGATGACCAAGCACGTGCCGCGAATGCTCTGATGCTGGCTCCCGGTGCAGTACAAATCTATTACGGTGATGAGATAGCTCGTGATTTTGGCATTACTGGTTCAGACGCCCACCAAGGCACACGCTCAGATATGCCATGGGATAAGATTCATGGCGAGCGAGAAGATCTACTGAAACATTGGCAAAAGTTGGGTGAATTCCGTAAACGCCACCCAGCAGTTGCTCAAGGTAAGCACATCACTCGCAACCAAGAAGGTTACTACGCGTTTGAACGCCAATACCAAGACGACAAGGTGTTGATTGTTTACACCGGTGAGTAAATCACACTCTCTCCACCAGCAAGGGAAGCATAAGCTTCCCTTTTTTATTGTTCTTTTTGCCCTTTTGTCTCGTTCCTCTGGTCTGATGACGCACTTTTTTCTTTTTCGGCTTAATTCACACTTTGCGTTAATTACACATTGAGGTAAGGTCAAGGATTACTCGATAAGCCGATAAAACATCGGCATAAACATACACAAAGCAATCACAATGAATTAGGTATAAGTCAGCATGCAGTTCTCAAAGTTTGGTGAAAAATTTAATCAGTATTCAGGTATTACGCAGTTAATGGACGATTTGAATGATGGTCTGCGCACACCAGGTGCCATCATGCTCGGTGGAGGTAATCCTGCCGCCATTCCTGCCATGCTCGATTACTTTCACCAAGCCAGTGAGGAAATGCTCGCCAGTGGGGAGCTCGTCGCCGCCCTCGCCAACTACGATGGCCCGCAGGGTAAAGACGCGTTCGTCAAAGCGCTAGCTCAGTTATTCCGTGAAACTTACGGCTGGGATATTTCAGAAAAAAACATCAGCCTAACTAACGGCAGCCAAAGTGGCTTCTTCTACTTGTTCAACTTGTTGGCAGGTAAACAGCCAGATGGTTCGCATAAGAAAGTGCTACTGCCTATCGCACCTGAGTACATCGGTTATGGTGATGCAGGCATTGATGAAGATATCTTTATCTCTTACCACCCAGAAATCGAGCTGTTAGATAACGGTCTGTTTAAATACCACGTCGATTTTGAGCAGCTAACCGTCGACGACTCTGTTGCGGCAATCTGTGCATCTCGTCCAACCAACCCAACGGGTAATGTACTGACAGACGAAGAAGTACGTAAGCTGGACAAGCTAGCACGTGAGAACAACATCCCGCTGATCATCGATAACGCCTACGGTCTACCTTTCCCGAACATCATCTTTGAAGATGTCGAACCGTTCTGGAATGAAAACACCATCCTATGCATGAGCCTATCTAAACTTGGCTTGCCAGGTGTGCGTTGTGGGATTGTGATTGCGAGTGAAGAAATCACTCAAGCATTAACCAATATGAACGGCATCATCAGCCTAGCTCCAGGCAGTGTTGGGCCTGCGTTGGCAAACCACATCATTGGTAAAGGCGATCTGCTTAAACTGAGTTCAGAGGTGATTAAGCCGTTCTACAAGCAGAAGTCGCAACGTGCGGTTGAACTGCTCCAACAAGCAATTACCGATGAGCGATTCCGCATCCACAAGCCGGAAGGCGCTATCTTCTTGTGGTTATGGTTTGATGAACTGCCAATCACAACAATGGAACTGTACCAACGCTTGAAAGCGCGTGGCGTATTGATTGTCCCTGGTGAATATTTCTTTATTGGTCAGCAAGACGAGTGGGATCACGCGCACCAATGCCTGCGTATGAACTACGTTCAAGATGATGAGATGATGCAAAAAGGCATTGCGATTATCGCTGAAGAAGTGGAAAAGGCTTACCGCGAAGGTAAATAGACGGATTGAACTCAGCCGTTCTTCTCTTTGAAATTACGGCTTTGAAATAGCGGATTTGAAAACCCCCAAACTAAAAAGAGCGCCCATATGGCGCTCTTTCTCATTCTATAACCGGGTGGTTAACTGATTAGTTGTTCTCAATCAGGTTGTTGCCACCGATAGCAATCTTACGTGGTTGCATGGCTTCAGGGATTTCACGAACTAAATCGATATGAAGCAGACCGTTTTCCATTGATGCACCCACGACTTTTACGTAATCCGCTAGCTGGAATTTACGTTCAAAATCACGTTCTGCAATACCTTGGTAAACGTAGTTTTTACCTTCTTCTGCTTTACGTTCGCCCTTCACAATCAACATGTTTTCGTTTTGAGTCAGATCGAGCTGTTCTTCAGCAAAGCCAGCAACGGCCATAGTAATACGGTAGTTGTGCTCGTCTTTTTGCTCAATGTTGTATGGAGGGTAACCGCCAGAAGTATTTTTCGCTGTATTCGCTTCCATCAGGTTTAGCAGACGATCAAAGCCAATTGCATTACGGTATAGTGGTGAGAAATCTACATTACGCATAAATCTATCCTCTTAATTAAGCAATAGTCTTAGTTCAGATGAGTTTCATCCTACTGGCGTGTTTATGCAAAAACCAACGCCGAACTAAGAGATTCTTATCATTCCACTGGCCTTGGTTTAGCTCGGAGACATGATATTGAATCTAAAGGTTTAAGTTGTGTGCTAAAACGCCATATCCTCTTCTGAGCGATCTCGTTTTAGCGATTTAAGAGGGCTGGTCTTCTAGTCTCTAGCAAGCCAGTCACCCTCTTCACAACTAGATATAAGGTCGTCAAAAATGACTTTCAAGGGAAAAAATAAAAAATTTTTAAAGCATCCACTATCCCCTTGAACAGCTTAGTTCCTCATCACTTCGCGATCAGTGATAAAAAGCCCGCCGTTCTGGAGGGCTCAATCTACACTTTACTTGCGGGAGGATTTACGCGCTTTTACAACGCCCTTTTCTGCCGCCTTTTCCTGCTTTAGTTTGCGCTTTTCTTTTAGACTCAACTGCGGTTGTTTCTTTTCTTTCTTACTCATGACTTCACCTCTATTTATTGGCACAACAGACAACCACACAGCATTTTCTGAGCTGGTGGCTGCGATTGATGAACAATTTCAGTAATCACAAAGCAGCGTCGCTGATTAAAAATTTCCACTTCGAGCGCATCATTTTTAGCTCGACCTAACAGTCGAGACCCCAAATAAGAATCGACCGCGAGCATACCTGTCATGGGTTGCCCCTTACGCGAGCTGACCAATGTCATGCGATATTGATAGGCGCGTTCAACATCCACTAAGCGAACCGTGTCCCCAACCGCAATACGAGCTCGGTTACGGCAATGGGCTTGTTGCTCGCAGATTTCAAATAGCGATAACAACCTTAGTGGTGATTGATAGGTTAAAAAGCGACTGGTTAACCACCAAGTTCGCAGCGCCAAGCAGTACGCTGAGAACCAGCGTTCAAACATGATTATTTCCTTCTTAATGCCTTGTCTTACAAATAAATTCAGTGCATTGAACCGGAAGTGCATCACTTCCGGCTTAGTTCAGGAAAGTCATCACCATTTTCTTAGTCTCCTTATTCATCAGCTCTTCAGCACTATAGCGAGCAGAAAAAAGAAAGCAAAAACGCTCAAGCGAACAAAATGGCGAGAAAAAAAGAAAACAGAAATAAAATGGCAGGCTTGATCGGGTTGTTGGCAGTTAGTACCAGAAAAACATCCGCTTTAGCAGAAAGTGGCGATTTTAGCTGGTGGTAAAACAAAAAAAGCAGCGATTTCTCGCTGCTTTTTACTATCACGAACAGTGTCGTTATACGTCTAGGTTCGCTACTTTCAGTGCGTTCTCTTCGATGAAGTTACGACGAGGTTCTACTTGGTCACCCATTAGCGTAGTGAACAGTTGATCTGCACCTACCGCATCTTCAATCGTTACCTGCATCATACGACGAGTTTCTGGGTCCATGGTGGTTTCCCAAAGTTGGTCTGGGTTCATCTCACCTAGACCTTTGTAGCGCTGACGGCTTAAGCCACGCATTGACTCTTTCACTAACCAGTCAAGCGCTTCTGCAAAGTTTGCCACTGGCATAGTACGCTCACCACGTTTGATGTACGCGCCTTCTTCCAGAAGTCCATCAAGTGCTTCTGATAGATCAGCCAACTTGCCGTACTCTTTCGAGTTTAGGAAGTCGATGCTAATTGCATGTTCGTGCGTCACGCCGTGAGTACGAACCACAATCTTAGGCAAGTTTAAGCCTAGCTCTTCGTGCTGCTCAACTTCGTAGCTGTACTGGCTTGCACCCACTTCTTTCGCATTCAGCTGTTCAATAAGCTGCTTCGTCCAAGCTTCCACAACTGATGCGTCATGGCATTGCTCTGGCGTTAGGCGAGGAGTGTAAATCAACTCGTTTACCAAAGCACTTGGGTAGCGACGGCTCATACGTTCCGCCAGTTTAATACCCGCATTGTACTGTTGAACAAGCTTCTCTAGTGCTTCACCTGCCAATGCTGGTGCTTCTGCGTTTACGTGTAGCGATGCATTATCCAGAGCTAATGATACTTGGTATTGGTTCATCGCTTCTTCATCTTTGATGTACTGCTCCTGTTTGCCTTTTTTCACTTTGTATAGTGGTGGCTGAGCGATGTACACGTAACCACGCTCGATAAGCTCTGGCATTTGACGGTAGAAGAAGGTCAATAGTAGCGTACGGATGTGCGAACCATCGACATCGGCATCGGTCATGATGATGATGTTGTGGTAACGCAGCTTGTCCGGGTTGTACTCGTCACGACCGATACCACAACCAAGTGCAGTGATCAGCGTTGCTACTTCTTGCGAAGACAGCATCTTGTCGAAACGCGCTTTTTCTACGTTAAGAATCTTACCTTTTAGCGGTAGGATTGCTTGGTTCTTACGGTTACGGCCTTGTTTTGCGGAGCCGCCTGCCGAATCACCCTCCACTATGTATAGTTCAGAGAGTGCCGGATCTTTTTCCTGACAGTCTGCAAGTTTACCTGGAAGGCCAGCTAGGTCTAGTGCACCTTTACGGCGCGTCATTTCACGAGCTTTACGCGCTGCTTCACGAGCACGTGCTGCATCGATGATTTTCGAACAAACCATCTTCGCTTCTGTCGGGTTCTCAATCAGGAACTCAGACAGTTTTTCACCCATTGCAGACTCAACAGCTGATTTCACTTCAGAAGAAACCAGTTTGTCTTTTGTTTGGCTTGAGAACTTAGGATCAGGCACTTTCACCGAAACAACCGCAGTTAGACCTTCACGCGCATCGTCGCCTGAAGTCGCTGTTTTCGCTTTCTTCGAGAAACCTTCTTTATCCATAAAGCTGTTCAATGTACGTGTTAGCGCAGCACGGAAACCAGCAAGGTGAGTACCACCATCACGCTGTGGGATATTGTTGGTAAAGCAGAAGATATTCTCTTGGAAACCATCGTTCCATTGCATCGCCACTTCAACTGAAATGCCGTCTTCACGCTCAGAGTTAAAGTGGAAGATTTTTTCGATGATTGGCGTTTTGTTGGTGTTTAGGTGATCAACGAACGCTTGAATACCACCTTCATACATGAAGTGATCATGTTTGTCCGCTTCACGTTCATCAACCAATTTGATCGACACACCAGAGTTCAGGAATGACAGTTCACGCAGGCGTTTCGCCAGAATGTCATAGTGGAACTCAGTGTTAGAGAACGTTTCGGCACTTGGCCAGAAACGAATTTGTGTACCGGTTTTATCCGTATCACCCACAACGGCTAGTGGCGCTTGAGGCTCACCATGGCGGTAGGTTTGCGTATGGATATGGCCACCACGATGAATCGTTAGCTCAACTTTCTCTGATAGTGCGTTTACTACTGAAACACCTACCCCGTGAAGACCACCCGATACTTTGTATGAGTTATCGTCGAACTTACCACCCGCGTGAAGAACCGTCATGATTACTTCTGCTGCAGAGACATTTTCCTCTGAGTGGATTTCTGTTGGAATGCCACGACCATCATCGCTAACGGAAACCGAGTTATCCTCATGAATTGTCACAACGATGTCTTTACAGTGACCTGCCAACGCTTCATCAATTGAGTTATCCACCACCTCGAAAACCATGTGGTGAAGGCCGGTGCCGTCGTCCGTATCGCCGATGTACATTCCTGGACGCTTACGTACCGCATCCAGACCCTTCAGTACCTTAATACTCGATGAATCGTAATTTTCAGACATGAGTTTCTCTCTTCTAGTTTGACTCTATCCTGCCATGTTCCACATGAAACAATTTACCGTTATCGTCCAACATATCGGCGATTTGGCTTTCAGTGATAGAGCTTACAAATACTTGTGCGCCCGTCTCTTTTAAGCAGTCAGCAAGACGCTTGCGACGTTGGCTATCTAATTCCGACGCGAAGTCATCAATTAGGTAAATGCATTGTTTACCGGCCATCTCTGTCAGGTGTTGCCCTTGCGCTACACGCAATGCACACACCATGAGTTTTAATTGACCGCGTGACAGAACATCTTCAACGGGCGTTCCGTTCACTTTAATGCGCAAATCAGCTTTGTTTGGGCCACTAAAGGTGTATCCCAATGCCTGATCACGCTCAAAATTCTTTTCTAGTATCTCGTGGTATGGAGTGTCTTTATCCCAGCCACGATAATACTTCAATTGGATCTCAAATTCTGGCAAAAATGTCTGACAGATAGTTTCTGCGACGGTTTTCATCTGCTCGATGTAACTTGCTCGCCATTGGCTGATGTTTTCAGCCAATCCTGCCATTTCCTGATCCCAATAACTGAGCTCACGATAACTATTGGCGGTTTTCAACAACGCGTTGCGCTGCTTGTTCAGGCGCTTGAACCTTCCCCATGCTTGATAAAAAGCGGGCTCGGTATGAAACACGCCCCAATCAATAAACGCACGACGATGTTTAGGGCCATCTGTCAGTAAATCAAACCCTTCTGGGTGTATCAACTGCAGAGGCAGAACTTGTGCCAACTGCGCTAATTTTTGTCCAGATTGACCGCCTATTTTAACCTCTGTTGAGCCATCACGCTGCTTATTAATGCCGATAGGTAGCTCAAATTGATCCGAGTTCAAAAAACGACCATGAACAAACAGTTCGTCACACTCATTTTGTATCACTCGTCCGGTGAGAGAGCTCTTGAATGAGCGGCCATGCCCGAGCAGATAAACCGCTTCTAAGACACTGGTTTTACCGCTGCCGTTCGGCCCGATAAGAAAGTTAAAGCCTGCTGATAACTCAATATCACAGGCTTTAATGTTTCGAAACTGCTGAATGATGAGACGAGAAAGAGGCATTCAGTTGGCTTATAGACGAATTGGCATCACCACGTACATGGCACTGTCATCGTCGGCATTTTCAATCAACGCGCTAGCGTTAGCATCCGACATCGACACACGTACATTTTCACAACGCAACGTGTTCAGAACATCAAGCACATAGCTTACGTTAAAGCCGATTTCGATGGCGTCACCTTCAAAGGTTACATCAAGCATCTCTTCCGCTTCTTCTTGTTCTGGGTTATTCGCGGTTATGCGCATTTCAGTATCAGCCAGATTCACTCGCACGCCACGGAATTTTTCGTTGGAAAGAATCGCAGCACGAGAGAAGGCTTGGCGCAACTCGTCACAACTTGCTATTAGTGTCTTATTGGTGCTCTGAGGCAATACACGGCGGTAGTCAGGGAAACGACCATCAACCAACTTAGAGGTAAAAGTAAAGTTATTCACCTCAGCACGAACATTGGAGCTACCGATCTGAAGTACTACGGGCTGCTCTGGCGCATCCATCAACTTTACTAATTCTTGCACACCTTTGCGTGGCACGATGATTTGCTTCTGCGCAAAGTCCGCACCTAGCTGAGTTTGCGATACCGCCATACGGTGGCCGTCCGTCGCCACGCTGCGTAGCGTGGTGCCGTCAATTTCAAACAACATGCCGTTGAGGTAGTAACGAACGTCTTGATTCGCCATCGAGAACTGAGTTTTGTCGATCAGCGTACGTAAATCAGCTTGGCTCAGTGATACTTCCACTTCGCTTTGCCAGTCTTCAATATTAGGGAAATCGTTCGCAGGAAGCGTTGCCAATGAGAAACGGCTGCGACCAGAGCGAACTTGTACGCGATCACCTTCTAATACAAATGTGATGATCGCATCGTCCGGTAAACCACGGCAGATATCGAGAAACTTACGCGAAGGAACGGTAATGCTGCCCGCTTCAAAATCACCTTCTAGCGTCACTTTGCTTACTAACTCTACTTCAAGATCGGTTGCCGTCATCGACAATACGTTCTCTTCTACTTTAAGAAGTAGGTTACCCAGGATTGGCAGAGTTGGTCGGCCACCTAAAGCGCCCGAAACCTGCTGTAGCGGTTTGATTAAATGACTACGTTCAATGGTAAATTTCATGCTTGGCTCTTTACGCTGTCAGCTCAATAAATGATTTGCTTAGAATACCGTTATTCTAACCGATTACGAAGACAGGGTGCGAATCAAGTTAGAGTAATCTTCTTTAATGTCGTGGCTCTCTTCACGCAGCTGCTCAATCTTGCGACAAGCATGAAGTACGGTCGTATGATCGCGGCCCCCAAACGCATCGCCAATTTCAGGCAAGCTATGGTTGGTTAGTTCTTTTGCTAACGCCATAGCCAGCTGACGAGGACGCGCTACAGAACGAGAACGACGCTTAGATAGCAAGTCCGCTACTTTAATCTTGTAGTATTCCGCCACGGTCTTTTGAATGTTATCGATCGTCACCAGCTTCTCTTGTAGAGCAAGCAGATCGCGCAGCGCTTCACGAACAAAATCAATCGTAATTGGACGACCAGTAAAGTTCGCGTTCGCGATAACACGGTTCAGTGCACCTTCGAGCTCACGAACGTTCGAACGCAGACGCTTGGCAATAAAGAATGCCACTTCATCAGCAAGGTGGATTTGGTGATCTTCGGCTTTTTTCATCAAGATCGCCACACGCGTTTCAAGCTCAGGTGGCTCGATCGCAACAGTAAGACCCCAACCAAAGCGAGATTTAAGACGATCTTCAACGCCATTAATTTCTTTAGGATAACGGTCAGACGTTAGAATGATCTGCTGATTACCTTCCAATAGTGCGTTGAAGGTATGGAAGAATTCTTCTTGTGAACGTTCTTTATTAGCAAAGAATTGGATGTCATCGATAAGGAGCGCATCCACGCTGCGGTAGTAGCGTTTGAATTCTTCAATCGCATTGTTTTGCAGCGCTTTTACCATGTCTTGCACAAAACGTTCTGAGTGCATGTAGACCACTTTTGCGTTCGGGTTGTTATCCACAATCGCGTTGCCCACCGCATGCAACAAGTGCGTTTTACCCAAGCCCGTGCCGCCGTATAGGAACAGCGGGTTGTATGCTGCACCAGGATTATCCGATACCTGACGCGCCGCAGCCAAACCCAGTTGGTTCGACTTACCTTCAACAAAGTTATCGAACTTGTGTTTTGGGTTCATGTTTGAGCGGTGATTGATAGCCGCAATCGCTTGAGCGTCGTCATCCCAGGTTTTGTGTACTGGCTTACGCGCCTGTAATTGCGCAGGTGCAGATGACTCGGCAGCCACATCTGCAGGCGTACGTGTCGGCGCTGGTTTTGGTGCAGAGACAGGTCGGCTCCCCACTTCAAAACGTAAGTTAGGAATATCGCCACCGCAGTATTCCTGCAGTAAGCGAGTAATATTGTTCAGATACTTATCACGCACCCAGTCCAACACAAAGCGGTTTGGCGCGAATAGAGTGAGAGTATTGTCATTGAGCTCCGCTTGTAGCGGACGAACCCACATGCTGAATTCTGTAGCTGGTAGCTCTTCTTGAAGCTGCTGCAAACATTGCAGCCAAAGCGAAGATGACACGGTGCCCCCACTGAGTAATTGAATTATCGGAAAAGACTGGCAATTTTACCTGTTGATAACCAAGATCGCCAGCGATTGATCGACGTTCCAGTGAATAAGATCCAAGTTATTCACAATTATTTCTGCAAACTTGATGAGATCAACACACCTTGCCCCAAATTTGCCCACACAACGATCCACAATTGGGCAAAATTAACAAGATCGAGCGATTGGTGATAAGTCTGTGTATTATTTTATTCCCAATGCTGATTTTGTCGATCATTTCGCTAGGTTCAGTTCGCATTTTCGTCACATTTAACATTCTTCTTCTATTATCTAATAACTCACAGGTCTAGGTTATTGCTCTTGGTTATTTATTTAATTGAGCTAACTAACAGTAGTATTTCCAACCATAAAATTATGGAGATGTATTATGAAAAACTGGATTAAGGTTGCCGTTGCAGCCATTGCACTGTCGGCAGCAACCGTACAAGCCGCTACTGAAGTCAAAGTTGGTATGTCAGGTCGCTACTTCCCGTTTACTTTTGTAAAGCAAGACAAGCTACAAGGCTTTGAAGTCGACATGTGGGATGAAATCGGTAAACGTAACGATTACAAAATCGAATACGTAACAGCCAACTTCTCTGGTTTATTTGGTCTTTTAGAAACTGGTCGTATCGATACGATCTCCAACCAAATCACCATGACTGATGAGCGTAAAGCTAAATACCTATTTGCTGACCCTTACGTTGTAGATGGCGCACAAATTACCGTGCGTAAAGGCAACGACAGCATCAAAGGTGTTGACGATCTTGCGGGCAAAACCGTTGCGGTGAACCTAGGCTCTAACTTTGAGCAACTGCTGCGTCAATACGACAAAGACGGCAAGATCAACATTAAAACGTACGACACAGGTATCGAACATGACGTGGCGCTCGGTCGTGCAGACGCGTTTGTAATGGATCGTCTTTCTGCGTTAGAGCTGATTAAGAAAACTGGCCTTCCTCTGGAATTGGCAGGCGAACCGTTTGAGACAATTCAAAACGCATGGCCTTTCGTTGACAACGAGAAAGGTCGTAAGCTGCAAGAAGAAGTAAACAAAGCACTGGCTGAGATGCGCGCAGATGGTACAGTAGAGAAAATTTCCGTGAAGTGGTTTGGCGCTGACATCACGAAATAAGAACTCTTTGTACTTTAGGCCGCAAAGTGGTATCACTCTCGGACTAAAATAAACTTACGTAAAGGTGGAACTTGTTTTCCACCTTTTCTTTTCTCTAGCCTTTAGGTAAGCCGTATGGGATTTGACTTTAATTACATGTTGGAACTGCTGCCGATATTGCTGAAATATCTTGGCACAACCATGGAAATGGCGACATGGGGATTGGTGTTTTCGCTGATTTTATCCGTCATTTTAGCCAATATTCGCGTATTTAAACTGCCAGTTCTGGATCAATTAAGCCAACTGTACATCAGCTTCTTCCGTGGCACCCCACTGTTGGTTCAGCTTTTCCTGCTTTACTACGGCTTACCGCAAATTTTTCCATTGATGGTCGGTATCGACGCCTTTTCAGCAGCGGTGATCGGTTTAACGCTGCACTTTGCCGCTTATATGGCGGAAAGTATTCGTGCCGCCATTATTGGCATTGATCGCAGCCAAATGGAAGCGAGCTTATCGGTCGGTATGACGACATCCCAAGCAATGCGCCGAGTGATTTTACCTCAAGCAACGCGTGTCGCACTGCCTTCATTGATGAACTATTTCATCGATATGATCAAGTCAACGTCTCTCGCTTTCACGCTTGGTGTGGCCGAAATCATGGCGAAAGCACAGATGGAAGCCTCATCAAGTTTCCGTTTCTTTGAAGCTTTCCTTGCGGTTGCTCTTATTTACTGGGGCGTGGTGGTAATTCTGACTCGCGTACAAATCTGGGCAGAAGCAAAACTGAATAAGGCGTACGTACGATGATTAAGTTAGAAAATATTCACAAACGTTTTGGTGAGACTGAAGTGCTGAAAGGCATCGACCTCGATATTAAGCAAGGTGAGATCATCGTGATTATCGGCTCAAGTGGAACGGGTAAATCAACCTTGCTGCGTACGGTGAACTTTCTAGAGCAGGCAGATGAAGGTCGTATCACGATAGATGACATCTCCGTTGATACTCAAAAACACACTAAAGCCGAAGTATTAGCGCTGCGTCGTCGAACTGGCTTTGTGTTCCAAAACTATGCCCTGTTTGCCCACATGAATGCGCGCCAGAACATTGCCGAAGGTCTAGTGACCGTTCGAGGCTGGAAAAAAGCCGATGCTCTCAAACGAGCGCAACAAATTCTGGATGACATCGGCCTTGGGGATAAAGGCGATAGTTATCCAGCGGCATTGTCTGGCGGCCAACAACAACGTGTGGGTATCGGCCGAGCGATGGCGCTGCAACCAGAACTGCTGTTGTTTGACGAACCAACTTCTGCGCTGGATCCTGAATGGGTCGGTGAAGTTCTCTCATTAATGAAGAAGTTAGCTAATCAGCATCAAACCATGCTGGTGGTGACGCACGAGATGCAATTCGCGAAAGAAGTCGCTGATAGAGTGATCTTCATGGCGGAAGGCAATATCGTTGAGCAAGGTTCTCCACAGGATATCTTCGATAATCCACAAGATCCTCGTTTGAAAAAATTCCTTAACCAAGTAGGAATAGAGTAACGATCAAGCATCAGGATCGATTGATCCTTGAGATTTTACTCACACTACGTATAATCGCCCGGCCGGAATTTCGTACTCATTGAGTCATTGACACATTATGTGAGTGTGATTACAATTCCGCCTCTTTGTTGAGAGGCGTCGGTTGTCCTTCTCTATATAAAGAGCTTCTTTATATAAGAAAGCAAATACCCACGCCGGGTTTAACAAGAACCTAAAACTACTGATCAGTAAAGGTAATTATCATGAAACGCACTTTTCAACCTACAGTTCTAAAGCGCAAGCGTACTCACGGCTTCCGTGCTCGCATGGCAACTAAGAACGGTCGTAAAGTTATCAACGCACGTCGTGCAAAAGGCCGTGCGCGCCTATCAAAATAATCGCTAGTTTATTTTGAACACGTACGCGTTTAATCGGGAGTTACGTTTGTTAACTCCCGAGCATTATCAAAACGTCTTCCAGCAAGCTCATCGAGCTGGCTCGCCTCATTTCACCATCATTGCTCGCAATAACAAACTTTCTCACCCACGATTAGGTTTAGCGGTTCCCAAAAAGCAAATCAAAACGGCTGTCGGTCGTAACCGATTTAAGCGTTTGGCTCGTGAAAGCTTTCGTAACAATCAACATCAGCTTCCAAACAAAGATTTTGTTGTGATTGCGAAGAAAAGCGCGCAAGATTTAAGCAATGAGGAAATTTTTAAGTTGTTTGATAAGCTATGGCAACGCCTGTCTCGCCCTTCACGTGGATAGCCATTGGGCTCGTTTATCTGTATCGCTGGTTTATCAGCCCTTTGATTGGTCCTCGTTGCCGGTTCACACCAACCTGTTCCACTTACGCGCTAGAAGCTTTGAGAGCTCACGGTTTTGTAAAAGGATGTTGGTTATCAGGCAAACGTCTATTAAAATGCCACCCTTTGAATGAAGGGGGGTATGACCCCGTTCCACCAGTCCAAAAACAAGACAGAGATAACTAACGATGGATTCTCAACGTAATATCCTGCTCATCGGTTTGGCCCTGGTTTCTTTTTTGCTGTTTCAACAATGGCAAGTTGCAAAGAATCCAGAACCTCAAGCAGTTGAACAGGCTCAATCAAGCAGCACTCTACCTGCACCATCTTTTGCTGATGAACTTGACCCAGTTCCTGGTCAACAGCAAGCTTCTGCAAAAACTATCACAGTAACGACTGATGTTTTAACTCTGTCGATCGACACCGTTGGTGGCGATGTGGTACATGCCAACCTTAACGAATACTCTGCTGAGTTAGATTCATCAGATTCCTTTGTTCTGCTTAAAGACGCTCAAGGTCACCAATTTATCGCTCAAAGCGGTCTAGTGGGCCCTCAAGGTATCGACTTGAGCAGCACAAATCGCCCTCACTACAACGTAAGTGCAGACAGCTTCACAATGGCTGACGGTCAAGATGAACTTCGCGTTCCGATGACATTCACTGCAAACGGTATCGAATACACCAAAACTTACATCTTTAAACGCGGCAGCTACGCGCTTAATGTTGAATACGATGTAGTGAACAACTCAGGCAACAACGCAACATTTGGTATGTACGCTCACCTACGTCAAAACCTAATGGACGATGGTGGTAGCATCACAATGCCTACTTACCGTGGTGGCGCATACTCAACAGAAGATACGCGTTACAAGAAGTACAGCTTTGATGATATGCAGGATCGCAACCTGTCTCTTAACCTAGCCGATGGCCAAGGTTGGGCAGCAATGATTCAGCACTACTTTGCCGCAGCTTGGATCCCACGTAACGAACCAGGTACTAACCTATACACTCGTGTAATTGGCAACCTCGGCGACATCGGCGTTCGTATGCCGAACAAAACTATCGCAACAGGCGATCAGGCTAAGTTTGAAGCAACACTTTGGGTTGGTCCAAAACTGCAAGATGAAATGGCAGAAGTGGCACCTAACCTAGACCTAGTAGTGGACTACGGCTGGTTATGGTTCATTGCGAAGCCTCTTCATATGTTGCTTTCATTCATCCAGAGCTTTGTTGGCAACTGGGGTGTGGCAATCATCTGTCTGACCTTCATCGTTCGTGGTGCAATGTACCCACTAACAAAAGCGCAATACACGTCTATGGCGAAAATGCGTATGCTTCAGCCTAAGCTGCAAGCTATGCGTGAGCGCATCGGTGATGACCGTCAGCGCATGAGCCAAGAAATGATGGAACTGTACAAGAAAGAGAAAGTGAACCCACTAGGTGGCTGTTTACCTCTTATCCTACAGATGCCTATTTTCATCGCACTATACTGGGCACTAATGGAATCGGTTGAGCTACGTCACTCTCCATTCTTCGGTTGGATTCATGACCTTTCAGCGCAGGACCCTTACTACATCCTGCCGCTACTGATGGGTGCGTCTATGTTCCTAATCCAGAAGATGAGCCCGACAACAGTAACGGATCCAATGCAGCAGAAGATCATGACCTTTATGCCGGTTATGTTTACCTTCTTCTTCTTGTTCTTCCCATCAGGTCTCGTTCTGTACTGGTTGGTGTCGAACATCGTAACGCTTATCCAGCAAACTCTGATCTACAAAGGATTAGAGAAAAAAGGCTTACACAGCAAGTAACCTTTTAGGAAATGATTGAGAAAGGCGGCCAAAAGGTCGCCTTTTTGTTTTTGGCTGATTACAATTCAGCTAATTAATTGTGATGGCTCCCTAGGTATCTTCCCTATAGCCCAGCTCAAAAGGCAAAATTATGACTACAGATACGATTGTCGCTCAAGCGACCGCGCCTGGTCGTGGCGGTGTCGGTATTATTCGAGTTTCTGGCCCTAAAGCCAACCAAGTGGCGTTAGAAGTCACTGGCAAAACACTAAAGCCCCGCTACGCAGAGTACCTGCCGTTTAAGTCAGAAGATGGCACTGTGCTTGATCAGGGCATCGCACTGTACTTCCCTAACCCGCACTCATTTACAGGTGAAGACGTACTTGAGCTGCAAGGCCATGGCGGCCCTGTCGTGATGGATATGCTGATAAAACGTATTCTAGGTATAGATGGTATTCGAGCAGCTCGTCCTGGTGAGTTCTCTGAGCGCGCATTTCTGAACGATAAACTCGACCTAGCTCAAGCCGAAGCGATTGCAGACCTCATTGATGCCAGTTCTGAAGAAGCCGCAAAATCGGCGCTGCAATCCTTACAGGGCGCATTTTCAGGCCGTATTAATACCTTAGTTGAGTCGCTGATTCATTTGCGTATCTATGTTGAAGCAGCCATCGACTTCCCTGAAGAAGAGATCGACTTTTTGGCCGACGGTAAAGTGGCTGGTGACCTACAAGCCATCATCGACAACCTAGATGCGGTGCGCAAAGAAGCTAACCAAGGCGCTATTATGCGTGAAGGGATGAAAGTCGTGATTGCGGGTCGTCCAAATGCGGGCAAATCAAGCCTACTAAACGCACTATCGGGTAAAGAGTCTGCAATCGTAACCGACATCGCAGGAACCACGCGTGATGTACTGCGTGAGCACATCCATATTGATGGCATGCCACTACACATCATTGATACAGCAGGTTTGCGTGATGCTTCCGATGAAGTAGAGAAAATCGGTATCGAACGTGCGTGGGATGAAATAGCCCAAGCAGACCGCGTGTTGTTCATGGTGGATGGCACAACAACCGATGCCACCGATCCGAAAGATATCTGGCCAGATTTTGTGGATCGCCTACCAGACAACATTGGCATAACTGTGATCCGTAATAAAGCGGATCAAACGGGTGAAGATATGGGGATCTGCCACGTCAATAACCCTACTCTTATCCGTTTGTCAGCGAAGACTGGTGCAGGGGTTGAAGCTCTGCGCGATCATCTCAAGGAGTGTATGGGCTTCTCTGGCAACAGTGAAGGTGGGTTTATGGCTCGTCGTCGTCATCTCGATGCATTAGAGCGTGCCGCACAGCACCTTCAAATAGGCCAGGAGCAGCTTGAAGGCTATATGGCAGGTGAAATATTGGCTGAAGAGCTACGCATCACCCAACAACATCTCAATGAGATTACCGGTGAGTTCAGTTCTGACGACTTACTGGGACGAATCTTCTCTTCATTCTGTATCGGGAAGTAAATAATCGAACGCGCGGTGCTGAGCTTAACTCACACCGCGTTTCTTTTTGTACGGCAAGCCATCCATGAGCTTTAGCCGTCGCATTCAATAAGGAAGAAGTATGATCCACATTATTACAGGCAGCACGTTAGGTGGCGCAGAATACGTAGGGGATCACCTGAGTGATCTACTCAACGAGAATGGATTTGAAACAACGATCCACAACCAGCCTTCCCTCAGTGATATCGAAAATCAAGGTACGTGGTTGGTGATCACCTCTACACATGGAGCTGGTGAGTATCCTGATAATATCCAACCTTTTATCGCAGCATTACAAAATACACCGCCAAAAATGACTGATGTAAAATTTGCGGTGATTGCGATTGGTGACTCTAGCTACGATACGTTCTGTGCCGCTGGTCAACACGCTTATGATTTATTAGAGGATATTGGTGCAACCCCTCTCGCAGATTGCTTTAAAATCGATGTACTGAGCCATGATGTGCCAGAAGACGCCGCAGAGATGTGGTTAAAAGAGAATATCGAACGTTTTTAAACTCACGACTTTCCCTTCAACAGAGTCGAAATTCGGCTCTGTTTTCTCCCATGTGAATAACTCCCACCAAATTATTTTGTTTAACCGCTCAAAAACCAACCAAACAGACTGTGGATAACTACAATAAGATCCAGTGATTTTCCTTTAGTTATCCCAATAACAACTTTGATCAATTTTATCCCCTGTGCATAACTGCCACTTTTGATCCCAGGTAATCCTCGATCTGATCCAATCATGATCACAAGATATGATCCAAAGAAGATCCATGATCTTGTTGATCATTTTTAGGTTATCCACAGAAACGGTCGATCCTAATAGTAGATCTAATAAAAGATCATATATATAGATCTTATATATATTTATCTTGAAGCTTAAAACGGATAAAACGAGAAAACGTTTTTCTCTCTGGCATAAAGCAGGTAAAATACGGCTCCTTTATCTGTCCATTAAATCCCTTTGAATACCTGAGGTCAGTTCATGCTTTATCACGAAAACTTTGACGTCATTGTTGTCGGTGGCGGACACGCAGGAACGGAAGCCGCGCTCGCATCTGCACGCACAGGACAAAAAACGCTTCTCCTTACCCATAACATCGATACATTAGGCCAGATGTCTTGTAATCCGGCGATCGGTGGTATTGGTAAAGGTCACTTAGTAAAAGAAGTAGATGCTATGGGCGGTTTGATGGCTGAAGCCATCGACCATGCAGGTATTCAGTTTCGTACACTAAATGCCTCCAAAGGTCCTGCAGTACGAGCAACTCGAGCTCAAGCCGATCGCGCTCTGTACAAAGCGTACGTTCGTAATGCATTAGAAAATGCGCCTAACTTAACGTTGTTCCAACAATCAGTTGATGATCTGATTGTTGAACAAGATCGCGCAGTTGGTGTGGTAACTCAAATGGGACTTCGCTTCCATGCAAAAGCCGTTGTGCTAACCGTGGGTACCTTCCTTGGTGGTAAGATCCACATAGGTATGGAAAGCTCGTCTGGTGGTCGTGCCGGGGATCCACCATCGATCGCATTAGCGGATCGACTGCGTGAACTGCCGTTCCGTGTGGATCGTTTAAAAACAGGTACTCCACCGCGCATTGATGCTCGTACTGTTGATTTTTCAGTGCTAGAAGCTCAGCACGGTGATAACCCAACGCCTGTATTCTCGTTCATGGGCAAACGTGAACAGCATCCGCGTCAGATTCCATGTTTCATCACCCACACCAATGAACAAACTCACGATGTGATCCGTAGTAACTTGGATCGCAGTCCAATGTACGCAGGTGTGATTGAAGGTATTGGTCCTCGTTACTGTCCGTCTATAGAAGACAAAGTGATGCGTTTCGCTGACAAAAACAGCCACCAAATCTTCATTGAGCCAGAAGGCCTAACCACGCACGAGTTATACCCTAATGGTATCTCGACCAGCTTGCCATTTGATGTGCAAGTACAAATCGTGCGCTCAATGAAAGGGTTTGAAAATGCACACATCGTTCGCCCAGGTTATGCGATTGAATATGATTTCTTCGATCCACGTGATTTGAAGCAAACGTACGAGACGAAGTTCATCCATGGTTTGTTCTTTGCTGGCCAGATTAATGGTACGACTGGCTACGAAGAAGCCGCAGCGCAAGGCTTGATGGCCGGTCTAAACGCAAGCTTGTTTAGCCAAGACAAAGAAGGCTGGAGCCCACGTCGTGACCAAGCTTACATGGGCGTGTTGATTGATGACTTATCGACCATGGGTACCAAAGAGCCGTACCGCATGTTCACTTCTCGTGCGGAATACCGCCTGCTACTTCGTGAAGATAATGCCGATTTGCGTTTAACGGAAAAAGCGCGCGAGCTAGGCTTGATTGATGATGTTCGTTGGGCTCGCTTTAACGAGAAAATCAACAATATGGAAACGGAGCGTCAGCGTTTGAAAGCAACGTGGATGAATCCGAAGTCAGAGGGTGTTGATGAGCTGAACAAGCTGCTGAAAACCCCAATGGCCCGTGAAGCGAGTGGTGAGGATCTTCTGCGTCGTCCAGAGATCACTTATTCGCAACTGACGCAACTTGAAGCGTTTGCTCCTGCACTTGAAGATCAGCAAGCGGCTGAGCAAGTTGAAATTCAAGTGAAATACGATGGTTACATCAAGCGTCAGCAGGAAGAGATCGAAAAATCACTGCGTCACGAAAATACCAAGTTACCTGCTGATTTGGATTACCGCGATGTAAAAGGTTTATCAAACGAAGTCGTTGCTAAACTGAGCGAGGCCAAACCAGAGAGCATCGGTATTGCATCACGCATTTCTGGTATTACGCCTGCTGCAATTTCTATTCTACTTGTTCACTTGAAAAAGCATGGTTTGCTGAAGAAAGGTGAGGAAGAATAATGAGCGCATTGCGAACAAAGCTGGATTCACTGATCGCGAAAACCGATTTGGAAGTGTCAGAACAGCAACGAGAGCAGTTAGTTGGTTATGTCGAACTGCTCGACAAATGGAACAAAGCGTACAATTTAACATCGGTACGTGATCCGCTTGATATGTTAGTGAAACATATTCTTGATAGTATCGTTGTAAGCGCACACCTGCCCGGTGAGCGCTTCATTGATGTTGGTACTGGTCCGGGGTTACCGGGCATCCCTTTGGCAATCATGAACCCTGAGAAAACCTTCTTTTTGCTCGACAGTCTTGGCAAACGCATCCGTTTTATCAAGCAAGTCGTGCACACATTAGGGCTTAAAAACGTGACACCAATTCAAAGTCGCGTCGAAGAATTCCAACCTGAAGAAAAATTTGATGGCGTTTTGAGTCGAGCTTTTGCTTCAATGACAGACATGGTGGAATGGTGCCACCATTTGCCGAAACAAGAGCACGGGGTGTTTCTAGCGCTGAAAGGACAGCACCCTAAAGATGAAATGGATCAGCTTCCTGAATGGTGCAGTGTGACAGAGATCATATCTTTGGCTGTTCCTGAGTTGGAAGGTGATCGTCATCTAGTAATCTTATCGCGCAAGGAAAATTAGCGAGGTAATCGTGGGTAAAATTGTAGCAATAGCCAACCAGAAAGGTGGGGTCGGCAAAACAACAACGTGCATTAACTTAGCGGCTTCGATGGCGGCAACAAAGCGCAAGGTTTTGGTGATCGATCTCGACCCGCAAGGCAATGCTACGATGGCCAGTGGCGTGGATAAGTATATGGTCGACGCCACCGCATACGATCTTTTGGTCGAAGATACACCGTTCGATCAAGTCGTTTGTACCCAAACAACAGGGAAGTATGATTTGATCGCGGCGAACGGAGACGTAACCGCGGCAGAAATCAAATTGATGGAAGTTTTCGCTCGTGAAGTGCGTCTAAAAAATGCATTGTCGTCAGTTCGCGATAACTATGATTTCATCTTTATTGATTGTCCTCCTTCTCTAAACCTTCTTACAATCAATGCGATGGCGGCAGCTGACTCTGTGTTGGTGCCGATGCAATGTGAATACTTTGCGTTAGAAGGTTTAACTGCTCTTATGGATACAATCAGCAAGTTAGCGGCTGTTGTGAATGAAAACCTCAAAATCGAAGGTTTATTGCGTACCATGTACGACCCACGCAACCGCTTATCGAATGAAGTATCCGATCAACTTAAAAAACACTTTGGGAATAAAGTTTACCGTACTGTCATTCCGCGTAATGTTCGTTTGGCTGAAGCGCCAAGTCACGGTAAGCCAGCAATGTACTACGATAAGTACTCCGCAGGTGCCAAAGCGTATCTTGCTCTAGCGGGCGAAATGCTCCGCCGCGAAGAAATCCCAGTTTAACTCTAACCTAAGGAATTCAATCCCATGTCTAAGCGTGGTCTCGGAAAAGGACTGGATGCGTTATTGTCGACCAGTTCGTTTGCTCGTGAAAAACAGCATATTGCATCGCATAGCCAAGAATTATCGGCAGACGGAGAGTTAACCGATTTAGCGATTGGTCAATTGCAACCGGGCGTATACCAACCGCGTAAAGATATGGCGCCTGAAGCGCTAGAAGAACTAGCGGCTTCGATTCAATCACAAGGCATTATTCAACCAATCGTGGTTCGCCAGGTCGAAAATGGTCAGTTTGAGATCATCGCAGGTGAGCGCCGCTGGCGTGCTGCAAGGCAGGCGGGTTTAAAACGCGTGCCGTGTTTGGTGAAAAAAGTTGAAGATCGTGCCGCCATCGCCATGGCGTTGATTGAAAACATTCAACGTGAAGACTTGAATGTGATTGAGGAAGCCCAAGCGCTTGAACGTCTACAAGATGAATTCACGCTGACACATCAACAAGTGGCCGATGTGATTGGTAAATCAAGAACGACGGTGAGTAACCTATTACGTCTGAATCAGTTGGAAGTTGATGTAAAAGGTCTGGTTGCAGATAAAAAATTGGAAATGGGTCATGCTCGAGCTCTGTTAGCGTTAGAAGGCGAACAGCAAGTCGAAGTAGCTCAACAAGTGGCTAAGAAGCAAATGACTGTTCGCCAAACCGAACAGTTAGTAAAAAAGTGCTTAGCCCCACAAAATGAGCAAAAAGGGCAACAAGAGGATACCGAAGCCGAGCAAATGTCGCATAAATTGAGTCAGCTGCTTGATGCAAAAGTTTCTCTTACCCGTTCTGCAAACGGAAAAGCGAAATTGACGATAAGTCTTGATGAGCCTCACAAATTGGACCAACTAATTGCCAAGCTTGAGGCCTAGATGAGATAATTGATTTAGGTCAATTAATCGAATTAATCGAATTTTGTGCGAAAGTTGTCGTTTTGTAAACAAAACTGTAAGTTTTTGATGCAATCGAATTGCTTTACGTTGAACTGAACGTATAATTTTCGCCAATTTCCCAGCACAGAGAGTTAAGTGCGAAGTGGATATTACTAGAGGTACGAATACATGGTAGCTGCGTTAGCTAGACCAGGACGAGAGCTCGCAAGGCAATTGTTAATGATCCAGTCTGGCGCGGTTATTTTTGTGGCAGCAGGAATGGCGGTAGCCATAAATCCTGACTGGGGATTTTCAGCGCTGATTGGCGGAGGCATTTTTGTTGTTGCCAATGCAGTATTCGCGCTGTGTGCTTTCATGTTTAGTGGAGCTCGCGCTGCCAAGCGCATCGCTGCTTCCTTCTATACGGGTGAAGTACTGAAAATTCTCATCACGGTTGCACTGTTCTATGTTGCCTACATGTATATGCAGGTGGAACTTGTTCCCCTCAAACTAACCTATTTGCTGGTACTAGGTATTAATATCTGTGCACCAGTGCTATTCATTAACAACAAAAAATAGGATGAGTTATGGCTGCGCCAGGTGAAGCGCTAACATCGTCCGGTTACATTGCCCACCACCTTTCTAACCTATCGCTATACAAGTTGGGTTTAGTAGGGTCGGAGACAAGTTTCTGGAACGTACATATCGATAGCCTGTTTTTTTCTTGGTTTACTGGTTTAATTTTCCTCGGAATTTTTTACAAAGTAGCAAAGAGAACAACAGCGGGTGTACCGGGTAAGCTTCAGTGTGCTGTAGAAATGATCGTTGAATTTGTCGCCGATAACGTCAAAGACACGTTCCATGGACGCAACCCACTGATCGCGCCTTTAGCACTGACTATCTTTTGTTGGGTATTTTTGATGAACGTGATGGACTTAGTTCCTATCGACTTCTTACCATACCCAGCAGAGCATTGGCTAGGTATTCCTTACCTTAAGGTTGTACCGTCTGCTGATGTGAATATCACCATGGCTATGGCTCTAGGCGTTTTTGCATTGATGATTTACTACAGCATCAAAGTAAAAGGTCTAGGTGGATTCGCAAAAGAACTTGCACTACATCCATTCAATCACCCACTGATGATTCCGTTTAACCTACTAATTGAAGTGGTATCGCTATTAGCGAAACCTCTATCACTTGGTATGCGTCTATTCGGTAACATGTTCGCGGGTGAGGTTGTATTCATTCTTTGTGCGGCAATGCTACCATGGTACTTACAATGGATGGGTTCACTACCGTGGGCAATCTTCCATATCTTGGTTATTACGATTCAAGCCTTCGTATTCATGATGTTGACAATTGTTTACCTGTCAATGGCACACGAAGATCCTGATCATTAATTTTTTTAAAGCTTTTTATTTGGGCACTAAGCCAACAACTATAAATTGGAGATAGTAATGGAAACTTTACTGAGCTTTTCTGCAATCGCCGTAGGTATTATCGTCGGTCTTGCTTCTCTTGGTACAGCGATTGGTTTCGCACTGCTAGGTGGTAAATTCCTAGAAGGTGCTGCACGTCAACCAGAAATGGCTCCTATGCTACAAGTTAAGATGTTCATCATCGCGGGTCTACTTGATGCGGTTCCAATGATCGGTATCGTAATCGCGCTACTATTCACTTTCGCAAACCCATTCGTTGGTCAACTAGGTTAATCACCTTTAACTCGGGACGGGCGATTATCGCTTGTCACTGATTAACACTAAGTCCAAATAGAGGGGTAGCTGTTGTGAACATAAACGCAACTCTGCTAGGTCAAGCAATCTCGTTCGCACTATTTGTGTGGTTCTGCATGAAGTATGTATGGCCACCATTGATGCAAGCGATCGAAGAGCGTCAGAAGAAAATTGCTGATGGTCTTCAAGCAGCAGAACGTGCTGCGAAAGACTTGGATCTAGCACAAGCCAACGCTTCTGATCAATTGAAAGAAGCGAAGCGCACAGCAACTGAGATCATCGAACAAGCGAACAAGCGTAAGTCTCAAATTCTTGATGAAGCTCGCGAGGAAGCTCAGGCAGAACGCCAGAAAATCCTAGCGCAAGCAGAAGCAGAACTTGAAGCTGAACGCAATCGTGCACGCGATGAGCTGCGCAAACAAGTTGCTACTCTGGCTGTAGCTGGTGCTGAGAAAATCCTTGAGCGTTCTATCGATAAAGATGCGCAAAAAGATATTCTCGACAACATTACTGCAAAACTTTAAGTCTGGGGGCGCATATGTCTGATTTGACTACTATCGCACGCCCCTATGCTAAAGCAGCCTTCGACTTTGCTTTAGAGAAAGACCAGTTGGACCAATGGGGCCAAATGTTATCTTTTGCTGCTGAAGTGGCCAAAAACGAACAAATGAACGAACTACTAACGGGTTCGGTTTCTGCTGATAAAATGGCAGAAATTTTTGTTGCAGTTTGCGGTGAACAAGTTGATGCGCACGGTCAAAACCTTATGAAGGTAATGGCTGAGAATGGTCGTTTAGCGGCCCTTCCTGATGTTTGTAAAGAGTTTTTTACTCTGAAAAAAGAACATGAGAAAGAAATTGATGTTGAAGTAATTTCAGCAACAGAGCTTTCTGATGAACAACTTGCAAACATTGGCAGCAAACTTGAAAAGCGTCTTGAACGCAAAGTGAAGCTGAATTGCAGTGTAGATGAGACCCTACTTGGTGGGGTTATTATTCGAGCCGGAGACCTAGTCATCGATGACTCAGCGCGTGGTCGTTTGAACCGCCTGAGCGATGCATTGCAGTCTTAATGGGGATTGGAGCATGCAACTTAATTCCACGGAAATTAGCGATCTGATCAAACAACGTATCGAATCTTTCGAAGTTGTTAGTGAAGCTCGCAACGAGGGTACTATCGTATCGGTAAGCGATGGTATCATCCGCATCCACGGCCTAGCGGACGTGATGCAAGGTGAAATGATTGAATTACCGGGTGGCCGTTATGCACTGGCACTTAACCTTGAGCGTGACTCGGTTGGTGCGGTTGTAATGGGCCCATATGCTGACCTTAAGGAAGGCATGAAAGTTACAGGTACTGGTCGCATTCTTGAAGTGCCAGTTGGTCCAGAACTACTAGGCCGCGTAGTAAACACGCTGGGTGAGCCTATCGATGGTAAAGGTCCAATCGAAGCGAAAATGACTTCGCCTGTAGAAGTGATCGCACCAGGTGTAATCGACCGTAAATCGGTAGACCAACCTGTGCAAACTGGTTATAAGTCAGTTGACTCAATGATCCCAATCGGTCGTGGTCAGCGTGAGCTTATCATCGGTGACCGTCAGATAGGTAAAACAGCACTGGCGATCGACGCGATCATCAACCAGAAAGACTCTGGTATTTTCTCTATCTACGTAGCAATCGGTCAGAAAGCATCGACTATCGCTAACGTTGTTCGCAAGCTAGAAGAGCACGGCGCACTACAAAACACTATCGTTGTAGTTGCATCAGCTTCTGAATCTGCTGCGCTTCAATACCTAGCGCCTTACGCAGGTTGTGCGATGGGTGAATACTTCCGCGATCGCGGTGAAGACGCACTGATTGTTTACGATGATCTATCTAAGCAAGCGGTAGCTTACCGTCAGATCTCTCTACTACTTAAACGTCCACCAGGCCGTGAGGCATTCCCAGGTGACGTATTCTACTTACACTCGCGTCTACTAGAGCGTGCAGCTCGTGTAAACGAAGAGTACGTAGAGCGTTTCACTAACGGTGAAGTGAAAGGTAAGACTGGTTCTTTGACTGCTCTTCCTATCATCGAAACTCAAGCAGGTGACGTTTCAGCATTCGTACCGACTAACGTAATCTCGATTACCGATGGTCAGATCTTCCTACAAACTGAGCTATTCAACGCTGGTGTTCGTCCTGCTGTTGACCCTGGTATCTCAGTATCTCGTGTAGGTGGTTCAGCTCAGACGAAAATCATCAAGAAACTATCAGGTGGTATCCGTACAGCACTAGCTGCATACCGTGAACTAGCGGCATTTGCTCAGTTCTCTTCTGACCTTGATGACGCAACGAAGAAACAGCTAGACCATGGTCAAAAAGTTACAGAACTAATGAAGCAGAAGCAGTACGCTCCAATGTCTGTATTTGACCAAGCTCTAACTATCTTCGCGGCAGAGCGCGGTTACCTTGATGATGTAGAACTTAACAAAGTTCTAGATTTCGAGGCGGCTCTACTATCGTACGCTCGCGGTCAATACGCTGAACTAGCAGCTGAGATCGACAAGTCTGGCGCTTACAACGATGAAATCGAAGCTCAGTTGAAGAAACTGACTGACGACTTCAAAGCAACCCAAACTTGGTAATTAGGTCGGTGGCAGTTTCTGCCACCAACTAACGGAGAGTAACGATGGCCGGCGCAAAAGAGATACGTAATAAAATCGGTAGTGTTAAAAGCACTCAGAAAATTACGAAAGCGATGGAAATGGTAGCAGCTTCAAAAATGCGTCGTTCTCAAGATGCAATGGAAGCTTCTCGTCCATACGCTGAAACAATGCGTAAAGTGATCGGTCATGTGGCTAACGCAAACCTAGAGTACCGTCATCCGTACCTAGAAGAGCGTGAAGCTAAACGTGTTGGTTACATCATCGTTTCGACAGACCGTGGTCTGTGTGGTGGTTTGAACATTAACGTGTTCAAAAAAGCCGTTACAGACATGCAAGCATGGAGAGAGAAAGGTGCTGAGATTGAGCTAGCCGTTGTTGGCTCAAAAGCAACAGCTTTCTTTAAACATGGTGGCGCAAAAGTTGCGGCACAGGTTTCTGGTCTTGGAGATAATCCAAGCCTACAAGACCTAATCGGCTCTGTTGGCGTAATGCTGAAGAAATACGATGAAGGTGAACTGGACCGTCTATATGTAGTATTCAACAAGTTTGTAAATACTATGGTTCAGCAACCAACGATCGATCAATTGCTACCTTTGCCTAAATCGGACAGCGAAGAGATGCAGCGTGAGCATTCATGGGACTACATCTATGAGCCTGAACCAAAACCTCTACTGGATACGCTATTAGTGCGTTACGTAGAGTCTCAGGTATACCAAGGTGTGGTTGAGAACCTTGCTTGTGAGCAAGCGGCTCGAATGATTGCGATGAAGGCTGCAACGGATAACGCAACCAGTTTGATTGACGATTTGGAACTTGTGTACAACAAAGCCCGTCAGGCTGCGATTACACAAGAACTATCAGAAATCGTTGGTGGTGCAGCTGCGGTTTAAGCTTAGGTAAAACGAAATAGTTTAGAGGATTAACGATGGCTACAGGTAAGATCGTACAGATCATCGGTGCGGTAGTCGACGTAGAGTTCCCACAGAGCAATGTACCTAGTGTATATGACGCTCTAAACGTAACGGACTCAAAAGAGCGTCTAGTTCTTGAAGTTCAACAACAGCTAGGCGGTGGCGTAGTTCGTTGTATCGTAATGGGTAGCTCTGATGGTTTACGTCGTGGAGTCGAAGTGGTTAACACTGGCGCTCCAATTTCAGTACCAGTAGGTACTAAAACTCTAGGTCGTATCATGAACGTCCTAGGTGACGCGATTGACGAGCGTGGTGAAGTGGGTGCGGAAGAGGTTTACTCTATCCACCGTAGTGCACCAAGCTACGAAGAGCAATCAAACGAAATTGCACTTCTAGAAACGGGCGTTAAAGTAATCGACCTAATTTGTCCATTCGCTAAGGGTGGTAAAATCGGTCTATTCGGTGGTGCAGGTGTAGGTAAGACCGTTAACATGATGGAACTTATCAACAACATCGCACTACAGCACTCAGGTCTATCAGTATTTGCTGGTGTTGGTGAGCGTACTCGTGAAGGTAACGATTTCTACTACGAGATGCAGGAAGCGGGCGTTGTAAACGTTGAGAAGCCTGAAGAATCAAAAGTAGCGATGGTTTACGGTCAGATGAACGAGCCACCAGGTAACCGTCTACGTGTTGCACTGACTGGTCTAACAATGGCAGAACGTTTCCGTGACGAAGGTCGTGACGTACTACTGTTCATTGATAACATCTACCGTTACACACTTGCAGGTACAGAGGTATCAGCACTACTAGGTCGTATGCCTTCTGCGGTAGGTTACCAGCCAACTCTTGCAGAAGAGATGGGTGTACTTCAGGAGCGTATCACGTCAACGAAATCAGGTTCTATCACGTCTGTACAGGCGGTATACGTACCTGCGGATGACTTGACTGACCCGTCTCCAGCAACAACGTTCGCGCACTTGGATGCAACGGTTGTACTTAACCGTAACATCGCTGCAATGGGTCTATACCCTGCGATCGACCCACTAGATTCAACATCTCGTATGCTTGATCCACTAGTCGTTGGTCAAGATCACTACGAAGTTGCTCGTGGTGTTCAGCAGACTCTTCAGCGCTACAAAGAGCTGAAAGATATCATTGCTATCCTAGGTATGGACGAGCTATCTGAAGAAGATAAGCAAGTTGTATCTCGTGCACGTAAGATTGAGCGTTTCCTAACTCAGCCTTACCACGTAGCAGAAGTATTTACAGGTGACCCTGGTATTTACGTACCTCTAAAAGAGACTCTACGTGGCTTTAAAGGCCTACTAGCTGGTGAATACGACGACATTCCTGAGCAGGCATTTATGTACTGCGGTAGCATCGACGATGCTATTGAGAATGCGAAGAAGCTATAAGGCTAACTAGGAGGCGATATGGCAGCAATAACCTTTCACCTAGACGTAGTAAGCGCTGAGAAGAAAATCTTCTCTGGTCGTGTTGAAACGTTTCAGGTGACCGGTAGCGAAGGTGAACTTGGTATTTTCCATGGTCACACACCGCTGCTGACCGCTATCAAGCCTGGTATGGTGCGTATTGTGAAACAGCACGGCCACGAAGAAATTATTTATGTTTCTGGTGGTATGGTAGAGATTCAGCCTGGTACAGCGACTGTACTAGCTGATACAGCTATCCGTGGTGAAGAGCTAGACGCAGCGAAGGCAGAAGAAGCCAAACGCCGCGCTGAGGAGCAAATCCAGAATCAGCATGGTGACATGGACTTCGCACAAGCGGCCAGTGAACTGGCTAAAGCCATTGCTCAGCTACGAGTTATCGAGCTGACAAAAAAGCGTCGCTAAGCTCAATTAGCAACGTTGCATGAAAAAAGGCGGCCAATTGGTCGCCTTTTTGATTAATTTTAGTTGGAAATTTACATCCCACCATTAACTAATCCTTCCAAGGTGTTTAAAATAACGCCCAATTAAAATAGAACGTCAATAGGTTATTAATGAAATTCAGTGCTGTGATCCTTGCTGCGGGTAAAGGTACCCGTATGTATTCAAACATGCCTAAAGTGCTACACACTTTGGCAGGTAAGCCAATGGCAAAACATGTGATTGATACATGTACAGGTCTAGGTGCACAAAATATCCACTTGGTCTTTGGCCACGGTGGTGATCAAATGCAAACCACTCTTGCAGAAGAGCCTGTAAATTGGGTGCTTCAAGCGGAGCAGTTAGGGACAGGTCATGCGGTTGATCAAGCGTCTCCGAAGTTTGAAGACGATGAAAAAGTACTGGTGCTTTACGGTGATGTTCCACTGATTTCAGCTGAAACGATTGAAAACCTATTAGATGCACAGCCAACAGGCGGTATTGCACTACTAACAGTGATTCTAGATAACCCGACAGGCTACGGTCGTATTATCCGTAAGAATGGTCCTGTTGTGGCGATCGTTGAGCAAAAAGATGCAACAGAAGAACAAAAACAAATTAAAGAGATCAACACTGGCGTGATGGTTGCGACTGGTGGGGATCTTAAGCGTTGGTTGTCTGGCTTAAACAACAACAACGCACAAGGCGAATACTACCTAACTGACGTTATTGCAGCTGCACACGATGAAGGTCGTGCCGTTGAGGCAGTACACCCAGTCAATGCCATTGAGGTGGAAGGGGTCAACGACCGCGCACAGCTTGCTCGTCTAGAGCGTGCTTTCCAGTCAATGCAAGCTCAGAAACTACTAGAGCAAGGTGTCATGCTACGCGATCCAGCACGCTTTGATTTGCGTGGTGAGTTACAGTGCGGTATGGACTGTGAAATCGACGTAAATGTTATCATCGAAGGTAAAGTTTCACTGGGTGATAACGTGGTTATCGGTGCGGGTTGTGTACTGAAAGATTGTGAAATCGACGACAACACCATCGTTCGCCCTTACAGTGTGATTGAAGGTGCAACGGTTGGTGAAGAATGTACGGTTGGTCCATTTACTCGCCTTCGTCCTGGTGCTGAAATGCGTAACGATTCCCATGTGGGTAACTTCGTTGAAGTGAAAAATGCGCGCATCGGAGAAGGTTCAAAAGCGAACCACCTAACTTACTTAGGTGATGCAGAGATCGGTCAACGTACTAACATCGGTGCAGGTACTATCACTTGTAACTACGATGGTGCGAACAAGTTTAAAACCATCATCGGTAATGATGTTTTTGTTGGTTCTGATAGCCAGCTGGTGGCGCCTGTCACTATCGCTGATGGCGCAACCATCGGTGCAGGCACGACACTAACAAAAGATGTTGAAGAAGGTGAGTTAGTAATTACTCGCGTCAAAGAGCGCAAAATTACTGGCTGGCAGCGTCCTGTAAAACAAAAATAAGCATTACCTACACTCTGTCTCTATATTGTCAAAGCCGCTCAACAAGAGCGGCTTTGTTGTTTCTAGCTAAGGCTTCATCGCTAGTAGCTAGGAATGGCAATACGTTTTTCGAGCCAACGAACGGCTTGAGATACAAATAGGATGAGCAACAAGTACTCCAAAACGAGGAAGGTATAAATTTCTAGGGGTAAGTATTCATTCACCACCAGCTCATTAGCACGGCGAGTGAGATCGCTTAAACCAATCACACTGACTAAAGAACTCATCTTGAGGATGTAGACGAATTGATTGCCCAGTGGTGGGAGAATTTGCCGAAACGCTTGGGGAAGAATTACCAAGCGCATCTTTTGCCAATAGCTTAAGCCCAAAGATTCAGCCGCTTCATGCTGGCCACGGCTGATAGCTTGTATTCCACCGCGAAATACTTCCGCCATAAACGCGCTCTCAGCGATAGTCAGTGCAATAACACCCGCCCAAAAGTGATTGAGTGAGACATCCAATAGCGTAGGCATGCCGTAATACACCCAAAGTAGTAAGACTAAAACTGGCACTGAACGGATCACCTCGACATAAATACGGTTTATCCACTTCAGAGAGGCAGAGTCCGACAGAGCGGGTAACGCAACGATCAGGCCCAAGCTCATCGCAAATAACATACTGAGGAGTGATACCTGAATGGTGTCATTAAACCCAGCGATTAAAAACTTTAGATTGGTGAGCCCTTGATCCGTCGAAGGGTCAAGTACATACCAGCCCCATTGATAATCTGAACAACCAGTGAGTAATAGCAGTGAAAACAGCCATAGAGTTCGAAACGTCACATTTACTCCCTGAATTAACTAAAAAACTTCCTTTGTTGCTGCTATGTTATCAGTAGAGCTCTAATAAAGGTTAATTATTAAACCGTATAAGGTCATTATTTTTAAGGGAATAAAAATGAGAAAGATTTTACTAGTGCTAGGAATGTGTTTGCTTGCTGCGACTCAAGTCGCTCACGCTGAAAGCCGTCTTCAATCCATTTTAGACAATGGCGTACTCCGAGTTGGAACGACGGGAGATTGGAATCCGATGACGATGAAAGACCCCGCGACAAACAGTTATCGTGGCTTCGATATCGATGTAACAACAGAACTTGCTAAAGATCTCGGTGTAAAAGTGGAGTATGTGCCCACGGATTGGAAGACGCTAGTTAATGGCATTACCGCCAACAAATACGATATTACTGGCAGCGCATCTCTGAACATGTCGCGCGCGAAAGTAGCTGGATACAGCCAGCCGTATTTCTACCTTGCCTTTGTACCTGTGGTGCAAAAGAAAGATCTCGCCAAATTTTCTGATTGGGCGGATTTTAATAAACCAGAAGTAAAAGTCGCAGCGACGTTAGGTACGGTACAAGAAAAAATGGTGAAAGAGTTCTTCCCGTCTGCTCAGCATATTGTTATTGAAGCGCCAGCGCGCGACTTCCAAGAACTACTAGCTCGCAGGGCCGATGTATCGGTGACGTCCAATGTGGAAGCAGCGACGTTGGTGGATAAGTTTAAACAGTTGGCGATAGTGCCAGTGACCGCACCGCGTAAACCAACCCCAATTGCTATGTTGTTGCCGCAAGACGATCAAGTATGGATTAATTACATCAATCACTGGGTAGAGTTGAAAAAGACTCAAGGCTTTTTTAAGCAGACTGCCAAGAAATGGGGGTTGAAAAGCTTATAAACAGAAAGAGCCGCATTGCGCGGCTCTTTTTATTATCTGAACGATTAAAGTTCGTCTTCACTCACGACTCGGGCGTTGTCAGGAGTCGTAAAGTGCTTGGATAATTCGCGATTCGACAGAATGTATCCCATCCACAGCCCACCCATACAGATGATGATTGCGATGCCAGTAACCATCTGAGCTTGGCTTGCCATTGCGGCTACCAATGCACTTGAGAAGCTACTTACACAGATTTGCAGGCTGTTTTGCAGACCTGCTGCTGTTGCAGGGCTCTGTTGTGCGCTGGCCAGTGCACGGTTTACCACGATTGGGTACAGTGCGCCGTTAGCAACGGCAATCAAACAGAATGGCGCAAGAATAGGCCAAATCGATGACAGCTCCCACTGTGAAGCAATGAAAATCATTAATGCCGCGACACTAAATAGGCCAATCAGTTGGCGCAGAACCTTTTCATCACCAAATTTTCGAACGCCTACTTTACCTAAGTAGCCACCAGCCATAAACGCGATGGTTTGTGGGATAAAGCTCAAACCAATATCTTTTGCTTCGTAGCCCAGTTGCGCCATGATTTCTGGCATCCCAGTTAGGTAAGCAAAGAATGCAGCTGAAGCCGTCGCAAACATAAACACGTTGCCAAGGTATTTTTTAGAACTCAGCAGCGCTTTGATGTCGGCAGACATACTGGTTTGTTTGATTTCTGCTTTCTCGTCTTTTTGTGCCATGGTCGCAAAGACCAAAAAGACGCCAACTAGTGTTAGCGTAATAAAGATACTGTGCCAGCCGAAGTTATCTGCCAACACAACCCCTAATTGAGGTGCTAGTGCTGGTGATAGCGCGACGAGTGGCATGATTGTCGCAAAAATTTGTTGGCTACTGCTTGAGTAGCGCTTAATGACCATAGCCTGCCAGATCACGGCTGGTGCACACACACCGATAGCTTGGATAAAGCGCAGTGTGAGTAGTTGCCATACTTGATCACAGAAAGCCAAACCGAATGACGCGATAGTAAATAGCACCAACCCGGCTGCGAGTGTATTACGATGGCCAAATTTATCGGATGCCAATCCCCACATTAGCTGGCCAATCGCCATACCAACGAGGAATACCGTTAAAGAGAGCGCAATTTGCTCAGGGCCTGTTGCAAAGTCGATTTCCATCGCTTTGAATGCTGGCAGATACATATCGGTAGCAACGAAGCCAAGCATCGATAATGCTGCCAGATAAATGAGCTGTAGTTTTGAGATTTTCATGATTCAACCAGTCAAATTATTTAATCATTTTTTAATCAACATCAGTTGGCGCCAACCCTGATTTATTTACCTTATTATTCTATTTTTCGATTTTGAGAAAATAAAACGCTAAAATTGTTGGTTATCAATCAAATTTTTTGAAAGGTTAAATCATGTTCTCTAAAGCGTCTTTGGAAATGCTGGATACGGTTGCCCGTTTAGGCAGTTTCACCGCTGCGGCTGAGGTATTGCATAAAGTCCCCTCAGCCATCAGCTATGGAGTAAGGCAGGTCGAGCAAGATTTAGATGTGGTGCTGTTTCGACGTTTACCAAGGAAAGTCGAGCTAACTCCAGCGGGTGAACTTTTTATGGCCGAGGCGCGCTCTTTGCTGCGTCAAATGGAAGAGGTGAAAGCACAAACGCGGCGAGCGGCTCAAGGATGGAAAAGCACGTTAAAGCTGACCTTAGATAACGTGGTGAAGTTAGAAAAACTCAAACCTTTGGTGGAAGATTTCTATCGCGAGTTTGAATTTGCTGAATTGCAGATCAATATGGAGGTCTTCAATGGTTCTTGGGAAGCCATAGCACAAGGTCGAGCCGACATTGTCGTTGGCGCGACATCTGCGGTTCCCGTTGGGGGAGATTTTGAAGTCAAAGATATGGGCGTATTAGATTGGGCATTTGTAATGTCACCCGCTCATCCTTGCGTTCGACAACAAGTGCTTACTGAAGAGTTTGTGAGTCAATTTCCGGCGATCTGTCTTGATGATACTTCGAACGTGCTGCCAAAACGCCATACTGGCCATTATCCGCAACAGCGCCGATTATTATTGCCCAATTGGTATAGTGCGATTGAATGTTTAAAAAATGGGGTGGGCGTGGGTTACATGCCACGTCATATTGCAACACCCTTAATCAATGATGGTGTGCTGGTGGAGAAGGTCATGCCGGATGATAAACCGCTCAGTCACTGCTGCTTAGTATGGCGCAAAGATGATAATCATAAATTGATCCAGTGGATGGTGGACTATCTTGGATCGCCTAATCAGCTACATAAAGATTGGTTACAGTCATAAAAAACACCTCGCATTAGCGAGGTGTTTTCATTGATATGTTTAAAATGTGGCGTTTTATGACAGGAAGAACTTGTAAGACGGGTTGTCTGTTTCGTCTTTGCATTGATAGCCAAGTTCGCGTAAATGCGCAGAAAACTGAGCTAAATCTCCTTCATCTAACTCGAAACCACATAAAACGCGTCCGTAGTCTGCGCCGTGGTTACGGTAGTTGAACAAGCTAATATTCCAATGGGTACCAAGAGTGCTTAAGAATTTCAGCAAGGCACCAGGATACTCTGGGAATTCAAAGCTGTAGAGGCGCTCTTTAAGCGGCTTAGACGGCTTACCACCAATCATGTAGCGCACGTGCAGCTTCGCCATTTCATCATCAGACAAATCAACCACTGGGTAGCCACCATCACGTAAGTCGTGAATGATATGTTCTAGCTCTTCCTGACCGCCTTGCAAACGCACACCGACAAAGATATTTGCCAATGCGTCATCGTTGTAGCGGTAGTTAAACTCCGTTACGGCGCGGCCGCCAATGAGGTTACAGAACTCAAAGAAGGCACCTTGACGCTCAGGAATGGTGACGGCAAGCAAACCTTCACGTTTCTCACCAAGCTCGCAACGCTCAGAAACATAACGTAAGCCATGGAAGTTAGTGTTGGCACCAGACAGCACAGTACCTAAATTCTTACCTTGCAGTTTGTTTTGCTCAGCAAACTTCTTCAAACCCGCCAGAGCAAGCGCGCCAGAAGGCTCTGCAATCGCACGGGTGTCTTCAAAGATGTCTTTTACTGCTGCGCAGATTTCATCGCTAGAGACGGCAATATGGCCATCAATGTACTTTTGGCATAGACGGAAAGTCTCTTCGCCAATGCGTTTTACAGCGACGCCATCGGCAAACATGCTGACTTGGTCTAGTACTACTGGCTCACCAGCATCCAAAGCAGCTTTGAGGCATGACGAATCTTCTGGCTCAACTGCAATCACTTTGATTTCTGGCATGAGCTGCTTCACAAGTACCGCAACACCCGCAGCCAAACCGCCACCACCGACAGGGACGAAAATGTAATCAAGGTGACCATTTTGCTGCAGCATTTCCATGCCTATGGTGCCTTGACCTGCAATCACCAGTGGGTGATCGAAAGGAGGGACAAATGTGTACCCATGCAGATCAGAAAGGCGTTCCGCTTCCGCTTTTGCCTCATCAAAGTTGCTGCCGTGCAGCACTACATTGCCACCGAAGCCACGTACCGCATCGACTTTGATGTCTGGTGTGGTTTTAGGCATCACGATGGTGGTTTTGATGCCTAGCTTAGTACCAGAGAGCGCCATGCCTTGAGCGTGGTTACCTGCCGATGCTGCAATGACACCAGCGGCTTTTTGTGCTTCAGATAAACTCGCCACCATGTTGTATGCACCGCGCAATTTGAACGAGTGTACGGGTTGGCGATCTTCACGCTTGATCTGCACGTTATTCCCGATACGTGCAGATAAACGAGGCATTTCTTGCAGTGGCGTCACTGTTGCTACTTCATAAACAGGTGCGCGAAGGATTTGGCGCAGATAATCTGCGCCAGTTTGGTTCACTTGTTTTTCGGGTTGAGCTTCCATCATTGCTAGCCCTCTAGCTTCGACTTGTCTCGTACTGCACCCTTGTCAGCACTGGTTGCCATACTCGCGTACGCTTTGAGTGCAAATGAAACTTCACGTTGGCGGTCAACTGGTTTCCAGCCTAGTTCGTCTTGTTTTGCACGGCGCTCAGCAAGTTCTTGTTCAGACACTTGGAGTGAAATTGAACGGTTTGGAATATCAATTGCGATCATATCGCCTTCTTTTACCAGACCAATTGCACCGCCGTTTGCTGCTTCAGGAGAGGCGTGGCCGATAGACAGACCTGATGTGCCGCCAGAGAAACGGCCGTCAGTCAGAAGTGCACACTCTTTGCCAAGGCCCATCGATTTTAGATAAGTGGTTGGGTAAAGCATTTCTTGCATGCCCGGACCACCTTTAGGGCCTTCGTAACGGATAACAACCACGTCGCCTGCTTTTACTTTGCCGCCTAAGATGCCTTCTACGGCGTCTTCTTGGCTTTCGAAAACTACGGCTGGGCCAGTGAACTTATGGATGCTCTCATCCACACCAGCAGTCTTAACGATACAACCATCTAATGCGATGTTGCCTGATAGAACGGCTAGGCCACCTTCTTTGCTAAAGGCATGATCGATAGTACGAATACAACCTTCCGCACGGTCGTCATCAAGGCGATCCCAGCGGCAATCTTGTGAGAACGCTTGAGTAGTACGAATACCCGCAGGACCTGCGCGGTAGAACTTGAGTACTTCTTCGTCTTCAGTTTGGATGATGTCGTATTTTGCGAGCTGCTCTTTCATGGAAAGACCAAGTACGGTGCGCGCATCATTGTGTAGAAGACCTGCACGATCTAACTCACCAAGAATTGCCATGACGCCACCTGCGCGGTGTACGTCTTCCATGTGATATTTCTGGGTAGATGGTGCCACTTTACATAGGTGTGGTACTTGACGTGATAGGCGATCGATATCTTCCATATCGAAATCCACTTCACCTTCTTGCGCCGCGGCAAGTAGGTGCAGAATGGTGTTGGTTGAACCGCCCATTGCGATGTCCAGTGCCATTGCGTTTTCGAACGCATCAAACGTAGCGATGTTGCGCGGCAGTGCTGATTCGTCATCTTGCTCGTAGTAACGACGAGTCAGTTCAACGATACGACGACCTGCATTAAGGAACAGTTGTTCACGGTCAGCGTGCGTTGCCAGCATAGAACCGTTACCTGGTTGAGAAAGACCCAGTGCTTCCGTTAGACAGTTCATTGAGTTTGCAGTGAACATGCCTGAACACGATCCACACGTTGGACATGCGCTGCGTTCGATCTGCTCGCTTTGCTCATCAGACACTTTTGGATCCGCGCCTTGGATCATCGCATCTACAAGGTCTAGTTTGATGATCTGATCAGAAAGCTTGGTTTTACCCGCTTCCATTGGACCACCAGAAACAAAGATAACAGGGATGTTAAGACGCATAGATGCCATCAACATTCCCGGAGTGATTTTGTCACAGTTAGAGATACATACCATGGCATCGGCACAGTGCGCGTTGACCATGTATTCTACTGAGTCTGCGATCAGTTCGCGTGAAGGCAGTGAGTACAGCATGCCGCCGTGACCCATTGCGATACCATCATCAACCGCGATGGTGTTGAATTCTTTCGCAATACCGCCAGCTTTTTCGATTTCGCGTGCTACAAGCTGACCCATGTCTTTCAGGTGTACGTGACCCGGAACAAATTGAGTAAACGAGTTTACAACGGCGATGATTGGTTTACCGAAGTCTTCTTCTTTCACACCCGTTGCACGCCACAGTGCTCGTGCACCCGCCATGTTACGACCATGTGTGGTGGTAGCTGATCTATATTTTGGCATTTCCTAATCCTTCTTACTTCTGTTCTGGGTACACATAGTCTAACCAGCCCCACTTATCTTCCGTGGTGCCGTCAAATAGGCCAAAGTAGGCTGCTTGTAGTTCTTTAGTGATAGGGCCGCGCTTACCAGTGCCCACTTCAATCTTGTCGATGGTTGCCACTGGTACAATCTCAGCCGCAGTACCTGTCATGAAGACTTCATCGGCAAGGTAAAGGGCTTCACGAGCAATGTTCGCTTCACGTACTTCGTAGCCTTTATCGCGTGCAATTGTCATGATCGAGTCACGAGTGATGCCCGGTAGAATCGCGCTAGTTGCTGGTGGTGTGGTGATTACGCCATCTTTGATAACGAAGATGTTTTCACCAGCCCCTTCCGATAGGTAACCATCTACGCTTAGCGCAATACCTTCGTCGTAACCGTGACGACGCGCTTCACCACCAACCAGTAGTGAAGATAGGTAGTTACCGCCTGCTTTAGCCGCAGTTGGGATGGTGTTTGGCGCAGCGCGATTCCAGCTTGAAATCATCGCATCGACACCTTTTTCTAGCGCTTCTTCGCCTAAGTAAGAGCCCCAAGGAAATGCTGCAATGATTAGATCCATCTCAGTGCCAACTGGTGGACATACGCCTAAGCCAACATTACCGACAAAACCCAATGGACGAATGTAAGCGCTGTCGAGTTTGTTTTGGCGCAGTGTTTCTCGGGTCGCTTCCATGATTTCTTCTACAGAGAAAGGGATCGGAAAGCGGTAAATCTTGGCAGAATCTTTTAGACGTTGTGCATGCTCACGGTGACGGAAGACAATTGGGCCTTTTGGTGTGTTGTAACAGCGCACGCCTTCAAACACGGATGTACCATAGTGCATTGCGTGAGTCAGAACGTGAACGTTCGCCTCTGCCCATGGAACCATCTCACCATTAAACCAAATGAAATCTGCAGTTTTCGTTGCCATTTGTTGCCTTCCTTATGCACTTACGTGTTGTTGTAAGTTGTGATTTGGCAGTTCATCGTTGCGGATTTTTAGCACCTCAACCTTACGAACGTCCCACAACTTCTCTATTTGATTGATCAAAAACGAGATTGGTCGATCGCTGTCGACGATGATCTCGACGCTGGCTACTTTGCTTTCGTGGTTTTGCGTAGCCGCGACTTGTTTGATCACGAAACCTCGGTGACGAATCACACGTAGAACGCGCTCCAACAGTACCGGTTTGTCATCGGCTTTGATGTCGAGTAAATATCTGTCCATGCGATTGTCTCCTATGTATTTTCCAACATATCACTGTTTGATGCGCCAGGTGGCACCAATGGCCACACGTTTTCTTCTTCATCAATCAAAACGTGAAGCATGTAAGAAGTTTCACTCGCTAGCATCTCTTTGAGAGCAGGTTCGACTTCTTCTTTCTTGGTGATGGTTTTGCCCGGGATATCGAACGCTTTTGCTAACATCACGAAATCTGGGTTGTCATCAAGAATGGTTTCACTGTGGCGACCGTCAAAGAACAACGACTGCCATTGGCGAACCATGCCAAGACGTTGGTTATTAAGAAGGACAATCTTCACTGGAATCTGACGACGCTTCAGCGTGCCCAATTCCTGAACGTTCATCATAAATGAACCGTCACCTGTAATAAGAATAGACTGATCATCAGGACGTGCGACTGCAGCGCCCATCGCTGCTGGCAAGCCAAAGCCCATGGTGCCAAGGCCAGCAGAAGTGATGAAATTTTGTGGTTCGCGTGGCTGGATATGTTGCGCTGCCCACATCTGATGCTGACCGACGTCGGTCGAGACAATTGAGCTATCTGGCATCATGTCAGACAGTTGTTTAAGCAATAGCGGTGCGTAGATTAACTCGCCCGGGTGGTCGTAACGCCACTTAAAGCCGCTGCGCAGACTTTCACTGTGATGAACCCACGGTGAAATATCTTGAGTCAGCTCTAGCTGAGGAAGAATGGTGTTGATGTCGCCACGTAATGGTGCGTTGGCGTGGCGCAGTTTATGAATCTCCGCAGCATCAATGTCGATATGAATCACTTTTGCATTTGGTGCAAACGTGTCGAGCTTACCCGTCACACGGTCATCAAAGCGCGCGCCAACCACGATCAATAGATCGGCTTCTTGAACCACTAGATTAGCGGCTTTGGTGCCGTGCATACCCAACATACCAAGATAGTGAGGATCATGGCGTTCAATGGTACCGAGGCCTTTTAATGTGCTAACTGCAGGCATTGGGTTTAAGCGAAGAAATTCGCGTACTGCATCGGTTGCTTTTGCAAGTTGCACGCCACCACCAACATACAACACTGGGCGAGTAGATGCTGCCAGCACATCTTGCGCACGTTTGATATCTTCAGCGCTGACATCTTCGATTGCTGGTGCTATGTATGGAGGAAGAAGGTCTGTAGGTGCTTGAGCGAGTTGAACGTCTTTGGCGATATCGACAATGACTGGACCCGGACGACCGGTTTTTGCGACCTCAAAGGCTTCGGCAAGTGTCGGAGCTAGATCTTCAATTTCGGTCACGAGATAGCTGTGCTTAGTACAGGCTAGGGACATTCCGATCACATCCATTTCTTGGAATGCATCGGTACCGATATGAGAGCTAGCAACCTGGCCTGTGATGGCAACTAGAGGTACGGAGTCAAGGAAAGCGTCGGCAAGGCCGGTAACAAGGTTAGTGGCTCCTGGGCCAGAAGTTGCCATGCACACAGCAACGTCTTGAGTGGAACGAGCCATCCCGATAGCTGCCATAGCGGCCCCTTGCTCGTGACGGCATAGGATGTGTTCCACCCCACCGTCATACAAAGCATCATAGATTGGCATGATGGCCCCGCCGGGGTAGCCAAAAACGGTTTCGATGCCTTGCTGTCTTAAAGCGGCTACGACAAGTTGTGCACCAGTCATCGTAAACCTCCTTTGCTACGTTGTGGCTCGTAGCGATTGCCATATTTATTGCACTTCATGTGCACTCCCATTCTTCCCGTTAAACTGTCCGAGGGTTAGACAGATGACAACTTGTAGTTGTAAAAAAACCCCCGGACTTTTCAGTGCGGGGGTTTTTTGTAATTTGTGGTTACCTTTCGCCCACAATACCCCGCGCGGTGCCAATAATGACCACGATAATCAGGGCTAGCAGTGCGTTGATATGAGCGAAAAGGTTCATCTGTCTGTCGTTCTTTTTTCGTTAAAAAATGTTGTGTAATGTTCTACGAAATTGTTTGCGTCATTAGTGGTATCACACAATTCCGCTGCATGACAAGCAAAAAGTCATTCTTTTTTCACATTAACTCTCAATTGGGACGCGGTATATAACATAACCAACTAGATAAAACATTTGTTTACAGAGTGTTCAAAAAAATTGAGGAACGTATGGGGCTGGCAATCATTCATAGTCGAGCAAGCGTCGGGGTGCAAGCGCCATCGGTTAGTGTAGAAGTTCATATCAGCAACGGCATGCCAGGGTTTACCTTAGTAGGCTTGCCAGAGACAACGGTAAAAGAGTCCAAAGATCGCGTACGCAGTGCGATCATTAATTCTAACTTTCAATTTCCTGCTAAGCGGATCACCGTGAACTTGGCTCCGGCAGATCTACCCAAGGAGGGAGGGCGTTTTGATCTTCCTATTGCATTGGGAATTTTGGCCGCTTCGGAGCAAATCGCGACAGATAAGCTCAAAAACTACGAATTTGTTGGTGAGTTAGCGTTATCTGGTGGTCTGAGACCTGTAAAAGGTGTGCTGCCTGCTGCGCTGGAAGCCAGTAAGATTCAACGTCATTTGGTCGTCCCACATGTGAATGGCGATCAGGCGGCGCTGGTGGGGAAGGAACAACATAAATCGGCCCAATCATTACTGGAAGTATGTGCCGAGCTTTGTGGTCAACATCGACTGAATCTTTTTCAAACGCCTAAGCGAAAAACGATCGAAAAACATGGTCGAGACTTACAAGATATTATTGGCCAACAACAAGGTAAGCGAGCACTGGAGATTGCTGCCGCTGGAAACCACAACTTACTTTTCCTTGGCCCGCCAGGTACTGGAAAAACGATGTTGGCTTCGCGTTTGTGTGACTTATTACCGGAAATGAGTGACGAAGAAGCAATGGAAACCGCTTCGGTGGCATCGTTGACTCAGAGTGAAATTAATGAGCATAACTGGAAGTCGCGTCCGTTTCGTTCTCCGCATCATTCAAGTTCAATGGCGGCATTAGTCGGCGGTGGTTCGGTACCCAGACCAGGGGAGATCTCTTTAGCCCACAACGGGTTATTGTTTCTCGATGAAATGCCCGAATTTGATCGTAAAGTTCTAGACTCGTTACGCGAACCGCTCGAATCTGGCGAGATCATTATCTCTCGAGCGCAAGGTAAAACACGCTTTCCGGCTCGCTTCCAATTAGTTGGAGCATTGAACCCAAGCCCGACAGGATATTACGAAGGCAATCAAGCGCGCACCAATCCACAAGCTATTTTGCGCTACCTTGGTCGATTATCTGGACCACTGTTAGATCGCTTTGATATGTCTTTAGAAATCCCAGCTTTGCCCAAAGGGACATTAGCAGAAGGAGGTGATCGTGGTGAGCCGACTGCTATCGTAAAAGCGCGTGTGAGCCATGCGCGTAACAATATGCTAAACCGCAGTGGTAAGGTCAATGCACTGCTAGGTAGTCGAGAAATTGAGGCGTTTTGTCCCTTGCATAAGAGTGATGCTGAGTTTCTTGAAACCGCTTTGCATCGTTTAGGGCTCTCGATTCGTGCGTATCATCGTATTATCAAAGTGGCGCGAACAATCGCCGATCTGGATGGGGCGGAGCAAATTGAACGAACGCACTTGGCCGAGGCGCTTGGGTATCGAGCGATGGACCGTTTACTGAAACAGCTTACGGCGCAAGCGGTATAGACAGCAAAGTGTCATCGCAACAAGTGTTGTGAGCGCCTTGTTGCGATGAAGGACGTTAGAAGGTGTAGTTGAGACCAAGCGACAATAGGTACTCTTTCTCCTCATAAAACGTGATATTCGAGTCAGTTTGGCTATAGCCGGCTAAAGAAATGAACGACCAGTCTTGCCAGTCAAATACGTTTTGATATTCGTAGGCCGCAAATAGGCTGATGGTGTCGTCATTTCGTGTTTTAGCAAAAGTTTGGCTAGCTCCTTGATAGTCTTTCCATGCATAACCCGCGGTGAGAGCCAATCGATGGCGATTGATAAATTTAAACCAGCTGATGTCAAACCCGTACGAATCAAATGATTCCGCCTTACCGTCGGCATCTTGATTGATGTAGGTGAAAGCGGGTTGCAACATAGACGTTTGGTTGAGTGGAATGCGATAGTCGCCTTTGACATAGTAAAGGTTAGCATCGCGAGCAAGTGAGCGGTCTGTCACTTCCTCCTGCTCGATGTCTTTATCAGCATAAGCAAGATCAAGGTTGAAGTTCTTATCAATTAACCCTTTGATCTGAAAGCGATACGCATTGCCGTCAACATCCGTCTCTTTACGTGCGGTTCCTACTTGATAAGGGTTGCGCCAAGTTTCGCCTTTGAGTACCGTCGGCAGATAGGAAACATCGAGCACGGTGCCAGATTGTAGCTCGTGTTGATAGCCCAACTGAAAAGCGAGTGTACCTACCGCGACATCTGAGCGTGTGGTACCGGCGTAAACTTGGTGGTTGAGTCGGCTACCAAAGGTGTATGTCACACTCCCTAGCGGTGCAGCGATAACGGAACTGTCACTATCGGCACGCTTATCGAGAGAATCGATGGTGTTACTATTTTCTGTATTGAAATTGGATTCTGATGATATGAATCCGGCATTCAGCGAAATTTCACCGCCAAAACCTGCGGTTTCAGCGAGTTGAGCCTGAGCAGAACTGACGACAAAGGCCAAAGGCAAGAGAAGTAGCCTTGGTTTCATTCGTTATCTCCTTGTTGTCGAATGAGTGGTGCACATATTGGTTGCGGTAACAAATCTGACCATTCCCACGCATGTTCCAATGTGGCAAAGGCGCAGTATAATTACACGCTGTTTTATTCTTCACACATTATCACTGTTGTTTGACTATCATGTTGGCATATTTGTTATTTTTTTTTAACGCTTCTTTTGTGATTCTCAATTCTGCGGTTTGTTCACTCGCAATTTGTGTTATCGCTGTATTTAAAATATTGCTTCCTGGCGTAAAGCTAAAAGCGATAGCGACCGCTTGTGCCAATAAGGTGATGTGGTTATGGGCTACCGTTAATGCGTGCATTCTGGCGGTATCTAACCGTGTTGAGTGGGATGTTCAGGGCGGTGAAGCGCTTAAAAAAGACGGGTGGTATCTGCTGATCAGTAACCATCTCAGTTGGACAGATATTGTTGTGCTTTGCTGCGTGTTTAAAGACCGTATTCCCATGCCGAAGTTTTTCCTCAAGCAACAACTGCTGTATGTGCCTTTCATCGGGATGGCGTGTTGGGCGCTCGATATGCCATTTATGCGTCGCTATTCGCGAGAGTATCTGATCCGCAACCCTCATAAGCGAGGTCAAGATTTAGAGACGACACGTCGCTCGTGCGCTAAGTTCAAACACAGTCCAACCACAGTGGTTAACTATGTCGAAGGAACTCGATTTACCGAAGAAAAGCAGCGTAAGAGTAAAGCAAACTATCAATATTTGCTGCAACCAAAATCGGGCGGGATTGCGTACACGTTAGCGGCGATGGGGGAACAGTTCGAGAGCATTATCGACGTTACGTTGGCGTACCCAGAAAATACGCATAAACCGTTCAAGGATTTATTGATGGGTCGCATGAGCAAGGTGGTTGTGCGTGTAAATGTGTTACCCGTTGATGAACGAGTGCTCGGTGATTACTTCAACGATAAGCCCTATAAGCGGCAATTTCAGCAATGGTTGGGTGATGTGTGGCAAGAAAAAGATCGGTTACTACAAGAGATTTACAAATAAACAAAAGGGGAGCGACGTGCTCCCCTTTTGATTGATATCGATGTGCTTATTTTAGTGTCAGCAAGTAGTTCACCAGAGAGAAGTACTCATCCATCGTTTTGATGCTTTGTGCTTGAACTAGGTATTTGTTGTTAACGATAACCGCAGGAACGCCGGTTAGACCGCTGTTTTCAAATTGCTTGTCCATACGGCGAACCATTGAATCAACCGCGAAGCCTTTGAATGCAGAATCGAATTTTTTCGCGTCTACACCTTCATCAAGGAAGATTTGACGAAGTTCTTCATCATTACGTGGCGCCTTCTTTAGATTGTGGATGCGGTTAAACATCACTGGCACCATTTTGTCTTCCACTTTTAATGCAACCATCGTTGCGTAGGCTTTGCTCATTGATGGGCCCATGTTGCCACCCATGAAAGAAACGTGGTTTTTTAATAGCTTAGTACCTTCTGGCAACTGCTTTTTCAGTTGCTGGATAACTGGTTCAAAGCTATTACAGTGCGGGCAGTAGAAAGAGAAAAACTCCGTCACAAGAGGTTTTTTTGATGCCTCAAGATCCAATACTTTGTAATGTTCACCTTCTTTGAATTGCGCTGCATGTGCCGACAGGCTTAACATCAGCATAGAAAACAGTGCGAACAGTTTTTTCATCGAAATATCTCCATTTTTGAATTTTTGGCCTGACTTACCATTGAGGCATTAAAGACAGCGGTGCTTCTTCTAAAGCGGCGATCTGCTCTTTAAATGCAAGGACCTGACCTTCCCAGTATTTTGGCTCATTAAACCATGGAAAAGCGAGAGGAAATGCAGGGTCATGCCAACGTTTTGCTAGCCATGCCATATAGTGCACCATTCGTAGACCGCGAAGTGGCTCGATTAGTTTCAATTCTGCAGGATTAAAGTCGCAAAACTCTTGGTAAGCCTCTAAAACAATATCCAACTGCATCAGTTTGTCTTGGCGTTCACCGTTCAATAGCATCCATAAGTCTTGTACTGCAGGGCCGTTACGAGCGTCATCCAAATCAACAAACATAGGGCCATCTCGCCACAAAATATTGCCTGGGTGGCAATCGCCATGCAAACGAATGATATTGAAGCCTTCTTGCCAGTGGCTTTCAATTGATTTGATCAGCATATCCAAGTCATTGAAGAAGCTGTTCTCCAAGTGCATTGGAATCATATTGGCGTTTTGCAGAATCTCTCTTGGTTGATACAGGTATTCTTGTAAGCCAATAGGAGGACGATGTTGGAAGGCTTGGCGGCTGCCGACTTTATGGATTCTGCCAAGGAAACGCCCTACACCTTCGAGCTGATCTAAATTGTCAACCTCGTATTGGCGACCACCCACGCTATCAAACAGCGCAAAAGCATAGCCTTGATAGTGATGCAGGGTTTCACCGTTGATGCGCACAGGTGGTGCGACGGGGATCTCATTGCCAATCAGCTCTAAAGTAAAGTCGTGTTCCTCTTGGATCTGTTCATTGCTCCAACGTTCAGGACGGTAAAACTTGACGACATAACGACGACGCTCTTCGTCAGTGAATTGATAAACACGGTTTTCGTAGCTATTGAGGGGAAGAAAGCCTGATTCTGCGCGAACGCCGATGCTTTCTAACGCGTACCACATAAAGTCTGGGGTAAGGGCGTCAAAGTTAAACATACTTTGGGACATATAAACAAAAAGGCTCATTACTGAGCCTTTTTCCGTTAGTCACTGAAGTAGCGCTATAGTTTTTTAATAAAACGGCTTTCTACTTCAATAGTGAATTCGTTGCTCTTATCGGTGAGTATAAACTGAATTGTCGTAATCGCAGAGTTTAGCTTGTCAGGATCGGTACCAAGACTCATTGGCAGGTTCAATACCTCACCTGGCTGGACCTGAATTGTCTGCTTACCATACCAGCTTACATCGGATAGCCCTTCAACATCCAACGAGTACTCTTGCACTTGCTGAGTTTTGTTGATCACCTTGAGGGTGTAGGTGTTTTCTACTTCTCCCGAGCCATTAACGCGGAACAGTTGGTTACGGTCGCGAATAACACTCATGCCGGCTGGGTCTACCGCTGCAATTTGGGCAAAGAAAAGACCGACCATGACGAGTAGTACGGCACCATAGCCTAGCAGCTTCGGACGCATGACTTTGGTACTCTTACCCGATAAGCGATGCTCGGTGGTGTAACTAATTAGGCCCTTCTCGTAGCCCATGCGATCCATGGTGTTATCACACGCATCAATACAGGCGCCACAGTTGATACATTCATACTGCAAGCCGTCACGAATATCGATACCTGTTGGGCACACCTGCACACACAAATCACAATCAATACAATCACCCAAACCAAGTTGCTTTGGATCGGCTTTACGCGGACGTGGGCCACGTTTTTCCCCACGTTTTGCATCGTAGCCAACGATGAAGGTGTCTTTATCAAACATGGCAGACTGGAAGCGCGCGTAAGGACACATGTGAATACACATGATGGAACGCATCCAACCAGCATTACCATAAGTACAAATGGCAAAGAACATTACCCAAAAGACGGGCCAGAAGTTGGCGTTAAAGGTGAAAAAGTCGATAACCAATTGCTTCATTGGCACGAAGTAGCCAACAAAAGTAAAACCAGTGGCGAGTGCAATGGCAAACCAAGCTATATGTTTGACGGTTTTACGCATCGCTAAATTCGCTGTCAGCTTATTGGAGTCTTGTTTACGGCGTTTATTGGCACTACCTTCCAGCTTCTCTTCAAACCAGATATACATGAAGGTCCAGACGGTTTGTGGGCAGAGATAGCCACACCAAACCCGACCTAAGAAGGTGGTAATAAAGAACAACCCAAACGCCGCGATCACAAACAGCAAGGCGAGTAGGGTAAGATCTTGTGGGTACAGTGTGGTACCGAAAAAGTTGAACTGCTGGTTGCCAATATCAAGCAAGATCGCTTGACGTTCACCGTAAGGAATCCACGGTATCAAAGCGAAGAGAAGTAGTAAGAACCAACCACCGTAACGACGTAGTTTCTGGTAAGTTCCTTTACTTTCGCGTACATAGATGCGATTACTTGGGTTAAACCGATCCCCGTTTCCTTTATGGGTTTTGGGATTATAGGTTTTAGGAGTCACATCTTTGATATCGATCTTGTCCTGACTCATGCACTCATCCTTCTTAGGCTTTTATAATGTACGGCGTCATTTCTATTGATGTCGCTCGATGACATTGCTGCTCGTTCCGTCATAAAGATGACCGAACATAATTATTTTAGTAAATACTGATGAACGGCGATTATACAATCAATAACAATTCCGTTTCTTTAACGCAGTCAATGTTTAACAACAAAAATCAGTACAGTTAACCTGATAATTGGCTGAACAGTTATAACCAATTGTGGGACTAAAAACTTTGGTTATAAAAAAGCGACTCACAGGGAGAGTCGCTTAAAGAATACTGGCTGTTGAGCTGGTTATTTGATGATGCCACGAGCGCGTAGGATCGCCGTTTTAAAATCGTCCTCTTGGTCTTTTTTGAGTCCAGGGATCATTTCATCTTTGCTGCTATTACGCATTTTAAGGTGGTAGATCAGTACATCGTCGGTCAGATCTTCTAGCTTTCCTTTATAGCCTGCTTCTTTTGCCAGCTTAACGATGAACTGCAAGAGGTTCAGCTCTTGATCTTTATGCCATTCAGGCTCTAGTAGCTCAAGCAGCTCTTCAATGCGATGACACTTCATTTCTTTCTCCACAGAATTTATAGGTGTAATTAGCAGTAAAGGTACCAAATTGCTTTGCTAAGACCAAATAGGAAAAACGATCTCTTTCTCTGTAGTTTGTTTTATGTCTTTGAAGTTTTATTAGTAGCGCGCAAAGAAAAAAGCGCAGCTGGCGCCGCGCTTTTGATTAAGCTGCTTTGATAACTTTGGCCGGAACACTCGACATCATTGCTGTCTTCTCAACCAATGTCATTGCTGGCGCAACTTGCTTTGCTTTTGGTGCAGTAGTAAAGCCACTGCGGCGGCGCATTGCACTAGTATTAGTGTGTGCGAACCTGACTGTTGTTGGGCGCATTAATTTACCTAACTGTCAGGCATATCCATTGCCGATGTAATGGCCTGAATCATTATGAGCTAGGCTCCAACAAGATTGAAGAATCACTCTTCTGGCTCTCGCCAATCCAGTTAATGAGTCAGGAATACCGATATGCATGCATATCAAGTGTAAGATTAGCATCCTTGTAATAATTGGTCGATAGTTGAGCAATTGAATTGTTTAGATTTTGTCATTTTGTCGCGATGTTCGAGGCAATTTTTGTTTGATCCCTCGATCAGCAGTAGTAGTATGAGATCTCGATGAAGGAGGTGCCTATGTCATTTTTGAAGAAGACACTTGCCAGTTTTGGGATTGGGAGCGCGAAGGTCGACTCAATCTTAAACCAAGACGTGCTATACCCAGGTCAAAGTGTGGATGTGTCTATCCATGTATATGGTGGTGCGACTGAACAAGCGATCGACAACATTGATTTAAAACTCTGTTGCCGCTACATCGCAGAAGCCCCTGATGACCGTGGTGCGCGAGAAGGACACAGCATGCGCCGAGTACCTCAAACTCATGTGCTTGCTAAGTGGAGTCTCCCTTACGCATTTACCATCCATTCCGGCGAAGAGCGTACCTTCGATGTTAAGCTCGATGTGCCTTGGAACACGCCTGTCACCATTGGTGATGCCAAAGTATGGTTAGAAACTGGCTTAGACGTTGCTGCTGCTTTGGATCCGACTGATAAAGACATCCTCACCGTCCGACCTGATCCTCTGATGGATGCGGTACTATCTGCATTTGAAGCGCAAGGTTTACGAATTCGCCAGGTGGAATGCGAGGAAGTGAAAGGATTCGATCTACCATTTGTGCAAGAGTTTGAACTGGTGCCAACCGACGGACCTTACCACGGCGTGTGGCGCGAATTAGAATTTGTTGCCCACCGCAGTGAGCAAGAGCTCAAGTTGTGGTTTGAAGTTGACCGCACACGCAAGGGGCAAGGTGGCATGCTCGCGAGCTTACTGGGTAGTGGCAAACTCAAGCGAGAGCTGACCATTCCTGCCACGACTAAGCCAGATCAAGTTGGCGAACTGGTACTCAATTATCTCGATCAAACTACTGCCGTTCATGAGTCTTAATTTAAGCTTACACGTGTAAGCCTAATGTGCCATACTAGAGCAAATTTCAAACTCTAGTATAGGCGCATTGATGTCCGAGCTGCAGAAACCTCAATACAGTCAACGTGAAGAACTGGCCAATACCATCACCCACGGTATAGGGATGATTTTTGGTATTGTTGGCTTGATACTGCTGTTAGTTAAAGCCATAGACCATCAAGCTGACACTTTAACGCTTACCAGTATGGCGATTTATGGAGCGAGTATTATCGTGCTATTTTTGGCCTCGACGCTCTATCATGCGATCCCTCATCCCAAAGCGAAACGTTGGCTAAAAACCTTCGACCATTGTGCTATTTATCTTTTGATAGCAGGCAGCTATACCCCTTTCTTGTTAGTCAGCTTAAGAACACCTCTAGCATTTGGGTTGATGATCGTTATTTGGAGCATTGCGTTGATTGGCATCATCATGAAAGTTGCGTTCGTCTATCGATTTAAAAAGCTTTCTTTGATGACGTATTTGGTGATGGGATGGTTATCGCTGATTGTGATTTATCAATTAGCTATTAACTTGGATGTCGGCGGACTTACACTGCTTGCTGCTGGTGGAATTGTGTATTCACTAGGGGTAATCTTCTACGTCGCGAAGCGCATTCCCTTTAACCATGCGATCTGGCACGGCTTTGTTTTGGCTGGCTGCGTGTGCCATTTCTTTGCGATTTATTACTTTGTTGAGCCTATCTAGCCGATAGGCTCAACAAAGAATATTAAACACGTATTAGCGAGTTTTTACCTCTAGCACTTTGGCAGAAAACTGGTATTGCTGTGATTGCGGTACAGCCAATTTAATGCTCTTACCTTGTTCCGCTTGCTGTGGTCGCAGGTAGGTATCCGCCATGCGCTTGATGGATTGCCAAACTGTTACGTTTTCTTTTGCCAGTTGCTGACCAGACATATCAAACACTTGCACCTCAACTTCCACTTGAATGACAGATTGAGAGCTTTGGTTGGTGATTGATGTAGGTAAAACAAGCTCACCGCTTTGATAGCTTGCTGAACCAATCAATACATCCACACCTGAATCTGATAGCTGCATGGTTGGCTTTTTGGCGTTTACCACCACGGTCGTGCCAACGGTTTTCGTTACCACTGGAATTGTCGCAATCGCAGGAGCTGCGATTGTTTCAACTACGCTTGCTGTTGTTTGTGTCTCCGTCGCTTGCTGCGCCGGTTTTTTCATGACGTATTCCCAGGTAAAGTCATCGTTCAACTTCACTTCTCGACCATCGGCTAAAGTGATGACCTCGGCGGCGTATGTGGATGAGGCGGCAAGTAGGGTCGCCAGAGTAATCCATGTTTTCATTGTTATACCTTTTAATTAGAGTCTGCTTAGCGGCGCCAAAACGCAGGAAAGAACAGTACAAGAATAGTCAGAATTTCCAAGCGGCCCATTAACATCCCAAAGCTTAAGAGCCATTTGGCAGTATCGGGCAGAGGCGCGAAGTTGCCTGTCGGGCCAATCACACTACCCATACCAGGGCCAACATTGGCAACGGCGGTGATTGAGCCAGAAATACTGGTCACAGGGTCGAGGCCAAGAGCACTTAAACAACCCGCGATAAAGATAATGGTGATAAAAAACATCAAGCCAAATGCCACCACTGAGCGAACAATATCATCATTCACCGGTCGCTGGTTATAACGCTGTACAAACACCCCTGAAGGGTGAATCAACTTCATCATTTGTTTGTTTAGCAGCGTCATTGCAATTTGGAAGCGGAAGATTTTGATCCCGCCAGACGTTGATCCTGAGCATGCCCCCGCCATCATTAAGAATGCGAAAAGAGTGGTGGGTAATGCGCCCCATGCGGTGAAGTCTTCTAAGCCAAAGCCAGTTGTGGTGACGACAGAGACAATATTAAACATCGACACTCGCAGGGCATCCAAAATGGTGTACCCATCTCGAATCACTAGCCAAGCTGAAATCACTAAGCTTGAGAATACGAACAGGTACGCAAATCCTCTAACTTGAGCGTCGTTAACCAACACATCAATACGGCGTTTACGTAATGCGGCGATAAAGAGCAAAAACGGCAAACCACCTAAGAACATAAAGGTAGTGGCCACCCAATGTGCGCCATTAGAGAAGTGGTTCATTGACCCATCAGATGTAGAGTATCCACCCGTCGATAGCGTAGTAAAGGCATGGTTGATTGCTTCGAACAGGTTCATGCCGGTGATCAAGTAGCCCAAAATACATAGGCCTGTTAGCATCAAATAAACCGCTACGATGTTTTTGGCGACCGTTTTCGCTCTTGGACTACTTTTATCCGACCAATCTGATGATTCGGTTTGGAATAGCTTCATACCACCGACATTCAGCATAGGTAGCACTGCTACCGCCATCACGATAAAACCAATGCCACCAAGCCACTGTAAAATAGAGCGCCATAGCAAGATGCTCGGTGCCATGTTGTCTAGGCCACTGAGCACCGTTGAGCCCGTCGTGGTGATACCCGACATCGTTTCGAAGTAGGCGTCGGTGAAGCTGATGTGGTTGATAAACACAAATGGCAAGGCGGCGAACGCACTCGCGATGGTCCAAACCAAACTGGTGATGAGGAACATATCGCGTACGCTGAGTTTGAACTTGGCGGTGCGACCGATCGTCAGGCAGATGAAGGCGGCAAGGTGCGTGATCACAACGGCTTGGGCGAAATCGAGGAATCCCCCCGTACCGGTAAAGAAAGCGACCAAAGTCGGCACGTACATAAACAGGGCCAGTTTGGATAAAACCAGCCCGATAACAAACAGTACGGGACGTAAGTTGACCATAGGAAAATCCTAGAGGAAGAATGGACTCGGCTGGAATAGCGCTTCGACGTCTGATACGTATTTTTTGTTGACCAGGAACATCACCACATGGTCATCCTGCTCGATGACCGTACGGTCGTGGGCAATAAGAACTTCTTCGCCACGAACGATAGCACCAATGGTGGTCCCAGGTGGAAGCTTTATATCTCCAATCGCACGTCCAACCACTTTAGATGTACTTTCATCACCGTGAGCGACGGCTTCAATCGCTTCCGCAGCGCCGCGGCGAAGTGAGGATACGTTTACGATATCAGCGCGACGAACGTGCGTTAGCAAGGCTGAAATAGTGGCTTGCTGAGGTGAGATTGCTACATCAATTACGCCGCCTTGTACCAGGTCTACATAAGCGCCACGTTGGATCAGCACCATCACTTTTTTAGCGCCCATGCGTTTTGCCAACATTGCAGACATGATGTTGGTTTCATCTTCGTTGGTCAGCGCGATGAAGACGTCGACTTGGTCGATGTTCTCTTCCGAGAGAAGCTCTTGGTCTGCCGCATCACCGCAGAACACGATGGTGTTTTCTAGTTGCTCAGAGAGCTTTTCTGCACGCTGGTAGTTACGCTCAATCAGCTTCACGCTGTAAGTTTGCTCTAGGCGTTTAGCCAAGCTTGCGCCGATGTTACCCCCGCCAACAATCATGATGCGGCGGTACGGTTTTTCTAGACGCTGAAGCTCACTCATCACTGAGCGAATATGATTACTTGCTGCAACGAAGAACACTTCATCATCGGCTTCAATAATGGTGGTGCCTTGCGGGCGAATCGGACGGCCTTGACGGAAAATCGCTGCCACACGGGTATCGATGTGCGGCATGTGCTCACGCAAAGCAGACAGCGCGTTACCCACCAACGGGCCACCGTAGTAGGCTTTTACCGCCACTAGGCTGACTTTCTGTTCAGCAAAGCTCACCACTTGCAGCGCGCCTGGGTATTGGATCAGACGTTCGATGTAGCTCGTGACGAGTTCTTCTGGTGCGATAAGGTGATCAACAGGAATAGCACCAGATTTAAACAGGGCTTCTTTTTCGGCCAGATATTCTGGAGAGCGAATACGCGCAACGCGGTTTGGGGTATTGAATAGAGTGAACGCGACCTGACAGGCGGCCATGTTGGTTTCATCAGTGTTGGTTACTGCGACGAGCATATCGGCGTCTTGCGCGCCAGCTTCGTGTAGCACGTCTGGATGGCTCGCATGGCCATTGACCACACGTAGGTCGTATTTGTCCTGCAATTCACGCAGTCGGTCGGCATTATTGTCGACGATGGTGATGTCGTTGTTTTCACCCACTAGGTTTTCTGCCAGTGTGCCGCCAACCTGACCTGCACCAAGAATAATGATCTTCATACTCTTTTCTCGTATCTGAAAAAGGCGATTGAAATCACTTCAATCGCCCTATTTAGCATGCTGTTACGCGTGTGTTTTAGTTAGCACTGCGTAGTAGAAACCATCCATATCTTCTTCGCCTGGTAGAATTTGACGACCAGGCTGGTCGGGATCAGAATCCAGCAGTTGCGCATCCGCGGTACGTGCTAAAAACGCTTTTACTTGCTCCACGTTTTCTTGCGGTGTGATTGAACAAGTCGCGTAAACCATGGTGCCGCCGGGCTTCAGTTGCGTCCACATGGCATCAAAAATTTCACTTTGTAGCTCTGCTAATGCGGCGATGTCGTCTGCACGACGTAGCCATTTGATGTCTGGGTGACGACGAATCACGCCAGTCGCAGAACATGGGGCATCCAGCAAAATGCGATCAAATTGCTCGCCTTGCCACCATTCTTGTGGATTACGCGCATCACCGCAAACCACTTTTGCCTGAAGGTTGAGACGCTTCAGGTTTTCATGCACACGTTTCAAGCGTGTGTCGTCGCAGTCAATCGCGACCACTTCACTGCCCGACGTGCGCTCTAGAATGTGCGCCGTCTTGCCACCTGGCGCAGCACAGCAATCTAAAATCCGTTCGCCGTCTTGTGGTTTTAGATAGTTGATCGAGAGCTGCGCTGCCGCATCTTGTACCGAAACCCAACCTTTATCAAAACCAGGTAGCTTCATCACGTCACATGGTGCGGCCAATTTTATGGCGTCCATTGCTTCTGTGTGTGGCGTGCTATCAATGTTTTCATTTTTGAGCAGCGCAAGGTATTCATCACGAGTGTGGTGTTGATGGTTCACACGCAGCCACATTGGTGCTTTTTGGTTGTTCGCTTCAACAATACTTTCCCATTGCTTTGGGTAGGCCTCTTGCAGCAGTTTTAGTAACCAGCTTGGGTGACCGTACTTGCCAGCGTTGTTGCTGACGGCCATTTGGTCGAGTTCTTCTTGGTTGCGCTGGTAGTTACGCAATACCGCGTTAATCAAACCACGCAGACGAGGACCTTTCAGCTCTTTAGTGCCTTCAACCGTTTCACCGACTGCTGCGTGCGCAGGAATACGCATGAAGCTCAGTTGGTAAATACCAACCAGAATTAGGTGATGGAATACACGTTGTTTGCCTTTGAGCGGCTTATCCATCAACTGGTTTGCGATCATTTCTAGGCGAGGGAGGTAACGTAGCGCACCGTAACAGATCTCTTGTAACAGAGCGTGGTCACGAGGTCGTACCGTTTGTTGAGCCGCTGGAAGAGCGCTTGAAAGTGAGTGGCCCTTGTCGACGACAAGATACAGGACGTTAGCAGCCGCAGCGCGAACATTCATGATGAGTACCTTAAAGTAAAGGAGGGCATCTCTGCCCTCTAAAAGTTCGTATAATTGGGGATAATAACCCCTAGTATGGCTTAAACCAGCAGAGTGCCAACTTCAAACCAAGCCGCACGCGAATTCAGAATATCCTGAACTGACATGGCTTTTTTGCCAGGAACTTGCAGTTGCTCTAGCACCAGTACGCCGTTGCCTGTCGCAACATAAATACCGGTTTTATCTGCTTGTACGATGGTGCCGGCTGGCTTGTCACTGGTTTGCTCTGCCACACGGCTTTGCCATACTTTGATGCTGTTTTCTGCCGCCTCAAAGTGGCTCATTGGCCATGGGTTAAATGCACGAACGCAGCGCTCAATGTGCGCCGCATCGTCGTTCCAGTTGATGCGTGCTTCTTCTTTGCTGAGCTTTTTCGCGTAGTTCGCGAGCTCATCGTCTTGCTTCACTGGCACTGCTTTACCCGCAGCAATGTCTGCTAGGCAGTCAATCAGGGCTTCTGGGCCAAGCTCAGCCAATTTTTCGTACATTGAAGCGCTGGTATCTGTCGCTTCGATTGGCAGAGTTGCAATCTTCAGCATATCACCAGTGTCGAGACCGATGTCCATCTGCATGATGGTCACGCCAGTTTCTGCATCGCCCGCCCAAATAGAGCGTTGGATTGGAGCCGCACCACGCCAACGAGGTAGGATAGAACCATGTACGTTGATACAACCCAGTTTAGGGGTATCAAGAACCGCTTGTGGCAGCAGCATACCGTACGCCACGACAACCATGAGGTCGGCGTTCAGATCGGCAAGTTCTTGTTTCGCTTCGTCGGACTTAAAGCTTTCAGGTTGGTAAACCGGGATATTGTGTTCTAGCGCCAGTTGTTTTACCGGTGGCGCAGCCAATTTTTTGCCACGACCCGCTGGACGATCTGGGTTTGTGTAAACCGCGATGACTTCATGCTCCGAAGACAACAACGCCGCCAAGTGACGGGCGGCGAAATCCGGAGTACCTGCAAAGACAATTCGTAAAGACTGACTCAAGGTAGACTTCCTTCTAATTGGTATGGTTCGAGATTAAGCGTTTTGCTGCTTCTCGTTAAAGCGTTTGATTTTCGCTAGCTTGTCCTGAATGCGTTTGCGTTTCAGTGGCGATAGGTAATCCACGAACAGCTTACCTTGTAGGTGATCAAGCTCGTGTTGAACACAAATCGCTAGCAGGTCGTCGGCTTCAAAGGTGAACTCTTTGCCATCACGATCCAGTGCTTTAACGGTAACTTCTGCAGCGCGAGGCACAAGTGCGCGTGCACCTGGTACCGACAGACAGCCTTCTTCGATGCCATCTTCGCCACGCTTTTCCAGAATCTCAGGGTTGATTAGCACCATCGGCTCATCGCGAGTTTCTGAAATATCAATCACTACGATACGTTTGTGGATATCAACCTGCGTTGCAGCAAGGCCAATACCTTCTTCGTCGTACATGGTTTCAATCATGTCATCGACGATTTTTTGAATCTCAGGTGTCACCGCTTCAACAGGCTTTGCGACTGTGCGCAGGCGATCATCCGGGAATGTTAATACTTGTAATACAGACATATTCACTCGAAATATTGAACTGTGCCGAAACAGCACAAACCTTGTTGGCTCAATTCTAGACATTTTATAGCCTAAATGACAGCATCCTTGCACCAATTTCCATTCTGGTTCCTGCTTAATAGACCAAGGACGAGGGTCATGAATCGAATTTTCCGCAACGTTGCCAGTGTTACGTTGCCGTTACTTTTCTCTTTCAACGCTGTAGCAAATGTGGATGCGAACCCACTGACTGTTAAAGATGATGCGCCACAAACGTATGTAGTCGTGAAGGGCGATACGCTATGGGATATTTCGGCCATGTACTTAGATAGCCCGTGGTTGTGGCCTCGTTTATGGCAAGTAAACCCGGAAATCGATAACCCTCATTTAATTTATCCCGGAGACAAGCTGTCTTTGGTGTGGATTAACGGTCAGCCCGTGTTGAGCCTAAAACCGGTTAAGAAGCTGAGCCCGAAAGCTCGCATCACAGAAAAGAAAGCCGTACCAACGGTCGCGGAAGGTTTGGTGATGCCTTACCTTAAATCGGATCGGTTGCTAGATAAAGATTCGTTGAACAGAGCAGCAAAAGTGATGGGTAGCAGCAAGGGCAGTAAGTATCTGACTGCAGAAGATGTGCTGTATATCAATGGCAATCAGACCGCGACAGGTTGGGCTATTTACCGACCAGTAGCTACCTTTTCGCGTGACGATGTGTCGGAAGAGATTACCGCGCTGCGTTTGATTGCCAAAGGCGATCTCGTTGAAGCTTCGAGTGATTATTCAGGTTTGAAGCTTACATCGCAAATGCAAGAAATCCTACGTAACGATATCGCGTTGCCAAATCAATCGGTTGAGAATACTGACTTCACGACTACGTTCTATCCGCTGCCGTCGCCACAAGGCAGTTCTGCAAAGTTGCTAGGTAATATCGAAGGTATTCGCTTTAGTTCAATTAACCAAGTCGTGGTGATTGATAAAGGCACGTCAGATAATCTCAAGCAAGGCAGTGTGTTTGATTTAAAAGAAGACGCGCACCCAGTTTACAAAGACGGCGATGAGTTCAAGAAAGAGTTTGGCGTGCTTGATAAGAAAATCACTTTGCCTCAAAGCAAAGTTGGTGAGTTGCTGGTCATTCGTCCTTATGAGTACTTTAGCTTGGCACTGATCACTAACAGTACGAAACCCATTAACCAAGATATTTCGGTGGTGTCACCGTTGGCGGACGAATTAACCATCGATGAATCGACGAAATAACGATGATCTCGCTGCCTGGTTAAAACTGAGTTGTTTACCAGGCATTGGCGGCGTCAAAATGAATAAGCTACTGGCAAGAGACACGCCACGTAACATCGTAAACTTCTCTCCTGAACAGCTACAACAACTTGGGTTAACAACTAAGCAAATTCAAGCTTGGGCTTCAACAGATAAAGAAGTCGATGCTTGTTTAAGCTGGCTTGAGGCTTCTACAAAACATCATATCCTGACACTGACTGACCCGCGTTATCCACCTCAACTCAAACAAATCGTTGCACCGCCACCTTTACTTTTTGTTCAAGGAAACCCTACTTGTCTCTCTCAGCCACAAATCGCGATGGTTGGCAGTCGAAATGCGAGTATTGATGGATTACAGCATGCACGTCAGTTTGCTGCAGAGTTTGTTCAGCACGATTTTATTGTCACCAGTGGTCTCGCTTTAGGCATTGATGGTCATGCGCATGATGGTGCGTTGCAAGCGGGTGGTAAGACGATTGCGGTGCTAGGATCTGGCTTAGAAAATATTTATCCGGCACGTCATCGTGGTTTAGCGCAACGTGTTATTGAACATGGGGCCTTGGTGTCTGAGTTTCGGCCTAATGCCAAGCCGCGTCCAGAAAACTTCCCGCGTCGTAATCGTATTATTAGTGGATTATCGCTTGGTGTACTGGTCGTCGAGGCGGCGAAAAAGAGCGGCTCGTTAATTACAGCTCGTTACGCGCTTGAGCAAGGTCGAGAAGTATTTGCGCTGCCAGCGTCAATCAATGCCCCCAATGCCTGCGGTGGAAACCAGTTGATACGTCATGGCGCTTGCCTCGTAGAAAAGACGAAAGATGTCTTAGATGAAATACAGTCCTTGCTTGATTGGTCTATTAATCAGAGTACCGATTTATTTTCTACGTTAAATGATGAAGAAGAATTGCCATTTCCTCAGCTGTTAGCTAACGTAGGAAGTGAAGCTACACCGGTTGATATTCTTGCAAACAGGACCAATATACCTGTCCAAGAAGTCATGATGCAGCTCTTAGAGTTAGAACTCTCTGGGCATGTCGTTGCGGTTTCAGGAGGCTATATTCGAAAGGGGAGGGGCTAGCTATGATGATGGATATACTGATGTATCTATTCGAAACCTACATCCATAGCGATGCAGAGTTACAGGTCGAACAAGACGAGTTGGAAGAAGAATTGCTCCGTGCAGGCTTCCAACAAAAAGATATCTACAAAGCCCTTGTCTGGTTAGAAGAGCTTGCCGCATTGCAGCAAAGTGACACCTCTTCTGCAATCTCGACTTGCATGGCTTCGTCATCAACTCGTATCTACACAGCGAAAGAGATGCAGCGTTTAGATTTGGAATGCCGAGGATTTCTATTGTTTCTCGAGCAAATCAATGTGTTAACCACAGAAACTCGCGAAATGGTGATTGACCGAGTGATGGGATTAGAAACGAGTGAGTTTGAGCTTGAAGACCTCAAATGGATCATTCTGATGGTGCTGTTTAATGTGCCTGGCAACGAAAACGCTTACACGCTAATGGAAGAGCTGTTGTACACCAAGGAACAAGGGATTCTTCACTAACCATCTGGGCAAGTTCGAGTTTAGCTAGAATAAACGCGAGCTTGTCTTTTTGTGTGTTTTTCACGAAACGGTAAGTATGAGTAGTAAAATCGACAACACCCTTTTCTCTGCCCATGAACACGCTTTGGAACACGAGCCGTGTCCAAAATGTGGTGGTGAGCTGACTCTCAAGCACGGAAAACATGGCCCATTTCTCGGCTGTAACCATTATCCAAGCTGTGATTACATTAAACCGCTACACAGCAATGATGGGCACATCGTGAAAGAGTTGGGTGTGCCTTGTCCTGAGTGTGGCAATGAGTTGGTACTCCGCCAAGGGCGCTACGGTATGTTCGTTGGTTGTAGCCATTACCCGGCTTGTCATCATATTGAGTCGATTAATCAACCAGAGCCAGAGGCGCAGTCAGAAGAGCAACACGCTTGCCCTGAATGTAGCAAAGGACATTTGGTTGAGCGTAAAACCCGATTTGGCAAAACATTCTACGCGTGTGATAACTACCCTAAATGCAAATTTGCTGTGAACCTTGCTCCGGTCAAGGGGCGATGCGAAGAATGTGGTTTTACTCTGTTGGTGGAGAAGAAACTTGCCAGTGGTGTGAAATTGCAATGTGCTAATCGTAAGTGTCAGCACACCCAGCAAGGGTAAATGAATTAAAGGAATTGAAAAGGGTCGCATCGTGCGACCCTTTTTTGTTTTTTTGCTGCCAAACGTTAGTGTTGAGGCTGTTTAGCGAACGCTTGCACGGCTGGGAAAGCTATTGGGTCTAAGATGTCTGCCAGAGCGCACAACCTACGGTGCAATTCTCCTGGGTAGTCGCCACACACGTTGATATGTCCCATCTTGCGACCTGCACGTTTCTCTTTGCCATACCAATGAATGTGGCAACCATCCATTGATAACAATGCTTCTGGTAGTGTGTCTTCACCAAGAATATTAATCATTGAGGTTTCACGAACCAATTTCGTACTACCTAATGGCAAGCCGCACACTGCGCGCAGATGGTTTTCAAACTGACACGTTTCTGCACCTTGCTGTGTCCAGTGACCAGAGTTGTGCACGCGTGGAGCAATCTCATTCACTAAAAGTGCCCCATCGACATCAAAGAACTCAAGCGCCAATACGCCAACGTAATCTAGGCTATCTGCGACAGCCGTGAACATTTGCTTTGCTTGTTCCTGTAACCCTGGCGCATCAATCGCAGTAGAAAGACTCAATACACCGTTGGTGTGGACGTTCTCTGCCAGAGGATACACTTCCACACTGCCATCTTTGCTTCGAGCACCAACCAGTGATACTTCGCGGTTAAAAGGAACAAACTCTTCAGCAACAATCGCTTGAGTTGGTGTTGCCGCGATGCACTCTGCCATCTCAGTCCAAATGTCGTCGACTTGAGAAGCTTCTTTTAAGCGCCATTGGCCTTTACCATCGTAACCACCTAATGCACTTTTCAGAACCATTGGCATACCAACGTGTTCAATTGCGCGCTCAAAGTCTTCACGAGTTTCAATGACGTAGTATTTCGCGTTGCGCACGCCAGCATCATCAAGCAGTGCCTTTTCAATACGGCGATCACCACCTGCTTTGATGGCTTGCGTACTTGGTAGGAACTTGCCGCTCGCTTCGCAAACTTTGAGCACGTCATGTGGAATATGCTCGAACTCGGCAGTAATCACATCAACTTGCGTAATCGCATTTTCCAAGCCATGGCCAAGTACCTGTTGAGTTAAAGGGTGAACGACATCACCGCTGCTGACATCGTAAGCTGAAATTTGAATATTCAGTGGCGCACCAGCCAGAGACATCATACGAGCCAACTGACCCGCACCAAGAACCAGTACATGCATCTGATTAATCCTCTGCAGGGTTTGGATTTGCGAGAACTGTTTCCGTTTGCTCATTACGGAATGCTTCTACCTTCGCCATGATGTTTTCATCATGAGTGCCTAGGATTTGCGCTGCTAGGATACCGGCGTTTGCTGCGCCCGCTTCGCCAATCGCCAATGTACCAACCGCAATTCCCTTTGGCATCTGTACAATAGAAAGCAGTGAATCCATACCTTTCAGTGCACGAGACTGAACGGGAACCCCAAGCACTGGCAAACTAGTAAACGCCGCCGCCATACCTGGTAGGTGGGCTGCACCACCTGCGCCTGCGATGATAACTTTGATGCCGCGTTCTTTTGCGCCACTGGCGTAGTCAGCCAGTAATTGAGGAGTTCGGTGTGCTGACACTACTTTTGTTTCGTAAGGCACGCCAAATTGGTCTAGCATGTCCGCTGCTAGTTTCATGGTTGGCCAATCGGATTTAGAACCCATGATGATACCGACTTTCATCTCAAACTCCTTTAAGCTGCAAAAATTAGGTGAGCTATAAATTTGTGCGCATTATACGGGGATTTTTATCTCAAGCAAACGTTTGCGTCTTGTTGTTGGCGCTATTGATACATTTTATAAAAAAATTGCTTTAGTGTCTGAGAATGAATATTTGTACACTTAGTGAAAACAACACAGTCAAACAAATAGGAAGTAATCGGTGGATAACTTTGAACAAGTGCTCAACGCACTCAAGCAAGGCGAAGTGATTGCCTATCCAACAGAAGGGGTTTTTGGTGTCGGATGTGATCCAGATAACCCAGAAGCAATTCAAAAGCTATTAGAGCTCAAGCAGCGTCCGGTAGAAAAAGGGCTGATTCTCATCGCGGCAAGTTATGATCAGCTCTTGCCTTATATTGATGAATCTCAGTTGACTGAAGAACAATTACAGACTGTTCATGCCACTTGGCCAGGCCCATACACTTGGATCATGCCAGCGAGCGATAAAGTATCCAACTGGGTTTCAGGGCAGTTTGATTCAATTGCGGTTCGTGTGACTGATCATCCTTTGGTGCAAAAAATGTGTAATGCATTCGGAAAGCCGTTAACCTCTACCAGCGCGAATCTCTCCGGCTTACCACCGTGTATGACCACGGAAGAAGTCGAAGAGCAGTTGGGTGATAAGCTGGTCGCCATTCTTCGTGGCGAGACCAGCGGTCGTGATAAACCCAGCGAGATTCGTGACGCCAAAACTTCACAAATATTAAGACAGGGTTAACCCTGCTAGCCAGCCATCATTAGGTTTCACGTAATAGGTAATAACGTATGTCAGCGATCGATAAGCACGCCGTAAAGCAGTTCTTGATGTCACTTCAGGACTCCATTTGTCAGCAGTTAGAACAAGAAGATGGAAAGGCCGTCTTTGTCGAAGATGCATGGCAACGTGAAAAAGGAGAGCGTCTGGGTGGCGGTGGTCGCTCACGTGTTTTGCGTGATGGCCTTGTTTTCGAGCAGGGAGGCGTGAACTTCTCACATGTGGAAGGGAAAGAAATGCCAGCATCTGCGACAGCGCATCGCCCAGAGCTAGCGGGTCGTCGTTTTGAAGCGATGGGTGTTTCTTTGGTTATTCACCCTAAAAACCCTTATGTACCGACTTCACACGCCAATGTCCGCTTCTTTATTGCAGAAAAAGATGGCGAAGACCCAATTTGGTGGTTTGGTGGTGGTTTTGACCTAACGCCGTTCTACCCATTTGAAGAAGATTGCCAATCATGGCACGACACTGCAAAACAGCTTTGTGCACCATTTGGTGACGATGTTTACCAAGAGCATAAAGCATGGTGTGACAAATACTTCTTCCTACAACATCGTAATGAAACTCGCGGTGTTGGCGGTTTGTTCTTTGATGATCTAAACCAGTGGGAATTTGATAAGTGTTTTGCTTACATCAAAGCAGTGGGTGAAGGCTATTGCCAGGCTTACTTGCCGATCGTTTCTCGTCGTAAAGAGATCAAGTATGGTGAGCGTGAGCGTGAATTCCAACTATATCGTCGCGGCCGTTACGTAGAGTTCAACTTAGTGTATGACCGTGGCACCTTATTTGGTTTACAAAGTGGTGGGCGTACTGAGTCGATTCTGATGTCAATGCCGCCGCTCGCTCGCTGGGAGTACTGCTACGAGCCAGAAGCGGGATCGCCAGAAGCTGAACTTTACGAGCGATACCTAACGCCCCGAGAGTGGTAAGCACGGAATCTCCTTTTCTATATAGATAGATAGTGATAGGGTCATCTGTAATCAGGTGGCCCTGTTTTCTCTATATCTAAGTAAGGAACAAAGGTAAGGAAATGACCCAGCAAATCGATCGCTATGCCGTGTTTGGTAATCCTATCGGACACAGTAAGTCGCCATTCATTCACACCTTGTTTGCTCGTCAAACTAATCAATCTTTGGTGTATACCGCAGAAAGTGCACCTGTTGATGGTTTTATTGACGCGGCGAAGGTGTTTTTTGCTGAAGGTGGCAAGGGGTGCAACATCACTATGCCATTTAAAGAAGATGCTTATCAATTTGCTAGTCGATTGACAGAACGGGCTCAGTTAGCAGGCGCGGTAAATACCCTCAAGAAGTTAGACGATGGTGAAATCATCGGTGACAACACTGATGGTGCAGGTTTAGTGCAAGATCTGCTTCAGCATCAGGTTGTATTGGAAGGTGCGCGAATCCTAATTATTGGTGCTGGTGGTGCAGCTCGTGGTGTTATTAAGCCACTACTCGATCAAAAGCCGACCTCTTTAACCATTACCAACCGTACCTTTAGTAAAGCACAAGAGCTCGCAGAGCTGTTTGTCTCTCACGGTCCTATCCTCGCCAAAGAGATGGCAAGTATTGATGAAGAGTATGATGTCATCATTAACTCCACATCCGCTTCTCTTAGTGGTGAACTGCCGACTATTTCATCCTCCATCTTTGCCGCTAACAGTACAAGCTATGACATGATTTATGGCAAAGGGGTGACGAGCTTTAACTTATGGGCAAAAGAGAATGGTGCCGCTCATGCGTATGACGGTCTTGGAATGTTAGTTGGGCAGGCTGCGGAAAGCTTTATGCTCTGGCGTGGCTTACGTCCTGGTGCCAAACAAATTCTCAGAGAACTAAGAAAGAATCTTGAAGGTCAATAAGCGATGAATCAATCCATCTTATTCCCAGATATTCAATCATGGGATGAAGTATCACAATCGGTAAACTTTTCGGCGCAACAATCAGGCGCACTAATAGAGTGCTTTGTGACGAAACAAAAGTTAGAAGAGCTCAGTGGTTCACTGATTGAAACTGAGCAAGCGGCAATTAAAGTGTTTACTGATTACAGATTCGACCTAGAAGAAATGGCTGAAGAGCTAATAGAAGATGAAGCCTTCAACGAAGAAGGCCATATCATCATCGGTTAACAGGGTTTTAGTTCAAGTCTTTTACTTCATTTAAGTAGTCGTTTTTGTTCTGCACATAGTTATTGGCAGACTTTTGCAAGAAAGCTCGTTCTTTTTCTGATAGAGGGCGAGCTTGTTTTACTGGGCTTCCAACATATAAGTAGCCACTTTCTAATACTTTCCCAGGTGGCACTAAACTGCCTGCTCCGATCATCACCTCTGACTCAATTACAACAGCATCTAAAACAATAGCTCCCATACCAACCAAAACACGATCGTGGATCTCACAACCGTGCAGCATCACTTTGTGGCCAATCGTAACGTCATTACCAATAATCAATGGGTAGCCGTTTGGGTTTTCGGCGTTCTTATGGGTGACATGCAAAACACTGCCATCTTGAATATTCGTTCGATCACCAATGTGAATGTGGTTTACATCACCTCGCGCTGCTACCAGTGGCCAAATGCTAGAATCATCGCCAATTCGGATATCACCGACTAAAACAGAGGTTGGGTCAACGTAAACACGCTCACCAAGTTCAGGCTTTATACCTTTGTAGCTTCTCATTGAGCTCATCTTTTTTCCTTATTCAGGGCGATTACAGGGTGTATGGAGGTAGAATAGTAGTGAAAACTCGCCTTTTAGAATAAAAAACACCCA
>NZ_JAWOQS010000012.1:0-91565 GCF_033438945.1 Vibrio sp. Y176 | reverse complement strand
ATAGAAACTGAACAAATCGGAACACTTTGCCTTTATGAGGCATCATTGATGCGTGCTTTTTACCATCAACTTGCCATCAAGCCAAGCGAGCCTCAAAGCATTAAATTACCTGATTATCCAGAAGTAACATGGAAAGGCGAAGGTATTTTAAAAACAGGCTTCATTTGCCCCTCAATGTGGCTAGATGCGTATTTTACCTCTGTCATCGTTCGTGACAAAGCTAGCATGGATGTGTTAGCGAACTTTTCGATTTCTTTGATGAGACAGAGCTCTACCAAAGCGGGTGAGCTGTCTTACATGTTAGTAGATGTCATTCAATCGTTCCATAACCGCACATCGGACTACACTGATAAACTGGTGGCCGCGATGGGCGCGGCAGTTGCTCAGGGTGATGATTGGGCGTTGGAAATTGCGATGGGGGTTTTAGAAACCTTTGCAGCGCTTACCACCGACATTGGTTATGATTTTGAGGAAGTGTTAGTCAAAAATCTACAGTTCCAAGAGAAATACCATCTCCGAGAGCTAGGACCAGAAAGATTGGGGATCCGCACGCTCATTAATTTACCTCTGCTTGGCATGGTTTGTATGTGGTACGACAAAGGCAACCATCTATCTATTGAAACTGGTTGGCTTCCTCCCTATCTCGTTGAAGGACGTTGGCTAGAAGAAGTAAAAGCCGGGAAGGTCTCTCGATAAACTCTTTTAGTTAGCAATTCAGCATATAAGCCATCTCTATCTTGAGGTGGTTTTTACGTTTAAGGTGGGGAGGTTGTTGTTTGTCGAACGACCCATCATTGGTGGCATTATCCGAAAACTCAAAGTTAAAAATCATATTCGATATGAGCACGATTTAAACCATATTGATTGCGAGAGAACAAAATTATTTTTATCGTTATATCAATTGTTCAGAGGATAGTAGGCCTAAGTCCATTATGTATTCAAGATAGAGGATTTTGTTAACGTACACGCTATCGCAGAAAATCAAGGACGAAAACATCTTTGGAGCAAAGTGACAGTTTGCGAATTTTACAAGGATTGTTATTGGAGACGAAGAACTCTGATGAAGCCTTTGATTTTGGAGCATATTTAAGGTCTGTCGTGGGGCCTCCTCCTAAAGACATGCCGGATCCACATACTCTTTAAGAAGGGCTTGGGGGCAGAGCAATAAGCTCTCGTTACTGAGGGCCAAATTCTTTTGAGGAAATATGGCATTGATCCAATATTTGACCACGAGAACTTAGTGTGGGCTCCAAATCGGATTCAAGGTCAGTATGATATTTATGCGTTGCGGCAGGTTGTTGATACTCTTAAAGTGACAGATAAATGTTGGGTAAACGCGGTGATATAGTTAATGCTTTAAAATTACTGGTTAAAACCGCAGCTGAGGAGATAAATATGGCAGGTGAGCATAGCGCAAAAGATGTAATGGCCGCGATTAGATCCGGTGACGTGAGTGAGGTTGAAAAAATTCTCTCAGGAGATGACAAATTACTTCATCTAATTACGCCTCTGGGTTCTTGGTTGCATATCGCAACGGAGCAAGGGCAAGATAAAATTGTAGAGCTTCTGGTGAATCTAGGTATTGATGTAAATGTTAAGGGGGGGCCTTCAGGTGTAACTCCTTTAAATACAGCTGCATATGAAGGTCATTTAGACTTACTTACCTATTTTCTAGAAAGAAATGCAGTGATGGATATATCTGAACCAGACCGCAACCCATTGTTTGCTGCGATCCATGCAGGTCATAAAAATATTGTGGAGCTATTACTAAAAGCTGGTATAGATACAAAGGTTAAATATACTGGTAACTCTATGAAAGACATGGACGCTATAGCGTTTGCTTATGAGTGGGGACGCAAGGAAATCGCAGAAATGATTAAAGAGCACAATAGGCACGCTTAGTAGAAGTTAATATGGTACGACAAAGGTAACCGTTTATCTGTTGAAACTGGTTGGCTTCCTCGTTATCTCGTCGAGGGGCGTTGGTTAGAGGGCGTAAAAGCAGGGAAGATCACTCGATAAACTCCTTTAGTTAGCCATTCAGTATAAAAGCCACCTCTCATGAGGTGGCTTTTATGTTTATGGTGGGGAGTTTGCTGCTTGTTGAGCTATATGGTGCGCATTATGTTGGTGCACTAAAACCACATTGGTGCATTTATTAGCGTGTTAAGCACCATTTCAAGAATGCATAATTTTATTAAAGTTCATACAAAACAATAAATTAAAGTGTAAGTGTTAGAAATGTAAATTATGGAATGAGAATTGCTCTGTTAGACGCTCTATAAACTAAGTTCACCAAATTGGTGATGAGCCTAACTTTGATGCACAGGATAAGTGCGCTACAGATCAACGGAGACAATCATAATGAGTGTAACTGCCAATCAGGTACACGGCGCTGTACAAACTCTCACGCAAAGTTCCGACACACTTTTCTTACTACTTGGCGCAATCATGGTCTTTTTGATGCATGCTGGTTTTGCTTTTCTTGAAGTAGGAACCGTACGCCAAAAGAACCAAGTTAATGCTTTAGTTAAAATCTTGGCCGATTTCGGTATTTCCGCCATTGCGTATTTTTTCATTGGATACTGGGTCGCTTATGGCGGCACCTTCTTTGCTGATGCAGAGACGTTATCTCAAGGCAATGGTTACGAGTTGGTGAAGTTCTTTTTCTTGCTGACCTTCGCTGCAGCGATTCCTGCTATTGTTTCTGGTGGTATCGCAGAGCGAGCTCGTTTTTATCCGATTCTAATCGCAACATTTTTCACTGTCGGCATCGTATACCCGTTATTTGAGGGAATGATCTGGAACGGAAACTTTGGTGTTCAAGCTTGGTTTGAAAATAGCTTTGGTTATGGCTTCCACGATTTTGCAGGTTCAGTCGTTGTGCATGGTGTTGGCGGCTGGATAGCGCTTGTTGCCGTCGTGTTTTTGGGCATGAGAAAAGGCAGAGTTCGAGCAGGAAAGCACACCAACTTTGCACCTTCGAATATTCCGTTTTTGGCTTTGGGAGCTTGGGTCTTATGTGTGGGGTGGTTTGGCTTCAACGTCATGTCAGCTCAAACTGTGTCAGGCATAAGTGGCTTGGTGGCTATGAACTCATTGATGGCAATGGTCGGGGGCATTGTCGCGTCACTGTTGGCTGGTAAGAATGACCCTGGCTTTATTCATAACGGCCCACTAGCTGGCTTGGTTGCTGTATGTGCGGGCTCAGACTTAATGCATCCTATCGGTGCTTTAGTGACAGGTGCGATTGCTGGCGTGCTATTTGTTTATCTTTTTACCCACCTACAAAACAAAACCAAGATTGATGATGTGCTAGGTGTCTGGCCTTTACACGGTGTATGTGGCGCTTGGGGTGGTATTGCCGCTGGGATTTTTGGTCAAAGCGCATTGGGTGGGCTAGGTGGCGTGAGTATTATCGTTCAGCTTCTAGGAACGCTTTTGGGCCTTTCCATCGCAGTGCTTGGTGCACTTGTAGTCTACGGTGCGATTAATACCAGTATGGGACTGAGGCTTTCAGAAGAAGACGAATTCAATGGCGCTGACCTAGCCATTCATAAAATATCTTCGACCAACGAGGATTGAGGCCAATATGGGAGCGGCATAAAGCCGCTCTTTTAGCAATTGCCTTTCTTGGCTTGGCCAGGAGGACAGAAATTACCATTACCTCGATGGTCATCATCATTGGTGCTGACTCTTACCTTTACATCATCGACTTCGCCTTCAACATTGGTAAGTTGACAGCCCGCCAAAGTCATAAGCAATATAAACGCTAGAGATACTTGTCTCATTGCTGTTCCTCTTAAATTGTAATTCTAATAGTGACCATTACGACTATGGTCTAATCCATATTACTACTGTTGCTATTCTTTCAGTGTTAAGCTAATGAAAAAACAGCAAGGATGAGTTATGAATTTCCCTTATAGAAATATTGTAGTACTTACTGGTGCAGGTATCTCGGCCGAATCTGGTATTCAAACATTTCGTGCGCAAGATGGCCTATGGGAGAATCACCGTATCGAAGATGTAGCAACGCCTGAAGGGTTTGCTCGCGATCCGGACCTTGTTCAAGATTTTTACAACCAACGCCGCAAGAAACTTCAAGATAATGCGATAAAGCCTAATGCAGCGCATGAAGCATTGGGTCGTTTAGAGGCTGAGTTAGAAGGTAAAGTGACGGTCATCACTCAAAATATAGACAACCTTCACGAAAGAGGCGGCAGTCAGAATGTGATTCACATGCATGGTGAGTTGCTCAAGGCGCGCTGTAGTGAATCTAACCAAGTAGTAGAGCACAATGAGGACATTAAGACAGGCGAACTTTGTCACTGTTGTCAGATCCCTTCACAAATGCGACCACATATTGTTTGGTTTGGTGAAATGCCACTGCGAATGGGTGATATCTACGCGTCATTAGAAGAAGCAGATTTGTTTATTTCTATTGGGACTTCTGGCGTTGTGTATCCCGCAGCAGGTTTTGTTCATGATGCAAAAATGCACGGCGCACATACCATTGAAATTAACCTAGAACCTAGTGCGGTAGAAAGTGAATTTGAGGAAAAACGCTACGGAAAAGCAAGCGTTGAGGTTCCAAAATTAGTTGACGAGATACTGGCTCTAGAAGGAAAAGAAAGAGCGTAATAACTTCAACAGGAAGAGTTTTTGTCTTGTCATTAAGAACAAAAAAGCGGCTCATGAGCCGCTTTTTCATATCTTTAAAACTAACGAATTAGTTGTTCACTTTTAGCTTTTGGAAGTACTCATCGTACATTACGCTCGCTTCGCCAACTTCATCTTGCCAAGTACCGCTGTCCATCACTTCTTGTGGTGGGAAGATGCTTGGATCATTAGCAAATTCTTTCGGTAGCAGATCGTGTGCCGTTTTAACTGGCGTAGGATAACCAATCTCAAGTGCAATCTTAGCTGCGTTCTCAGGACGTAGTAGGAAATCGATCATCTTATGAGCTGCGTCAACGTTCTTCGCACTAGCTGGAATTGCTAGGCTGTCCATCCAGAAGATAGTGCCTTTTTCTGGCCAGATGATGTCGATGTTCGCGCCTTCTTGACGAGCCATGTATGCAGAACCGTTCCAAAGCATGCCTAGTGAAACTTCACCCGCAAGGTAAGGGTTTGCAGGAAAGTCTGAGTTAAATACTAATACGTTTGGCATTAGCTTTTTCAGTTCTTCGTAAGCGGCTTTGATTTCTTCTGGGTTAGTCGTGTTTGGTGAGTAACCAAGCTTAGTCAATGCAATGTGGAATACTTCGCGAGAATCATCCATCAGCATTAGTTGACCTTCCCACTTGCTATCCCAGAAATCATCCCATTTAGAAACCGATGACTTGTCTAGCATGTCAGCATTGATACCAATACCGGTCGCACCCCAAATGTATGGGATAGAGTAGTTGTTGTTCGGATCGAACGGTTTGTTTAGGAAGTTAGTATCAAGATCGGCAAAATGAGATAATTTCTCTTTGTCGATCTGTTGTAGCATGCCTTCTTTACGCATTTTAGAGACGAAATAGGTAGACGGTACTACCAAGTCGTAACCAGAACCTTGAGTTTTTAGTTTTGCGTACATACTCTCGTTAGATTCGTATGTAGAGTAAATAACTTTGATTCCGGTTTCTTTTGTAAAGTCTTCAAGAACTTCGTTTGGAATGTATTCCGACCAGTTGTAGAAATACAGTTCTTGATCAGCAGCCATTGCAGGGGTAGCGATGAGCGTCGCTGCACATAGAGCGCTTGCGTAGAATTTACTTTTCATTTGTTTTCCGTTTTGTTTCGCGATTGGACAAGTCAATACTAGCTGGAGTTATCAAGTTGAGCCAAATCGCAGTAAGCACAAATATGTTCATTTAGCTTGAATATCGTTGTCTCCTTGTTATGAGACGATAAATCTATGATACCAAGACAAATAAACCTAGCAACGCGCGATTATATCAGCCTAAGACAAAAATAGGCAGCGTATTGCTGCCTATTTTCCTATGGTTTATTGTCCCGCTTTCAGCTTGAGGAAATAATCTTCGTACTTAACGGTTAGATCACCAACCGCATCTTGCCATTCAACGCGGTCAAGGTCTTCTTGAGAAGGGAATAGTGGGGCAACGTCTTTAAACTTAGCATTCGATTCCTCCACCGCCGTTAGGTAGCCAGTATCACGAGAGATTTGCTCTGCGATTTCTGGGCGCAGTAAGAAGTCGATCATCTTGTGAGCGGCTTCTACGTTCTTCGCACCGGAAGAGATAGCGAAGTTATCAACCCAGCCGATACCGCCTTCTTTAGGAAAAACGAGTTTCAGGTTCATGCCTTCGTTTTGAGCAGCAGCTGCGCTACCGTTCCAAAGCATACCAACGCCAACTTCACCAGACATGTATGGTGCGCCTGGGTTGTCAGAGTTGAATACTAAAACGTTAGGCATCAACTTTTGTAGCTCAGCGTACGCTTCATCGATTTGCTTAGGGTCTTTTGAGTTACCTGAGTAGCCAAGTTTACGTAGAGCGATATGGAATACTTCACGAGTGTCGTCCATCAACATTACTTGACCTTCAAGCTCAGGCTTCCATAGGTCAGCCCAGCTTTGGAAGTCTTTTGGGTCGTACATGTCTGCGTTAACCGCTAGGCCTGTAATCGCAACAACGTGTGGAATAGAGTAGTCGTTATTTGGATCGTAAGGCTTGTCTAGGTAGTTTTTATCTAGGTTGCCGAAGTTTTTCAGCTTAGTCTTATCGATCTTTTGTAGCATGCCCTCGTCACGCATCTTCGCCACGAAGTACGTTGAAGGTACTACTAGGTCATAACCTTGGTTATGAGTTTTTAGCTTTGCATACAAAGTTTCGTTCGACTCGTAAGTCGAGTAGATCACTTTGATGCCAGTTTCTTTAGTAAATTGCTCTAGGATATTACTGTTGATGTAAGGACCCCAGTTCATAAATACTAGTTCTTTATCATCCGCTGTCGCTGTACCAGAGAACAGAGAAAGCGCACATGCACTACCAGCTAATAGAGTAGCCCATTTTTTCATTGACGTTAGCTCCAAACCAAACGTTGTCCAATTTTGGACGATAGATAGAAAAACAGAATGGCATGTAACCATTCTGTTTCGTGATGTTAACAGGTGCGGATTCTACTTCACTTTTTCTCTTGCTAGCAACTGAGAAATTACTACCAAGACCAAAGAAACAATCAACATCACCGTTGCTAGGGCGTTAACTTCCGGTGAAATGCCCACCTTAACCATTGAGTAAATCTTCAATGGCAAGATTTCGTATGTTGGACCCGTTACAAACGAGCTGATGATCACATCGTCCAAAGACAGGGTAAAGCTCAATAGCCAACCTGCGGCAACCGCTGGTTTAGCGAGAGGAAGGATGATCTGTTTCAAGATAACCCACTCGCTTGCACCAAGGTCTTTTGCTGCTTCCAACATTTTCACATCAAAGCCATTTAAGCGGCTGTATACAGTTACCACAACGAATGGTAGACAAAAGGTGATGTGAGCAATCAATAGTGTAAAGAAGCCAAGCTGTGCGCCTAATACTAGGAACAGAGCAAGTAATGAAATCGCCATTACAATATCGGGAGACATCATCACGACAAACAGCATGCCGTTTACCGCACCTTTACCTTTGAACGAGTAACGGAATAGGGCAACGGCCGTTAAGCTACCAATGATGGTTGCTGCTGTCGCTGAGAATACCGCTACGTTCAATGAATGCCATGCAGCTTGCATTAGGCTGTCGTTATTTACTAAGGTTTCGTACCATTTCGTGGTGAAACCACCCCATTTCATACCAAATTTGTTGGCATTAAATGAGTTAACAATTAAGACGATGATTGGCAGATACAAAAATGCATACACCAGCGCCATAAAGCTAAATCTAACTGTGCGTCCCATTAGTCTAGCTCCACTTTCTTATTCAATAGTTTGCCTGCTCTGTAGTAAGCGTAAAGCATCACAGCCATTGCGAAGGTGAGGGCGATACTGGTCGCAGCACCAAATGGCCAGTCACGAGCGTTCAATACTTGGCTCTTAATGACGTTACCGATCAGTAGGTTCTTCGCACCACCAAGAAGGTCAGAGATGTAGAACATACCTAGTGCTGGTAGCAGAACCAACAAACAACCACCGATAATGCCAGGCATTGTAAGAGGTAGAATCACTTTCGTAATGGTTTGGAACTTGTTCGCACCAAGATCTTTCGCCGCCTCGATATAAGTGTTGTCCAACTTCTCGATTGCCGAGTAAAGCGGCAGAATCATAAATGGAAGCAGGATGTACACAAGACCAATCATTACTGCTGTTTCGGTGTACATAATACGTAATGGCTTATCGATGATTTCCATCGCCATTAATGATTTGTTCAAAATACCTTGTGTACCCAGAACAATCTTCAGGCCGTAAGTACGGATAAGAGAGTTTGTCCAAAAAGGTACGATAACTAAGAACAACATGAATGGGCGCCATTTCTCTGGCATTTTCGCTATGATGTAAGCAAATGGGTAACCAATTACTAAACACAACAACGTCGCCACAATCGCCATGTAGAACGAGTGCATCAGCACTTTCGCATACAAGGGGTCGAGTAGACGTAAGTAGTTGTCGAAAGTAAATGTCATTTCGATTAAGTTTGCTTCATCACGCGTTAAGAAACTCGTACCGATAATCATCACATTTGGTACCAACACGAAAAGTGTTAACCAACCGACGATTAAGGTAATGATCGCGTTTTGAAGATTAATCTTCTTGCTTATCATTGAGGACTACCTCCCAGCTCTCAACCCAAGTGATAGCGACTTTCTGGCCAAGTGAGTGGTCCACATCAGGATCATCTTCGTTAAAGAATTCGCTAACCATTACACGCATGCCCGAATCCAATTGGATAACTGAATCAAGCGTCATACCTTTATAGGTACGCTCTGTTACGTGACCTACGATGCCTTTTTCTTCAGACTCTTTGATCTCTTCGATACGTAAGTCTTCTGGGCGAAGTAGTACTTGCAGTTTTTCACCTGCTTGCGCTTCCTGATCGTAGTAAACAACAGATTCGACACCTTCGATTTCTGCACGGATACGTTTCTCGTCGATACGCTCTAGCATGGTTGCGTTGAATACGTTGATCTCACCGATAAAGCGAGCAACAAATAGGTTCTTCGGCTCTTCGTAAATCTCACGTGGAGAACCATCCTGCTCGATAACACCATCGCGCATTACAATAATGCGGTCAGACATCGAAAGGGCTTCTTCCTGATCGTGCGTAACGAAGATAAAGGTAATACCAAGTTGACGCTGAAGCTGTTTAAGCTCGATTTGCATTTGCTTACGCAGTTTGTAATCAAGTGCAGATAGAGATTCATCTAGCAGCAGTACTTTTGGTTTGTTAACAACCGCACGCGCAATGGCGATACGTTGTTGCTGACCACCAGAAAGCTGATGAGGCTTACGCTGTGCCATTTTTTCTAGGCGCACCATGCGTAGCGCTTCCATTACTCGTGATTCAATGTCCGCAGTAGGCGTTTTCTGCATACGAAGACCAAAAGCGACATTCTCATATACGGTCATGTGTGGAAACAATGCGTAACTTTGAAATACCGTGTTGACGTGCCTTTGCTCTGCAGGAACCTGTGTTACATCCTGGTCATCCAAAATAATTTGACCGTTATCTGCCGTTTCAAAACCTGCAATCATGCGTAAAACTGTTGTCTTACCACAACCAGAAGGCCCGAGAATCGTCAGAAATTCACCATGATTAACATCCAGATTTAAATTACCGATGATTTCCTTACCATCGAAACTTTTACTAATACCAGATAAACGAATAACTGGCTTTCCTGCTTGCGGTTTTGCGTTCAACGTCTGTATTTCCCCCACGTTCAAGCCGGGATTATCCCAGCTGATGTGACACTAACCATTCACTTTTGAGGCGCGCATCATAATCACCAAAAGTGTGAAATTAAAGCATTTTCTTATCTTGAAACAGAAATAATTTTGCAGGAAAAAGCCATCATTCCTTACCATACTGTTTTTATGAGATTAATTGGCATCTAAACACAGTTTGATAGCACTAAACTTTGTTCAACAATTGTTTCAATTTCATGACCTTGAAAGTGGTTAATTATCAACCATACAGTTGAGATTGCAAGGATTGTAGGTGAGTTGTGATGTTAGATGTGGAAAGATTTCTTTATAATGACGATTACATTAATTGACTGGAATTCCAGTCAAAATTTTACAAGTTAGTCTTGGATAAACTATGAACGACGATTTTGAGAAAGATTTCAATCTTGGGGGGAGTGTAGAGCGAGCTTTGTCTGGCAACTACGAGCTTAAAGCTGGCGCGGTTTTTAACGAAGCTTGGCGAGCAACCATCCAGCACTTTTTATCATTTTCTCCTGCCATTATTGTATTGCTTTTTGTCCAATTAGGTATTTTCTATATTGCATTAAAACTGCAGTTGGGCGATTTGAGCGTTATTCTTGATGCATTTGAGAACCCAGAGTCGTTCACAAACGATATTGTGTCTTCTATTTATGTCGCGAATTTCAGTTATGAGGTGATTAGCGCACCAATTTATGCGGGGATCAGCTTGATGGCTATGAGCCATGTCGCTGGCCTGAAGACTAAGTTGCGCCATGTTGGAAAGGGGTTGCAGTTCACCATTCCTGTTATTCTAGCAACGCTCATGAGCTTAATGCTACAAGGTGTGGTTGGTATGATTTTTCCTTTACTGTCGCTGTATCTTTCCTTGGCATTTAGTCACTCTATTTTGTTGATTTGTGAGAAAAGGGTGCCACCAATGCAAGCGTTGCTGTTATCACTTCGCGCAATCAACAAGAAGATTTTTGTGGTCGCGGGGCTTTACTTAGGCGTGATGTTAATGTTTATTATTGCAGCAATGTTCTACGGTATTGGCTTGATTTTTGTGCTGCCATTCTTCTTCCATTTGAAAGGCATACTCTACCGCGAAATGTTTGGAATTAAGCTTAAGATCGTTACAACACAAAAAAACGATAATGATCACGATGGTAACTCACAGGTGTTTGATGCCTAATTCTTTGAAATCAATAAGTTTACGAGTGGCGGCAACCTGTATAGCCGCCACTTTCATTTCTATAGGCCCATATTTACACTACGAGAAACAGTTTAAATATGTGGAAAATCCTGACGTACTCTCTGGCAAGATTAAGCATGTCGATTTATCACACTTGCCATACATCGGTGATATCCCAGACTTCAATTCAATAAAAGATACGAAAGAGAAAAAAGCTGCTTTTTTTGATTTTTTAAGGCCTAAAATTGCTCTTGAGAATCAACGAATTCGTCATGAGCGGGCCTTTCTTACCTCTTTAAAGGTGGGGCAAGTTACGCAAGAACAACAAGAGTATGCTCAGCGGTTATCATCTCTGTATTCGTTGCCCTTGAGTAACGATAAGATTGATCAAGCATGGCTAGACGAGATGCTTGTGAGAGTGAACGTCTTACCAGAAGCGTTGGTTCTAACTCAAGCGGCAAATGAATCTGCGTGGGGCACTTCTCGTTTTGCTACTCAAGCAAACAACTTGTTCGGCCAATGGTGTTATAAAAAGGGCTGTGGAATTGTTCCAGCGCAACGTGGCGCTAACAAAGTTCATGAAGTTGAAAAATTCGATTCTGTACAACAGTCTGTTCATGGCTACTTTATGAATGTTAATCGAAACCCAGCGTATGCAGACCTGCGTGAAATCAGAACATCTCTGGCTGAAAAGAACAAGGGCTTGTTAACGGTCGCAACCGCGTCAGAGTTAACGCATGGGTTGCTAGCCTATTCTGAACGTGGCATCGCCTATGTACACGATCTTCGCGCTATGATTCGTCATAACAACGCCTACTGGACGCAATAAAATAACGGATAAAATGAAAAAGTTAAGCCTAAGTCTGTTGGGAAGTGCGGCGCTAATTCTTGCATCGCCGATAACCCAAGCTCAAGAGTACATGTTCACGTACTCAAAGTTATATACTCAACTAAAAAACAACAATAAAGAAGGGCATGACGATGTGAAAGTTGGTGTCTTTTTTGTGGACGCAAAAACTAAACAAATTTGTATGATAGAAAAAGCTTGGATGGAAAAAGAAGAGCACTATGAAGAGTTTGTTATCCCTGCTTCACAAGAGTTGCCTTTACCTGTTGATAAAAACTTAAAGTCAGCGAATCCGTTGGTTTTTGTCGATACCCCAAAAGATACACGTTGCGATTACTCACTTGTCGTGATGACCAAAGAACCATTACAGGGTAACGTTTCTTACGACCAACTTAAGCCTCTTCTACCTCAAATGCAGACGATGCTGGAAGATTTAGGCGGTATGTTTGCGGGTTGGTTTACACCGGAGGTTCAAGGTGTGACGATGGAGTTTGCAAATCAACTGAATGATAAAGTGATTTTCTCAAACGGAACCGAAAAGCCAATTGTCAATGGCAAGATACAAGTCGCACTAAGTGAAATAGGGCAAGGTGGCACAATGACACTACCAGAACCGACGATGCGAGTGTTACCTTATCTACCTAACGCAAAGAAATGAACACTGAACGTTTAGAAAGGGCTGCAATCGCAGCTCTTTTTTCATTTGTGACCGTAACTAAAGTATCTTTCACACTCTTTTCTTAAAGACTCAATAAGACAAGCATTTAATCCTGTGTAAAAAGCTCGTATAATCCACGCCCCAAAGAAACCCATGTTAGGAAGTCCTAGTCGATTTATCGGCGATGTGAGAGCCCGCAATGAACCAAATAGATACAAGAAAAGAAACCCTAGAATTCAACAAGCTTCAGAAACGCCTGAGAAGACATGTTGGAAATGCCATTACTGATTACAACATGATCGAAGAAGGCGATGTTGTGATGGCATGTATTAGCGGTGGTAAAGATTCATTCGCGATGCTTGATATCCTGTTGAATCTTCAAAAAGCTGCGCCAATCAAATTTGAAGTGGTTGCAGTAAACCTAGACCAAAAACAACCGGGCTTCCCTGAGCACATTCTGCCAGAGTATTTCGAAACACTGAATATCCCTTACTATATTGTCGATAAGGACACGTATTCCGTCGTAAAAGAGAAGGTACCAGAAGGCAAAACCACTTGTGGTCTGTGTTCACGCCTGCGACGTGGTACGCTGTATTCATTTGCAGAGAAGATTGGTGCAACTAAGCTTGCGCTAGGTCATCACATGGATGACATCGTCGAAACAATGTTCTTGAATATGTTCCACGGCTCTCGCCTTAAAGCGATGCCACCAAAGCTACGCTCTGATGATGGCCGTAACGTGGTCATTCGTCCATTGACTTACTGTCGTGAAAAAGATTTGATCAAATACGCTGAGCACAAGGATTTCCCAATAATTCCGTGTAACCTTTGTGGCTCTCAAGAGAACCTTCAGCGTCAATCTATAAAAGCAATGTTGATTGAATGGGATAAGAAGACGCCAGGGCGTGTGGAAGCAATTTTTAAATCAATTCAAAACGTAAGCCCAAGCCAACTAGCAGACCGCGAATTGTTCGACTTTGTTAACTTACCGCTAGATCGTGAAGGTAACCGCGAAGAGTATGAATTTAATGAGGCTGTCGTTTCTTCGACGAATATTGATGAATCGATGTTCATCGATGTTACGAACATCTAACTCGTAAAAAAGGAGGTCAATTAGACCTCCTTTTTTGTACCCAACGCTTTAACTGTTCCCAAACAAAAATCCCCCTGTATTCGGGGGATTTATTAGCGCTTATTTGAAAGCGCTCAATACATAGCAATACTAAAGAGAGATTAGGTTGCTGTATTTGGGTCGAGAGGGCTAATGTAGCCTTTTGGTTTTAGAGCCAACACGTCGCAATTTATTTTATCAATTACGTGCTCCGCTGTATTACCAATAAAGACAGCAGAAAGCCCTGTTCGCCCTGTGGTACCTAAAATAACCATTGCTGCGTTCAAGCGCTCTGCAGCTGCCGGAATGACATCTTCAGGTAAACCTTGCTCAACTATCGTTTGTTCTTCATCAAGACCATGTTTTTGGCGTAGTGCTTTCATAGCCGTTAAATGATGACCTCGCACTGCATCGGTATAAGTCGTTGGGTCAAATTCAGGAAGTTCAATCGTAATATTCGCCGGTGTAACGGGGTAGGCGTTAACAAGATATGGCTTGGCCTCAAGCCGAGTGGTGATTTCTTTTAATCGCTCGACCATCGTATCGTTGAGATCAATATGAGTCGGGTTTTCTGAGCCCACATGTACTGAGGCAAGGATACTTGCTTGTTCCGGCCAAGCAGCATTCTTGATAAGAAGCACTGGAATAGGGCATTTTCGCAACAAGTGCCAATCTGTCGGTGTGAAAATGACAGACTCTAAAACATCATGCTTACGTGTGCCTTTGATGACTAGGTCATGATTGCCTGCATAGACTTCAGCAATAATCGCCTCATAAGGGCGGTTGTGCCAGACAACACAAACATCAAAGTCGAAGCCATCGTTTAGGTATGGTTGAGCAATTTTACGCATCCACTGCTCACGCTGATGAATGACACCTCGACGCATAGCATCTCTTTCATCCACTGATAGCATTGACGTCATGTCATACGAGAAATCGTAAATGGATAAAAAGAAAGTGATTCGGCTTCTAGATACACTTTTCTGAGCTAATTGAACAGCTCTTGCAAGTGCGGGCTGCTCATCATTATTGATGTCAGCTACAACAAGGATCTTACTGTATATACTCATAACTAAGCCCACTTCTATTGCAAAACCAGATACTGAATGTAAATTAAATCAGTATTTTGGAGTACTCACCGTACATTTTTACTGTAGCTTAGTTTGGAGAACTTTTTGAGGACTTTCGAAAGGAATTTATGAGAAATATGATGTAGCTCATTTTCGAGCTACATCAATAATTAGGGTGTATTATTCTTTAGTTACACCAGCAAGTTCCATCAATGCATCGTGGTCTAAGATAGTGATATATTTACCTTTTACGCTTAGGATCTCAGATTTCTGGAAACGACCTAACAAACGACTGATCGTTTCGACTGTAAGACCAAGGTAGTTGCCAATATCACCACGAGTCATAGTTAAACGAAACTCTCTAGGGCTGAAGCCACGCTGAGAAAAACGCGTTGATAGGTTGTAAAGGAAAGCAGCTAGTCGCTCTTCTGCGTTCTTTTTAGAAAGAAGCAAAATCATTTCCTGATCACCTTTAATTTCGTTACTCATCAAACGCATGATTTGCTGGCGAAGCTTAGGCATCTTACCCGATAGATCGTCTAAAATTTCGTATGGGATTTCACATACCATCGACGTTTCGAGTGCTTGAGCAAAGCTAGGGTGGGAGTCACCAGTGATAGCATCGAAACCGACTAAGTCTCCAGCTAAGTGAAACGCTGTGATTTGCTCATCACCTTGCTCTGTGATCGTATAGCTCTTGATGGTACCAGAGCGGATAGCGTATAGCGATTTTAGCTCATCACCGGCCTTAAAAAGCTCTTGTCCTTTTTGAATAGGCTTCTTACGTTCAATGATTTGGTCAAGCTGGTCAAGTTCTGCCTCATTCAGAGTGAACGGGATACACAGTTGACTAATGCTACAATCTTGGCAATGAATGGCGCAACCGCCTGATTGGATACGCTTTGTTGCAGGTTTTTCAGAAATCATAACAACCTTTCACTATTTGATATACATCAATATTTTAGCATCGCTTAATCCTAAAGGGTAGCAAAAATGTCACCTCAATAGAGTTTAACATTATATGAAACCGAGTAACGCTAAGGCTCCTACAGCGGTATACGTACCATACCCAATAAGGATTAATGCTGAAATATTTCTAAATATTAATGATTTTTGTAATTTCTGAAAATGATTGGCACCGTATCCAATAATAAGCATTGCAGGTAGTGTTCCGAACCCAAACGCAAGCATAATTAGGCCGCCGTTCATCGCACTACCAGAAACCGCCGACCAAGTAAGCGCTGAATAAACTAAGCCACATGGTAACCAACCCCAAATAAAGCCAAATGGCAACGCGTGAAGAGGATGCTTTAGTGGCAACAGATTCTTCCCTGCCGGCGAGATAAAGCGCCAGATATACTGCCCTAGCTTTTCTATTAAAAGTAAGCCTTGCCACCATTTAGCAATATACAGCGCGACCAGGATCATGAATAACGCAGCAATCAGCCTTAACCAAGCAAGAGAATGCGTTAACCCACTAAGCTCAGATAAACCTGATATAGCACCACCCACTAATGCACCTATTAAGGTATAACTGATCAATCGTCCGAGGTTGTAGAAGAGGGGGATAAGAGGGGTAGCTTTATTTTTAGCAGAAGAGCCCATGGTAAGCAGAGACGCGATACCACCACACATACCCATACAATGACCGGCTCCTACTAAGCCGATCATCAACGCACCGATAAAATCAGGAGTCATAAAGGTCGCTACTTTTTATCACTATTAGATTGGTCTTCTTCGCCGAGAAGAATGTTGTGCCCTTGCCGTTCAAGATCTTCAAACTGATCGCTTCTTACCGCCCAAAGAAAAACGGCGACAGCAACACAAACGAGAACGATAGCGATGGGAATCAATATATAAAGACTTTCCATGTTTGCTTTCTCTACTTATTTCTCTTTGAGCAGGCGCAAAGAGTTAGATACAACGATAATTGAGCTTGCAGACATGCCAACTACTGCAATGTAGGGAGCCACTAAACCTGCGACCGCCAAAGGCAAAATTAACAGGTTGTAACCCAAAGACCAAGCCAAGTTTTCTCGAATAATCTTTCTTGTACGCAGTGCAAGCAAACGTGCCTCTAGTAGCTTTTCGAGATTATCCCCAAGTAACGTCATATCTGCAGAAGCTTTAGCGACATCTGTACCACCGCCCATTGCGACAGAGAGGTGAGCTCCGGCGAGAGTCGGCGCGTCATTGATTCCATCACCAACCATCATAGTGATACTGTTTTCGTCCAAGCTCTTAAGGTATGCAAGCTTATCTTCTGGCTTTGCTGACGCGACGATGTGATCGATACCAATTTCATTCGCCACTGGTTGGGCGTTTGAGAGAGAATCACCAGTTAGCAGGGTTGTCTTAATTCCAGCGTCAGCAAAACGTTGAATAAAGGCTTTGCTTTCTTTTCGGATAGGGTCGCGGTAGTAAAAGCTAGCGACATGCTTGCCATCAACCGACAGATAGACCGCCTGGCTTTCACCACTTTCTTTGCCTTGAACAAAAGCCGCACTGCCTATCTTAACGATTTTGCCATTCCATATCCCTTCAATCCCTGACCCAATCACGTTTTGCACATCAGACACGATAAAGTCATCATTGGTGAAAGTTGCAAAAGAACGAGCGATAGGGTGGTTTGCATGAGCCTCTAAAGCTGCAGCTAGTGATAGACAATCTTTCTGTGGGAGATCACTAAGTACCTTTGTTTCACAGATCTCAATATCACCTTTCGTTAGAGTGCCTGTTTTATCTACAACTAAGTGGTTGATCTTACATAGTGTCTCAAACACATGGCCTTTACGAAGCAAAATGCCAAAATTACCCATTCTAGAGGTAGCACAAGTGAGAGCGGTCGGAGTGGCCAGAGATAGCGCACATGGGCATGTAGCGACTAACACAGACAGCATGATCCAAAACGCATCATCTGGTTTTGTTTGATGCCAGTAAAACCAAGTACCAGCAGAGATGATAAGAATCACACCAACAAAGTAACGGGCGACAATGTCTGCAATTTCCGCAATTTTAGGTTTGGAGTGTTGAGCTTCATCTTGTAAACGCACGATGTTAGAAATCATTGAATCGGCCTTTGAGCTTACTACCTCAAGTTCAAATGATTCGTCTCCGTTTAGCGTTCCTGCATAAACAATATCGCCTTCTCGTTTCACAACGTGCACTGACTCGCCCGTTAGCATGGATTCATCAATATGAATACGGCCTGAAATAACTTTACCGTCAGCGGGGATATGTTCACCAGGTAGAACGCGAATACGATCGCCAACTTTTAGCGTCTTCACGGGTATCTGATCACCGTCCAGCGTTGTAGCAATTGCAGGAATCAACTTAAGAAGGTTACCACTCGCTGCAGCAGCTTTGCGACGAGCGCGCATCTCTAAGAATCGACCTACTAACAAAAAGAAGGTAAACATCGAGATAGATTCAAAGAAGACTTCGCCTTGTTCAGTTACTGTTGCAACTAAACTTGCAACATAGGCAAAGATCAACGCGATAGAAACCGGGACATCCATACCAAGGGTTCGGCCTTTGATACTGCGCCATGCGTTTAAGTAAAATGGAAGAGCGGAATAAAGCAAAACAGGAGTAGCAAAAATCAAACTTACCCAACGAAAGTAACTTTTAAACTCCGGCTCTAAATCACCAAAGACTTCGAGATACAGTGCAACGGCGAGCATCATGACCTGCATGGTTGCTAAACCTGCAATACCTAGCCGATATAGATATTGCTTCATCATTCGATGGTAAGAGGCTTCTTGCTTATCTGCTTCAAAAGGTGCAGCTTTGTAACCAAGTTTATGAATAACGGAAAGGAGCTCGCTTAACCGTACCTGAGTTTTATCCCAGGCTAGTAACGCTCGATTGGTGGTTGTATTAACACGGATAGATACCAACCCGGCCGTATTAGAAACTTGCTTTTCGATTAACCACGCACAAGCGGCACATGAAACGCCTTCCAAAGAAAGGGTTACTTCAGAAACATTTTCGCGATTTCGTACGAATTCAGATTGTACATCCGCATTGTCATAATGAATTAAAGCTTGGAGTTGCTCTGGTACTAGATCTGCCTTTTCTGCAGGCGCAGTGCGGTATTGGTAATATGATACAAGACCACTATCGACAATAGTCTGCGCCACAGTTTCGCAGCCCGGACAACACATGTCGCGAATTTCACCCAATATTTCTACTTTGAAATCCGTGTTGGCTGGTACATCTTCACCGCAGTGATAACAGGATTTACACATATGCTTACTTCATTAACGGTGTTGAAGAGGCAGGAAACTCAACTTTACCTTGGATCATCCATTGCTTGTCGTGTGGTTGTAGTTCAACAAACCATGGTCCTTGAATAGATTCCTCAGCTTTTAGTCGGTAATTACCAGATGCATCCGCTGTTACAAGCTTTGTGAAGTCACGATCAGGAAGAGTACGATGAGTGAAAGTGGCCGTTAGAGCAGGGTAATGAGGTAGCTTCCCTTTAGCGAAAACAATCACAACATTGTTATTTTCAGAGGAAATCTCAGCGTTAAGACCTAGGTCACGAGCGACATTCATTTTACTAATGTCGATATTAATGCCTTTGCCTTTTTTATAGTAATCCTCGGCGACTAAAGAAACAGAGTTGTTCGAGAAAACGACCACAGTAATCACAGTCCAAACTACGACAGTAAGAGGAAGGATGATTAGGAACCACGGCCAAAATTGTTTATACCAAGGCTTTACCATAAAAAAGTTCTCAACAGCTAAATGAAAAAATGTAAGGCGTTAAATTTAAAGGAAAGACAGCCCCTATGAAAGGGGCTGTTATTGCTATGTTACTTAATATCTCAGTTACTTACTCTCTGAGTTACTTAAACTCCAGACATATGAGGCAACGAGCTGAACTTTATCTTCACCCAAAATGTCTTTCCACGCAGGCATTACGCCTGAGCGTCCGTTCATTACGGTTTCTGTTACAGCTGCACGAGAGTCACCAAATAACCAGTCTTGGTCTGTAAGGTCAGGCGCACCGACTGCAGGGTTACCCTTACCATCGGTACCATGACAAGCAGCACACACTACGAAGCGTGCTTTACCTGCCGCGGCTTCACGAGCATTTACTTTACGACCAGATAGACTAAGTGTGTAACTTACAACTTCTTGAACACCTTGCTCACCAAGGGCATCTTTCCATGCTGGCATTTGACCAATACGGCCGTGCATGATGGTTGTAACGATCGCTGCTGGCTCGCCACCATATAGCCATGCATCATCAGTCAGGTTAGGGAAGCCTTTCTGACCACGTGCATCAGAGCCATGGCATTGAGAACAGTTTTGCAAAAACAAACGCTGACCAACTTTTAATGCTTCAGGATCTTGCGCAATTTCAGGAATTGGGCGTAGACCACTGTCATTGTGCGCAAGTTTACGGAATGCTTCGCCGAAGTAAGCGTCGGCATCATCCAGTTCTTTTGCATATTGGTTTAGTTGCTTGTTCTCTTGTGCTGCAGCGATGGCTTCTTTTGACTCTTCTAGTGAGCGAACGGTTTGAGCCGAACTCTGCCAGTTTAAAAAGCCCTTGAAGCTACCTAGACCTGGGAATAGGGCAAGGTAAACTGCTGCGAACACAAATGTGCTTACAAACAGGTAAGTCCACCACTTTGGTAGAGGGTTGTTTAGCTCGCGAATACCATCGTACTCGTGGCCCATGTCTTCCCCTTCCTCGACGCCCATTTTATCTTTAGCGCACCAAGTCAGGAGAATCGCACAGCCTACTAGCGTACCGACAGTAATCACGATAATCCAGAGACTCCAGAATGTAGTCATTACTTCTTCACTCCTTGGTTATTAGGGGTCTTTTGTTCTTCGTCAGCAAACACCAAGTTGGCATCTTCTTCAAAGCGTGCTTTACGCTTTTTACTAAATGCCCACCATACGATGCCAATAAAACTAGCGAAGAGTACAACGGTATAAATACTATGAATTGTACCGAAATCCATATGATCCCCTTACTTCATTGCATGACCAAGAGACTGAAGGTAAGCGATGATTGCATCCATCTCTGTTTTACCTTCTACTTCTTTAGCCGAATTCGCGATCTCTTCATCAGTGTATGGAACACCGAACTGATCACGAAATAGCTCAAGTTTCTTCTGAGTTAGCTTACCGTCTAAAACGTTTTCAGCTAGCCACGGGAAACCTGGCATGTTTGACTCAGGTACAAGCTCACGAGGATCTAACAGGTGAACACGGTGCCATTCGTCAGAATAACGACCACCAACACGAGCTAAATCCGGGCCTGTACGCTTAGAGCCCCAAAGGAATGGGTGTTCCCAAACACTCTCACCAGCAACAGAGTAGTGACCGTAACGTTCAGTCTCTGAGCGGAAAGGACGAACCATCTGGCTGTGACAGACGTTACAACCTTCACGGATGTAGATATCACGGCCTTCCATCTCCAAAGGAGTGTAAGCGCGCAGATTTTCTACAGGTTCAGTCGTTTGCTTTTGGAAAATCAGAGGAGTGATCTCTACAAGAGCACCCCAACTGATAGCAAACACGATAAAAATAGCCAACAAACCGACATTACGTTCTAAGATTTCATGGCGATTATTAGAATTATTACTCATTCTTAAATCTCCTTATGCCGGATGTGGGATAGCTTTTAGGCTTTCTTTAGGTGCACTTACCGTTTTGTACGTGTTGTATGCCATTAGGAACATACCTGATAGGAAGATAAATCCGCCTAGGAAACGTACAAAGTAGAACGGATAAGACGCTTCTACAGACTCAACAAAGCTGTAAGTTAGCGTACCGTCAGAGTTAACCGCGCGCCACATAAGACCTTGCATTACACCAGAGATCCACATCGCAACGATGTAAAGAACGGTACCGATTGTTGCTAGCCAGAAATGCACATTAACTAGACCAACAGAGTACATACGCTCTTGGCCAAATAGGCGAGGTACCAAGTGATATACAGAGCCGATAGAGACCATCGCAACCCAACCTAACGCACCAGAGTGAACGTGACCAATGGTCCAGTCTGTGTAGTGAGAAAGTGCGTTAACCGTCTTAATCGACATCATCGGGCCTTCAAAGGTAGACATACCGTAGAACGACAGTGAAACGATTAGGAAACGTAGGATAGGGTCATAACGAAGCTTATGCCATGCACCAGATAACGTCATAATACCGTTGATCATACCACCCCAAGAAGGAGCAAATAGAACCAGCGACATAACCATACCTAGAGACTGAGTCCAGTCTGGTAGCGCTGTATAATGAAGGTGGTGAGGGCCTGCCCAAATATATAGAGAAATAAGTGCCCAGAAGTGAACGATAGATAGACGGTAAGAATAAACAGGACGTTCAGCTTGTTTAGGAACGAAGTAGTACATCATACCTAGGAAACCAGCGGTCAGTAGGAAACCTACCGCATTGTGTCCATACCACCACTGAACCATCGCATCCACTGCGCCCGAGTAAATCGAGTAAGATTTACCAAGTGACACAGGAATAGCCATGCTGTTCACGATGTGAAGTACTGCTACTGTGATAATAAAGGCACCGAAGAACCAGTTTGCCACATAAATATGTGACGTGTTTCGCTTCACTAGTGTGCCGAAGAACACCACCGCATATGATACCCATACTAGCGCAATTGCGATATCAATAGGCCATTCTAGCTCAGCATACTCTTTACCCGATGTTAAACCGAGAGGCAAAGTAATGGCTGCTGCCAGGATGATTGCTTGCCAACCCCAAAAGGTGAAGGCAACGAGTGGGCCACCAAAAAGACGTGTTTGACATGTGCGCTGTACAACATAATAAGACGTTGCGAACAGAGCACTGGTACCAAACGCAAAAATTACCGCATTAGTATGCAGTGGACGTAAGCGACTGTACGTCAACCACGGCGTATCAAAGTTTAGCTGTGGCCAAACTAATTGAGCGGCAATCAAAACACCAACAGCCATACCAACTATGCCCCATAAAATGGTCACAAGGGTAAATTGGCGAACGACTGTATAGTTGTAGTTTTGTTCAAGCTGCTTTACTTGGCTCATTTGCATGCTTCCAATTTCTAATTAACTACACTTTTACTTCCAACACGACTTGCGTCGTAACACCACCCAAGTAAACTCTAGAATTCAAGTGTTATCATCACCTTATTTCCATTGCTGACTTTAATAAAAAGTGGCATTTTCAGCGTGACACTATACTTGAATTAACAATTCAATGACAGGGTAGTAACCTTACTGGACCTCTGGAAATCATTTTTTATTTAAAAAGTTTGAAGTTTGTAACAAGGATATTAGTAATTATGCCTGCACAAAAGTTAACAAAGGCGCGACTTGCACAAATCTTAATCATGCTCAGTGTTTTAATAGGCGCATTTTTCTGGCGTACCTTTACACACGAGAGTGTTAATAGCGTTGACTGTTCACAAAAAGAACGATGCGATGTAACAATTGAAGGAGAAATAATCACGATTAATCGTGACTCAATGGGAATTTCGCTCGAAACGACAGAAAGTAGCACTCTAAAAATTGATCTAAATCAATCTGGTAATTTTATCAATCTCAACGAAAAGCATAAGTCAGTAGAATGGGACATCATGCCTGAATCGAAAAAAATCACCTTTAAAAAAGGTGAAAACATTGTTGTAGTTCAATTATAAATACGATCTATCACGAGATAATCGTAACTTATTAATGAAATTAACACCTTCTTACCTAGAGAAAATTGGTTGGAATGGTATAACAGCAGAGTGATATCCAATTATAAAATCGTATGCATTGCCAATCAGTTTTTACTCATATTAAAGATGAAGACTCAGCGATAAAAACGCTCAGGTCCGAATTGACACAACAGAACTTGTCTTACGTGATGTGTTACTACACGGAAGAATACAATTTCGAGTTGATTCGAGAAGCGTTTCTTGCGCATTTTCCTGGTGTGCCTTTTCATGGCGCCAGTTCATGTCAAGCCGTAATGACAGATCAGGGCTTTCATACAGGACCAGTAATTGCGGCACTTGCTGTTTATGATACAGGTCCTCATGCTTATGGTACTGGTATTTCTAATCACAACTCAGGTGACAGCGTCACCAAGGCTTTGGATATGGCCCTTGAGAACGCAAACCGTGTAGGAGAGGTACCAAACTTAATTCTACTTCATGCTACACCAGGGCAAGAGGAATCAATCATTGCGTCTATAGATGAAAGATTTGGAACTCTAATTCCAATTATTGGTGGTTCGGCCGCTGATAATAACATCGCTGGGAAATGGTCTGTGATAACCGCCCAAGGCTCTCAAACTTCAGGTTTAAGCTTAACTCTCTTTTACTCCTCTCAACCTGTTGATATCGCTTTCAGCGCTGGGCATACACCAACTAATATCAAAGGTGTTGCAACCAAGACCAACGATAGATGCTTACTTGAAATTGATAATGAACCTGCGCTCAATGTTTATAGAAGGTGGACAAATCACCAGGATAACCAAGTAGGTAAAGATAATATGCTGTTTACAAACTCGAGTGCTTATCCATTAGGGCGGATCGCAGGTCATCTCTATGATCGCCCATATTACAAGTTATCCCATCCGATCCGTGAGACGCCAGATGGTGGAATCGAGTTGTTTACACGAATAGAAGAGGGTGACGAGCTCACATTAATGAAAGGAAGTCGTGAGCATCTCGTTGCGCGCGCTGCAAAAGTCGTCAATGCCGCTTTTAACCAAAAATTAGAAGAGTCTCGAAAAATTGGAGTGATAAATATCTTTTGCGCAGGTCCCATGTTGCACTTAATGCAAGACATGAATAGCGTTTGTGAACAAATTAACCAAGAACTAGAACATTTGCCTTTTATTTGCCCTTTTACTTTCGGCGAGCAAGGTAGATTTATTGGTGGTGAGAATGGACATGGAAACCTGATGATTTCATCGGCTATATTCCATAAACCTTATGAAAGATAAATACTTAGACATATATCAACAGGAAGCGCTTCAAGAAGCGTTAGTTGAGCTAAAGCAGGCTAGACAAAGAGAACGACTACTCGCTGATGAAAACAAGGCCATTCTTTCCGCGATATCTGCGATGAGTGAGGCAAAGAATCGGCATGAGATATTTACGGGATTAAACAATGTCCTCAAAAAGTACATCAACTTCGATGATTTTATTGTACTGACTCGTGATGGTGAACGATATCCCTTCAAGACATTGATATCAACTAATAGCGTATTTGATAATGTATCCTGGTTACACGGTAACACCTATCAAAGAGCTCTCAATGGTGAATGCATTCTACTGTTCGAGCCAGATAAACTCGCTGAGTTTGTTAACTTAAACAGCTTTATAAAAAGCCATGTAAACTCGGTCGTTTTAACTGGTATACGTTCAGAAGTAACGCAAACCGTAATCCTACTTATTGGAGCTCAGAAAGGGCACTTTAGCATAGAGAATAAGGAAACCTTGAGGCGGTTTCGTCCCTTAATTGAAAGGGCGGTCATTGATATCGAGACCAAAGAGAAGTTACAACGTATCGTTGAAGTAAGAACAACTCAGCTCGCTAAAGCAAGAGAAGAAGCAGAGCTTGCGAACCGGTCTAAGTCGGAGTTCTTAGCGATGATGAGTCATGAAATAAGAACCCCTTTAAATTCCGTTCTTGGAATGCTAGATATACTGAAGCAATCAACCTTGTCAGAAGAACAAATTGATGCTTTGAGCCAAATGGAGTGCTCTGCAGAGTTACTTCTCGCGATAATCAGTGACATTCTTGATCTTTCTAAAATCGAGTCAGGTCGCTTTCAGCTCAATGAACAATGGATTAACTTAAGAGACACTGTCACTTTTGTTATTTCTCAGCAAAAACAAATAGCTAAGAAGAAAAATCTTAAATTCAAGCTCAACTGTACTGTCACTAATGACAAACAATTTTGGATTGACTCCACGCGGTTATCTCAAATTCTGTTTAATCTAATAGGGAATGCAATAAAGTTTACAGACGAAGGTGAAGTAAAAGTTTCTGTATCTGAGCAAGATGCTGAACTTGTGATCTCAATATCTGACACTGGAATTGGTATATCTAAAGCAAAGCAAGAGCACTTGTTTACGGCATTTCATCAAGGAGACCGTTCCATCACGAGACGCTTCGGTGGTACAGGACTGGGGCTCGCAATAACCAAGCATTTAGTCGAAATGATGCGTGGCAAGATTGCCGTTAAAAGTGATGAGCATGTTGGTTCAACCTTTACGATTTCGATTCCAGTTTTGACTCGTTGTAATCAAAGTCGTCCAGTTAGAATCGAAACCAATCAACCGACAAAAGCAATGGAACTTCTCGTCGTAGAAGATACCGAGTCGAATCAGTTCGTAATAAAGCTTATCTTAAATAAGCTTGGCCATAATGTTCATATCGCAAGCCATGGAGCAGAGGCATTAACATTTTTAGAAGAGAATGAGGATTTAATCGATTTGATTCTCATGGATGTCTCGATGCCAGTGATGGATGGAATTACCGCAACAAGACTTATTCGAGATAAAGGTCTCAGGACCCCGATTATAGCGTTAACTGCACATGCGCTAGAAAGCGATAGAGATAAATGCCTGGATGCCGGTATGGACGGATTCATTTCCAAGCCAGTTAGAAGACAAGATATCTTTGAAGCTATACAGTCATTTCAATAAGTAAAAAGGCGTTAATATAGATCTTAACAATCGATAGATTATTAAGATCTATATTAAGTATTTTATGGTAAATAACCATTATGTTTAATGCTAAAGCCCTTAAATTTAAAATCTGCAAGGGAATAGGAGCATACTCAGACAACATTTAGCGTACAGCAATATGTAATTTAACATAATATACATAATGCGCACTAATAGTGTAAGCCCAAAGCGATAATGTCCTAGTATTTCCAAGTGAATCTGTCCTATGTTTGCTTGGAGGTATTTAGGAAGTTAGTTACGATGAACTACCATGAATTGCAACGTTTCTCCAGTATCCAAGATGTGTTAAACAATAAGTTAAAGTGCCGAAGCCACATCCATTCTTGGAATAAGCTACCGGCACTTGTCTCGCATACTTTATGCCGTAGCAGAACCTCATCCTAGCCCAAATCACGCAGCACATCAGATTGTGATGAGAAACGGTAAGGTAACTGCGATGACTGATGCAAAATTACAAATGTTAGAATTTGGTATAGGGATTAATGATGCAATTAATGGTGTTTGGTTACCTAGATCCAGTGCTTATAAAGATCACTACACTACTCCAAAAGCTCCACCTCATTCACGAATACATGGTACAAATTATCAGAACTGGATTGGCACGCTTGGAAGAATTAGGCATAGTGAGAATGTATTTAAGTCCACACTGCTGAACTGCTGAAAAAGCAAATACAAGATAGTTCTCATCCTGAGAAAATTCTTGAGAAGAAAGATGCTAACTGGAAACCTACTGTATGACTGTATACAAATTAAAAAGTAAACCTCGAGAATTTAAGGTCTTAGAGCATGACCCTTATAAGCGAGCTCTCGATTCAGATGACTTTAAGTTGTTAAGGCGACTTCGAAGAGCCCCTGTTGATTCAACCAGCTTGAGAGATGTTTGGGTAAATGAATATGCAACATTTACTCAACACTTTAAATCTGCTGAAGCAATCCCAGACATATCTAAATGGAGAACATTTCTTGTCTTGAGAGAAAATGCATATCAGGTAGTACGAGATGTAATTGATTCTGACGGTGAGTTCTTACCGATTACAATCGATGATGAAAGTTTTACCGTGTTCAACGTGATGTCCTTTGGAGAAGAAGACAAGCAGAAAATCAAATTTGAAGACATTGACGGAGAACAAGGATTATTAGAGAAACTGGCATTTATAGAAAGCGATCTTTCAAATAAATATGTTTTTAAATCAAAAGGTGAAGGTTGTACGTCAATTTATTGTGATGACAAACTCATATCGTTATGTGAAGAGCACAATTTAAAGGGACTTTCGTTCGATACAAATCTACTCGATGTATTTGAAGATTGATTCATCAGAATTTTTGTATTAGTTCAGACTAGATCTGAGACTCCAATTTGAAAAGAAGAGAGTTACTCACTTTGATTAAAGGTGCTTAATCACTAATCAAAGACAATAATTTGTGGTTATGCTTACGAAGCAAATCAAATCTCTTATTGAAAATTGATGCGCGCTTAGTCCCCGACTTACTGGCGTGTCCTTCCGTAAGCACCTGAATCAATCTATGTATGGTGATGATGGCCAACTCACTGAATTTGCCACTCAATGGCATCACGATTACTAACTTAAGCGCTACCAAACAAAAAAGCCTTTCATACTCGCCTCGTACAACAGCAAAAATCAGCTAAACGCTCTAATCGCTCCGCAACGAAATCTGCCAAAAATCACGAGCTCAGTTGCGTTCTGAAACATTTATAAGCCTGTGGTTATATGGAGGCGAATGTACTTTTCGGGGTATTTGTAACGATAGCGTTTTCCTTTCTTCAAGTTGGACTTAACGTACCTACACACTTTTTGGTCACCACTGCTGGTTACTCTTTTTATTACTGCGTTTTTACTTTTGTGCTCCATTTCTATCATGACGTCACAATAACCTTGATAGCCATCAAACTTATTGTCTACTTTCTTTTGAAGCTTAGTCTTAATCTTTTTAGCCAACAGGTTCGTTTCTGAATCGTCAGCAAAAACTGAATTACTTGCAAAGATCAATACCATTAAAGTTACAACGTATCTCATCGTTTTGGTCCGTTTATGTTGTTGATTGTTCGATGATAAGTAATTTTTCTGTAGATACGAAAATGGGACGCCACATTGCGTCCCATTTAACATGATGAAGTAACTGATATGTAATTAAGCGCGCTTCTTGCCTTTGTTTGCTTTGAAGCCCTGGTGCGGAAAAACGTTACGAATCCTCTGTTGAACTTTTTTGGGAATGCCTTTGGAAAAACTTAAGCGCATTCCTGTTCGTTGGCTATACACCTTCATTTCACCAGTAAACGGGTTATGCTCACTAATATCCTGTAAGTTGTGTTTGAAAGAAGGAGGTAGATGCCCTTTTACGTTACTAATATGGCCATTATCGAACTTTACTTTTAACACCGGCCTATCGACTGCGATCAACCAAAAGATCACGATGGCTGCAATTAAGATTACATATAACATTTGGCACTCCCTATCCTAGCTAGATAGCAATTTACTCAAATCCTCTTTAATTGAGGTAACTTTTTGACTCGCTTTTTCACTTCTCGACGCTTCGGAAAGCAAATATTCAATTGCGTCAGATAACGTACAACCAAGTTCATTCGCTCTACTAGAAAGCTTTTCCCAAACTCGGTAATCTAAATCAATGGATTTCTTCTTTGTATGGACTTGCTCTGCATTGAAGTGACGTTTCCGTTTCGCTCGGATAGCCTGCTTGAGTTTATTATCTAACTCTTCTGACATGTGGTTTTCTATCCAAGCTAAGACAAGTGTAGGCTCGTGTTCAAGGCGTTTTAGTTCTGCGACCGCTGCATCTGCTTCGCTTGTATCAATATGTCGGGTAATCGCTTCACCATCTTTCCATTTTTTGATGAGATACTTCCATTTCCACCCACATTCTAGATTCTCAAGCTGCTGATATTTCATTTGTTCCGACCCATAAACATAACCTAGTGACAGCGTAACCCAGATGGTTTACTTGGGCAAATAAAACTCTTAGAAGTATCGATGTTGATCACTCATTTGTCTAAGTATTGTTCATTGAGAGATGAATGCCGAGAGCAAACCAAATTGGTGCTAGGGTGTTATAGTCCGTTTCGTTATAATGTCGGCAAGATTGAATTACGATGAATTTTAATGAACCAACTTAATTGGCAAGACGTAACACCTTCACTTGAGCAGTACGAAGCACTTTTAAAGTCTGCACCTTCGTTACCAAAGAAGTCTTTTACTGATCTCCAACCGAGAATGTCGGCAACGATATCTCGTTTTTCAAAAATTTCCGGATTGACGCGAGTACTACTCATTAACTGCGTAGATAATTCTGTATATAGAGAGTTCATCAGTAAAGCTCTTCAGAGCCAGTCTAACGCTGCGATAGTTTTTTCGGAATCACTTGATGCCAAACGTTTATTTGACCGTTACAGTGTTGATGTAAGTGGTGATATTGCCTTCCAACCTGGTTTAATTTCACAGGCAGATAACGGTTACTTAATTGTACCGGCTAATCTAATTTTGGCTAACCCAGGACTTTGGCCAAATATAAAGTCTGCAATTCAACAAAACCTTATCGAACCACTGAACCTAAGCCCTACTCGTTTACCTACTTCAGTACCGCAAGCTAAAGCTTATGATGTAAAACTGATTGTAACAGGAGAAAGAAGTCAGTTAGCAGAGCTAGAATACATCGATGAAGACTTCTGTTCTGGCTTTGCCATGTATACGGAAGTTGAAGAAGATATTCATCTGTCAGAGCAGAATTTGACAGATTACTTTGGTTTAGTGAACTGGATATGTTCTCAATATCAGCTGCCTCACTTAACTGAATGTGGTTTTAGAAGATTGTTGCTGGCCGGTATGAGATTTACTGAAGATCAACATTATCTGCCTTTAGGAGTAATGTGGCACTCTCAACTTCTAACGCTTGCTAGCCAGTTCAGTGATGGCCACGCATTAGATTACAAGTCGTTAGATAAAGCGATTGACGATAAGTATTACCGAGAATCTTACCTTCCTCAGCGTGCCGTGTACGATATTTTAGATGGACAAGTCATCATTGAGACAACTGGGGAACAAGTTGGTCAAATCAATGGCCTAACCGTTATTGATATGGCTGGGCACCCTGTCAGCTATGGTGAGCCTGCGCGAATATCTTGTGTAATTCATTTTGGTGATGGCGATGTTTCCGATGTTGAGCGCAAAGCTGAGCTTGGAGGCAATCTACATGCAAAAGGCATGATGATTATGCAAGCTTTCTTGAGCTCTGCTCTGAAACTGGATGAACCACTGCCTTACTCAGCCTCCATCGTATTTGAACAGTCTTATAGTGAAGTTGATGGTGACAGCGCATCTCTTGCAGAACTTTGTTGCTTGGTAAGTGCTTTATCTGAATCTCCAATTAATCAACAAGTTGCGGTTACAGGGGCTGTTGATCAGTTTGGTCGAGTGCAAGCCGTTGGTGGCTTGAACGAAAAAATTGAAGGTTTTTATCAGGTTTGTAAACATCAAGGTTTTACAGGAAATCAAGGTGTTGTGATGCCAAAATCAAACCTTAAACACCTTGCATTACATAAAGATGTAATAGAAAGCATTAAAAATGGTGAGTTCCATATTTGGTCCGTTTCTACCGTAGATGAAGCTATTCCGATTGTAATGAATAAACCTTTTAGAGGTGAAGACGATAGCATTATTGGCAAAATAGCGGAACGTATTGAAAACTTTGAAAGACATGAGCATCCAGAAGGAATTGTGCAGCGCATCAAAAACTGGTTTGTCTAGTACTGATCGGAGTTGTTTAGCGTACACGTGTTCACTAAGATGCAGCTATCAAAAATTGGAGTAATTGATAATGCAAAACAAACGTGATTCTTATAACCGTGACGATCTACTTGCTTCTAGCCAAGGCGAACTGTTTGGGCCTGGTTACCCTCAGCTTCCTGCGCCAAACATGCTAATGATGGATCGTGTTACTAAAATGTCTGAGACTGAAGGCGATTTTGGTAAAGGTTTGATCTTGGCGGAATTGGATATTACTCCAGATTTGTGGTTCTTTGACTGCCACTTCCCTGGCGACCCTGTAATGCCGGGTTGTCTTGGCCTTGATGCGATGTGGCAACTTGTTGGTTTCTTCCTTGGCTGGGTTGGTGGCAAAGGAAAAGGTCGTGCTCTGGGTGTTGGCGAAGTGAAGTTTACAGGTCAGATCCTGCCAACAGCGAAAAAAGTGACGTACGAAATCCACATGAAACGCGTTGTAAACCGTAAGCTTGTGATGGGTTTGGCTGACGGTCGTGTATGTGTGGACGGCAAAGAAATCTACGTAGCAAAAGATTTGAAAGTTGGCTTGTTCCAAGACACTTCAAGCTTCTAATCACGATTTTAATCGATTTATTAAGGCTCCTATTTAGGAGCCTTTTTGTTATCGAGTGTTAACCTACTTCCCTATGTCCCTATAATGTAGAAAAGGCTCCGTAGAGCCCTTTCGAATCCTTCTTTTTGTATGTGGAGAGTTTATTTGTAGAGACCAGATTGTCTTTCATCTCTGGCATCACGCCAACCACCTAACCAATACGACCGAGCATCAACTTGTTGATATGGGCAAGCCTCTTGAGACCTTCCATTCAATCCAGCTTTGTAGCCTTGAGATTGAGCTCGTTCTAGGCGATCACGCTTTTGTCTCTTCATAGTTAATTCCTCATACAGGTCCATTTACTAACGTACAGCTGTTATTGTGAAACTTTGATGGAGTTTTTATGACTCCACTTATAAGAATCGATCAAAGTAGGCAATTTCTCAAGGCATAAAAAAAGCAGAGACTCAAATGTGTGAGCCTCTGCTTGATTTAAAAATTACTGACGATTTTTAACTATTTTCTACGGAACCCAAACAATCCAAGCATGGTCAAAGCTAACCAACCAAGGCCTGCACCTTGACGCTCTGTCGTCGTTGAGTCAATGCTTCGAGATACGATGTCGTCCTTAGTTGCGTCAGCAATAGGTACTAGTTTGACTGCTACAATTTGCTCTTCAGAGCTACATGTCGCATTGTTTGCTGTTGTGCTATAACCACCTGCACATTTCATAGCAGTACCAGAGATCACACCTGCATCATTGATATCAGTTGCGTCGATAATACGGAACTGATTGTTTTGTTCAGAGTAATCACCGCCATTAGTCAAACTGTCTAGGAACCAAGCTTTTCCATTAAACAATGTTGCAGCACGTTCACTAGTCTCGCCACCTAGGCTATATGGATAGATAAAACCGCGCTTACGACGTGGCTTGCCATCGTCTTCACGAGTCGTTTCCGCATCAAGTTGCCCGACGATTTCATTGTAAGAGTTGATACCGCCCATCTTACCGCCCGCACCGCTAAAGAAAATGCCAGTAGTTGGGTAAAAAGCGCTAATAGAATCCTTACGAACATCATCTACGATAAAGAGACGATTCGGAGCAGAGCCCGTTGGCATTAAGTATCCGCCCGAACGTTTCGCTTCACCAATAGCAACAAAATTAGAGTTAACGTCGGTTAAGCGTGAGTTTGTATGAACCGTATCATCACCTTCGCGCTGTCTAGCTCCTACAACAACTTTATTTTTCCAAGTTGCGTTTTCAACGCTACCTTCGGCTTCTAGAGTTCCGACAAAAACAGTCGCATTCAGGTAGTTATCATCACTGTAAGTGTTGTAACCTACGCCATAGACCGTTGTTCCATCAGTGACAAGGTCACGCATGCTCCCTTGAGCTAACCTTTCTCCATCTTTAGATGTGCCACTAGGCCAAGCCAATTCACTGACGGTTCCGCTTTGATCCCAAATCGCTGCTTTTGATGTGTGGTGAGAACCATTGGTATTGCTTGCTGTTCGAGAAACACTGCCAACAGTAAAAATGCCGTCTGTGCTCCAAGCATGGCTTTGCACAACACTTGCGTCACTATCGCCAGTAAGAATATTTGGCTCTACTGGTGCAACTACGGTATTTCGTGTTTCTAATGTAGAAGTATTTTCTGTGCTAACTTTACTCTGATTACCGACAGCTGCACCACCCTCGGTAAGCTGGTTGATAACATTGTTATATTCATTTTTATAAGCAGCAGAATCTTCTTCTATGAACGCTAACGCATTAGAAGTAAAGTCTTTACTACGTTCTTTATTCCACGGCGTCCAGTTTACTGAAGCCCATGAGTCACAGGTGGAATAGCGAAGCTGGTTGTAACAGTAACGCTCAAAGTCTTTGAGTTCTTGGATGTAATAAAAGCCAGCGTCTAATCCGAATGGGATTTCTTCACGATAGCTGTTCCCATCCACGGCTTGTGTCGCTGAAATCGGCGTAGTGCGAGTTTCCATTGCAAGTTTAAACTGCTCTGGCGTGCAGTTTGCTGCTGCATCAAAGCAGCCTAAAGCGAAAGGTGAACCTGTTGAAGGATCTGTACCTGCATCGCCCTGTTGAATTGCAACCCCGTAAGCCGTTTGGTAGTCACCGTTTGAACCATGATCCTGAGGTGAAACCTCAACAACTTGATACAATGCCGCCTGTGCGTTCATTGTGGTACCAACCATCATTGCAATGGCGGTCAATTTGAATTTATTACTACAATTCATTGAATTCTTAACTATCCTGTTGCATTGCTTCGAGTTCTTCCCATCTCTCGAATGCGATTTCCAACTCCTGCTCTAGTGCAGCAAGCTGTTCCAATACCGGCTGAGTTTGCTCTACAGGTTTAGCAAAGAACTCTGGATCGTTCACTTGCTCCTGAAGGCTCTCGATATCCGACTCTAATTGTTCAAGTTTAGCTGGTAGAGCCTCTAATTCTCTTTGCAGCTTATACGATAACTTCTTCGAATTGTTCTTAGGTTGCGTAGTTTTGGGAGTTTCCTCAACCACTTTCTCTTTCTTCGTTGGTTTTTCAACCTGACTGCGCGAAGCAAGAACTTGGTCACGCTGCTGTTTAGCATCATGATAACCACCAACGAACTCTTCGATTATACCGTTACCCTCAAAAATCCAGCTGGTTGTTACTGTGTTGTCTACGAACTCACGGTCGTGACTCACTAACAATAATGTACCCTGATAATTGGCAAGCATTTCTTCTAAAAGTTCCAACGTTTCGATATCCAAATCGTTAGTTGGTTCATCAAGAATAAGTAAGTTGTTTGGTTTCAACAAGATACGGGCTAGCAATAATCGGTTTTTCTCACCACCAGAAAGTGCCTTAACCGGGGTTCTGGCGCGCTTAGGTGCAAATAAGAAGTCTTGAAGATAACTCAGCGCATGACGCTGACGTCCCCCAACCATTACTTCTTGTTTCCCATCCGCTAAGTTATCGATCACTGTCTTTTCTGGATCCAAAATCTCTCGGTACTGATCAAAGTACGCGACTTCTAATTTTGTTCCGCAGTGTAAACGACCAGACTGCGCTTCCAATTGCCCCAATAGCAATTTAAGTACCGTACTCTTACCGCAGCCATTTGGTCCGATAAGTGCAATACGGTCACCACGCATGATGTTAAAGCTAAAGTCGTCGACAATTGTCTTGCCTTCGTAAGCAAAAGATACATTTTCTGCTTCAAATACAATCTTACCTGAACGAGAAGCATCATCGATGTTTAGGTTAACTTTACCTTGAACTTCACGGCGGTCACGACGCTCTTCACGAAGTTTTTTAAGGGCTCGAACACGGCCTTCATTACGAGTACGACGTGCTTTAATGCCTTGACGAATCCACACTTCTTCCTGAGCTAGTTTCTTATCGAACTCAGCATTTTGCATTTCTTCGACGCGAAGCATTTCTTCTTTGTCATTCAAATACTGTTCGTAATTACCAGGGAAAGAAGCTAATTGACCGCGATCTAAGTCAACGATGCGTGTCGCCATCGACTTGATGAATGCACGGTCGTGAGAAATAAAGATGATCGAGCCTTTGAAGTCTTTTAAGAAGTTCTCTAACCATTCGATCGTTGTCACATCGAGATGGTTTGTTGGTTCATCAAGAAGCAATACATCAGGATCACAAACCAGCGCACGAGCTAAAGCAGCTTTACGTTGCCAGCCACCGGATAGATCGGTCAGTTTGGTTTCTGGGCTTAGTTTTAAAGCGCCAAGTACGTTCTTAACACGGTCATCAAAGCGCCAAGCATTAGAATGATCAAGTTGCTCTTGAACTTTCGCCAAACGGTTAATGTTCTTCTCACTTGGGTCTTGAGCAACAAGATCGAGAAGATCGTGATAGATCTTCAATTGTTCGCCGATTTCAGCCAAACCGCCAGATACGTATTCGTAAACCGTACCCTCTTGATTGCGCGGTGGATCTTGTTCAAGCCGAGAAACTACTACGTCTTGAGTTATTTGAATCTTGCCATCATCCAACAAAATGTCGCCGGCAAGCACTTTCATTAACGTGGACTTACCTGCTCCGTTACGACCAACTAAACAAACGCGTTCGTTTTCTTGAAGAGCGAACTCCGCTTTGTCTAGCAATGGGTGGTCACCAAATGCAAGTTGTGCGTTATGAATGGTAAGTAATGCCATTATTATCCAACCAATGTGTGAGTTGTTCTAAGTCAAACGGCCAGTTCAACTCAGAATCTTGATATTTTAATACGGGTATTGTGACGCCGTAACGAGAAAATAGTACATCATCGAACGCAATATCAATGATATCTGTTTGCTCGGCCAAACCGACTTGGTCTACTAGAGCAAATGCCATCTCACAAAGATGGCATCCCTCCGTGCTATACAATATCAGCACGTATTAATCCTTTTGTTTATACTACGCGTGCGTTACTAGCCAACAGTTATGAATCTGTTTATTACGCGCAAAATCTAATGGTAACGTTTGAGAAGAAATATTCTGAGCCTTCAAACCCAATTCAGCGAGTGATTCTTCATCCATCTTGAAGTGACGTTTGTTATTTGAAAATACGATTGTGCCTTCACTTCTCAGTAAACGTTTGAGGTTCTTCATTAGCTTAATGTGGTCACGTTGTACATCGAATGATGTTTCCATACGCTTAGAGTTAGAGAACGTAGGTGGGTCAATGAAGATCAAGTCGTACTCACCTTTTGCGTTTTCCAGCCATTGCAAACAGTCCGCTTGTTCATATTTATGTTGGCGCCCTACACAGCCATTAAGCTGCATATTGTCTTTCGCCCAGTTCAAGTAGGTGTTTGACATATCGACAGTTGTAGTGGAACGCGCCCCACCAACTGCAGCGTGCACTGTTGCACTACCAGTGTAAGCAAACAAGTTAAGGAAATCTTTACCCTGTGCCATTTCGCCAAGACGACGACGAGTGATCTTATGATCCAAGAACAGGCCTGTGTCTAGGTAGTCATGAAGGTTAACGATCAGCTTCACACCGTACTCGTTTACTTCGAGCGTCTCTGATACCTGACCTAATTTTTGGTACTGGCTTCGACCTTTCTGCTTCTCACGAACTTTCAGTACAACTTTGTTCGCTTCGACACCGGTCACCTGAATCGTCGCACGGATAATGTCCGTTAGACGACGCTTGGCTTTTTCTTCAGGGATGTTCTTAGGTGCTGCGTACTCTTGAATCACAATTTGATCGCCGTACACGTCGATCGCTACGTTGTATTCTGGAAGGTCTGCATCGTAGATACGATAGCAGTCTAGTTTCTCTTTACGCGCCCACTTGCCAATCTTGCCAATGTTTTTCTTCAAACGGTTTGAGAAGTCTGGTGCGATTTGAACGTTAGTATCTGCACCTTTCACTTCATCAGCGCTGCGCTCGGCAATGCTGTAGTTCTTTTGGTGACACGGTAACGCACCATTGTTCAATTTAAACTGTTTATCAGCGCGCATACGAAGGCAACTCAAGAGCTCGTCTGAGCTAGAGAAGATAGATGCTTTACATCCGCCAAACTCAGATTTTAGCTGTCCACCGAACGCGGTATAGAGCGCAATCAGCCCCGGCTCAGTTCCTAGACGCTCACCGTAAGGTGGGTTTGAAACGATAACACCGTGTTCAAATCCTGCGGGACGAGTAATAGTTGCAGCATCACCTTGCGCAAACTCAATCAACTCTTCAACACCTGCTCTGCGGGCGTTTTCTTGAGCGACTTTTAATACTTTGGGGTCGTTATCGAATCCAAAAAACTTAGCGTCAACTTTCTTGACACCTCGTCTAGCTTGAACATTAGCCTCTGATTTAATCTCAGCCCAGGTCTCCGGTTCAAAGTCTTCCAAAACTTCGAAGCCCCATTGTTTGCGCTTAACGCCAGGTGCCATGTTGGCTGCCATCATTGCCGCTTCAATAAGCAAAGTACCAGAACCACACATTGGATCGAGTAATGGTTGATGCCCATCCCAGCCACAACGCATGATAATCGCAGAAGCAAGCGTTTCACGTAATGGCGCACGACCCGATTCTGGTCGATAACCACGCTGATGAAGACCACTACCTACCATGTCTACCCCAAGCAACGCTTTATCTTTATGCAAACGAACGTGAATACGAATATCTGGGCGTTCTTTGCTGATATTAGGACGTGGCAAGCCTTTGTTCTCAAAGCAATCTACGATGCCATCTTTGACCTTCATAGCTCCGTATTGGCTATTTCTAATCTCACGGTTTGTGCCGTTAAAGTCCACAACAAAGCGTTTAGAGCTATGAAATTGGTTAACCCAGTTAATAGTGGAAGTGGATAGATACAAGTCCATGTCGTTGTTACACGTGAACTCAGATAAAACACGTACAAATCGAGACGCTAAACGGCTCCACAAACAACAGCGATAAACCTGTTCGTTTGTCGCTTTAAATTTTACGCCTGCCTGTACTGGTTTCGCATTTTCAATGCCTAGTTTAGTCAGTTCTTCAACAAGCAAATTTTCCATGCCATTTGAAGTTACCGCGAGATATTGATTCATAGTGTTCTTTCGCTGATAAAAAATGGCTTCAATTATACCTGACTTTACGATCAATGCCTCGTTTTTAAAGGTATTTTCCCACCCGTTAGTTCAAATCATCACCACTCAAATGATCTAAAACTTTCAACATCTTTAGTTTGAATGTTTTTCATTCATGAACGTATTTTGTTTCCTTTAGAAGAAGTGAATACTTATTTACATGCATTTTGGTATATACCAGTCTGGATTGGTTGATGTAAATTACTTACAAATACCCTTTATAGGGGAATAAATAGGGTTGTTTTAGGCGCTAGGTTGCCTAATTAAAGGAGTAATCAAATTGAAATAAGTAAAATAAAAGTGACCAGCTTCATGTTTGCATGCATAGAAAACAAACAGTTTCATGGTCTTTCGGATTGGAGTGTCTGAGGAAAGGACAAAAAAAATCGACCCAATAAGGTCGATTAAGGCAAACAAAGGAACGAAATAAAGAAAAATTAAACAGCTTTAACCCACCATTGCCATAGGGGTCATTGCAAAGAGGTGGTTTGCACAAGCCATGCGATCATGCATTACTTTAATCGGCTGCCCAAATTGAAGCGCCTTATTGCCATCAAGAACAAAGGCTTCTTGGTTAACATAAGCACATAAGCTCGATGTTTCGCCTGGTTCTAGAACGATGAACATACCATCAGAATATTGATTTGTGAGAAAGACCATGTCCCCTTCTTGAGGTTCATAATCAGAGGACTGTGCATCGAAGAACCAGCTCTTAGGCTGTACAGGTTTATGAAAACGCTTTGCAGCAACACAATACAGTGTTAATTCAGCTTGGCGATATTCACTGATATCGAGACAGCGAATGCGCTCATTAAACGTTTGAAATGCGCTGGCGTCATCAACGGTAAATTCACTGTTTGAGAAGGCACAGTTAACCAACAATTTTCGGGATAGATTGGTTTGGAAAATCATTTCCTCCCCCAGATCCAGCATTAAGCAAGCTTTTTGCTCGTCAAAATACCAATTCCATTTGTCGCTGGGTTTAAGCATTATTCCGTTCTCTCTTGACTAGTTAAATCAGTGGTAAAGAGGTAAGACGCTTAATTACCTACTCGTGATTTTTAAATTCTACAAACGAACGGATAAAAAAAAAGAGGAAACAAAGTCCTCTTTTTTATGTAACAGGTACTGATTTTTCAGTAGTTTTTGATGTATATGTTAAAGATTCTTAACAATATCACGTACGAGACCTGGGCCGTGGTAAATAAAGCCAGTGTAGACTTGAACAAGTTTAGCGCCTGCCATGATCTTTTCTTTGGCTGCAACATAGGAATCTACACCACCAACACCGATAATTGGAAGTTTGTCTCCAAGCTCTTCATGAAGCTTACGTACGACCTCCGTAGAGCGTGATTGCACAGGGCGACCACTCAAGCCACCTGCCTCATTGGCGTGTCTCATCCCTTCTACGATCGTGCGATCCAAAGTTGTGTTAGTCGCGATCACACCATCTATATTGTTTTTCAATAAAGAATCGCAGATTTGGCAGATTTCATCGTCACTTAAATCTGGCGCAATCTTTAATGCTAACGGGACATACTTGTTGTACTTCTCTGATAACTCCGCTTGTTTCGCTTTTAATTCGGAAAGCAGTTCATCAAGCGCTTCACCATATTGAAGTGAACGAAGACCTGGAGTGTTTGGCGATGAGATGTTTACTGCAATATAGCCAGCATACTCATACACTTTTTCCATACAAATCAGGTAGTCCTCTGCCCCTTTCTCAATTGGCGTATCTTTATTTTTACCGATATTAATTCCGAGAACACAATTGAATTTTGCTCGTTTAACATTCTCGATCAAATTATCAACGCCTAGGTTATTAAAGCCCATGCGGTTGATGATCCCTTCTGCTTCCACTAAACGGAATAAGCGTGGTTTATCATTACCTGGTTGTGGTCGTGGCGTTACAGTGCCGACTTCGACAAAGCCAAAGCCCATGGCATCAAATGCTTCAATACATTCGCCGTTTTTATCTAAACCAGCCGCAAGACCAACAGGGTTACGGAATGTTAGACCCATACACTCAACTGGACGAGTTGGTAACTGTTGGCGGTAAAAGAGATCAAGTGGTGTGCCGTTAAAGCGTTGGAAGTTCTTGATTGCAAGATCATGTGCCTTCTCGGCATCGAGTTGGAAAAAGCCAGTTCTGGCTAGACGGTAAAGCATTGTGCCTCCGAAAGAAAAAAGCCCCGTATAAACGGGACAATATTATTTACCGTTTTTCATCGTAATTCAATGAAAATGAACGTAATAAGTAAAAACCTATATCTTTATAAGATTTTTAAATATAAAACAAACAATTACAATCAAGTTTCTGCGATAAAAATCGTAACTAACCGCTTAAAAGCAATCGATTTCACTCTGTTTTAATTTCAATTCAATGTGACAATGTAACTATTTTCGTTCCAAATGTGAATAATAGATAATAAAAAGCCCCGTTAAATAACGAGGCTTTTACTTATGACTTGATTATTCCACTACTCTTTCGATGAGCAGTTGAGGTTTAAAAGTACTAGCTCTCGAAGTGCTACAGAGAACTTAGCAAATTCGTGTACTGAGCCAACTTTGAACTCGTTTAAGATACTCTCCCAGCGGTGCAACGATTGCTCGTTAGTTTCAATCCAATCTTCTAACGCAGCCATCACGTCAAGCTCTTCGGTTGAGCAGCCACAAGTCAGTACCTGAGCGGTAAGTTGACGTTGTTGCCAGTCCAGATCTTCACGGAATGCCGCTCTTGCAAGTGCTTGCCAGTTGTTATCAACGGCTTGGCTATTAATTTGCTTCAAGAACCAATGCAACGATAAACGGTCACCCAAGTTAAAGTAGAGTTTCGATGCTTGCTCAACCGTTTTACCTGTTTCACTTGCTACTGATGAAATATCCAGTGCAGATTGTAAGCTTGATAAGCGGGCAACTTGGTGAGCGAGTTTCTCTTCAACCCCTTTCTCTATCCAACCTTGAGCCAACTCATTGTGTTCTTCAACTTCAGACTCAACTAACATAGTGTCTAGGGTTTCAGTGATAACATTGACATCTTGCTTGTAGATAGCAATCAACTCACCGACCGTGCATTTGCCGCTACGGTTACGAAGCAACCAGCGTGCAATTCGACGCAGTGCTCGGCGCACGTAAAACATAATTTCGTATTGAGCTTGCGCTGTCGCAACGTTATCAAGTTTGCGAGTTTGCTTGAGGATTTCTTCTAAATCAAAGATTTCTCTAGCCGCACTGTAAGCGTTGGCAATATCGACAACACTTGCACCAGTTTCTTCTTGCAAACGAGTAACGAAGTTACAGCCCATTTCATTAACCATCTGGTTAGCCAATGCTGTAGCGATAATTTCAGCTCGCAGTGGGTGATTAACCATTTGATCTTTATAGTTACGTCGTAACGCACTTGGGAAATATTCAACAAGTTGTTTTGCATGGAATTCATCATTTGCGATTTCATCCGTAACAAGTTGCTGTTTAAGTACCATTTTACCGTAGGCAACTAACACTGATAGCTCAGGGCGAGTCAGACCTAGTCCCTGTTTTTCACGCTCGATTAGCGTTTCATCATCAGGAATGTATTCGAGAGCACGGTCCAAGTACCCTGCTTTCTCCATAGTGTGGATGAATCGAATTTGCTCCTTAACAATGCCAACACCTTGCTGTTCAGTAACAGAGATCGACTCCGACTGACGGTAAGCATCATCCAAGACAATTTCACCCACTTCGTCTTCCATAGACTCTAGAATTTGGTTACGTTGCTTAACCGTAAGATCGCCATTTGAAACCAGTCCATTGAGGAAGATCTTGATGTTGACTTCATTATCCGAACAGTCAACGCCACCTACGTTATCAACGAAGTCCGTGTTCACTCGACCGCCAGTTAGTGCGTATTCGATACGACCAAGCTGAGTCATACCCAAGTTACCACCTTCGCCAACCACTTTGGCTCTTAAGTCACGGCCGTCAATGCGCAGCATGTCGTTAGCACGGTCGCCAACATCTGTATGAGTTTCTGTTGATGATTTAACGTAAGTGCCGATACCACCATTCCAAAGCAGATCGACTTTCATTTTCAAGATCATCTTTATCAGATCGTTAGGCGCTAAAGATGCTTTCTTAGTACCTAACATTTTCTGAATTTCTGGCGTCAACTGGATCGATTTTGATCGACGAGAGAAGATGCCACCACCTTGAGAGATCAAGTCTTTGTTGTAATCTTCCCAGCTTGATCTTGGCAGATTAAACAAGCGGTTACGCTCTTCCCAGCTGCTGGCTGAATCTGGATTTGGATCAATAAAGATGTGCATGTGGTTAAACGCAGCTTGCAATCGAATATGCTTCGATAACAGCATACCGTTACCGAACACGTCACCTGCCATATCACCTACACCGATTGCAGTAAAATCAGTGGTCTGACAGTTGATGCCCATTTCACGGAAGTGACGTTTAACAGATTCCCAACCACCTTTTGCGGTGATACCCATTGCTTTGTGATCGTAACCGTTTGAACCACCTGAAGCGAATGCGTCACCTAGCCAGAAGTTGTATTCTGCAGAAACAGAGTTTGCCAAATCTGAGAAGGTTGCTGTGCCTTTATCGGCAGCCACTACTAGATATGGGTCATCTTCATCGTGACGAACAACGTTTTGTGGTGGTACCACCTCTCCTTCAATGATGTTATCTGACACATCTAGCAGTGCACGGATAAAGCGTTTGTAACAACGCTGACCTTCCGCAAAAATTTCATCACGAGTGGTGAGAGATGGCTGGCGTTTACAAACGAAGCCGCCTTTTGCACCAACTGGTACAATTACAGTGTTCTTAACCTGTTGCGCTTTTACTAAGCCAAGAATCTCCGTACGGAAGTCTTCTTGACGATCTGACCAACGCAAACCACCACGAGCCACTTTTCCACCACGAAGGTGAACACCTTCAATATCTGGTGCGTAAACAAAGATCTCGAATGCAGGTACAGGCTGCGGAATCTCAGGAATATCGCTTGGCTTCATTTTCAAAGATAACCAAGGCTTAGGCTGCTTATTCTCGTCTACTTGGTAGTAGTTGGTACGAAGCGTCGCCATGATCATTTCAATATAACGACGAATAATACGATCATCATCCAAGCTCTCTACACGATCCAACTGCTCTGTTAGCTTTTTAATTAGATCGTTTTGGCCTTTCTCGCTGCCTTTGTGTTTCGGATCAAATCGCTTGGTGAACAGCTTGACTAGACCTGTCGCTAAGTCTGGGTAGTGGCTTAGCGTGTCTTCGATGTACTGCTGACTGAATGGGAAGCCGACTTGGCGCATGTATCGTGCGTAAGCGCGAAGAATGGAAATCTCACGGCCAGATAAAGACGCACCTAATAACAATCGGTTGAAACCATCACTTTCAAGATTACCCGCCCAAATGGCAGCAAATGCTTGTTGGAAACGATCACGAGCTTCACGAAGGTCAACGGTTTTCTCGCTCTTATGCAGCATAGAGAAGTCAAGGATCCAGAAAGTCTGACCGTTGTTTTTCTCGATCTCATATGGCGATTCGCCAATCACACGCAAACCAAGGTTTTCCAACATCGGCATTACGTCAGAAAGGTGAATTGGTTCATCGCGATGATATAACTTTAAGCGGACAGCTTTGGAATCTGCTCCCTCTTCTTGAGGTCGGTAGAACAACATACCAAGTTTATTATCATCACTTAACGCTTCTAAGCGCTCGATATCTGCAACCGCAGAACCTGGCATCATGTCCTCTTTGTATGAGCGAGGGAACGCACTCATATATTCTTTTGAAAGAGGAAGGCCTTTACTTTCACCAAAGTTAGCAATGATGGATTCTTTTAGTCTGTCATCCCAAGAGGTAGAAACTTCCATTAGATTTTGCTCGATCTTTTTCACGTCTACGTCAATGTTGTTATTGTCTACACGAACAATGTAATGTGTTCTCGCTAGTGGGCTTTCTGAGAAGTACGTTGTAAATTCAACCTCTTGCTCGCAACCAAAGTACTGCTTAAGAATGCGTTGAGTTTGACGACGCAATTCTGTGTTGTAACGATCTTTAGTGACATAAACCATGCAACTGAAGAAACGACCAAATGGGTCTTTACGAACAAACAAACGCAGCAAGTCACGATCTTGCATTTGTACAACACCCATTCCCACCTCAAGCAGCTCTTCTTCATTAGCTTGAAGCAACTCGTCGCGTGGGTAGTTTTCTAAGATATTGTGCAATGCTTTGTATGAGTATGATCCGTGACGGTATCCACTTGCTTCAAGGATACGGTCAACTTTTTCACGGATCAAAGGAATACTTTGTACCGCTTGGTTGTAAACGGCGGAGGTATATAAACCAGTAAAGCGATGCTCACCTATTACTTTACCGTTTTCATCAAACTTCTTAATACCGATGTAATCAGTATAAGCTGGACGGTGGATACGAGATGCTTTGTTACCTTTGGTGATGATCAGAGCGTATGGTTTTTTCGCTTCTAATCGCGCTGAATCTGATAATTCAGAGAGCTTGACGCTACGCACGCGCTTGTCATCAGCAAACAGACCTAGTCCTTTTTCTTTAGCAGGAACAAGTTCGGTATCACCATTGACCTCTTTTAAGTCATAATCTTTATAACCCATAAAGGTAAAGTTATGATCTTCTAGCCAACGAAGAAATGCGATCGTTTCATCCATACGATCAGTTTGGATAGAAACACGATCTTTATTTTTCTCAAGTTCATCAGTAACAAACTTAAGCTTATCAACCATCTGCTTCCAGTCATCAACGACTAAGCGAGTATCAGATAGAATTCTTAACAGCTCTTCTTTAAGCGCTTGCATCTCGTCTTTACTAGTAAGGCGGTCTACCTCTATGTGGAAAAGTGATTGAAGAACACCACCCTCACCGTTTACGTCTGTAACTTGGCCTTTTTTATCACGCTGAATCTGTGTTGGGTTATTCAACATTAGGTGACAAACAAGATCCAAACGTGCTAAAGCCATTTTGACTGAGTCCACTAAGAATGGACTATCTGGAACAACAATTTCTACGATTGTGTGTGTGGATTGCCAGCCTTGACGACTTACGGTCGGGTTAAATACTCGAACCGAAATCTCTTCTGGTTTTTTTTCATTGATATGGTGCCAAAGGCTAACGACAGCACCATAAAGGTCGGATTCGTTTCGCTGAATTAGATCATCATCAGCAATGTTACTGAATAAGTGTTGAGCAAGTTTAGTTACAAGCGTTTGGTGAGAAAGCTCGAGTTTGTCTTGAATCAGTTGGTAAACCTTTTCAAGCAGAACCGGCACTACATTTTCACGCGCGGTCATATTCACACTCCACATTAGAATTGTTGTTTTGTAGGGGGACTTAGTAGCTAGGTTGTTACCTTAGAAACTAAGCATAGGTAATGCATGTGCCCATTGTAAAAGCATAATTACAAATGTTTAACAACTAATCGTAGTGGTAAGAGGTGAAATGTCCGATTCTGTGACTAAGATTCCTATTTAACTCTCTGCAAATACAATACATCACAGAGTTTCTAACTTAAGAAACTTATTATTTTGGTCAGTTGTTAGTCTAAACTGGCCTCTAACGCCCAATTGACTAAGAAATGGTCTAAATCTCGCGGCGGGTAACTGCAAACGCAAACCGTTGTGTGTGACAACTTGAACAACACTTGCCGCACCAGAATAATGAGATAAAAACGTTTGATATGAAATGTTGAGATTGAAGTAGTAATAGTTCATGAAGTGAAAACTAAGTGACATAAACAAATAAGGTGGCCTTAATGACCACCCTATTGTGTTGTTTACTATTCGTCTAGTGCTTTAGTCACTTTTTCGAATAGATCTTTAGCAAGATTATCCATTGCTTTGAGCTTTTCAAGTTCTGCACGAATCATTGCTTGGCGAGCTTCATCGTATTTACGGAACTTAAGCAAAGGATCAATCATTCGAGAAGCTACTTGTGGGTTCGAATCATTTAGTTGGCGAAGAATTTCACCGGCAAACTGGTAACCTACACCGGATTTATCATGGAAACGTACAGGGTTCGCACTTAAGAACGAGCCAATTAAGCTGCGCGTACGGTTCGGATTTTTCAAACTAAATGCTTCGTGGTTCATGGTTGCTTTTACTTTTTCAAGAGCATCCTCTGCAGGATTGCTACCTTGCAGTGCAAACCACTTATCCATAACCAAACCATCGTGCTTCCATTTATCGCTATAATCAGCCATAAGTGCTTCACGACACTCGAGCTGAGCGTTATTTGCAGCACTCATCGCAGCAATCGTATCTGTCATGTTATTTGCAGATGCGTATTGTGCGTTGACTAAATCATTACCTTTTGCCGTATGTGCTAGGTATTGTAGGCAACGGTTACGTAAAGCACGCTTGCCAATAGCAGCATGGTCGATCGTATACTCTGTTTGCTTAAGCGTGTGATAAGTCGCACTTAGCTCATCTTCTAATTCCTTAGAAAGTGACACTGTAATGCTGTTTAGCACTTTGTCTACGGCATCGATATCAATTTGTTGGTACCAACCAGTAATCTCATTGATTGAAGGCATAGAGAAAACTTGAGCAATGAAAGCTGGCTCAAGCGTTTCATCCAACAGCACACCGCGGAAAGCATCTATCACACCTTCAGAAAGCGATACTTCTTGTCCCGCTTGAACGTTTTTCACATTCTGACGAATGTATTTAGCCAATAGCATTTGGCTAGCGTCCCATCGAGCAAAATCGTTCGTTGCATGCTTCATCAAGAAGACTAACTCGTCATCGCTGTAATCGTATTCTAATTTGACTGGTGCCGAGAATTCACGCAACAAAGATGGCACTGGCTGTTCTTCGACATTTTCAAATACGAACGTTTGCTTATCTTGTTTAATATCCAGCACGTTATGAACAAATTCACCGTTACTCATCAGTGGGATAACTTGACCTTTCGAATCATACAACTCGATATCGAACGGGATATGCAGCGCTTGTTTTTCTGCTTGGTCTTGCGTCGGCTCCGTAAATTGCTCTACCGTTAGTGCGTAAGTTTTTGCATCAGCGTTGTATTCGCTATTTACGCGCAGCGTTGGTGTACCTGATTGGCTGTACCACAGACGGAACTGTTTTAAATCAACACCGGTGGCATCTTCCATTGCAGAAACAAAGTCTTCACACGTCGCGGCGGTACCATCGTGACGTTCAAAATAAAGTTTCATTCCTTTTTGGAAGCCCTCTTCGCCAAGGAGTGTATGGTACATACGAATAACTTCGCTGCCCTTTTCATAGACCGTTAGCGTGTAGAAGTTATTCATCTCAATGACTTTGTCAGGACGAATCGGGTGAGACATTGGGCTTGCATCTTCCGCAAATTGAGGACCACGAATAATACGTACGTTATCAATACGGTTATCAGCACGAGAACCTAAGTCAGAAGAGAATTCTTGGTCACGGAATACGGTTAAGCCTTCTTTTAGACTTAGTTGGAACCAGTCACGACAAGTGACACGGTTGCCAGTCCAGTTGTGGAAGTACTCATGACCGATCACAGCTTCGATACCTAAATAGTCACGATCTGTCGCAGTTTGATCGTTCGCCAGCACATATTTTGAGTTAAAAATGTTCAAGCCTTTGTTTTCCATTGCACCCATGTTGAAGAAATCAACAGCAACGATCATGTAAATATCCAGATCGTATTCTAGGCCAAAGCGTTCCTCATCCCACTTCATCGAGTTGATCAGCGATGTCATCGCATGGCCTGCACGATCTAAGTTACCTTTATCAACAAAGATTTCTAAATCAACACTGCGACCTGACATCGTTGTATATTTGTCACGCAATACATCAAAGTCGCCTGCAACAAGGGCGAACAAGTAAGCTGGTTTTGGATGCGGATCCTGCCATTGAACCCAGTGACGACCGTTCTCTGCATCGCCTTCTGCAATTCGGTTACCATTGCTCAGCAAATATGGATAAACCGCTTTATCTGCGATCACTTTTGTTGTGTATTTTGCTAGAACATCCGGACGGTCTAGATAGTACGTGATACGGCGGAAGCCCTCAGCCTCACACTGAGTACAAAATGCGCCGCCTGATTTGTACAAACCTTCGAGTGCTGTATTCGCTTCAGGATCAATTTTGGTGACGATTTCAAGTTCAAACTCGGATGGAAGATCGGTCAGTACCAGCGACGACTCCTTCACCTCGTGATGAGCCCAATCCTCACCATTTACTTTTACAGCGTGTAGCTCAAGTCCTTCGCCATCGAGTTCTAGCGTTGTTGTATCGCCTTTTTGAGCAACTTTCGATACCGCCGTAACGATTGTGTCATTGTTATATAGATCAAAAGTAAGATCGATATCAGTAATCGCATGAGATGGCTCTTTATAATCTTTACGATATTTGGCCTGGGGAGCTTGAGACATGAGCATAAATCCTTGTATGTCGAACAACAAAAATACCAGACTGCATGATCAAAAATGCAGTTCTGGTATCACTATATAAGCTATTTGTAGGGGTTGTGGTATCAGAATACAAGTCTTTCCATCAAAAAACGGAGCTTTTAGTGCTCTAGCTCCGTTTTTTGATTAACATTTAAACAACATTAATGACTTACCGTACGCACGCGTAATTTGGCGCATGTTAAAGGCATCATGGCGTAACTCTATTGAGTACGGCGTACATATCACCATTGGAATCTTCGATCGTTAGCTCATTCTTGTTGAGCTTATACGTGGTTCCATGCTCGCCATTTTCATACAACAGAACCAAAAACTCATCTTCTGTGTAAAACACACCTTGTTTGATGGACTCATCCCCTTCTTCGTTCGAAACCCTAAACATGAACACGAAATCAGGTTGAAGTATCAAATCCATCTGATTAATGTTGTTTGCCACAAGACCGTCGCCAGATACGTGAGAGCTAGACCAAATACCTGCAAGTGAATTGGATAATCCCTTAGTGAATGTTACACCATTAAGATCAAGCGTATTATGGTTGTTGCGATAGGCATAAATTTGAGGCTCGTCGGTGTTTAAACCAAGAACGATGGTGTCTTCATTTGCGTTATACAGCCCTTCCCAATGGTCAACGGAATAGTCTTTCTTTTGAATATCAATAGAAAAGCTGTAGTCCGAACCTAATGAGAGTTTGATCGCGCGAAAGTTTTCAGCCGACTCTTCGGGGTTTGGGTTCATTAAATACCAGTCTCCGATGAGAAACGGCGTGTCAAAGTGACTTAATTCATCTTCTCTGGTGTTTTCTCCACCAAGCACACTAAAGCAGCAAAAGCTAAGTAAAATAAAGAACCACTTCATATCGGCATCCTTATCGTTTTCTTTTAGCTTAGCCAGTAGTCCTCACTTTCGCGAAATTTTAGATGTAGATCACGTAAATTATTGGGGGAAAATAAGCGAATATCTTGCTCGATATCGAGACAGCGGAAGACAAAAAGGCATAAAAAAAGAGTGAATCTGAAAGACTCACTCTTTTTATTCTAAATTGCCAGTTATTATGACTGATTTTCCTGCTTAAGTAGATCGACCATAATCGCGACAGACTCATCTAAATAAACATCAGGAGCCTCGTAGTCTTTTGGTATGTCATCCAATGTTTTGAATGCTTTTTTACCCAAAGCAACTTGACGTTCATTTATGCGTTGTAATCGAAGGGCTTCCGCTTTATCCGATTCAGCTTTACGAACTTTTTCGTTCAAAGACAAAGTATTATCGTCTTTTTCTTTACGATATTTCTCGATGTCTTCATTGATAAAGCGGAACTCCATTTCATCAGAAATACGCTTGTTATGAAGAGCAGTAAGTTTTTCAACTAAGGCGTCGTTACTTGGAAACGTTTGATATTGTGCTTTATCAATCTGATCCCAAGGTAAAGCATTGTCTTCAACACTTTCACCTGTTTCAGAAGCCTCAATTGGCGTTGGGTACGAAATATCTGGTGCAACACCACGATTTTGCGTACTTCCACCGTCAATACGATAAAACTTCTGAATCGTGTACTGAACATAACCTAGCTCTTTATCGAAAAGATCGTAAATATGATTCAGTGAACGATGTTGCTGAACTGTACCTTTACCGAAAGAGTTTTCACCTAAGATGATTGCACGATTATAATCTTGCATTGCCGCTGCAAAAATTTCAGATGCTGAAGCACTGTAGCGGTTAATCAACACCGTCAATGGGCCATCATAACTCACTTTTCCATCGGTATCGGCATTCACCTTGATGCGGCCATAGCTGTCACGAACTTGAACTACAGGACCTTCTTTAATGAATAAACCTGTCAATGCCGTCGCTTCTGTTAGCGCACCACCGCCATTGTTGCGTAGATCAACGATTACGCCGTCAACGTTTTTGGTTTTCAACTCAGCTAGTAATTTATCGGTGTCTTTCGATAAGCCGACGTAGAAACTTGGTACTTCTAAAATACCAATCTTCTTACCGTCTTTTTCGATGATTTCTGACTTAACCGCACGATCTTCTAAGCGAACTTTGTCACGAACAATTGTGACAATGTAACTCTTCGCATCGTTACCTTCTGGCAAGATCTGTAGATTAACCTTTGTGCCTTTAGGGCCTTTGATTAACTGAACAACATCATCCAGACGCCAACCGATCACGTCGACAATTTCTTCACCGTCTTGTCCAACACCAGTGATTCGGTCCCCTTCACCAAGTTGCTTACTCTTCGACGCCGGACCGCCAACAACAAGTGAACGAATTACTGTGTAATCGTCTGTCATTTGCAAAACGGCACCGATGCCTTCTAGAGAAAGGTTCATTTCCGATTGGAATTGCTCGGCATTACGTGGAGAAAGGTAGCTTGTATGAGGGTCAACCTGTCGCGCGAAGGCATTCATATACAACTGAAATGCGTCTTCATTGTTGGTCTGTGTGATGCGCTTCATCGCGTTGTTATAACGCTTCTCTAAAACTTCTTTAATCTCTGGCCACTCTTTGCCAGTCAGTTTCAGATTTAACGCGTCATATTTCACACGCTTGCGCCACAACTCGTTAAGCTCTGCTTCGTCTTTTGGCCATGCGGCCTCAGAGCGGTCTAACTCTATCTCGTCATCGGTATCAAACTTGATCTCTTCATCGAGTAGAGTTAACGCATAAGCAAAGCGATCGAAACGCTTCTGCATTGAGAGGTTGTAAACATCAAAAGCAATTTGGTTGTTGCCCGATTTAAGCTGATCATCAAGCTCGACTGACCAATTTTTAAATGAGTCGATGTCTGCTTGAGTGAAAATATTTCTATTGTAATCAAGCAACTCTACATAGCGTTCAAAGATCGCTTTAGAGAAATCATCATTGAGGCTGAAGTGCTTATAATGAGAGCGGGTAAATCGCGAGGTGACTCGTTTGCTAGCTGTTTCATGCTGAACTTCAGGAGAAAGAACTGGCAAGTCATCTTTATGTAGTTTGGCTTCGAGAGCCTGAGCTGATGCTGCTAGCCATAAGCTAGCAGCAATCAGGGTCACTTTTGAACGGCAATTCATGCGTAGGAGTATCTCCTTTATGCGCGCAAGTGCTCCGCTTTCACAACCATTTGTAGGCCGTTAGCAAGTTGAACACGTACATCATCCTTATTGATTTCAACAATGGTCGCTGCCATGTTTCCTTTGCCCATGTTCACGTTAACTGCGTTACCTACTGTGATTTCATCAGCATCTAGAGCGCGCGTTTCTACAGGCTTAGTTGGTTTTTGTACTTTTGGTTTATTAGTACGACGAGGCTGTTGAGGCTTTTTAGCCGCAGGTTTCGCTTTCGCCTTACCCTCTTCACGAGCTTTTTGTGCTTGTTCTTTACGACGAGCCTGAACTTTCGCCTTGCTTTCTGCAAGTGTCGCTTTCGCGTGTTCAACGTGCTCTTCTTCTAGCTCACCACAAGGGTTGCCATCTAGGTCTACACGTACTGCACCTGGTTTTACACCGTGTAGGTAACGCCATGATGAAGTGTACTGTCTTAACGCTGCACGAAGCTGTGTTTTGCTTACTTTTTCGTCTTCATTTAGACGTTCCGCAAGATCTTGAAAAATACCAATTTTCAGAGGTTTTGCTTCACCTTCTAAAGTAAAGCACTTAGGGAAACATTCAGCAATATATGCAATAACTTCTTTGCTGTTTTTTAACTTTTCAGTCATGAGGGGTCCTGATTTGAGCGGATTTCCGCGAGCATTAAGAAAAAATATTCTCGTATTATAGTGACATGCCAAGGAAAAACCACACTCGAAGGCTAATTTATGCGTCGTTCGCGTGTGAATTAAGCAGCTTTTCTACTTCAACCATGAAATGAGTGAGACCTTCTTCGTCTGTTTCATTAAATCGGCCAATACTTGGACTATCTATATCAAGTACACCAACCACCTTTCCATTAATAGAAAATGGAATCACAATTTCTGAATTGCTCGCTGCATCGCACGCAATATGCCCCTCAAATTCGTGAACGTCGTATACTCTTTGTATAGTATTAGTTTGTGCAGCAGTACCGCAGACGCCTCGACCCATTGGGATACGAACACAAGCTGGTTTTCCTTGGAACGGACCAAGAACAAGCTCTTCACCTTTTGTTAGGTAAAAGCCTGCCCAGTTAAGATCGTCAAGTTCCATGAAAAGCAATGAGCTCAAGTTTGCTAGGTTCGCAATAAAGTCTGGTTCAGACTCAATTAGAGCAACAGCTTGTTTGGTTAGTCTTTGGTATTGTTCTAAGTTCATATTAACTTCCTACTTACTATAAAAGCTTCCATTCTCAATGTATGGCGCTAAAATGCAGCCCTACTTTATAATAGGACTTATTCTCAATTACAATGCTTCTGAAAAATGACACTATTAGCCGTTCTTGGTTGATAACACAAGTAAAAAAGCACAAGTCCAAGCTGATCATAGCGAACTTGATAGCGGTGCTTGCAACCTTGATTAGTGTTCCAATTCCTCTCCTCATGCCTTTGATGGTTGATGAGGTCTTATTGGACCAACCTGCAAAAGGCTTAGATGCCATGAATGCCATTCTCCCTGAAGCGTGGCACACTCCGACAGGCTATATTTTCTTCACCCTGTTCTTGGTTGTTCTTATGCGAGCTGCGAGCCAAGGATTAAATATCCTTCAAAGCCGACAATTTACGCTTGTTTCAAAAACCATCACGTTTGAGATGCGCAGTAAAATGATCGACAAACTCGGCCGTATCAGCATCCGACAATACGAAACCAAAGGTAGCGGAGGAATCAACGCACACCTTATCACTGACATTGAGACCATTGATAAATTTATTGGTTCTACGTTAGCAAAATTCGTTATCAGTTTTCTGACTGTTATTGGTACTGCTATCGTTCTACTTTGGCTCGATTGGCGACTTGGTCTGTTTATCCTGTTAGTTAACCCTATTGTCATTTACTTCTCACGTAAACTAGGCAGTATGGTTAAACATCTGAAACGGAAGGAAAATCATTCTTTTGAAATTTTCCAAAACCGTTTAGTTGAAACATTAGATGGAATCTACCAACTACGCGCGGCCAATAAAGAGCGAGAATTTCTCCAGCAACTCAAAGACAGTGCGAACCAAGTTCGCGTTGATGCAGACAAGTATGCTTGGCAATCTGAAGCGGCTGGTCGCGTTTCTTTTCTTCTCTTTTTGATCGGCTTTGAATTATTCAGAGCTGTCGCAATGTTAATGGTCATGTTCAGTGACCTTACTATTGGCCAAATATTTGCCGTTTTTGGTTACCTATGGTTCATGCTTTCTCCTGTTCAAGAGTTGCTTGGGATTCAGTTTTCTTGGTACAGCGCTAAAGCCGCATTAAAACGCATCAACGACTTATTAGAGTTAGAAGAAGAGCAGAGACCGGTTCCTAAGGTAAATCCTTTCAAAGAAGGTAGAGAAGTTGATGTTAAAGTAGAAAACATTAATTTCTCTTACAATAATGAAAACAAAGTCCTAGATAATCTTTCTTTACATATGCCGGCAGGAAAGAAAGTGGCGTTGGTTGGTGCAAGCGGCGGTGGTAAGTCAACCTTGATACAATTACTTATTGGGGTTTACCGTCAAAACTCCGGTAGCATTCGCTTTAATGATGAATTAACAGAAGATATTGGTTTTGAAGTAATTCGCGACAAAATTGCCGTGGTATTACAGCAACCTATACTATTTAACGATACCTTGAGGCATAATCTAACGCTTGGTGGGAATTTTGACGAAATGTCACTTTGGCGTGCGCTTGAAGTGGCTCAGCTGCATGATGTAATTTCTCAACTTAACCACGGCTTGGATACTCAAGTTGGTCGTAATGGCATTCGTTTGTCAGGAGGTCAACGACAACGGCTTGCCATTGCTAGAATGGTGCTGAGTAATCCTCAATTTGTTATTTTAGACGAAGCCACGTCTGCGCTAGATACCGCTACTGAAGCGGCTTTACACAAAGCACTGACCGAGTTCTTACGTGGTAGAACAACATTAATCGTTGCGCACCGACTATCCGCTGTTAAACAAGCCGATTTGATCTACGTGCTTGAAGATGGGAAAGTGACGCAAACAGGTACTCATGGTGAGTTAGTTGAGCAAGAAGGCTTATATCAAACCTTATATGGGGGCATACAGTCCCACGCTTAAATCGTTCAAGCTAGAGAGGTCGTTATGACCTCTCTGTCTAAGCACGCCATGCAACCCAATAACGTACGTCTGTGCCAAGGTTGTGAATTGCCTGTCGACATCGTCGACTTACCCCATGGCAAAAATGCACACTGCCCTCGTTGTGGTACACAATTATATCGCGGAGGTAGCCCTAGTCTCTCTGGTAATCTAGCCGTCGCGATAACCTGCATCCTACTATTTATTCCATCGCACTTTTTTAACTTTATTAGCATCCGACTCTTTGGTGTGATGATTCCGGCAACCCTGCCTTCAGGGATGATCACATTGATGGAAGAAGGATTTGTTCTTCTTTCATTGCTCATTCTATTTTGTAGCTCTCTTGCGCCACTGACGGTTTGTGTTTCAGTGGTAACGGCGCATATTTCTTTACATCAACGATGGTTCCGTGGGCTTCGTATCTCACTGTGGCTAATTCAACATTTGAAGCATTGGGTTATGTTAGATGTGTTCTTAGTTAGCATCGCTATTTCCTGTTTTAAACTCCAAGATTATTCCGACATTTTCGTCGGTCCAGGGTTAATTGGTCTGGTTCTTTTGCAGATATTTACCGTTTTGTTAGTTTCAAGAATCAGCGTGCGTCGTTATTGGGAAGCTTGGAAACCAGAAAGTTTATATGCTTTTGAGCATAAAGATGTGCATTGCCATGAATGCCACTTGTCCCAACCAGAAGGTGACCATTGCCAGCGTTGTCATCACGAGTTATATCATCGCAAGCCAAACTCCATTCAGAAAACATGGGCTTACCTCATCGCAGCAACGGTCGCCATCTTCCCTGCTAACCTGATCCCTATTTCCATCTTGCTTACCAATGGTAAGCGTTTGGAGGACACTATTTTTTCAGGCGTGGCTGGTTTGGTAAAAAGCGGCATGTATGGAATCGCTGCAATCATTTTTGTTGCCAGTATCGTTGTCCCGGTGATTAAAATACTTGGGCTCGCCTACATCATGCTTTGCATCCAATTCAAACGTTCGGTGTTTAAGAGACAACGAATGATGGTTTACTTTGTTGTTAAATGGATCGGTAAATGGTCTGTGATGGATTTGTTTGTTATTTCTATCATGATGACGTTAGTCGATCGTGGTCAGATACTGGATTTCACACCAGGATATGGCGCGGTAGCATTTGGTGTTGTCGTTGTATTGACCATGCTTGCAGCAGAAAGTATTGATCCAAGGCTAATCTGGGACCAAACAAGCCCAAAACAATCAGAAAAAGAGTCAATGAATGAGTGATCAGAACAGTTCTCAAACGTCATACGTACCAGATGTAAAGCGGAGTAAAGGCATATCTCCTCTTTGGCTGTTGCCAATTTTGACCATGGTCTTAGCTGGCTGGCTTGTGGTGAAGTCGATACACGATGCAGGACAACGAGTGCAAATCTATTTTTCTGATGCCGCTGGTCTGGTCGCCGGCCGAACCACTATCCGTTACCAAGGATTAGAAGTCGGCATGGTAAGAGACATTAACCTCACCGAAGATCTCGGCAGTATTTATGTCGATGCTGATATCTATCCTGAAGCTGCAAAGTTACTGAACGATAAAACACGCTTTTGGTTAGTAAAACCAACAGCTAGCCTAACGGGAGTTTCCGGACTGGATGCGCTCGTCTCAGGTAACTACATCTCGATTCAACCCGGAGATGGTCAAGAGTTTGAGACAACATTCCATGCGTTAGACTCTGCCCCAACAGATTTACGCGTTTCTCAAGGTTTGAATATTAAGCTCAAAAGCCGTGATTTAGGTGGTGTATCGGTTGGCTCTCAAATTGTTTATAGGAAAATCCCAATCGGTGAAGTGTACAGTTACCAGCTAGATGAAGATGCAAAATCTATCACTATTCAAGCCAACATTCAGGATCAATACCGACATATCATTAACAACCGCAGTCGATTCTGGAACGTCAGTGGAATTGGTGCCAGCATCGGTTTTGAAGGTGTCGATGTAAGACTAGAAAGCATGAGTGCCTTACTAGGTGGCGCCATCGCCGTCGACTCTCCGGATGATGGTGAGCCTGTAGAAGAGAACACCGAGTTCCGTTTGTATAAAGATTTGAAAACTGCTGGTCGAGGCATCGCGGTTAAAATCGTCCTACCTGATGACAGCAAGATAAGCGGAGAAGGCGCTCCAATTATGTATCGCGGAATCGAAATTGGCCAAGTTACGGACTTGAGCCTTTCCGAAGGTCGAGAAGTGATATTGGCGTCAGCGGCAATTCAACCCGCTTTTAGTGACATGCTGACGACAGGCACTCGATTTGTTTTAGAAGAAGCAAAAGTGTCCCTTTCTGGTGTTGAAAACATTGCTAATTTAGTGCGAGGAAACTTCTTAACGATCGTGCCGGGCGCGGGTGAACGCTCTCGCCGCTTTACTGCCATTCGTAAAAACGTGTTTAACCAACAGCAAGAAAAGTCCATCGCGATTCGGTTGGTGTCCGACAATTCGTTTGGCCTAGATAGCGGTGCCAATGTACTTTATAAAGGCATCGTTGTTGGTTCAATCATCAAAGTGGGCCTAGTTAAGGAAGATAAAAAATCACAACACGAAGTATTTATGGATGTATTGATTGACCATGAATACAAACATCTGATCAAATCAAACAATCGTTTTTATGTAACCGGCAGTGCATCAGCAGAGTTAACTGAATCCGGACTCAGCGTTACCGTTCCTCCAGCAAAGCAGTTGTTAACCGGGTCAATTAGTTTTGTGAGCGAAGGCAAGCAGGATATTCAAAAAGAGTATCAACTGTTCCAAAATGAATCATTGGCTGAATTGGCGCAGTACAATCAAAGTGGCTCTAGGCCGCTAACACTATTTGCTTCTGAATTGCCGCCGATTTCCAAAGGCAGTCCTCTACTCTATCGTAATCTTCCAGTTGGTAACGTCTCCGATTTCCAACTAGTTGATGGCGGAGTACTAATTAAGGCTACTATCGAAAACCGCTTCGCTTATCTTGTAACGCCACAAACCGTTTTTTGGAATCGTTCAGGGATTGAGATAGATGCATCATTAGCTGGCGTCAGTGTGAAAGCACACCCTTTGAAGTCGTTAATCGAAGGTGGCATCGCTTTTGACTCCGTGCCAGGCGTTGAAAACAAAATCGGAGAAAACTGGAAGCTGTATTCTGATCAAAAAACCGCTCGCAAGTTTGGGCGCGTCATTGCTTTAGAAACCGACGGTTCGCAAGAGATTGCTAAAGGAATGCCGATTGAATTTCAAGGTGTTAAAGTTGGTGAAATCACTCTGGTTGTACCGAATTTTCGTCGTAACATGGTTGAAGTCACTGCAAGAATCCTACCTGAATACGTAGAAAACATTGCGGTTGAAGGCTCACATTTTTGGCTAACTGAACCAGAAATTGGTTTAGGTGGCGTTAAAAACCTCGGGGCGTTGGTTTCGAAATCCATCAGTGTTGAACCAGGTAAAGGTAAAGCTAAATTTGATTTTCAATTAGAAAATAGTTCAGAACGCGTGCATGGAATCATGTTTACGTTACAAAGTGAACAAAGAGGCTCAGTACAAGTCGGTACCCCTATCCTTTACCGCCAGATGGAAGTTGGCCAAGTGACCGACGTAAGCCTAGGAGAATTTGCTGATCGCATCGTCACGACTATCAAAATACAGCCTGAATATGCTTACCTCGTTCGTCAAAACAGTGTGTTCTGGAATGTTTCAGGAGTAGATGTTTCCATCGGGCTTACCGGCGCTAACATCAAAGCGGGAACCTTTGATAGTTTAGTTCGCGGAGGAATTGCGTTTTCAACGCCAGAGCAATCGACTATTCCACCAGCGGCAAAGAATGGGCAATCTTTCTTTTTGTATCCACAAGCTGAAGAAGGTTGGACTCAATGGCGTACAGCGATTCCTAAGCCGTAGAATAAAGCTCAATTCACGTACAATTGAAGTTTGATCACTTTAAAAGAGCAGCAATCGCTGCTCTTTTTTATTGCTCGGCCCTTGTCACTATTCGTTTCTGCTTCGCTTTCGTATATTATTTGCCACAAATTCTGCAAACGAGATCCCACATTGCATCCTAATGTTTACATCCCAGACGCGTTTCTGGAAAAAATCCAAACCATCCTTCCTGCTCACCTCAACATGGAAGACTTTATCGCTTCGTGCCAAAAGCCACTGCGCAAAAGTATTCGAGTTAATACGTTGAAGATCAGTGTTGAAGCGTTTCTAGAACGAGCAGAAACAAAAGGCTGGAAGCTTTCTCCTGTGCCTTGGTGTGACACAGGTTTTTGGATTGAAGCGGATGAGTCAGTTGTACCATTAGGCAACACAGCAGAACACATGTCTGGCTTATTCTACATTCAAGAAGCCAGTTCGATGATGCCGGTATCTGCTCTGTTTATGAATGATGAATCTTACGATGCCGTGTTAGATACCGCAGCCGCTCCAGGCTCAAAAACCACTCAAATTGCAGCTTTAATGAACAACGAAGGTGTACTTGTGGCCAATGAATACGCCGCAAGTCGTGTAAAAGTACTGCACGCTAATGTGGAACGTTGTGGGGTACGTAACGCCGCACTAAGTAACTTCGATGGACGCGTTTTTGGCGGTTGGCTACCAGAACAATTTGATGCGGTTTTGCTCGACGCGCCTTGCTCTGGAGAAGGCACCGTTCGCAAAGACGAAGATGCGATGAAAAACTGGACGCAAGCTTCCGTACTCGACATCGCTGACACACAGAAAGATCTTATTGAAAGCGCCTTCCATGCATTAAAGCCCGGTGGTGTGATGGTTTACTCAACATGTACGCTCAGTACAGAAGAAAACCAACAAGTTTGTCAACACTTGAAAGAAACCTTTGGGGATGCTGTAGAGTTTGAAAGCCTTGAGAACTTGTTTGAAAACACAGAGGCAGCTCTAACTGAAGAAGGCTTTTTGCATATTTTCCCGCAGGTCTACGACTGTGAAGGGTTCTTTGTTGCAAGAATTCGCAAACAGGCTGCTGTTGAGGCGCCAAAAGTCAAAAAGCGCATGGGGAAATTCCCCTTTGCTAAAACTTCAAAAAAAGAATCGACAGAAATTGCTCAACAACTCCAAAGCGCGTTAGGTATTAAACTTCCAAATGACAGTTCTGTATGGCTTCGCGATAAAGATGTCTGGTTATTCCCTAATGCTTTAGAAGCGATGATCGGCGAATTACGCTTCTCCCGTATGGGTATAAAGATCGCGGAAGCCCATAAAAATGGCTACCGTTGGCAACACCAAGTCGCGACTGCCCTGGCGACAGGTTCTGAAAGCAACGCCATTGAACTCAGTATTGAAGAAGCGCGCGAATGGTACATGGGGCGTGATGTTCGCCCACAAACCATTCCTGAGGGAATGAAAACAGGTAAAGGCGAAGTGCTTGTCACCTATCAAGGCGCAGTTATTGGCCTTGGCAAGTGGGTAAGCAACCGAATAAAGAATGGTCTCCCTCGCGAATTAGTACGAGATAAGAACTTATTTTAAAAGACGTAACGAACCATAAATAAATGAAAAGCCATCGTATTTGCGATGGCTTTTTAATTCGTAAGTATGAAAGCAGTGGGCTCGCTAGCGATCCGGACACGCTGTACTAAACTAGTTGTATCAAAGTAATGCTTTGATGTGGCATTTCTCTCTATGTTCACCAACAAAATTATTGTTGGACAAGTTTAGCGCAGGCTCTGCGGAGCCGTTTCCCCTAGGCCCAAAAAAAGGAAAAGTTTGGGCCGTTTTTTTGGCTGTAGTTCCACTATACGTGAGTTTGGACTACGCTATACGAATACCGTCTTTCTCAATGACAATTTTACCCTGCTTGTATAAGCCACCGATGGTCTTTTTATAAGTCCCTTTACTTGTGCGGAAAGCATCAAAAATCGCTTCAGGAGAAGACTTGTCATTCAAAGGCAAAAATCCGCCTTTCTTCTCTAGCAAGTCAAGGATCTTACTAGAAAGATCGTCCATTTTCGCCACACCGACTTTTTGTAGAGCAAGGTCGATTTTGCCATCTTCACGAATGTGCTTAATAAAGCCTTTCAGCTTTTTACCGATGTAAAGCTTACCAAAAACATCCGATGGGAAAATCATGCCCCAATGCTTACCGTTAACGATAGCTTTATAACCAAGTTGACTACGCTCTGCGATGATCAAATCAACTTGTTCGTTAACTTCATAATTCGCTGGAGTTTTATCTAACCATTTATTGAACTTAGTCGTACCAACAATGCGACCTGACGCTTTGTCGGTATAAACATACACTAAAATGGTTTGTCCGGCAGAGAAGCGAGTGCGTTGCTCACTAAAAGGAATCAGTAAGTCCTTCTCTTTGATGCCCCAATTTACAAAAGCACCTGTCGCATTCACACCCTCAATCTTCATTAAACCCCATTCACCCACTTGGGCAATTGGTCTTTCAATGGTCGCAGCAAGTTGGCTTTCTGAATCGAAGTACAGAAATACGTCTACATGCTCACCAATTTCAGTACCCTCTGGTACATACTTACTAGGTAGTAGAACAGAACCGTAATCATCGCCATCCAGAAATACGCCAAAATCAGCCTTTTTAATGACTTCTAAGCTGTTAATTTGACCAATTTTAATCATTGATTTTGTCTCTTTTTAAATTTACGTGGAATTATACCTAAACTAACAAGAAAATCAGAGAGAAAAGCATAGTGCTCTGTTATGCTGTTGTCGTTCAGCTATATGCCCCAGTCACTCTTTTAGTACTCTTATACTTACCTGCTCAACGGAACGCATAAGTTAAGAATGCTTTAGCAAAGTCAGGAGCTTTCTTTGGTCACCGTCGATAAACAAGACTCAATAACATTAAAAATCAGTCATGCACTCGCAAAGAGCAAAAGTGTCGACCTAGATATTTACTTTTTTATACCTGGTGAGCTTGGTTTAAACGCCGATATCATCAGTGAATCCGAATTTTATTACACCTCAATCACACAGCAACGATCTTATTACAGTACTGAAATCCTTCTTCCGCTAGTACACAGTCGACTTGCCAAACGTGGACGCCTGTCGAATCAGCAATACCGAGTAAGTTTGAGTTTGTTCGCTTACCAATACGTTATCGCGCTAGACAAAGCGGTAGCAAGTTTAAACAAGCATGAGAACAACTCCGTAACGGAAGAGGAAGTGGACGAAGTTATCGAGCTCACGCTTGAGATCTTAAAGCGCTTGCGGCGTTCTATTCCTTATGAAGAGAACTTAAAACGCTACTACGTTAACATCGATAACTATCTGTCTTGGTATACCGAGCAAAAGTTCCTGTCACTGGTGGCCCATCTACCACGTGAAGGCGACTATGGCACGATCAAAAAGCGTCTGATCACGCTATGTGAGAAAGAGCAAGCCCATCGTAAACTCAACAAATACAACTCATCAAGAGTCGTTGAAGACGTTACTCGCCTATCTAACAAAATGCGCTTGCTAAGGCGATTGATTGAACACCCTATCGTGCTTCGTGAAGAAACCATATCGATGGGTAACAACATTAAGCGCGCTATCAAAGGTATTGCAACCGGTTTAGTGATGGTTGTCGTGACCTCAACCGTGATTCTCGCTCGCGATTATCTGGGGGAAATTTCTGCCTCATTCATTATCGCGATGTCTTTTATTTACGCTTTACGAGAAATCTTTAAAGATGATTTACGCGATGCCATGTGGCGATGGATCCGTAAAGGCAAGCCAAAATGGCGTAAGAAGTATGTTGATCCAACGACGAAAAAAGTGGTTGGCAAAAAATTGGAGTGGCTCGATTATCGTACCTTAAGTAGCTTGCCGGATAAGATTCAAAGAATACGTAAAAAGCGCGTCGTGCAACGTGAAGAGCAGATTCTTCATTATCACGAGAAAACCGAAATGGCGACCTCTCTTTTCTTGAGTGGTTACGAACAAACGAGAGAAACGTTGAACATCAGTTTGCGCCCTATCATCCGCTTGATGGATAAAAGCTCAAACCGAGTTTACCGTTTAAATGAAGGTCAAGTAACCAAAGAGTCAGTAGAGAAACGTCATTTGCTCAATGTGATTGTCAAAGAGGACAACCACACCGATGAGCCTGTTTATTACCGCTGGAAAGTGGTCTTAAATCGCTCCAAAATCGTCTCTATCGAGAAGATTGAACTCAATTAAGCCAACGCCTTTAAACAAACGAGCCACAAACCACTAAGCAGCCTCTTTTCTTTGTTGGGCTGCTTTTTTTATCGAAAGAGTAAGCGAGAATTCAGCCATTGGCTCGTCACCATGTAAGTTAGGACACAGCGCGACAATTTTTACGTCACGATTTACTCGTTCACCCGTTGCCAAGGTGTGCTCGAGCATCTCATCAATGACATGACCATCGTTACAAACAAAGTGCACATCGGCTTCCGGGCGCTTTAAAAACTCGGCTTTCACACCTTTAAATGCTAGCGAGATCGCTTCTCCCTTTTCTTGCGCTTTACTCATAGCAAGAAAACCACCAGCAACATCAGCGCCAACGGCTAAAGCGCCGAAATACATGCTATTCAGGTGGTTCTTCGTTCTTCTGCGCAATGGGATACGAACCTCAACATGCTTGCTATCTATCGCAATGATTTTAGGGTGGCAAAGCCAAATCAGCGGCACTTTCGAAAAGCCAAACAGATTTAGATACAAATTCGCACGACGTAGAGCTGATAACATTTTGGTCTCCTTACCAATCTAGTCAGACCAGTTAATCAACGAAAGAAATAGATGTCAAAGAAATGTTAACAAAGGCTCGATCTCACGAGTTATTTAACCCTCATAAAGTGACGGCGTCACCCGTAAGGTATGAAGTTTATCGCAGTTACTTAGATTACCTTACAGCGAGATAGATAAAATGGTTATAAATTCAAATGTATATATATTGATTTAATGATCAAGTTTTGTCATTTATACATAAGTCATTTAAATGAATACCTACACCTTTGTATACAATTCGGTATTTCCTGGCGAAGATTCCCGTGAAACGGTTTATTCCTGCCTGTAATTCCGTTATCTTTACCCCTTCGCAATAGAGAATAAAGCTATAACATGCCTATAAAAACAGATGAATTGAGAACCCAGCCTTTGGGTCCAATGCCTACCCCAGCAGAGCTAGGTAGTGTACATCCTATTACGGATGACGTTGCAGACCGTATCGCTCAATCTCGTCGTCAGATTGAAAACATTTTATCGGGTGAAGACAATCGCCTTCTTGCGATTGTAGGTCCGTGTTCTGTTCACGACACTGAAGCTGCCATTGATTACGCCACTCGCCTGAGTGAAATCCAAGACAAGTACAAAGACGAACTGTTTATCGTGATGCGTACTTACTTTGAAAAGCCTCGTACAGTAGTTGGTTGGAAAGGTTTGATTACGGACCCTAACCTAGATGGTTCTTACGCACTTGAAGCTGGTCTTCATAAAGCTCGTAAACTACTACTGGATATCAACAAGCTTGGTCTTGCGACTGCTACTGAGTTTCTTGATATGATCACTGGCCAATACATCGCGGATTTGATCACTTGGGGCGCGATTGGTGCTCGCACAACGGAATCACAAATTCACCGTGAAATGGCGTCGGCACTATCTTGCCCAGTTGGTTTCAAAAATGGCACAAATGGCAACGTAAAAATTGCAATTGATGCAATTCGCGCATCGAAAGCATCGCATTACTTCTACTCGCCAGATAAGAACGGTCGAATGACGGTTTACCGCACAAGTGGTAACCCTTACGGTCATATTATTCTGCGCGGTGGAGAAAAAGGCCCTAACTTTGATGAAGCATCAGTCAAACAAGCATGTGATGCTTTAGCTGAGTTTGGATTGCCACAACGTTTGGTTGTGGATTTCAGCCATGCAAACTGTCAGAAGCAACACAGAAAACAAATCGACGTAGCTCAGGACATTTGTAACCAAATTAAGTCAGGCAGCACTCGTATTGCGGGTATCATGGCTGAAAGCTTTATTCTTGAAGGCAATCAGCCAATGACTGACATCAATAACCTAACGTATGGTCAGTCTATTACAGATCCATGCCTAGGTTGGGAAGACACTGCTACAATGCTAGATATGCTGGCAAGCGCTGTTAAGTCCCGAAAGTCCCTATAACAAAATAATCAAGGAATCTTCATGCCATCGTTTGATATTGTTTCTGAAATCGATACGGTTGAACTACGTAACGCCGTTGATAACGCTAACCGTGAATTGTCTACTCGTTTCGATTTCCGCAACGTAAATGCGAGCTTTGAGCTAGTAGAAGAAAACGTAAAAATGTCTGCGGAAGGTGACTTCCAACTTAAGCAAATGCGCGACATTTTACGCGGCCACTTAGCGAAGCGTAACATTGACGCGAACGCAATGGATGCACAAGACCCAGACGTTACTGGTAAAAACTGGCACCAAACTCTGCTTTTCCGCCAAGGTATTGATACTCCAACGGCGAAAAAAGTAGTGAAACTTATCAAAGACGCAAAGTTAAAAGTACAAGCCTCTATTCAAGGCGACAAAGTACGTGTTACTGGTAAGAAACGCGACGACCTGCAAGCGACAATGGCAGCGATTCGTGAAGCAGAGATGGGTATCCCATTCCAGTTTAACAACTTCCGTGATTAATCAATCTGAGAAGTAAATAAAAACGCCAGCGCATAATCCGCTGGCGTTTTTTATTGGCTTTAGTGTAACGAACTACGTATCCACTTTAGCATTTGGCATTGCTAGATAACTAAGTCCTGCCCTTGCAGCAATACGAATTCGCTCGTTCCTTGTGGTATGAACACGCAAATTCGAAGCTTTTCAGCTTTAGCCTTAGCCAGCATATCCGAAAGCTCAGCAGCGCTCGAGAAAGCTTCTCTTTCTGCATCTCTTCGTATTAGTTCTAACACATTCGCTTCACATCGAGTTGAGTACAGAGCCAGCTCCGCTTGTTGCATATAGCGTACGGCTTTTATTGGCAACATCTCAACATCTTTCCCAACATGAACCCAAGTACAACTTCCCTTTTCATCTAAAGGTGTTGCCATGGTCGCTTGGTAAATTGCTTCTAACTCTCGATTATCTCGTGCGTTTTCAACCTCGGGATTCGAGAAGAATTGCTCCCAAAACTTACGGCGTAAATCGACGCTAGGCAATGCCTCTTTAATTGAGTTTCGCTTTGAGTTAGCAAAATCCGCCATCAACCCCATGTTTTGTGGCAGTATCGATTCAAGCTTTTCACGGATGTTTCGAATTAAAACTGGCGAAGCTCCACCACTAGAGATAGCGATTTGGATGCGGCCACGATTAATCATTGACGGCGTGATGAAATCACAGTAAGGCTTATCATCCACAACGTTAACCAAGATGCCTAGCTCTTTAGCATCTTTGTACACTTGGTGATTTAGCTCAGGATTGTCTGTCGTCGCCCACACTTGAACAAAGCTTTTAGTGACAATGTCACTCGAATAGAAACGTTGTACCCAGCGCAGTTGATGCTCAGAAGCAAGCTTAGACAGAAAATCAACCAACGTCGGAGAAACGATAGTCACATCCGCCCCAGCCTTTAGCAACGCTTCCACCTTTCGGCTTGCCACCTCACCGCCACCCACGACGAGAACGGGTTTATTAATTAAATCTAAGAACAGAGGAAAATATCGCATTTCAATCCATGATTACTCTAATTAGCTGTTGTAGACCATGCTACCAAAAATGGGGCAAGCTCATCACCCTGTTTCGGTATCACAAATAATTTTTGTTTGAATTTTTACTGAACTTCACCTTGCTCAGCTAATGACAGTTTTAATAACAACTTTTTATTCTTTTGTATTGTTCACTCTTCTATTGATTGTTCTGATGCACCAAATTGTCCATGAATTGCACTATTTACAAACAATTAACATTTCGTCATTCTAAATCTCAAGGCACTTTGTAAGTTCTCTCAAAACTTCATTTAAATTATATATTTGAGAATTAACAGATCCTTTCCTACGCTTATAACTGGTTGATCTATCGAATGCCGTTTCTTCGAAAATCAATCACGTAGGACGATAACTCTAACGAATTGGACACGTTATTTCAGGTCACTCCTGATTAAACATGGATCATACAGGAAGGATACAAATGGCAAATAAACTCACAGTTCTTGCTTCCGTCGTAGCGGCTTCTACTGCGATGATGGCAACATCAGCTCAAGCAGCAGACACTACTCTGGACAAAGTCACAAAACAAGGCTTTCTTACTTGTGGCGTAAGTACCGGTCTACCTGGTTTCTCTAACCCTAACTCAAAAGGCGAATGGGAAGGTATCGACGTAGAATATTGCCAAGCACTGGCTGCAGCCGTTCTTGGGGATAAAACTAAAGTTAAATATGTACCCCTAACCGCAAAAGAACGTTTCACTGCGCTTCAATCTGGTGAGATTGATGTGCTTTCCCGTAACACGACCTGGACTCTCCACCGTGACACTGCACTGGGCCTAAACTTTGTAGGTGTGAACTACTACGACGGTCAAGGCTTTATGGTGAAGAAGGAACTTGGTATATCAAGTGCTAAAGAGCTTGATGGTGCGTCGGTATGTGTTCAATCAGGTACAACAACTGAGCTAAACCTTGCAGATTATTTCCGCAACCAAGGCATGGCGTACAAACCAGTGGTATTCGACACAGCTGCGCAAACTTCGAAAGGTTTTGATGCGGGACGCTGTGACGTATTAACAACTGACCAATCTGGCCTTTATGCACTGCGTTTGAATTTGAAAGATCCGTCCTCTGCGGCCGTTCTTCCAGAAATCATCTCTAAAGAGCCACTAGGTCCAGTCGTTCGTCAAGGCGATGATCAATGGTTTAACATCGCTAAGTGGACATTGTCTGCGATGATTAACGCTGAAGAATACGGTATTAGTTCGAAGAATGCGGATGAAATGCTGAAGTCAACAGATCCAAACATCAAACGTATCCTCGGTGTTGATGGCCCTAAAGGCAAAGGTTTGGGTATTCGTGACGATTGGGGCTACCAAGTTATCAAACAAGTTGGTAATTATGGTGAAAGCTTCGAACGTACAGTCGGTACTGGTTCGCCGTTAGAAATCTCTCGTGGCGTTAATGCGCTATGGAATGCAGGCGGCTTTATGTACGCGCCACCAATCCGATAGAAAGAGTTAATCAGGGCGGTTCATGCCGCCCTTTTTCTTGATTATATCTCACTGTATGAGTAAGGATCGCTCATTGGATGGCGAAAAGCGCTCGCTTGGTGGAACGGCTTTAAAGGTTCGTAAGCCACTAGACATGAGAGAGTTATTCTTTAGCCAGCAAGGACGAAACTTCGTTATACAGGCCGATATCTATAACTAAGGTTTGAGGTTATCGCTGTATGAAACCGACACAAGATGCATCGCCAAGTACGATGTCCAAACCAAGCGGAAGCAAGAGCCTGATTTATAATCCTGCCTTTCGTTCTGCTATTTTCCAGATCATTGCCATTGCTGCACTGGTATTTTTCTTTTACACGATTGTAAACAACGCTCTCAATAACTTAGATGCTCGTGGTATTGCAACGGGCTTCGGTTTTCTGAATCAAGAAGCCGGGTTTGGTATTGGGTTAACATTAATTGAATACGATGAAACGTACTCTTACGGCAGAACATTTATCATCGGCCTTCTTAATACGGCGTTAGTCTCCGTATTAGGTATTATTCTGGCTACTGTGATTGGCTTTACCATGGGGGTTGCCCGCCTTTCTTCTAACTGGTTAGTTAGTCGTTTAGCGGCAGTTTATATCGAAACTTTCCGAAATATCCCCCTTCTTCTGCAAATATTCTTCTGGTATTTCGCTGTTCTTCAAGCATTACCCTCACCACGCCAAAGCTTAAGTCTTGGTGAAGCTATTTTCCTGAACGTTCGTGGCTTATATTTCCCTGCACCGACTATGGAACCTGGCAGTAGCTACGTTATTGCCGCGTTAATCTTCGGGGTAATCGCAAGCTTATTAATTAATGTATGGGCGAATAATAAGCAACGTCTCACTGGGCAACAAACCCCAATGGGAAGAATAGTTTTGGGTTTAGTTGTTGGCCTTCCATTGGTTGTGTACTTCCTTGCTGGTATGCCAATTTCACTGAATTATCCTGAACTAAAAGGGTTTAACTTCCGAGGTGGTATTAGCATTATTCCTGAATTGGCTGCGCTACTTTTGGCATTGAGTGTTTATACAGCTTCTTTCATTGCTGAGATTGTGCGCTCTGGTATTAATGCGGTTAGCCATGGTCAAACCGAAGCAGCGATGTCGCTAGGCTTACCACGCTCGAAAACTTTAAAGCTTGTTGTCATTCCTCAAGCGTTACGAATTATTATTCCACCTTTAACCAGTCAATATCTCAACCTCACCAAAAACTCATCGTTAGCGATGGCGATTGGTTACCCAGATCTTGTCTCTGTGTTTGCTGGTACTACCCTGAACCAAACGGGACAAGCGATTGAGATCATTGCGATGACGATGGGCGTGTACTTGACATTAAGTCTGATTACGTCTGCATTAATGAACTTGTATAACCGTAAAGTCGCGCTGGTGGAGAGATAATATGAGTACTCATCAATTTCAACCGGATCTCCCACCACCCGCCAATACTGTAGGCTTCGTTGGTTGGATGCGGAAAAATCTATTTAATGGCCCTATCAATTCCATTGTTACTGTCATTCTTGCGTATATTGTCGTAACTGCAATATGGTATATCGTGGATTGGGCGTTTATTAACGCAGACTGGATTGGCTCAACGCGTGACGACTGTAGCCGAGATGGTGCTTGCTGGGTATTTATCAGCGTGCGCTGGGAGCAGTTCATGTATGGTTTTTATCCAGAGTCCGAACTATGGCGCCCTCGCCTTTTCTATATCACATTGGCCATATTTACTGTTTTACTCGCGTATGAGAAGACACCGAAACGGATGTGGATTTGGCTTTTCTTCGTAAACATCTACCCATTCATCATCGCTGGGCTGTTATACGGTGGTGTCTTTGGACTAGAAGTGGTCGATACACACAAATGGGGTGGACTACTCGTTACGCTCATTATTGCGTTAGTTGGTATCGTAGTTTCACTGCCAATTGGTGTGGTGCTTGCGCTTGGTAGACGTTCAGAGATGCCGATCATTCGCAGCATTTGTACCGTCTACATTGAAGTTTGGCGTGGCGTTCCGCTGATTACGGTTTTGTTCATGGCTTCGGTTATGCTTCCATTATTTATGTCTGAAGGTTCAGAGACAGATAAACTGATTCGCGCCCTTATCGGTGTGGTTATGTTTGCCTCCGCTTACATGGCAGAAGTGGTACGCGGTGGTCTACAAGCCATTCCGAAAGGTCAATATGAAGCCGCTGATGCGCTTGGGTTAAGTTACTGGAAAAAGACTGGGCTGATTATCTTGCCACAGGCGCTAAAGATTACTATTCCTTCTATCGTGAACACCTTCATCGGTTTGTTTAAAGACACCAGTTTGGTACTCATCATTGGTATGTTTGACGTACTCGGTATAGGGCAAGCAGCAAACACCGACCCTGAATGGTTAGGCTTTGCTACAGAAAGTTATGTATTTGTCGCGTTAGTGTTTTGGGTGTTTTGTTTTGGCATGTCACGCTATTCGATATGGCTTGAAAACAAACTTCATACCGGTCACAAACGATAACTCATCAAGATCAAGGACGTATTATGACGCAACAACAAGACTACATGATCCAATTGAAGGACATGAATAAATGGTATGGTGAGTTTCACGTACTAAAAAATATTAACCTCGACGTTAAGCGCGGCGAGAAAATCGTTATCTGTGGTCCATCAGGGTCGGGAAAATCAACGATGATTCGCTGTATTAACCGTCTTGAAGAGCACCAAGCAGGCAGCATTTACGTCTCTGGTACGGAATTAACTGAAGACTTAAAGAACATTGAAGCAGTGCGCCGAGAAGTGGGCATGTGCTTTCAACACTTTAATCTCTTCCCTCATTTAACCGTACTGGAAAACTGTACGCTCGCGCCTATCTGGGTGAAGAAGATGCCAAAAGATGAGGCAGAAGCAGTTGCGATGAAATATCTGGAACGTGTAAAAATTCCAGACCAAGCGGAGAAGTATCCCGGTCAGTTGTCTGGTGGTCAGCAACAACGTGTGGCGATTGCTCGCTCTTTGTGTATGAACCCTAAAGTCATGCTTTTTGATGAGCCAACATCTGCACTCGACCCGGAAATGGTTCGCGAAGTACTGGATGTAATGGTCGAACTCGCCGAGGAAGGCATGACTATGCTTTGTGTGACACATGAAATGGGCTTTGCTAAAGAGGTTGCCGATCGCGTGATATTCATGGACGCAGGAGAGATCATCGAAGAAAACAACCCGGTCGACTTCTTTGAGAATCCTCAATCGGATAGGACCCAAAACTTCCTAGCGCAAATCTTACACCACTAAGATTTAGCCGAATCGACATAAAAAAGCACTGGTTTCTATGAAGCCAGTGCTTTTGTTACTAAATTCAAAAATCTGTGTGAGAATCAACATAGCTATGCTAGGCAGTAATATTGTGTTACAAGTTGCCAAATACATAACATCTTATTTCCATTATCATTTTATCTAGGATATGCATGAAAAGGGCTTGATTTTTTGAACTTTCAGCCCCATAAATGTACCAATAGTAAACTCCCTTATTGAGGATAATTATGAACAGTCCAATGTTTACTCGTTCAACAAGTGTTCCTAATACACTAGAAACTAACAAAGTACTGAAAAACACTTACTTCCTACTGTCGATGACACTGATGACCAGTGCTATCGCAGCAGTCGCGACTATGGCAATGCAAATTTCACCAATCATGGCAATTGTGATGCAGCTTGCAGCGATTGGTATTTTGTTCTTTGTTATGCCAAAGGCAATCAACTCATCATCTGGTATCGTTTGGACATTCGTTTTCACGACTCTAATGGGTGGTGCTTTAGGTCCAATGCTTAACTACTACGCATCAATTCCAAACGGTCCTACTATCATTGCTCAAGCTCTAGGTTTGACTGGTATGGTGTTCCTTGGCCTATCGGCTTACACCATTTCAAGCAAGAAAGATTTCTCTTTCATGCGCAACTTCCTGATGGCAGGTTTGATCATTGTGATCGTTGCAGCGCTGATTAACATCTTCGTTGGTTCAACAATGGCTCACCTAGTAATCAGCAGTGTTTCTGCACTCGTGTTCTCTGGTTTCATCCTATTCGATACAAGTCGTATCGTTCGTGGCGAAGAGACAAACTACATCAGTGCAACAATTTCGATGTACCTAAACATCCTTAACTTGTTCACTAGTCTACTAAGCATTCTAGGTATTATGAACGACGATTAATCGTTTCTCGTTAAGTAGAATAAAAAAGCCCGAAGGTAATTCCTTCGGGCTTTTTCTTTGTGTGCAATTCAGTGTATTACGCCTGCTCTACAGACAACTCGATAACTTCGTCAGCTTCTGGATTTTCTCTAAAACGTCTCACTTTGATCGTTTCCTCTCCTAACATGATTTGCTTGGCGATTCGGTGCATACCGTCAAAAACACGATAGTCACTGGTTAAGATTACCGGATACGACAAATCAGCATTGTTGATTCGTTGGCAATGTTTTGCAATTTCACGGCAGGTTGGCCGTGGCCCTTCATGACTAAACCAAGTCACTTCATTTGGGCCTTTTATATCATCAATCGCAATTTCTTCTACAGGTAAGGATTCTGCAAGTTGCCAAATACGCTCGATGGACCAAGTGGATTTTACATTGTCATTAATCTCAATGTAACGTTGTTTCGACATGACTAACTCCTTGTCATCATTGTTGTTTCTAACCTGAATACAGGCTTTTCATTAATCCAATGAGAATATCGGTCTATGAAAACAAACACAACGTTTAAGCTATTAATTCTCAAACAATCGCTATATCGCCTGTATGAGCGCTTTAAAATCACCTCTCTCAGTTTGTAAACTGATTTCAGGGTATAACTTGTCTTAATTCAAACCGCGACTTCGCAATCGCTCATCGACTGATGACAAGAAGCAAAATACTCCAAACGCAACCCACCAATAACCGAACATCTTGAGCGCGGGCAACCAGACTACTGATTTACCAGCTACGCTAAAAAATATGTAGGCCGACATCATCGGTGTCACTAACATGACTCCCCAAGTCAAAAAAAGTAACGGCCCATAGATGTACTGCAACCAAGCATACTTCGGTTTTATAGGATTATGTTTTACAAATCCCGTCAGACATAGAAAAGAGAAAATGCTAAAACATGCTTGCAGTACCGCCCATCCAATGGAAACGAAAAGATTCGACCACTCCATACACTCCTGAATTGCTCCGTGTTGTTGTTAAGCATGGGTGAACATAACGATTTTTTTCAATTTATTCTTTTGATTTAAAACTAGTTTATATTCGTTGTGATCGACTTATCTAAAACAATAAATATAACTGACAAATCAATCACACCAAGCGAATTGCATAACAATGCAAAACCACCGATATCAACCCCGAAAATTTTCTAACAACACGAATAAAAAAACAAATTTATGCTTAAAATATAATTTAAGAGTATTCAGTTATAGGCCACTACTTTGTACGCTTTTGCTTCGCTCGGCACTACTTCGAGATTCTTTTGTTGAGAACATTCTCGGCTGTCGCTAATCTATAAACATCCATGTTTACTTAACGGATAAAACGTTATGTTCGTTTACAACGGCAAAGAAATTGAAACGGATGCTCAAGGCTACTTATTGGATCATACTCAATGGGAAGAAGGTATGATTGAGCTTTTAGCAAAAGAAGAAGACATCGAGCTTACGGATGCTCATTTGGAAGTTGTGCATTTTGTGCGAGACTTTTATGAAGAGTTTAATACCTCCCCTGCAGTGCGTATGCTTGTGAAAGCGATGGAAAAAGCGCACGGCCCGGAAAAAGGTAACAGTAAGTATCTATTCAAGCTGTTTAAAAAGGGACCAGCCAAACAAGCAACCAAATTAGCCGGCCTACCAAAGCCAGCTAAATGCTTGTAGATTCATAAAATTTTAAAACCGCGTAACGGCTTATACGACGCAGGTTCCTGCATCACATGCTCTACTGTTGCCGTTCGCGGTCCTTTTTGTAACCATTCCGAAAACGCAACTATTTGCGCGTCTGTTCCACACGCCATCACTTCAACATCACCATTGTTTAGGTTCTTCGCATAACCTGTTAACCCTAGCTTCAATCCTTGATGGGAAGTATGGTAACGAAAGCCCACGCCTTGAACATGACCTTTTACTATAAATCTCTCACACTTTACGTTCATCTTTGTACCGCTTCTTTTTACTGAGTGATATATTCTTTTCGTCTATTCACCCCACTAAGGATAGTGGGTTTTTGCACGGTTATTATAATTATGAAAGAAATTCCATTCCGCTGGATTGATAAGTATCTCATTCACTTAAAGATTCAAGAAAAGTTCTATTTGCTCTTCGTTCTCCCTCTTCTTGCTTTAGTCATTCTCACTCTCGTCCTTAATAGCGCGGCTAATACACTGATCTCAAGTATGTACCAAGAAGAGCTCATGCTTATGAAAGGTCTGATAGAGGCAGGCAACCTTTCTCAATCTCAAGTAGCAAGCCTCATAGCGGGTTCAGAAACCGTTTCTATTGGCTCTGGTTCGCAATCCGTGTCTGTTTTAAATGGTGCGTACAGTTTGGTTGCGAACCATGAACTTTCTTTATGGACTGCCCTATCAACGACTCAAGTGAGCATCATCTGTGTGAGCTTGTTTATTCTCGCTCTTGGCGTTTACTACATCATGACGTTTATTGGCGGCGCGATGTTCACGATGAACAAAGCATTAAACACCCTTGCGGGTGGCGACTTAACCGCGAGAATGAACTTCTTCCCTGTTCGCGACGAGTTTAGTGAAATTGCTATTACGATAGACAAAGTTGCAGAACGAGAGCAACAAATGGTGCTGTCGATTCAAGAGTCTGTGGCTTTAATGCAACAAATTAGCTCAGATCTGAATCAATCGATTCATCACAGTTCAGATATTTCAGCGACTCAGCAAGAACACCTCAACTCTCTTGCGAGTGCAACTGAACAGATGGCATCAACGATTCGAGAAGTCGCGACACTAGCTCACGATTCAAGCACGCAAACCGATGATGCACGTAACGTGGCTCAGTCTGGACAAGTGAAAGTTGAGAATACGCTTCACTCGATTTCGAACCTTTCTAATGAGATTCAATCTGCGTCTCAAGCCGTTGCCGAGTTAGATGCCAATGCAGCACAAATTGATGAAGTCGTGACAACCATCAATGGGATCTCCGAGCAAACCAACCTACTTGCTCTGAACGCGGCTATTGAAGCTGCACGTGCTGGAGAACAAGGTCGTGGATTTGCGGTCGTTGCGGATGAGGTTCGCGCTCTTGCGGGACGCACTCAGCAAGCGACAGTTGAAATCCAAACGATGATTGAATCATTACAGCGTAACAGCCAGTCGCTTACTAAGCTGATGGAAGTGACAGTTAATAATGCAAATGAGGGACAAAACCTCATGACGGAAGTGAATCACGAAATCGGCTCTTTGGCAGATAAAAATCAAACTATCTCCGACAGTAGCATTCAAATTGCAACAGCAGCTGAAGAGCAAGGTGTAGTCGCGGACAATATCGCCTCAAGCGTTGAAGAAATTCGAGTTCAAGCAGATAACGTGTGCAATATGATAAGCACGACTTCACAAAACGTTGATCAACTGCGTAAGCAAAGCGACACAATGGAAGCACTACTTACTGGACTTAAAGCATAGCAACGGAATCTGTTACAGCAAATTCAAATAAAAGGGTCACTTTAGTGACCTTTTTTGTATTTAAAAGTCACTACAATGTACTGGATTGCCGAGGGATATTGCTTTTACCATTCACATCCCGGACAATACGCCCCTTTCAAAATTCAACAAGAGCTAATGAAATGACAGCTGCTATCTATTTGGTTAAAGGTCGCGAGAAATCGGTCAAGCGCAAGCACCCTTGGATCTTCTCTCGAGGCATCAACAAAGTTGAGGGCGAACCTGCTCTTGGCGAAACGGTTGATGTATTCACTCACGACGGTAAATGGCTAGCTAAGGCGGCATATTCGCCAGCTTCACAAATTCGTGCTCGTATTTGGAGTTTTGAGAAAGAAGAAATCGACACCGCGTTTTTCGTTAAACGACTTAAAGACGCACAACTTCTTCGTGAAGACATTATCGAACGTGATGGCCTTACGGGTTATCGCCTTATCGCAGCAGAGTCTGACGGCTTACCAGGCGTTACGATCGACCGTTACCAAAATTTCTTTGTGTGCCAACTTCTCAGTGCTGGCGCAGAACACAATAAGCAGGCTATTGTTGACGCTCTGGTTGAGTGCTTCCCTGATTGTAATGTGTACGAGCGCTCTGACGTGGCCGTTCGTAAAAAAGAAGGTTTAAAAGAGATCACAGGCGTCTTGCACGGCGAAGAGCCACCTAAATCAGTCGTCATCGAAGAAAATGGCGTAAAGATTAGTGTAGATATCGTTGGCGGACACAAAACAGGTTTCTACCTAGATCAACGTGATAGTCGCCAGCAAGCGATGAAATATATGAAAGGCAAAGAAGTTCTTAACTGCTTCTCTTACACAGGTGGCTTCGGACTTTACGCTCTAAAAGGTGATGCAAAGCGTGTGATTAACGCTGACGTGTCGCAACCTGCTTTAGATACCGCAAAATTCAACGCAGAGCTAAACGATTTTGATATTTCGAAGAAGCGTGCCGTGTTCCTAAATGCAGACGTGTTTAAGCTGCTTCGTGAGTATCGTGATCAAGGAACTCAGTTCGATGTTGTGATCATGGACCCACCGAAGTTCGCAGAGAGCAAAGCACAACTAAACGGCGCATGTCGTGGTTACAAAGACATCAACATGCTAGCAATGCAAATTCTAAAACCGGGCGGCACGCTACTGACCTACTCTTGCTCTGGCTTGATGGATCAAGTTCTGTTCCAGAAAATCATCGCTGATGCAGCCGTAGACGCTAACCGCCAAGTAAAGTTTGTGGAGCGTTTTGAACAAGCCGCTGACCACCCAACCGATACCGCATATCCAGAAGGTTTCTACTTAAAAGGTTTTGCATGTAAAGTGCTTTAATTATTGCCTGAACTTACTGCATTACTAAATGAAAAACGGAGCTTTCGCTCCGTTTTTCATTTTGAATCATTTACTCTCGTAATTGTTCAAGATTAGAAATCAAACTATTGGCAATATCAGAAGCAGAAGCTCCGTCAAAATTAACCTCCAACTGTTGTCCATCTTTATTTATGGTCAGAGTTGAGTTACCTCCACTTTCAGTCACCGCCACCGTGATATCATCCACGCTTCCGTGATAATCGCCAGAGCCGAGATCATCAAGTAATGTGGAAATATCAGTACCACTCATATCATCAAATACATCGGTAAAATCGAGCTGATCCCCGTCACTGAAATCCGTCACGGTGTCAGTTGCGGATTGCATCTCTGTCCACTTGAAGATGTCATCACCTCCGCCACCAGTCAAAATATCATTACCTAGACCACCAATTAGAATATCATTACCATCGGTGCCTACAAGAACATCATCTTGGTCTGTTCCCATGATGATATTAGGCTCTTGCTGTAACGAAGCAGTCTGTGTACCGAAAGCGGTCACTGTTTCAAAAGAGACATTGTTAAAATCAATATCAACGGTTGCAGTGGTATCGCTTTCTAAACCATCTGAGTCAATCGCTTTGTAATCAAACGAGTCGTTTACATTATTAAAACTTGTAATCTGAGTACCAACTAGAGTAAAGCTGGCTTTATCACTTGAACTGTCTGTTTCAGGGAACAAGCGAATCTCATCAAAACTGCCATTACTTAGCGATACGTCAGCGTAACCTTCTTGATTACCAGTAAATACGATGTCACTGGTGTGTATGGTTTGTATATCAACAAGAGTATCGCCCATATAAAAGTATGCTTGAATCCAAGCGCCGCCACTGTTAAACCTATCATTCAAGCTTGCTAGGTTTAACCTTGCTTCTTTAGCTTCAAGCCCTTCATCTAATTCAATGGCAATGAACTCACTCGTACTAATTTCATCCCCTTGGCCAGTTTCGCCCGGTGACACTACAACTAAACCTACCTGCTGAGCGGCAAAGTCAACCTTGATTTGAGCATTATTGACAAAGTCACCATTACCATCAATGGTTCCTCCAAAGAAACTTAAACCGTTAACATCGACTGAATCGGCAATGAAGTCTTTAGAAAATTCATCGAGTAAATCTTGGGAATCAAAGCTTTGCTCATCAAAGAAATCTTCCGTTAGTGCATATCTGACTTCCGTAGTTTCTGGAATCACATCACCAATGTCCAATATGACTTCATTGTTCTGATCATCCAAGTAATAGAGATAGCCATAGTCTGGAAGCGTCGTGACACAGATACTCGTTTCTTTATCATCTTGAAGATCAAAGTCATCTTCAAAGTCTTGCGCATGTGGTGCAAAGTCAATTAAAGCGTCTCCTCCCACACTAAGGTCAACCGAAATGCCAAAGTCTTCTACTGTCGGAGGTGTATTGTCATCATCAATAATCGTACCAAGGCCTGACGCTGCAGGTGATTGCCCTTGAATCGAACCAGTTAAAACAAAGTTTTCTGAAGATTCATAAATCTGGTCTTCAACAGTGTTTACCGTAACACTAAAGTTAGTATCACTCGCAGGTACGGAGACATCAAACGTTCCATCAGGGTTTACCGCAATAACTTCCGTCGTGTTATCAGCATAAGTAATGGTCACACTCGTAGCGTTAAAATCATCTCCAGCGACAGCGGTTCCGTCTAAGAGAGACATACTAACCATAATCGCAACCGCACTTGCATTACTCAGTGTAACGTTAAATTTCGCATCGTTACCTTCCACCACTTGAATATCCGTAATTTCAGTGACAGTTGGTATGTCTGCATTATCGTTAATCGTTACGGTACCGACAGCAGCAGTTGTTTGCACAGTAGTGGCACCGGATAATGTAAAGTTCTCATCACCCTCATAAATATCATCGTTTAACGTCACCATAGTAACGCTAAATGTTGTGTCTAACGCTGGTACAATGACATCAAACGTACCATCTGGGTTCACAGAAATAACGTCGGTACTACTATCAGCGTAGGTAACGGTTACTGTCGTATTTGTATAATCCGAACCTCCTTCAGCTGTCCCATTTGCTAATGTCATATTAACAACGGTGTTTGTGGTACTTGCATTGCTTAAAGTGACTTCAAGCGTTGCCAGCTCACCTTCACTAACTATGGCATCCGTAATCGCTGCTACAGTCGGGCGGTCATCATCAGGATCTGGTCCTGGGCCACTACCATCATCAACAATAGTACCGGTACCAATCACAGAACCAACTTGGTTATCAGTGTTACCTGATAACGTAAAGGTTTCAGGTCCTTCGAATAAGTCATCATCTCTTGTACTTACAGAAACACTATAAGTCGTATCATTTGCGGGCACATCGACAATAAAGCTGCCATCTGGATTCACCGTAACGACTTCTATGCCGCCACTCTCATAAGTAATTGTTACTGAAGTATCGGTGTAATCCACACCGCCTTCTGCTGATCCGTCAGTCAGCATCATATTGACAGTGGTGTTGGTGGTGCTTTCATTACTCAACGTTACATCTAGTGTTGCAATATCACCTTCGTTTACCGTTGTAGAGGTAATCGCTGCAACTGTTGGGCGATCGTCATCTGGATCAGGTCCTGGCCCCGAACCATCATCAAGAAGAGTCCCTATACCCATTGCAGATGTAATTTGAGTGGCAGTTTTACCCGAGAGTGTTAAAGTCTCTGCGCCTTCGAATAGGTCATCATCAATAGTATTGACTGTGACGCTGAATGAGACGTCGTTCGCGGGAACTGAAACATCAAATGTTCCGTTTGCGTTGACAGTAATGACATCTGTTGAGTTATCCGCATAGGTAACTGTAACCGATGCATTGATGTAGTCTATGCCCCCCTCTGCGCTACCATCAGCGAGCACCATATTGACCAAACTTTCACTATCACTAGGGTTACTTAAAGTAACATCAAAAATGATAGGTTCACCTTCATTAACCACTTCACTAGAAATAGAGGCAACGCTGACTGTATCGTTATCAAGAATCGTTACCGTGCCTGTAACCGGAGTTGTTTGTATCTCGGTCTGTCCAATTAATGTGAAATTTTCATCGCTTTCGAACAGCTCATCGTCGGTGGTACTTATCACAACGTCAAAGGTCATATCACCAGCTGGTACAGACACATTAAATGTACCATCAGGGTTCACAGGGATAACGTCTGATGAACTATCTGCATAGGTAACTGTAATAGACGATTTGGTGTAATCTACTCCTCCCTCAGCTGTGCCATCATTAAGTGTCAGATTAACGAGAGTATCCGTAGCGCTTAGGTTACTCAAAGTGACAACCAACGTAGCAGACTCACCTTCGTTTACGGTTGTATCACTAATTGCCGCAACAACCGGACGGTCATCATCCGGATCGGGACCTGGACCACTACCGTCATCCACTATCGTCGCCGTCCCCGTATCACTGCCTTGTACTGCGCCAATGCCAGTCACGGTCACACTGAAGTCTTCAGGGCCTTCATAAACGGTGTCATCAATGGAAGCGATACGCACATCAAATTCGGTTTGCTCGGCTGGCACGGTCACCACGCCATCATTTGGTACTGCAACCCAACCGCTTCCGGTGTTGTATTCTAAGGTACCTAAGTCACCGGCTTCGGTATCGCCGAGATTAAGACCCAACTCCACTTGCGTTTCCGCTTCAGACGCGTTCGATAAGGTGACTGTGAAGTTCGCCGTATCACCTTCATTAATAATGCCAGCATCGGTAATAGTCACGCTCGGACGGTCATCATCCGGATCGGGTCCAGGGCCGCTGCCATCATCCACTATCGTCGCCGTACCCGTATCGCTGCCTTGCACCGCGCCAATGCCAGTTACTGTCACACTGAAATCTTCAGGACCTTCATAAACGGCATCATCAATAGAAGCAATGCGTACATCAAACTCGGTTTGCCCTGCTGGCACGGTCACCACGCCATCGTTTGGCACTGCAACCCAACCACTTCCCGTGCTGTATTCTAAGGTGCCCAAATCTCCAACTTCGGTATCGCCAAGATTAAGACCCAGTTCCACCTGCGTTTCCGCTTCAGACGCGTTCGATAAAGTGACTTTGAAGTTCGCAGTCTCACCCTCATTAATGGTGCCAGCATCGGTAATAGTCACACTTGGGCGGTCATCATCGGGATCAGGTCCTGGACCACTGCCGTCATCCACTATCGTTGCCGTACCTGTATCGCTGCCTTGCACCGCGCCAATGCCAGTTACTGTCACACTGAAATCTTCAGGGCCTTCATAAACGGTGTCATCAATGGAAGCGATACGCACATCAAATTCGGTTTGCCCGGCAGGCACCGTCACCACACCATCATTTGGCACTGCAACCCAGCCACTTCCCGTGCTGTATTCTAAGGTGCCCAAATCTCCAACTTCGGTATCGCCAAGATTAAGACCCAGTTCCACCTGCGTTTCCGCTTCAGACGCGTTCGATAAAGTGACTTTGAAGTTCGCAGTCTCACCCTCATTAATGGTGCCAGCATCGGTAATAGTCACACTTGGGCGGTCATCATCGGGATCAGGTCCTGGACCACTGCCGTCATCCACTATCGTTGCCGTACCTGTATCGCTGCCTTGCACCGCGCCAATGCCAGTTACTGTAACACTGAAATCTTCAGGGCCTTCATAAACGGCATCATCAATAGAAGCAATGCGCACATCAAACTCGGTTTGCCCGGCTGGCACGGTCACCACGCCATCATTTGGCACTGCAACCCAGCCACTTCCCGCGTTGTATTCTAAGGTACCTAAGTCACCGGCTTCAGTGTCACCCAAGTTGAGGCCTAGCTCGACTTGAACAGTGGACTCGGAGGCATTCGATAGCGTCACTTTGAAGTTCGCCGTATCACCTTCATTAATAATGCCAGCATCGGTAATAGTCACACTTGGGCGGTCATCATCGGGATCAGGTCCTGGACCACTACCGTCATCCACTATCGTTGCCGTACCCGTATCACTGCCTTGTACTGCGCCAATGCCAGTCACGGTCACACTGAAGTCTTCAGGGCCTTCATAAACGGTGTCATCAATGGAAGCGATACGCACATCAAATTCGGTTTGCCCGGCTGGCACCGTCACCACACCATCATTTGGCACTGCAACCCAGCCACTTCCCGTGTTGTATTCTAAGAGACCTAAGTCACCGGCTTCGGTGTCACCTAAGTTGAGAGTCAGTTCAACCTCAACATCTATAGCTGATGGATTAGATAACGACACTTTAAAGCTAGCCGTTTCACCCTCATTAACTATCCCTGCATCGCTCATCGTTACCGTTGGGCGATCATCATCAGGACTTAAACCTGGCCCACTACCATCATCAACAATGGTTGCCACCCCGGTTGCAGGTGTATTTTGTTCTTCTGTTGTGCCAGAAAGCGTAAACGTTTCTGGGCCTTCGAATATAGAGTCATCTATAGAGTCGAGAGAAACCGTAAACCCGCTTTCACCTAATGGGACCGAGACTGTAAAAGTACCGTTATCATCAACCAAGATTTCTTCCGTTGTACCATCAGAAAATGTTATGAGAACACGCTCATTAACGTAGTCACTTCCGCTCTCGTCAGTTGAACCGCCAGTTGCGGTGCCATCAAGTAGCGACAAAGTGACATCAGTATTGTCCTCTGTTGCTTGGTTTAAAGTAATATCGAATACAACCTGATCACCTTCGTTGATAGTCGGACTGGATATTTCCTGAACAATTATCGTTGCAGGAATGGGGGTTGCTGTTGGTTCTGGTGGTTGTATTTGGAGAATATCGAGTAGCGTCTCTACCTGAGTACTTGAAAATCCTGTTCCGTCAGTTCCCACTGTCTCAAAATTGGTACTAGCGAGTAATTCAGCACCTGTGCGATCTATAGCTCCCGTATTCTGTGGGCTAGACCCGTTTCCTTCACCTGCAGCAGGTTCAAACTCTTCACCCAGCTCAGTCGGGTCTTCCCCACTCGCAATTGCTTCAATTAACGCAGTGATATCATCAGTTACATTTATTGAACTTCCTTGTGGTGTCACCTGCTCGATAACAAGTTCAGAAGTATCTGATACTTCATCGATTATTAACTCTCCTGGTTGAGGTAGTTGACCCTGACCTAAAGTCCTAATCTCACCGTCCAACCCGATAACGACAATGTTGCCCGCCAATGAGCTAAAAGTTACACGTTCCATATCTACCTCGCCCCACTTCAAACCAAGTCAAAAGTTTGTCACCCCTACATTTACGTCTATAGTTTAGTCAAAATCATCATATTTTCGTTGTATGTGTAGCTTGTAGGACGTTTGATAACTCTAGGGGCAGAGTTACAAAAAAGCGCAGAGTGACACAGGCCGTGAAACGCTATGATATTAAGAATTCAAGCTTTTCTCCGAGCTAAACTTGCTATGTTGCTAAGCAACATTCGACATATGTGCTAAGGTTTTAAAAGGCGAAATCTTGGATTTTTGAAACAAAAGCTTTGTTTTAACAGTAGGTTGATAAATCCCTTACTCAAGCACTGTTATTTATGATGTTTCGTCTCAGTTATGAGATGAAATAGCAAAAAGCAACACGAATTTTTAGGAGAAATACCGTGAAATGGAACCGACTAAATATTGCTTGCTGCTGTAGTTTAATGGTGTCTATACCCGTTTTCGGTCAAACTTTAGAGCAAGCCGTAGCATTGACGTTAAAAAACAACCCTGACATTAAGAGTGCATTTAATGAATTTACGAGCCGAAAATACGTAAATGAAGCATCTTCGGGTGCTTACTTACCCTCTATTGATCTAGATGCGGGTATTGGGTATGAAGGATTAGACCCTTCTGACGAGGTGGGACGTGGAGATACAGATTACACTCGAAAAGAAGCATCGGTGACACTAACCCAACTTATCTGGGACGGCAGTGCGACTCTTAATGATATAGACCGAACCGCAGCGGATGCTGAATCAGTAAGATTTCAACTTTTGGCCGACGCATCGGATAAAGCACTTGAAGTCACCAAAGTGTATCTAGATGCTGTAAAAGCTTACGAAATACTCAAGCTGTCTGAAAACAACCTGGCTGTTCACAAAGATATCTACGATGACATTAAAAAACGAGTCAACTCGGGTATCGGCTCTACCGCTGACTTAACGCAAGTAGAAGCACGTTTGGCAAAAGCACACGGCAACTTAGCCGCTGCTCAAAATAACCTGTATGACTCTCACACGATGTTCACTCGTTTAGTCGGTCAAACACCGCAAGGGCTAATCTTTCCGAGAGCGGACCAAAACTTTATTCCGTACACAATTGATGAAGCGGTAGGCTTGGCATTTGAACTGCACCCCGTTATTCAAGTCGCACTCGCAGACGTAGACTCGGCTAAGTTTCAATACAAACAGTCTAAAGGTGTTAACTACCCAACCATTTCCATTGAAGCTTCGCAAACATGGCGTGACGACGCTGATGGTTTAAAAGGTCGCAGTGATGAGACACTTGCCATGCTGCGCCTACGCTACAACCTATTCAATGGCGGCAGTGATGCAGCGAACTCAGAAAACTTCGCCTACCAGCTAAATAAAGCAAAAGACTTGCGTGAAGGTGCCTATCGCAATGTTGAAGAAGGGTTAAGACTTTCTTGGAGTGCGCTTGATTTAACATTACAACAAAAAGAGTTTCTATCAGATCATGTAGACTCTGCGTCTGAGACCGTAATTGCTTACGAGAAGCAATATCGCATCGGTAAACGGACACTGCTTGATCTATTGAACACTGAAAACGAGCTCTTTGAGGCGCGTAAAGACTACTTAGATTCTAAATACGCAGAGCAGTACGCCAAATATCGAGTGATGAACGCAACAGGTCAACTGTTGAGTGCATTAAGGGTCGAAATGCCTAAAGAATGGCTAGAAGAAGTGGAGTATTAATTATGAAACACATAACTCTTATTGCACTCTCATTGATGATTTCGGCATGCAGTTCATCCGATAAAGGCGATGAGTATGATTACATCGATACGCCAATTGCCGATCAGTGGGCTGATCATATAGATGATGACTCAGACGGTGTTATTAACGAGCGCGATTTGTGTCCGGGAACTCCTTTAGGAGCCGAGATAGATAACGATGGCTGCGGTTCGTATGTCGACTCCTCACAAGAAATGCAAATTCGAGTCCTATTTGCGAACGATTCCGATGTTATAAACCCTATCTTTACGCAACAAATTCGTGAGTTGTCCGATTTCTTGAAAGAGTACCCAAATACGTCTATCGAGATTCAGGGCTATGCTAGTCGCACTGGTACTGCAGAACACAATCTCGACTTATCCAAGCGCCGGGCTGAGAACGTTAGAAAAGAACTCATGACGAATGGTATTAGTGGGGATAGAGTTACCATTGTGGGCTATGGAGACACAGTGCTTGCAACACAAGGCACTGACCAAGTGAGTCACGCGCTAAACCGTCGAGTAACCGCAACAGTGATTGGTCACAAGGGCGAAGTTAAGAAAGAGTGGACCGTTTTCACTACACTTCCAAAAAGCTAACACAACCATAAACAGAACGTAAAAATAAAAGGTCTAGCAAATTGCTAGACCTTTTTTGATTTTCAATTTTACCTAAATGGTAACGCCACTACATATCTTTGTATTGCGCCTCTAAACTTGCAATCAAGCTTTGAGTCACATCATCAACGCTTGCACCGTCAAAATGGATGTCTAATGTCGAGCTACCTTTTGTAATACTCAGGTTTGCCTCAGAGCTGCCATCTGGTGCCACTTCTACGTGATACTCTCCGACATCACCGGTATGATCACCTGATTGAAGATCATTAAGAAGCTCTCCAATTTCATCTTTAGATAAGTCATCAAAGAGATCAGAGAAGTCTAGAGTGTCTTCATCTTTATTGAAGTCAGTGACAGTGTCGCGTTCATTGGACACATCAATCCATTTAAAGATGTCTTCACCGTCCCCCCCTGTCAAAATATCATTGCCGAAACCACCAATTAAAATATCATTATCTGCACCACCGAACAGCTTGTCGTCACCGCCTTGTCCAAACAAAATATCATCTCCTGAACCACCAGAGATGGTATCTGCCTGGTCGTAATAACGAGACTGTTCAAATTCTGCTTGGTTTTCAGTAATGTAGTGATGAACTTCTTCTTTGGTAACCAACGAAACATCCTTACCTAGTTGAGAAGCTACGTAGTTTTGCAGCGCGGAAACTCCTTGCTCACCATCGACGTCGAAACGCATGGCATCACCAAAAATAATGTCATTTCCATCAAGGCTGTTAATCTCATCTTTGCCTTGCATCAAAGAAACTTCCTTACCAAGGATCACTTCTGCTAGTTGGTTTACATCTATGTTAGCTCTTACTACACCATCAGAGTCGAAGTTTTCTAACGAATCTTCATCTAAGTAGCGACCAAGACCTATCGAACGAACCTCACTAAATTCAGCCAATGCTTGATATGCGTTATTCGCTTGAGATAGAACATTATTTCCATAATCATCATAGACATATGAGTTAAGCATTCTCCCCACCTGTTCACCAGTAGAGAGCGAATACACCGCCCCGCGAAAATCTATGATTGTTTTATTGTTGTATGTGACTGTATCACCAAACCTGTAATCACTTGGCAAGACATCCGCTAGCGTCACTAACTTTTGTTCTGACACGCCAAGTACGACACCCTCCCAACCACTAAACCAACTCGTATTGTTATCCGTAGCTTGGTTTGGTTGACCATCAGATATGAAATAACTTAGGTTTGTTGCGCCACTATCGGCATTAGCAAACCAGTCTAGTGCAGATTGGAACCCGGCTTCATAATTTGTATTACCATCACCGATTTGTAAAATTGCATCCAATGTAGACTCTATTTGCGATGTTGCGTTGTCTGCACTCAAATCTAATTCAAGTACCTGAGAGCTCCCAGTAGCAAATGTGGTCAATAAAACGTTCACTTTGCCCGAATGAGGGCCACTAGCACTTTCGGTAAGAGTATTCAGCACTGTTTTTAGCTCACCTAGCGCTAGACCAACGTCGTAACCCATGCTGCCTGATGTATCGAGCATAAAAGCAAGGTTGTAGTCCTGCCCCTCGACAATCTGTAATCCTTGAACATCGCCAACAATCACATCATTGCTATCAGATCCAGCTATCTTGTTATCACCATGCGTACCGGAAACAAAATCATAATCTCGAACTGAAACAGAAGCCGTGTCCGTTCCCATTTGAGTATTGTTATTAACTTCAACACTTCCTGCCGTCGCTGTTACATCAAAATCTAACGAACCATTGTAATCGGCTGGTACAGTAATCGTACCGCTTAGTTGATGACTGGTTTGATTTGGTTCACTTGAAAGGTCAACCGTGTAAGAACCATCGCTGTTTTCAGTAACCGTTTTGCCATTCACCTCTAATGTTAGCCCTGAAGGAATTCCCGTTAATGTGACGCTATCGTTAATGAATGACTCACTGCCATCCACATCGATAAGATCAAGGTTCAGCTCAAAAGAGACTTGCTGCTCTGTAAGTACAACATACTCTCCTGTGTTGTTATTTAGCTTGATAATGGCATCTTGGAAGATAAGTTGTTCAATTTCATAAAGGTGGTCACCCGACTCTTTATGAGTGCTCGAAACAACATCTTTTGTATCAATAAATCGGCTATCTTCGACAATCCAATACGGGACCTCTGAGTGGTCAGACGCAGGGTAATAGTTGAGGTTGTAATCAGACAACTTGCCAGAGTAAACAACTGTGTCCGTCTCCGCTTGATCATCTAATGAACCAATACCGCCATAGATAGAATCATTACCTCCTCCAGTCACAAAGATATCACTGCCTTGAGCATCAACGTTCGCACCTGCTTGTTGATCTCCGACAAAGCTCAGTGGCGATTCAGTGTCACCGCTTAGCATTAAGTCATTACCAACATGTCCGTTATTAAACGTTTGTGTCACCACATGTTCAAAGTCAAGCCCTGGTAAATTACTTGCCTCAAGCAGATCTTTAAGTTCTTCGTCTGTAGACCAGCTTCCGCCTAGTGTCACAGGTACAGACGTTACTGGACCGAAAGTAAGGTCAATCTTAATTGGGTCCGCGACAGGCTCTATGTCGATACTCAACGTACCTGAAGCAGAAGAATTGCCATCACTAACAGTGAAATGAATCTGCTCGTAAGTATCCAAACCGTTCCCAACACCGTCTTTATCGAAAACATTTGCACCAGATTCATGTTCAGCAGGAACATAACGAACAAGACCATTTTCGATATCAGAAGCGAGCACACTTCCAGAAACCGCTTCCCAACCATCAGAACCTTTCACTTGTAGTGAGCCATTTAGAGCAGAAGTGTCAAACTCAACACTTATACTACTATCAACGATGCCTAAATGTTCTAGTGTTATAACAATAGCTTCGTCTTCTAATCCGGAAATTTCGTTGCTTTGAACTGCTGGCGGAACATCATTATCATCAATATAGCCAACGCCAGATACATCTCCGACTTTAATCACAAGACTCTCTGTTGATTCAACCAACTGATCATCAATACTTGGAATGGTAATCTCAAAGCCATTCACTCCGGCTGGAACAATAAGGTATCCACCCAAATACTTCACGCCATTAGTAAAAGTTGCGTTCGACAAATCAATGTCTTGAGAGCTCACACTAGAACCCTCTGCAGAGAAATCCACTTGATACTTAACGGTCTGATCTGTCGCGTTATTTAGAGAAACAGAAAACGTGACATCGTCACCCTCAACAACAGTAACACCTGCAATGCTCTCCACCACAGGTCCATTTTCCGCAACATTACCATCTAGTATTTCGTTAACGATATTGACCGTAGACGGATCACTAACGCCACTTTCAGAGTCGACTGCCACATATCCAAAGCTGTCTTCGGCAGGAACACCTTCTACATAACGTAACTCCCAGTTACCTTCATTTTTCGTAGAAAAATCTAACTGAGTAATGACCGAACCTTTAGGAAGGGCTAGATCTTTCCCATAACCAACGCTTGTTTCTTGGAATAGCATGAAGTTGCCCTCAGGCTTCAAAAACTCGAACGTTTGAGTCTGTTGGACATTATTTGAATCTAAGTATGTAACCGTAATAAGCGCTGCGTTGTCATCACCGTAATCAAACAATCCACCTAATCCATCTAAGCCAAGGTTTACGCTGCCCACAGGGTTATTAGACAAATCGATCGTAATTGTCTCGCCTTTCTCAATACCCTGCCCATCATTGTCAGCAATACCATTTCCGATATGTGACACTTGGCGGTTGTATTGAGCAAGTTCACCACTATCAGAAGATATAGTGAAGGAGGAACCATTAACTAAATGCTCAGTACGGGAGTGTGATGGACCTCCGTCCTCACTTAGCCCCCAATTATTGAAATCTGTTGTAGACTCGGAACTATTTGGTGTATCTGGGCGATCCTTGATACCTAATAAGAAACCCACATTATCAGCTTCATAGTAAAGGCTATCTTTTTCATAAAGAGTGTCACTGACTTCTTTTATTTCATGCAGTTCACCGTTGTTATCTCTGAAGAACAATGTTCCTGAGGTCGGTAGTTCAATAATCCGCACATGCAAATCGTTGCCATTTAAGTCATCTTCAATATCCGCTATATGATCCTGAGAGTCGCCATCACCTAAAGGTTTCGTATCAGTATCAAATACAACTTGCGTCAAAGGCTTGTCAGTAACATGCGTAAAGTCCTCACTGTCAGGCCTGTCATTGACTGGTGTGACATCGACGTTCACCGTGGTGGACTCCGATACCCCACCCGAGGTAACGATGTAGGTGAAGCTGTCTGTACCGTGGTAGTTGTCGTTTGGCGTGTAAGTGACGCTGCCGTCCGGGTTGACCGAGACCGTGCCGTTGGCTGGACCGTTATTGGTATCCAGCGACACCACTTTATCGTCGCCTTCGAACGTGTCGTTATCTAAGACCTTGATGATGGTCGGCGTGTCTTCCACAACCGTCGCTTTGTCTGCCACGATGTCCGCCACAGGCGCTACTGTGAAGTTCACCGTTTGGCTGACGCTTTCGCCGCTTGGATCGGTAGCCGTAAACGTTAGGATTTCAGAGCCGTTCCAGTCCGCGGTTGGAGTGAACGTAGCAATGCCATTGACGATCGCCACTTGAATGTTGCTGTTGCCAGAGACGCTGAAGGTCAGATCGCCATCCACGTTATCCACATCGCTGAAGGCGGTATTCAGATCGATGCTGTATGGCGTAAAGTCTTCTGCCAAGGCTTGGTCGGCGATGCTACTTTCAACCACAGGCGCGTCGTTTACGGCATTTACGGTGACGTTGACCGTCGCTTGGTCGGTCAGTGCACCATCGGTGATGATGTAAGTAATTTCAGCGTCACCATGGAAGTTCTCAGCTGGTGTGAACACCAGTTTGCCGTCAACAATCTCGACTGTGCCTTGTGCTTCAGGCACAGACACCGATTGGATAGACAGCGTATCGCCATCAATATCGGTGTCGTTTGGCAGGACATCAATCGCCACTGGCGTGTCTTCGTCAGTGACAGCGGTATCATCTTTTGCCACTGGCGCGTCATTGACTGGTGTGACATCGACGTTCACCGTGGTGGACTCCGATACCCCACCGGAGGTGACGATGTAGGTGAAGCTGTCTGCCCCGTGGAAGTTGTCGTTTGGCGTGTAAGTGACGCTGCCATCCGGGTTGACCGAGACCGTGCCGTTAGCTGGACCGTTGTTGGTATCCAGCGACACCACTTTGTCGTCGCCTTCGAACGTGTCGTTATCTAAGACCTTGATGATGGTTGGCGTATCTTCCACAACCGTCGCTTTATCTGCCACGATGTCCGCCACAGGCGCAACTGTGAAGTTCACCGTTTGGCTGACGCTTTCACCGCTTGGATCGGTGGCGGTAAACGTTAGGGTTTCTGAGCCATTCCAGTCTGCGGTTGGAGTGAACGTAGCAATCCCATTGACGATCGCCACTTGAATGTTGCTGTTGCCAGAGACACTGAAGCTCAGCTCGCCATCTACGTTATCTACATCGCTGAACGCGGTATTTAGATCGATGCTGTATGGCGTAAAGTCTTCCGCCAAGGTTTGGTCTGCGAGGTTGCTTTCAACCACAGGCGCGTCGTTCACCGCATTCACGGTGACGTTGACCGTCGCTTGGTCAGTCAGCGCACCATCGGTGACGGTGTAAGTGATTTCAGCATCGCCATGGAAGTTCTCAGCCGGTGTGAACACCAACTTGCCGTCAACAATCTCGACTGTGCCTTGCGCTTCAGGTACGGACGCTGATTGGATAGACAGCGTATCGCCATCAATGTCAGTATCGTTTGGCAGGACATCAATTGTCACTGGCGTGTCTTCGTCAGTAACAGC
>NZ_JAWOQS010000011.1:0-99619 GCF_033438945.1 Vibrio sp. Y176 | reverse complement strand
CGCCGGGGGTCGCGGGTTCGAGTCCCGTCCACTCCGCCACTTATATTAAGCCTCAGTCGAAAGACTGAGGCTTTTTTCGTTTTGGTTACCTGACTTACCTTAAACCCACTCTCATATTTAAATCTTGCATCTCGAGTTACACTACCCTCTTCACATGGTTTTAATACGTCGTGAACGAGCTAGCACGTAACTCTGTGCCTTAGTCTTATTCCGATACCAAGCTCTAACCAAAGCTCCTTTTATTCGATATTAGAAAATCTAGTTATGTGACAGAGTTTAATTGTTTGAAGTGTCGCTTGTTTCTAATTTGAAAATAGGATGACTTTGAATACAAGTTTAGTCTCACTGAGATCAAGAGGGAGGGGGCTAAATTTCTGTTAAGGCTTTGATCTACTGAATGCTAGCTCAGTTTTATCTTGGTGAGGTTGCTAACCTGTTTGGGTTCTGAACGCAATCACCCTAAATGTCTCTTTCTCATAAAAATACAAACTCGCTCATTGCTAAGTATTGTGGAAGTTTAGCTTTGATGTTTGCGAGGAGCCTATATTGCCAAGGGAAGAGAAGTGATACAGATGAAAATGGGTAAATTAAAAGGCTCGTCTATGAATACTATCTATCGGCAATAGTTAGTATCTATGAAAATGTAGCGTAGCGATTCTTAGTATATTTGAAGGTATATCAAAGAATAAGGAGCATTAGTCCTTGAAGGGGAGTCTGAAAATTAGTTATGAAAAAAGCAGCTAGGTAGCTGCTTTTTATTTATTAAGTTACGTGTCTTTAAGAGTCCAATGGCTCCGTATGTTCCGGAGTGGTTATTGCTTGGTTATTCTCTTCCATCTTCTTCTCTTCTGCTTTTGCTTTTTCAATCATTGGAGTGATTGTTGAGCCTTGAATGAGGATAGAGAAAACCACGACGGAGTAGGTCATTACAAGAATAATCTCTTTTACATCGATTAACTTATCTTGAATCACCCAAATACCAGATGGAATAGAAAGTGCCATCGCTAGTGCTAGGCCTCCGCGTAAACCGCCCCACGTCAAAATACGCACTGACCATGGATTATATTTTCTGTAACGTTTAAAGCCTATGTAAGAAAGAAATACACTTAGATAGCGAGCTGCTAGTACAAGAGGGACTGAAATAGCCATCATGATCCAGTCTTCTTTGTGGAATTCAAATAGCAGCATCGACATGCCGATCAGTAGGAATAACACGCCATTCAAGAACTCATCAACAAGCTCCCAAAAATGGTCAAGGTGATCTTCACTCTCTTTTGAAAAGCCAATAAAGCGTGTCCAGTTGCCAATCATAATACCGGATACAACCATCGCGAGTGGGCCTGATACATGGATGTATTCAGCAAATGCGTAACCTGCTGTTGGGACACCAATGGTAAGTAACAATTCCATTGAGTGATCATCGGTGGCACTGATCAAGTAGTGGAATAGCAAACCGAGGACGAAACCATATGTGATACCACCGATAGCTTCTTGGATGAAGAGTAAGGTGACACTACCTACAGTTGGTGCCTCAGTGCCAAATGCAATCGTAAATAGAGTGACGAAGATAACCAAACCGAAGCCATCATTGAAGAGCGATTCTCCTTCAATCTGAGTGGAGATACGTTTAGGAGCATCTAGTTTTTTCACAATAGCCAATACAGCGATTGGGTCAGTTGGCGATATTAGAGCACCAAATAGTAAGCAGTAGACCAAATCAAATTGGATGCCAATTAACTGACAAAACCCATACAGCGCAAATCCAATAAAGAACGTAGAAAACAGTGTAGCTCCAAGGGCTAAAACAGTGATCTCCCACTTTTGATCTTTAAGGTTCGGGAGTTTGATGCCTAGTCCACCAGCAAATAGTAAGAAGCCAAGAATGCCTTTGAGCAAGAAATCTTCGAAGTTAATCCTTGTGACCGTCTCCGTCGCAATTTCGGTGAGATGGAACCAGTTGTTTTGACCCGCAATTAAGATTAGAAGTGAAAGCACCATTGAACCTGCGGTAATCGCAATGGTGGTTTGCATCTTTCCTATCTTGCTGTTTACAAAAGCAATTAGCATCGCAGCTGCGGATAGAAAACATAAAGTATGATAGACCGACATAGAGCTCTCTATTTGTAACATTTTATGAATGGAATTCTCGGCTGATGCTGCTTAAATAGCAAACATTTTTTCGTGATTATTTTGTAAGTTAAGAAGGAGATAAAATAATCATTAATTCCACGTTTAGACGTCTAGACTCCTGAAGTTTGTGTGATAGGATGGAAAGATAACTAAAGGAATGAGGCTGTACTGTGGGAAGTAACGTAAGACAACAGATTGAAGCTCAATTGAAGCAACGTATTCTTTTGATTGATGGTGGTATGGGAACCATGATTCAAGGGTACAAACTTGAAGAGCAAGACTATCGAGGAACGCGCTTTGCGGATTGGCATTGTGATCTAAAAGGTAACAACGACCTGTTGGTTCTAAGTCAGCCTCAACTTATCAAGGAAATTCACGCTGCATATTTAGAAGCGGGTGCAGATATTCTTGAGACCAACACTTTTAACGCAACAACCATTGCGATGGCTGACTACGAGATGGAAAGCCTAAGTGAAGAAATTAACTTTGCAGCTGCCAAGCTTGCACGTGAAGTTGCAGACGAATGGACCGCAAAAACACCCGATAAACCACGTTATGTCGCAGGGGTTTTAGGGCCGACAAACCGAACTTGTTCTATTTCTCCTGATGTAAATGACCCCGGATATCGAAATGTTTCTTTCGACGAGTTAGTTGAGGCTTACTCTGAATCGACTCGAGCGCTTATTAAAGGTGGTTCAGACCTTATTCTTATCGAGACCATCTTCGATACGCTTAACGCTAAGGCTTGTTCATTTGCTGTTGAAAGTGTGTTTGAAGAGATGGGTATTGAGTTACCTGTGATGATCTCGGGGACTATTACTGATGCTTCCGGTAGAACATTATCCGGTCAAACCACAGAAGCGTTTTACAACTCATTACGTCATGTTAAACCGATTTCGTTTGGTTTGAACTGTGCACTTGGCCCGGATGAACTGCGTCCTTATGTTGAAGAGCTCTCGCGTATATCAGAATCTTTTGTTTCCGCTCACCCAAATGCTGGGCTTCCGAATGCATTCGGCGAATACGATTTGTCGCCAGAAGATATGGCTAAGCATGTTAAAGAGTGGGCTCAAAGTGGCTTTTTAAACTTGATTGGTGGGTGTTGTGGTACAACTCCTGAGCACATTCGCCAAATGGCACTCGCGGTTGAAAATATCGCCCCTCGTCAATTACCTGAACTTCCCGTTGCTTGTCGCTTGTCTGGCCTAGAGCCACTCGCTATTGATAAAGACTCTTTATTTATCAATGTCGGTGAGCGTACGAATGTAACCGGTTCTGCGCGTTTTAAGCGCTTGATTAAAGAAGAACTGTACGATGAAGCGCTCGATGTGGCTCGTCAACAAGTTGAAAATGGCGCTCAAATTATCGATATCAACATGGATGAAGGCATGTTGGATGCACAAGCTTGTATGGTTCGCTTTTTAAACCTTTGTGCGTCAGAACCTGAAATCTCAAAAGTACCAATCATGGTTGACTCTTCCAAGTGGGAGGTTATTGAAGCTGGTCTTAAGTGCATCCAAGGCAAAGGCATTGTTAATTCGATCTCACTCAAGGAAGGCAAAGAGAAATTTGTTGAACAAGCTAAGTTGATCCGCCGTTACGGTGCGGCTGTGATTGTGATGGCGTTTGATGAGATTGGGCAAGCAGATACACGTGAGCGCAAAGTAGAAATTTGTACCAACGCTTACCGAATTCTTGTTGATGAAGTGGGCTTTCCACCAGAAGACATCATTTTTGACCCAAACATTTTTGCCATTGCTACGGGGATCGAGGAGCATAATAACTACGCGGTGGATTTCATTGAAGCCGTTGGCGATATCAAACGTGATTTACCACATGCGATGATATCGGGTGGTGTTTCTAACGTCTCATTCTCTTTCCGTGGCAATAACTATGTACGTGAAGCGATTCACGCGGTGTTCCTCTATCACTGTTTTAAAAATGGTATGGATATGGGGATTGTGAATGCGGGTCAGTTAGAAATCTACGATAACGTGCCTGAAAAATTGCGTGAGGCTGTGGAAGATGTCGTTCTTAACCGTCGTGATGACGCCACTGAGAGATTGTTAGATATCGCGGCGGAATATGCAGGCAAAGGGGTAGGTAAAGAGGAGGATGCCTCTGCACTTGAGTGGAGAACTTGGCCTGTTGAAAAGCGCTTAGAGCACGCGTTAGTGAAAGGAATAACTGAGTTCATCGTTGATGATACCGAAGAGGCTCGTGTCAAAGCTTCAAAGCCATTAGAGGTGATTGAAGGCCCACTAATGGATGGGATGAACGTCGTCGGAGACTTGTTTGGTGAAGGTAAAATGTTCCTTCCTCAGGTCGTAAAATCTGCCCGAGTGATGAAGCAAGCAGTCGCGCATCTCGAGCCCTACATCAATGCAGAAAAGCAGGTGGGACAAACAAACGGTAAGATTTTGCTAGCGACGGTCAAAGGTGATGTACATGATATCGGGAAAAATATCGTTGGCGTTGTATTGCAGTGCAATAACTACGAAATTATCGATCTTGGTGTCATGGTTCCTTGCGAAAAGATCTTAAAAGTAGCGCAAGAAGAAAACGTCGATATTATTGGTTTATCAGGGTTGATCACGCCTTCATTAGACGAAATGGTGCATGTTGCAAAAGAGATGGAGCGTCTCGACTTTAACTTACCTCTTCTCATCGGTGGCGCAACAACGTCAAAAGCCCATACAGCAGTTAAGATTGAGCAAAATTACAAGCATCCAGTGGTTTACGTGAACAACGCCTCACGTGCAGTGGGCGTATGTACTTCTCTTTTGTCAGATGAACGTCGCCCTGAATTTGTTGAAAAACTTGAAGCTGATTACGAACGAGTACGTGATCAACATAATCGAAAGAAACCGAGAACCAAACCAGTGACATTAGAAGCTGCTCGAGCGAATAAAGTTGCTATCGATTGGGAAGCTTACACCCCTCCAGTGCCTGTTAAGCCTGGCATTCATATCTTCGATGATTTTGATGTGGCTATATTACGTCAATACATCGATTGGACACCATTCTTTATGACTTGGTCACTTGTGGGTAAGTATCCAACAATTTTCCAACATGAAGAAGTTGGTGAAGAAGCAAAACGTTTATTCGAAGATGCCAACGAGTTACTTGATCGAGTTGAGCGAGAAGGCCTGTTAAAAGCGCGTGGAATGTGTGGCTTATTCCCTGCTGCGAGCGTGGGGGACGACATTGAAGTTTATGCTGATGAAACTCGTACCGACGTTGTGAAAGTATTACGTAACTTGCGACAACAGACCGAGAAACCAAAAGGATTCAACTATTGTTTATCCGACTACATCGCATCTAAAGAGTCGGGTAAACATGATTGGATAGGGGCATTTGCTGTCACTGGTGGTATTGGTGAACGAGAGCTTGCTGATGAATACAAAGCACAGGGAGATGATTACAACGCAATTATGATTCAAGCGGTGGCGGATCGCCTAGCCGAAGCGTTTGCTGAGTATTTGCATGAGCGTGTCCGTAAAGAAATTTGGGGTTATGCTGCGGATGAAGATTTATCTAACGATGATCTCATTCGTGAAAAATACCAAGGTATTCGCCCTGCACCAGGTTATCCAGCGTGCCCTGAGCATACTGAAAAAGGACCGCTTTGGGAGCTACTTAATGTGGAAGAGAATATTGGCATGACTCTAACCTCCAGCTATGCAATGTATCCGGGCGCGTCAGTCTCTGGTTGGTATTTCTCTCATCCTGACTCACGTTACTTTGCGATCGCACAGATCCAAGAAGATCAGCTAGAGAGTTACGCCGATCGTAAGGGGTGGGATAGGATCGAGGCTGAAAAATGGTTAGGGCCAAACATTAACGGTTAAATTGATGTTTACCTCGTCCAAATGTAACAACTAATGAAACGACAAAGGGCTGCAGATACGCAGCCCTTTGTTTTATTGAGTTGAACTTACTTCTCAAACAACTCAGTGTGGAGTTTTTGTATGGCTTGTTTCGATACCGATTCATGGAGCAAGAAGCATAAGTTGTGAGGGCTAGCGCCATAACAAATCATGCGTAGGTTAAAATCTTCTAGCGTGCCAAAAACCTGTTTCGCGTAGCCTTTACTCTCACTCATGTTGTTTCCAATGAGAGCAACGAGGCATAGGTCATGTTCAACTTCTACCTTACATAACTCTTCTAACTCTTCTCGTGCAGCTTGCGGCAGCTGCGGCGCGCCGCCGGATGTATCGGTTTGATCAAGTGTTAACGATACACTGATTTCAGATGTCGTGATCAAATCGACAGAGATCTTATGCTTTGCAAGGATCTCAAAGACCTTTGCTAAAAAACCGTATGCGTGGAACATATTGGCGCTGCGTAGCGTTACCATGGTTTGGTTACAACGCAAAGCTAGCGCACGGAATAACGGTGAGCTTTCGACTTGGTGGCGAATCCAAGTTCCCCCTTTTTCTGGCTCTTTCGATGACCCTACAAATACCGGAATGTCGTGGCGTAATGCGGGTACTAGCGTAGAAGGGTGAAGGATTTTAGCGCCAAAGTTAGCCATTTCTGAAGCTTCACTAAAGCTGATCTCGGGAATTGGTGAGGCTTTTGGTGCAATTCGCGGGTCTGTTGTGTAGATACCCGGAACATCAGTCCAGATTTCTAGCCCTGCCGCTTTAACGCTCTCAGCAATTAAGGCGGCGCTGTAATCGCTGCCCCCTCGACCTAATGTTGTTGTATTACCGGCTTCGTCAGATCCTATGAAGCCTTGAGTAACAACAACGGATTGTTGGCAAAGTGGTACGAGTTTATCTTGCGCAAGCGTCGAAATTGCTTCAATGTTTGGCTCCGCGCGACCAAAGTTGTCATCAGTACGCAGCACATCGCGGATATCAAAGCGCACAGCTTGAATGCCTCGCTCACACATTAACTGAGTTAGAATATGCGTCGACATGAGTTCGCCACATGCGACTAAATGATCGGTTAACTTCGCACTAGCTTGGATAGATGCAGCCTCGGCTAGGCTGGTTACGGTATCTAATATGCCATACACCTCGGCAGCAGTTTTCGTGCTGTCTTCGAGCTGAGTTAAAATGGCGTCATGAATGTTGGCCAGATTTTGCAGTAGCTCAGTACGGTGCGTTTGATCCTGAACACCGTTGGCGAGTTCTACCAATAGGTTGGTGACGCCAGAGCAAGCGCTGCTCACGACCAGGCGAGTATTTGGATTGTTTTCGATAATGGTGGCGCAACGACTCATTGCCTCAAAGTTGGCAACACTGGTTCCACCGAATTTAGCTACGTTAAATGCGCTCACTGCGTTCTCCCACGACTTCCTAAAAAATTGTACATCCAATGTTTAGTGAGAAAAGGAACAGAGCAAAAAGAGAGGTATTTAGAATGCTATTTGAAAAATTTACCCTCAGAAGCCCTTCATCAGACTGCGCTGATGACAGTTGATGGGATTCAGCCCAATTCAACCGACAAGTCAAATCCTGCAACTTTGACTTACCTCGGCACTACTCCCCCTCAATGATTGGTGTTGGAATTGCGGTTCCACAAATCATCTACCTGGGTAGCGCTCCTCTTCTACATAAAGCTCAAACATTGAACGGTTTTGAGGCCTTAATGTCAATCAATATTTCAACCTTTATGGTGTTTTTTATTAACGATTTTGTGACACTGGTTTGACCTCCATACTTACGGCTAATTGCTGATAGAGGAAAAATCTATTAGGGTGAAGAACCCTACACCTGAGCCATGTTATTGAATAGAACTTTTAGAATGCTCAGGATAAAAGATAATCAAGGAGCTGACATGTCGATCCAAAGCTTTATTCCGCCTCACCGTATTTTAATGGGACCTGGTCCTTCTGATATTTATCCTCAAGTGTTACAAGCACTAAGCCGTCCTACGGTAGGTCACCTTGATCCTCTGTTTATCGGTATGATGGATGAGCTCAAGCAGCTATTGAAGTATGCCTTTCAAACTGACAATGAGTTCACTATTGCGGTTTCAGCGCCAGGTAGTGCAGGGATGGAAACCTGCTTTGTAAACTTGATCGAGAAAGGCGATAAAGTGATCGTCTGCCGTAATGGTGTATTTGGTGAACGCATGCGCGAAAATGTCGTCCGTGCTGGTGGTGAAGTTGTTATCGTCGATGATGAATGGGGGACGCCTGTTTCCATTGATAAAGTCGAGCAAGCATTCGAACAGCACCCAGATACAAAAGTTCTTGCTTTTGTGCATGCGGAAACCTCAACTGGTGCAGTCAGTGATGCTCAAGCATTGGGTAAGCTGGCGAAACAGCATAATGCATTATCTATTGTTGATGCGGTGACATCGCTTGGTGGTGTGCCGTTAAAAGTGGATGAATGGCAACTGGATGCGGTTTACTCAGGTAGTCAAAAATGTTTGTCATGTGTACCTGGGCTCTCACCAGTGACGTTTTCTCCTGCCGCGATTGAAAAGATTCAAGCAAGAACAACACCAGTACAGAGTTGGTTCCTCGATCAGAGTTTAGTTTTGGGGTATTGGAGTGGAGAAGGTAAGCGTAGTTACCATCATACGGCGCCAGTTAATAGCTTGTATGCGCTTCATGAAGCTTTATTGATACTGAAAAATGAAGGATTAGAAAACGCTTGGGCTCGTCACCAACTGATGCATGAAAAACTCAAAAATGGCTTACAAAAGTTAGGCTTTGAATTTGTTGTGGACGAAGCCCATCGGTTGCCACAATTAAATGCGATTTACGTGCCTGAAGGAATTGATGAAGCAAAAGTTCGTGCTCACTTGCTAGAAACCTATAACCTAGAAATTGGTGCAGGCCTTGGGGCATTAGCTGGTAAAGCGTGGCGTATTGGCTTAATGGGTTACGGCGCTCGATCTGAAAACGTTGCGCTGTGCTTAAAAGCGTTAGAAGAGTCACTCACTGAGTAAAATCATACAGCAATGAGATAAAGAAAAGCGAAGGTCATCCCTTCGCTTTTTGGTATTTATTACTCAGCTCCTGAAGTGGGGGCTGGTGAGGCAGAGATTGCTTGAGAAGGTGGTTGGTAATTGACGTCACTGAAATCAATCTTCGGGAACAAAAACTGCGCTTCAGCTCTAATTTGCTCCGCTTTACTTGAGTCATCTAAGCCTTGGTAGGCCAAAATCAAATTATTATAAAATGCAGGGCGAGGCTTATCTTTGATGATTTTTAGCGACCAATTGATATAAGGCTGAATCAAGGTTGCGTCTTGTTGGTACAGCCCAAGGTTTAAAAACGTGCTATAGACATCCCAATCAAATCTGTCTTTCCAAACCACAGGGTTACTGACTTGATTCAGAATATCAGGGTTAGTTGGTCTAGTGGTCTCAAACTTCGTCAATACATAGTTCGTATGTAATGCGCTTACCATGTAAAACGTAAACGCAACGGGAAGTACCAAACTAAAAACACGCAGCAAGCTTTTGGTCACATTACTAAAGCCGACTTGTCGATAACGAGAGACGCGCTGATCGACCCAGTACAGTAGGATAACGAAGATCAACCAATGCACGAGAGAGTGGTAGAAAGGGTATTCCAGTTGTGAGTGCAATACGATAGGTATAAACAAGGCCAGCAACGCAAGACGAGTTCCGCGTTTGGCTTGATAGATTCGATACAGTACCAGTGCCATCGCTAAGAAGATGCCGAGTATTGGCAGCAAGCCACCTTCTACTCCCCAGTAAAGTAGCTCATTATGCGGATGATCCATGGCTGGCAAACCAGCTGGGTAATTCTCATTTAGGGCATGTTGACGAGCCGTATACAGCATGTACTCAGATTCAAACTTACCATATCCATAACCAGTAAAAGGCTTTTCAATCACCATGTCTAATGTTTGCGGAAAAGTATACGCTCGAGGAGACTCCATATTTACTTTTTCTGCGGCTAACCCACCCCCATCAGGAAAGGCAAGATGCATGACAACGACTGAGAATAAGAGCCCACTTACAAGTGACACAACCCAGCGGATAAAGCGCCCTTTGGTTGCAAAACGGTACATGTATGGAATGACCAACAACACGGCGATGACCGAGGCTAACCAACCAGTGCGTGAAGCCAACGCCACAATTAGTGGTAAAGTTAAAACTGGCACGGCATAGAGAAGGTAAACATCGCTTAACTTACGGTCGTATTTGTAGGGCTGACGTGCAAGTAAATAGCTGGCAATCACCAACCCTGTCGCAAGAAAGCTGGCCATTACATTGGGCTGTTGGAAAATACCATAAGGATGATTGGCCACCGTGTCGTAACCAAACGGATTGCCTGGTTTGAGATGCAGATATTGTGTCAAACCAAAAATGGCTTCGATAACAACCGCAAGGACAATGAACCATAATAGGCGTTGGCGATGTTTATTACTGAAATGAAATTGTTGTAAAACAATAAAGAACAGGACACCACACCACAGGCCTATGAGCTTATTGGCTGCCAAGCTGCTATTCGCATTTGGGTACAGAATGGGCACTGTCATGATAAGAGCACTAATGAACAAGCCGATGGTTAGTTTTGAGTAACGTAGCACTCGATTATTCGCGAGTTGGTAACACCCAATGCCTAATGCAAAGCTAAAAGCAATCCAAGTTGTCGCATTGAACGAAAGCGCAAGCCCCGAACCGCCGGGGTTGGGCATGAAAAAGTGCATTGCCAACACAAATAGTGTTGCCAAGGCAATGAGAAACTTGCGATTGAGGGGAACCTGTACTTTTTCGGGAGAAAGCTTTGTTCCACTTACATGTATAGTAGCCATAGTTATTGCGTTGTTTTGAATGAAAAAAGACCAGCACTTGCTGGTCTCGATACTTTACCTGTTTTTTCTACTTCAACATAGGCTTGAGGAAGTGAGCTGTGTGCGAACCCTCGATTTGCGACACATCTTCCGGAGTGCCTTGAGCGATTATCTCGCCGCCACCTTGACCCCCTTCAGGACCAAGATCGATAATCCAGTCCGCAGTCTTAATGACGTCCAGGTTATGCTCGATCACCACGACAGTGTTTCCGTGGTCGCGAAGTCTGTGCAGTACAGTGAGCAACTGCTGGATATCATGGAAGTGCAAGCCGGTTGTTGGTTCATCCAAAATGTACAAGGTTTTTCCTGTATCACGTTTGGATAGCTCTCGCGCCAGTTTCACACGCTGTGCTTCACCACCGGAGAGTGTTGTTGCCGCTTGACCCAATCGTATGTACGACAAACCCACATCCATCAGTGTTTGTAGTTTGCGAGCGATGGCAGGAACTGGATCGAAGAAGGTGCGTGCATCTTCGACCGTCATTTCTAGCACTTCATCAATAGTTTTACCTTTGTAACGTACTTCGAGCGTTTCACGGTTGTAGCGTTTACCTTTACACACATCACATGGCACATAAACATCTGGTAGGAAGTGCATTTCTACTTTGATAACACCGTCACCCTGACAGGCCTCACAACGACCACCGCGCACGTTAAAACTAAAACGGCCCGGTTTGTAACCGCGAGAACGCGACTCCTGTGTGCCTGCAAACAGTTCACGGATTGGTGTAAAGATCCCCGTATAGGTTGCAGGGTTAGAGCGAGGTGTACGGCCAATTGGGCTTTGATCGATATCGATGACTTTATCGAAGTGCTCTAGACCTTTAATCGATTTATAAGGTGAAGGCTGAGCCGTTGTCGCTCCGTTAAGTTGGGTATGCGCAATTTTAAAGAAAGTATCATTAATCAGCGTTGATTTACCTGAGCCAGATACCCCTGTAATACAGCTGAATAACCCAACAGGAATTGAAAGGTTAACGTTTTTAAGGTTATTACCTGTTGCGCCTAATAGCTCAACCGTTTTTTTCGGATCTCGCGGCGTGCGATCTTTCGGTACTGCGATTTCTTTAACACCACTTAAGTACTGACCTGTCAGAGAATTCGGATTCGCGACTATCTCTTCCATGGTGCCTTCCGCAACAACATTACCACCATGTACGCCAGCACCAGGACCAATATCTATGACATGATCTGCACAGCGAATCGCATCTTCATCGTGTTCTACCACAAGTACGGTATTACCTAAATCGCGCAAATGAGTCAGTGTTTTTAGGAGTCGTTCGTTATCACGCTGGTGGAGGCCAATCGACGGTTCATCTAAGACGTACATGACACCAACAAGACCTGCACCAATTTGGCTTGCTAAACGAATACGTTGAGCTTCACCGCCTGATAAGGTTTCTGCACTGCGTGATAAGTTTAGGTAGTTCAAACCGACGTTAACTAAGAATTGCAGGCGGTCGTTGATTTCCTTCATCACTTTTTCAGCGATTTGGGCGCGTTGACCTTCCAGTTTCAAGGAATGGAAGAATTCCAATGCATCAGCAATGCTGAGTTCAACAATCTCAGGTAGTGTCGTATCAGCAATAAACACGTTACGTGCTTCAAGGCGTAGACGAGTACCGCCACAGCTTGAACAAGATTTAGTGGAGATGTATTTTGCAAGCTCTTCACGGACAGAGTTGGACTCTGTATCACGATAGCGACGTTCTAGGGTATTCAGAATACCTTCGAATGGATGGCGTTTAACGCGAATATCGCCACGATCGTTGATGTATTTAAACTCAATCTCAGTACGACCTGAGCCCTTTAGAATGACATCTTGCGTTTTCTTTGGCAGAGAATTAAAAGGGGCATGGAGGTCAAAACCATAATGATCGGCCAATGAGGTGAGCATTTGGAAGTAGTAGTAGTTCTTTTGATCCCAACCGCGAATCGCACCTTGTGCCAAGCTTAATGAATCATCTTGAATGACTCGACTTGGATCGAAGTATTGTTGAACACCCAAACCATCACAGGTGCCACATGCTCCAGCAGGGTTGTTGAATGAGAAAAGTCGCGGCTCTAGCTCTTGCATGCTGTAACCACATTGTGGACAAGCGAAGTTGGCGGAGAAAATAATCTCTTCACCGTCGCCATCCATTGGCGCGACAACCGCAATACCGCCTGATAATTCGAGTGTTGTCTCGAAAGATTCGGCCAAGCGCTGTTGTAAGTCTGGACGAACTTTAAAGCGGTCTACCACAACTTCAATGGTGTGCTTTTTATGTAGCTCAAGGGTTGGAGGATCGGAAAGATCGCAAGTTTCTCCATCAATACGCGCACGAATAAAGCCTTGAGCCGCTAAGTTCTCAAGCGTTTTAACATGCTCACCTTTACGTTCTTTGACAATAGGCGCCAATAGCATCATTTTGCTGCCTTCCTGCATCTCTAGGACTTTGTCCACCATTTGGCTGATGGTTTGCGCAGCAAGAGGGGCATGGTGCGTTGGACAGCGGGGTTCGCCCACACGAGCATACAATAGACGTAAGTAGTCGTAGACTTCGGTAATTGTACCGACGGTTGAACGCGGGTTATGAGAAGTAGATTTCTGTTCAATAGAAATCGCAGGTGATAACCCTTCAATGTGGTCGACATCGGGTTTTTCCATCAGAGACAAAAACTGACGAGCGTAGGCAGAGAGAGACTCTACGTAGCGTCGTTGGCCTTCTGCATACAATGTATCGAAAGCGAGAGAGGATTTACCGGAGCCACTTAGTCCAGTAATGACAATCAGTTTATCGCGAGGGATTGTAAGATTAATGTCTTTAAGGTTATGGGTTCGGGCACCGCGAACTTCTATTTTATCCATCGTTTTTGCTCTATGTATAACCAAGTGGGGCAAGTATTACATAGTGTGAGAAATGTGCAAAGAAAATTACTGGATAAAAAAACAGTAAAGTAAAAAGCCCAGCGTTGTGCTGGGCTTTCGATACAGTAATTTCGTACTAAGACGATGCTTTATACTGCTTTTTGTGTTGCGTGCTTACCTAGCTCAGAGGTTTTTTCATCTTTTAGATACAGGTTTTCAAAACAATAGTTAGTTGCTTCGATGTAGCCTTCAACGCTACCACAGTCAAAGCGTTTGCCCTTGAATTTGTAAGCCAATACACAGCCCGCTTTTGCTTGTTTAAGCAGCGCGTCCGTGATTTGAATTTCACCACCTTTACCAGGTTCAGTGTTTTCGATCAGTTCAAAAATATCGGGAGTCAGGATGTAGCGGCCAATGATAGCAAGGTTGCTAGGCGCCGTGCCTTTCTCTGGTTTTTCTACCATGTCGTCTACACGGTAGATGTCGTCTTTGATCATTTCACCAGAGATAACGCCGTATTTGTGCGTTTCTTCGGCTGGTACTTCTTGCACTGCAACGATAGAACAGCGGAACTGCTTAAATAGTGCCACCATCTGAGCCAGTACGCCCTCTTGCTCGTTCACACAAAGGTCATCAGCAAGAACAACAGCAAATGGCTCATCGCCTACCAATTCTCGTCCAGTTAGAATCGCGTGGCCCAAGCCTTTCATTTCGCGTTGACGTATATAAGTGAAGTTTGCAGATTCAATGATTTCACGGATATCTACCAACAGCTCTTCTTTGTTGGTACCGCTAATCTGATGTTCCAGTTCGTAGTTCTTATCAAAGTGGTCCATGATCGAGTGCTTGCCACGACCTGTCACAATACACATGCCGTTCATACCAGCTTGGATTGCTTCTTCGACACCGTATTCAATAAGCGGTTTGTTCACGACTGGCATCATCTCTTTTGGCATAGATTTCGTTGCCGGTAGGAAGCGTGTGCCATAGCCTGCAGCAGGGAACAGACATTTTTTTATCATTGGGGGAATATCCTATCTCGTTTTTATCAAGAATCTGCGCATAACTTTAACACGAGAGGTATCAATGAATCATGAATAAAGTAGGAAAAAATGTGAGACTCGGTGCGGAAAAAAGATGAGCGACTCGTTATTTCAGTTATCAGAGCCGCTCACATTGCATCATGACATTAAGTTTTGGTCTGCCCAGGCGATTGCCTGTACTCGGTTCTTTACGGATAGCTTTTTGAATATCTGATATAAGTGCGATTTGATGGTGAATTCACTGACGAATAACTCCTCGGCCATCTGACTGTTCGAGGCGCCAGCTTGTAGGCAACGCAGTACTTGTAGCTCACGAATGGTTAGGTCTACCGTAGCTGGTGCTGTATGAGTATTAATGACATTGCGGTAATAGTGTAAAAGTTGACTGGTTACATTACGCGGCAGCCAGTTTTGACCGTTAACAATGCCTTTTAACCCTTCTCCAATTTGCTCTAGCGTATCTTCAGAATAAAACACACCTTTTAATTGACCAAATGAAAGAAGTTCATCCGTGGTTAGTCTTTTAGGTACGTTGAAGACAACGGTTTCAAAGTTTTTCCATACAAGAGGCAAGTTTTTGATCGATTGAACAAGTGATTTATGTTCACTGAAGTCTATCAGTAGAATTTTATTACGGTGTTGTGGCTTGGCTTCCATGAGTGCTGCGGTTGAAATCACCGGGATGCTCATATCAACGTACTTTTCGAGTGCCGCCACTTTTTTTTGCGCATTATCTTCCATACTGATCAGAAATAGCTTTCTTGCGTAAGCCGACTTTCTCACGTGTTCCAATCTCCCTGGGTTCAATAGAAGCCATAAACTGGCATTAAAGAGAGGCCATAACCATCGCTTTACTGAATAAATGCGTTCGAATTCAAAGCTTCACGAAACGATGTCTGCAACGCGAATCAAAAATGCTACACACGTAAGTTGAAATACGATTTGGGTTCTAGAGGATGACTCAATAGATCACAATGGTATTAGACTTTAATCAAAACATTAAAGCGTGCTATTCTAATGCGCTAAAATTTTATATATCCAGAGTGAAACGGAGCACATCATGGCCAGCCGTGGAATTAACAAAGTTATTTTGGTGGGGAATCTAGGTAACGACCCTGAAATTCGTTACATGCCGAATGGCGGTGCAGTAGCAAACATTACTATTGCGACTTCTGATTCATGGCGTGATAAAGCGACTGGCGAACAGCGCGAAAAAACGGAATGGCACCGTGTTGTGTTGTTCGGCAAACTTGCGGAAGTAGCAGGTGAGTACTTGCGTAAAGGCTCTCAAGTTTACATTGAAGGGCAACTGCAAACTCGCAAATGGCAAGATCAAAGTGGCCAAGATCGCTACTCAACTGAGGTCGTTGTTCAAGGCTTCAATGGTGTTATGCAAATGCTTGGCGGTCGTGCTCAAGGTGGCGGCGCACCAATGGGCGGTCAACAGCAGCAACAAGGTGGATGGGGTCAGCCTCAACAGCCAGCTCAGCAGCAGTACAATGCGCCTCAGCAACAGCAACCACAACAACAGGCTCCGCAGCAACCACAGCAGCAGTACAATGAGCCACCAATGGATTTTGACGACGATATCCCGTTCTAAATTCTGCTTATGCTTGAATCGAAAAGGCCGCGAATATCGCGGCCTTTTTTATTGTCGCAATCTAATGATCTCACAGGCTTATCTTGGCAAGGTTAGGCGTAACAATAAAACTTATCAATGAGTGTGATTTTCTTTATGCTCCAGCCTCTCACTATCAGACTAATCCGATTGTTTGATGAACTCTTATCAAGTATAAATATTTCAATAAGGTATATGATGAATAAAAAAGGAATTTGGTATTCATGAGGTATACCCCAACTCTTAAGTTAAGCACACGGCTGGTGGCCTTTGTCACCATGATCGTTATCTGCGCCATGTTTATCTTGTTTGTCGGTGGCACCCTCTCTTTTAAACGTCTTGGGCAGGAATATCTCACCCATTATTTAGAAGGGATCGTAGAGGTGGTCGACAAGGAGATGGAAGATCCTGACGCCGCTTATTCTATGCAGCGCTGGATGCCGAAAATGCTGCAGGCTTCCAATATTGTCGAAATGACGTTGTCGACCAACAACGCCGTTGTTTATCGCTTCAAAGATACTTCTCATCAAATGGAAGCGTCAGTCTTGTTTGAGGCTGAGTACCAGCTGACTCACAATCAAGATTACACGATTCACTTTAAAGCAATTCCCCCTTACTTAGGTTACAGCTACTCAATGCAGGCGCTTTGGTCGATCACGCTTGCCGTTGTATTGATCATCTTCTGCTTAATGCGCGGCGTGGCATGGCTTAAGGAGCAATTAGAAGGCTCCGAAATGCTCGAAGAGCGAGGCAGAATGATCCTGGCTGGTAGGGTGGAGCAGTATGCCAAAGGTGACAAAAAAGAATGGCCTTACACCGCCAGTGAAGCGCTCGATGTATTAATTGAAGAGTTACAAGATGCGCGTCAAGAGCGAAGCCGATTTGATACCTTTATTCGAACTCAAACCTTCCTTGATAAGCTAACCGGTACCGCTAACCGAGTGTTATTTGATAGCAAGTTGGAATCGGCGTTACTAGAAAGTGGGGCTCGCGGCGCCGTGTTGCTAGTGCGTATTCAAGACTGGAAACTGGTTGAAGAAGAGCAAGATAAGCAAATTACGGATGAGTTTATTGTTGAAGTTGGGAGTTTATTGTCCAATTTAGTTCAACGATACCCAGATGTTGTATTTTCCCGTTATTACGATGCTGATTTTGCGCTTTTTCTACCGCACCAAAGTGCGAAAGATGTGGCTAACCTTGCCTCGCAATGCATTCGCCAGTTAGAAAAGTTAATGCCGCCAGAGCCACTTGATCCAGACAACTGGTGCCATATTGGCATCACCACTTATAAAGAAGGTGAGCGACACAGCCAAATCATTGATGAAGCCGAGACTGCTTTGCGTAGTGCGCAACTACAAAATAACAATAATTGGAGTCGCTTCAAAAAATGGAACCACGATGAAGAAGCTCGCGGAAGTGTGAGGTGGAGAACGTTATTTGACACAGCACTTACACCTGAAAGTGTGATACTCTACGCACAATCTGTGCATCCAATAAGTGACGCGACGCATAAAAAATCATTATATGAAGAGTTAACATGTCGGATTCGCGATCCTGAGAATGGGATTGTTAAAGCGTCTCGGTTCATTTCTGCGATCAGACAGGTTGGTTATGAAGCGCAAATGGATAAGTCGGTTATTAATAAATTCTTAAGAGAGTTTAAGGATAATTTTGATAACTCAAGATCGTATGCGCTCAATTTGAATGTAACGCCATTTTCTAACCGAGAGTACTTTAAATGGTTTCGTGATGAACTCTTACAGTTGTCACGTGAGCAGAGAAAGTGTCTCAGTTTTGAGTTTGTTGAAGCACAATTTGTAAGACACTTAGACTTTATGCGACCAGTCGCTAAAATGCTGGCCGGTTTGGGGTGCCACTTAATGGTTGGGCAGGCTGGGCGTACCATCGTCAGCACTCACTATTTAAAAGAAGTGGATATTCGTTACCTTAAACTTCATCGCAGTTTAGTAGCAAAAATCGACCAACGACATGAAAACCAGCTATTTGTCCGCAGTATGCTAGGTGCGGCGGCAAACAGTAAAACTAAAATTATAGCAGTGGGAATTGAGAATCAGAACGAGCTCAACACATTAATTGAGCTCGGGGTTTATGGTGGGCAAGGGCGTTACTTTTCTGCGGAGCAGCAGTTTCTTCCTCGTCCCCAAGCGTTGCCGAATTCTCAATCAGAATCCCAAGTTAAATTGGGAAGACGAAATCGCTGGCGGAAAAAATAAAGATAATAATCATGGATTTCAAAGCACTATTCGACAAGCTTAAGCGATCATCTAGTGGTGGTCGCTCCTGCTTTTTGGTTATTCAGCCAGACGCCGTTTATTTATCATCTTCAATCAAAAGTAGTCGTCCATACCAATTTGATATTTCTGAGTCCAATTGGGAAAAAGCCGTTGAGCAAGCATTGAGCGTTGCAGCGAGTGCGTATGATTCATTAACGGTTATTCTTTCTCATAACTATTACCAGATGTACCAAATTGACAAACCGGTCATGCCGCGTCAAGAATGGCCAGCTGCATTACCGTTTTTGTTGAAAGAACTGATCTCTGAGCGTGCCATCGACATTATTGCCGATGCGGTCGAGTTACCGAATTCAACCAAAGTGCAAGCATACGTCTTATCGCGAAAAATATTGGATAAGATTGTGTTACTGGCCAGCCGAGCCCAGTTACCACTAGAAGCCATTCTTCCTGAAGACGATATTTGGGGAGAGACTGCGGGTGAACTAGGAAACTTCCTATTATTACAACGCAGTGTGCGTGGTCATTTCCGTATAAGCGCTTTTGTCGAAAATACTATTGCGTTCCACCGCTCTATTCGCAGTGTGACGCCACCATTAACGGGGGTTCCGTCTAGCGATTTACAGATGGACAGTCTGTCGTTAGAACTGCAACGTTCGATTGATTATCTTTCATCTCAGTTACGCCATGTGCAATTACATCAATTGAAAGTGTGCTGCGATGAAGAGGATGAGAGCGAGCTTGTTCAGGCTCTGAACTACCGTTTAAGTACTAAGGTTTCACCGTTATTACCACCAGAACATGAGCTATCAGGACATGTTTTGGCTGACACTGCGGCTACTTCAAATACTCGACGCGTCAACTTATATCCCGATTACTTAAAGCCGAAAAAAGAGCTCCTGACGCTAAAAAATATCGCGTTATCTTGGGGCGTTGCGGCGGCTGCAATTCTATTTTCTTACGGTTATGTCACTTGGCAGAGCAGCGGTTTGGAAGATGAGATTGCTATTGTAAAAAGTAAAGGCGATATCATGAAGTCAGAGCTTGAACGTTATCAAGTCAAGCTACGTAAGCATCAACCTGACAATAATAAGCTGGCAGCTAAAGCCCGCTTAGAGCGTGAAGTCAAGGCGAAGCGAGACTCGCTTAAAGCTGTCGGGAAATACGATGACTCGCAACGCACGGGTTACTCTGGCGTGATGCAATCATTAGCGAAGCTAGGAAACCAAGAAATTTCTTTGTCCGAAATTCGAATCAATACCCATACCTTAGACCTGAAGGGACTAGCGAAAAAACCGAGCTCAGTGCCAAATTGGGTCAGCCAATTTAAAAACGAAATTAGCTTGGTTGGTCGAACGTTTGACGACGTCAAAATAGGTCGAAATGATAAGGATATTGTGACGTTTGAACTAAAAACGCGCGAGGATAAAGAGAAATGAACGAATTCTGGCTCTCATTAGAAGGGCGCTTTGGCGAAATGAGTACGCGTGAAAAAGTGCTCACTGCATTGTGCGGTTTAGTTGTCGTAATCATGTTGCTCTTTACGCTGGTATTGGAGCCAAAGCTTAACGAGATCATCAGTAATGAGAGGCAACTAAGTAATTTAAAGCAAGCAAATCAAAAGATTGAAATCGATACGCTACGTATTCAGGCGCAACTTAAGAAAGATCCAAATGCTGAGATTGATCGCGCGATATCTAATCTGTTAGCTGAGAGTCAGCATCTTTCGATGCAATTAGCGGAGATCATCGAGCATCTTATTACACCTTCGCAAATGGCTGAGCTGCTTGAAAATGTGTTGGAGCAGCAAAGTGGCATTCACCTTTTGTCTCTGCAAACCTTGCCATCTGAGCCAATAACGGAAGATAAAGAAGCATCGCAATACTCTGGTTACTACGTGCATCCTGTTCGTATGGAACTGACTGGTGACTATTTTTCTATTGCTAATTATCTGAATAAATTGGAGAGCCTTCCTGCGAGTTATTACTGGCGAAGCTTTAGTTATAAAGTCGAAGAGTACCCGAAAGCGAAGCTTGTGTTAGAAGTCTACACACTAGGATCTAGAGAGGAGTTTATTGGTGGTTAACAAACTCATCATCTCATTGCTTGTTATGGCAGCGGCAGGAACCGCTTGGGCAAACCAGGACCCAACGGCCCCACTTGGTTGGGAAAAGCCAGCGGTTGAAACGTCAGCGAAACCAAAAGTTAAACGGTACCGACTGCCTAAGCTCAACAGTATTGTGTGTAAGCCAAGTACTGATTGTATCGCGATTATGGATAACAAACTTGTCGAAAAAGGCGAGCTATTTAAGGGTTATCGCGTCGCGAGCATTAATAGTGAATTTGTAACTTTAAAGCGTGGTAACCGTCAGTGGGACCTAGAGCTTTTTGATTTAAACGTAAAACAATAATAACCAGAGCCCGATCAGATATGCGCAAATTAGTTGTAGGAATAACGATTGCTTCTTTAATGGGATGTTCAATGGGTCATCGGAATCCAGTGGAAGTTAAAGAAGCGCTCAATGAATCGATCAATCAAGCGAACAGCCGCACATTGGAAGAAATCCCTTCTTCTGTTGAGGCAGACTTGATGCCAAATTTAGACTCGAACGTTGCATCAGAGCAAGGCACCTCGAAGCGTTTTCGTATTCAAGCGAATGCGGTCGATGCAAGAAGCTTTTTCGCTTCGTTGGTGAAAGGCACAGAGTACAGTGTGGCGATTCACCCATCGGTACAAGGTAATATCACTGTCAACTTGTCAGATGTGACATTGGATGAAGTTCTGAATGTCGTACAGAATATGTATGGCTATGACGTGGTGAGGTCTGGCAAAGTTATTCAAATCTACCCAGCAGGTATGCGTACTGTGACCATTCCAGTCGATTACCTGCAGTTCAAGCGTTCTGGTCGCTCATTAACCAGCATTGTTACGGGCTCTGTAACCTCGGCTGGTACGTCTAATTCTGGTGGTAGCTCAGACAGTTCTGACTCGTCAGACTCTAACAATGGAAACAACAACGATAGCTCGACCACATCTACGGGCGGTACACGCATCGAAACCATCACTGAAAGTGACTTCTGGCCGATGCTGCAGCAAGCTGTTGCGAATCTAATTGGTTCAGGCAAAGGGCAAAGTGTGGTTGTAACGCCACAAGCGGGAGTTATTACGGTTCGAGCATTTCCAGATGATATTCGCGAAGTACGCGAGTTCTTAGGTGTATCGCAGGAGCGCATGCAGCGCCAGGTCATTCTTGAAGCTAAAATCCTAGAAGTGACGTTGAATGATGGCTACCAACAAGGCATCAACTGGTCAAACTTATCGGCATCAATTGGTAACTCGGGTAGTATTGTAGTCAACCGCCCTGCGTCGACATTACCACCATTGGATGCGATTGGCACGCTATTGGGCGGTCAAACTAACGTGACTATTTCGGATGGTAACTTCAATGCTGTATTGAGCTTCATGTCTACGCAAGGTGACTTGAACGTCCTTTCTAGCCCTCGTATTACCGCTGCCAACAACCAAAAATCTGTCATCAAAGTGGGTACCGATGAGTACTTTGTTACCGAGCTATCGAGCAATGCAGGCAACGGTGAAAACTCAAATGCGGTTCCTGAAGTGGAACTGACGCCATTCTTCTCGGGTATTTCCCTTGATGTGACTCCGCAAATTGATAACAAAGGCAATGTGTTCCTGCATGTTCACCCCGCAGTTATTGAAGTCACGGAAGAAGTGAAGCAATTGAACTTGGGCGGAGATTTCCAAAACATCCAACTGCCATTAGCGAAAAGCTCTATTCGTGAATCAGACTCGGTTATTCGTGCTAAAGATGGCGATGTTGTGGTTATCGGCGGGTTGATGAAACAGCAAAATCGTGAGCTTGTTTCTAAAGTCCCATTTTTGGGCGATGTACCAGCACTGGGGCATTTGTTCCGCAACGTGAATAACGTAACTGAGAAAACAGAATTGGTCATCTTGCTAAAACCGACCGTAGTTGGCGTGAACTCTTGGCAGAAAGAGCTAGAGCGCTCTCGTGATCTGCTGCAAGAGTGGTTCCCAGATGCGCAATAAGCGCTGGGAAAGGTTCTGTTTTTTAATAGGTTTGTGATTCGAGTATGTACTTGTCACACTTTGGATTCCGAGTTCAGCCTTTTTCGTTAACCCCAAATACCGAAATGTTCTTGGGGTTAGTCCCTCACTATGAGGCGATCCAAACCATCCTAGCTGCCGTGCAAATGGGAGAAGGGGTGATTAAGGTGACGGGAGAAGTCGGCACTGGAAAAACCATGGTATGCCGTAAGCTGATCGAGCAGATTGAATCTGAAGTTGAGCTTATTTACTTACCCAATCCAGTGTTGAATGGGGAACAGTTGCAGTTTGCTGTCGCCAGAGAGTTGGGTATCGAGAACGATGATCCGCTGCGTATCGTTTCCCTCATTCAAGAGCACTTGATTCAAGTACATGCCTTGGGAAAGAAAACCGTCTTGATCGTTGATGAAGCGCAAGCTCTTTCCCCACAAGCTTTAGAAACATTACGTCTATTTGGCAACTTAGAAACGGAACAAGATAAGCTCATTCAATTGGTGTTATTCGGACAACCTGAGTTGGATGAAAGATTGGCTAACCATGAGCTAAGGCAATTTCGTCAACGCATTACGTTTAGTTGCCAGTTACGTCCTCTCTCTATCGATGAAGGCGTGGCTTACATCAATAATCGTTTAGATAAAGCAGGCAATGGGGCGCACATTTTTTCTATTGAACAGAAAAAAGCGATTTGGCGTTCATCCATGGGGATTCCGCGCTTGATAAACCAAATTAGTCACAAGTCGTTGCTTGCTGCATTTAATGATCGTTGCACACTATTGAAAAATCATCACGTTTACGCCGCTATGCACGATACGTTTGATGCCCGTAAACCTAAGTTTAAAACACCCGTATTTTGGGGATGGAGTCAACCTTGAGTGCCATCAATAAAGCATTATCAGAACTTGCTGAAAAAACATCGCCGTCAGAGATTACTCGTGCGGAGATTCCAAGTGTCTCACGCAGTAAACCTTGGCTTTGGCTTGTCGCCGGTTTTTCGTTAAGCCTTGCGGTTGGTAGCTGGGCGGTCTCTCGCGGTCCTGTCCCTTCAGGCGAGCTATCACAATTTCAAACCGAAGCTATGCCATTGTCGTCTGTGAATGTCTCACCAATTGTTTCATCGGAGCGCACTCACTCGCCAACGAGTAAAATGACGCCCGATACAACTCAAGTGGTTTACACTAAACCAGCCACACAGCCGGTCGCGCAACAGCCTCACATGCAAGAGACTGATAGGTTCACGCCAAAATCTGAGATAAATATCGCCTCTGATGATTCAGTTTTACTCGCGCAGTTAGCAACGATGCCGAGCGAGGAACAATACGATCACGTAACCCACACGACAGCAGAAAACAGTTCAATGAGTATTGAGCAGGTTGAGCTTACACATCGTCAGCTTTCCCTTAAGGCTGTTAGTCGAGCGGAAAAGGCACTCGATGCTAACGATATGCAAACAGCGTTATCGGCTTATGCCGAGGCGTTGCGTTATGAGCCAATGAATGCAGACACGCGTCAAAAGTTATCAGCGTTGTACTTTGGTAAAGGTGACACGCGTAAAGCATATGAGATTATTCAAGAAGGCATCAACCTAGATACGAACAACCAAGTACTCCGCTTGGCCTTGTCTAAGTTGTTAGTGAAAGCTAATCAACCTGAAGCGGCGCTGAGCCCGCTTGTTCATTTGCCTCCAGTACCAAGTCGAGATTACTTGGCGATGCGTGCGGCATTGGCACAAAAACACAAGCAAAATGACATTGCGCTTGAGAGCTATCAACTCCTAACTCAGCGTGAGCCGGAAAACGCGCGCTGGTGGTTAGGTTTGGCTATTCAACAAGAGCGCGCCCTGGCTTTTACTGCCGCGATGCACTCTTACAACCAAGCTCTGGGTAAAGTTGGCATTTCGAATCAATCGCAAGCATTTATCCGTGACCGTTTGAGCATCTTGAAAGAGTTGGAGAGCGCACAATGAAAATTCAGTTGAGAAAACGCTTGGGCGATCTTCTGGTTGAGGAAGGTATCGTCTCTGAAGAACAAATCCAGCAAGCACTAAACGCACAACGCAGTACCGGGCAGAAGCTAGGGGATGCGTTAATTGACCTTGGCTTTATTACCGAAAAGCAAATGTTGGACTTCTTGTCTCAGCAGCTTGGTTTGCCACTGATCGATCTTGGTCGTGCGCCTGTGGATGCCGAAGCCGTGCAGATTCTACCTGAGGTACACGCACGTCGCTTACGTGCGATGGTCGTTGCTCGAAATGGGGACACACTGCGCGTTGCTATGAGTGACCCTGCGGACTTGTTCATCCAAGAATCATTGATGAACTTGTTGGGCCAATACAACCTTGAGTTCATTGTTGCTTCAGAGCGTCAGCTTATTTCAAGCTTTGACCGTTATTACCGCCGTACTAAAGAGATAGCCTCCTTTGCTGAACAGCTGCATGAAGAGCATAAAGATGTACAAAGCTTTGATTACGGTATTGATGAAGCCGATAGTGAAGAGGTTACCGTTGTAAAGCTGGTTAATTCCATGTTTGAAGATGCGGTACAGGTTGGAGCTTCGGATATTCATATTGAGCCAGACGATCAAGTATTGCGTTTGCGCCAGCGTATTGATGGCGTATTGCATGAAACGCTCTTAAATGAAGTGAATATTGCATCGGCTTTGGTTCTTCGACTGAAGTTGATGGCACACCTAGATATTTCTGAAAAGCGCTTGCCGCAAGATGGCCGATTCAATATCAAAGTTCGTGGCCAGTCAATTGATATTCGTATGTCGACGTTACCAACGCAGTACGGAGAATCTGTAGTAATGCGTCTGCTTAACCAGTCTGCTGGTTTGCGTCCGTTAGAAGAGTCGGGCTTGCCGCCAGACTTACTTGCTCGCTTACGTCGACAGCTGGCGCGTCCGCACGGCATGATTTTGGTTACCGGGCCGACAGGTTCCGGTAAAACCACCACGCTTTACGGCGCATTGAGTGAGCTCAACGAACCTGGGAAAAAGATCATTACAGCAGAGGACCCGGTTGAATATCGTCTGCCTCGCATCACTCAGGTACAGGTTAACAGTAAGATCGATCTAACTTTCTCGCGTGTCCTTAGAACCTTTTTACGTCAAGACCCAGACATCATTCTTGTTGGTGAGATGCGTGATCAAGAGACGGTAGAAATTGGTCTGCGAGCTGCACTAACGGGTCACTTAGTATTGAGCACTCTTCACACCAACGATGCTGTCGACAGTGCGTTACGTATGATCGATATGGGTGCGCCGGGTTACTTGGTTGCTAGTGCAGTCAGAGCCGTGGTGGCGCAGCGTCTTGTGCGCCGAGTTTGCCCAGATTGTAAAACAGAAGACCACTTAGATGAGTCTCGCCAGCAGTGGTTAGCTGGGCGTTTCCCAAATCAAGTTAGCACCATTTTTTATAAAGGCGCAGGTTGCCAAAACTGTAACTTGACTGGTTATCGAGGCCGAATCGGTGTGTTTGAAATGCTCGAACTTGAGCAAGAGATGATGGATAAATTGCGAGCCAATGATGCGGTTGGCTTTGCGCAAGCCGCGCGCCGCTCAGAAAACTATAAGCCACTGCTTGCTTCTGCAATGGAACTGGCGCTACAAGGCACCGTCAGTTTGGATGAAGTGATGACCCTAGGTGAGGGTGATGCTTCTGGTAAGACTGATCCCATTTTCATATAGGTAAGTGAATGCCAACTTTTCGTTATCAAGGCCGCACGCTAGACGGCTCATCCACTAACGGCAAAATCGAAGCAGTGAACTCAGAAGCTGCGGCGGAAGCATTGATGAACAAAGGGGTCATCCCGCTCAATGTACGGTTAGAGAAAGAGTCGGCAAAAAGCCAAGTGAGCTTGTCTAAGCTGTTTGTGCCTGCTATTCCGTTGGAAGTAATTATTCTTTTCTCTCGTCAGTTGTTTAGTTTGACTAAAGCTGGCGTACCTTTGCTGCGCTCTATGCGTGGCTTGTTGCAAAATTGCGAAAACAAACAGCTCAAAGAGGCGCTAGAAGATGTCGTTTCTGAACTGAGTAATGGCCGAGGTTTGTCTTCTGCGATGCAGCAACACAGTAAAGTATTCAGCCCACTGTTCGTTTCTATGATCAACGTCGGTGAGAATACGGGTCGGCTTGACCAAGCGCTATTGCAACTGGCGAATTACTACGAACAGGAACTTGAGACTCGCAAACGCATTAAAGCGGCGATGCGTTATCCAACGTTTGTCATTATCTTTATCACCATCGCCATGTTTGTATTGAATATCTTGGTGATCCCTGAGTTTGCATCGATGTTCACGCGCTTTGGGGTTGAGCTACCATTGCCAACGCGTATTTTGATCGCGACTTCTAATTTCTTTGTTAATTATTGGGTGTTGCTGGTTGTGGCAATGATTGGTGCGTTTACGGTGTTCAGAGCCTGGGTGGCGACGGCTGATGGTCGGGAGAAGTTCGATAAGTTTCGGCTTCGGCTGCCAATTGTTGGCGATATCGTTAATCGTGCGCAGCTTTCTCGTTTTGCTAGAACCTTCTCGTTGATGCTGAAATCAGGGGTGCCACTTAACCAGTCTTTGGCTTTGGCCGGGGAAGCCTTAGGGAACCGTTTTTTAGAAAATCGAATTCTTGAAATGAAGTCCGCAATTGAAGCGGGTAGCACCATTTCAGTGACGGCCATCAACAGTAAAATATTCACCCCATTGGTGATTCAGATGATTGCAGTAGGTGAAGAAACTGGTCGTATTGATGAGTTGCTGCTGGAGGTGTCGGACTTTTACGATCGAGAAGTCGATTACGATCTAAAAACGCTGACCGCAAGAATAGAACCATTACTTTTGGTGATTGTCGCAGGCATGGTCATGGTGCTGGCATTGGGTATCTTCTTACCAATGTGGGGAATGCTCGACATCATCAAAGGCGGCTAATAGGTGGTTGAAAATCAAAGCCGAGCAACGCTTATTGTGTTTGGGGTTATTGCTACGATTATGGCGGTGGGTTTGGCGGTCAAATTACGTCCTGTGACCGAGCAAGCACAAGTAACTGGGGCTAAGTTGGCGAGAGTTTGGATGCAAGATAGTGTTCAGCGTTATCGTCAAGCTTGGCTAGTACAAGGCGAGCCAGAGCATATGCTGATGGATGGTTTTAACCTTACTATGACTGAGGACGGGTTAGTGTCTCCCTTTACTCAGCAAGGTGTATTAGATTGTGGTTATTGGCTAGCGGTGCATTACCCCCAACGTAAAATAATGACCAACAAGTTAATAGATATCAGTGGAGCCATCAAAACTGATCGTTATGTCTGTCACTACACTTATGAAAATGGTCAGTCGATTGTAGTTATCTTAACTGCTAATCAACTGAAAATAGACGTCGAAATGTCGGCAGAGTGAATTTTTTGACACCTAATCACTATAATTGGTAATGAAAGTCGGTATAATGCAATCATTACCATAAGTAACAGGCTGTAATAGTGGGTAAACAATAATGTGTTTTTCTCATTGCAGCATGAACTGAATAATGGCGAATCGTCATTCTGCTCAAGCGGTAGATACAGTATCCACTTCACGGTCAGTTTTAGTGAACGTTGCTGCCCCAAACCGTTTTGACAATATCCAAAATGGTCGCGTGACCTAAACAAAACTTTGCAGTTGTACTGCATGCTTACATAGAGAGAGTAAACAATGAAAAGACAAGGTGGTTTCACCCTTATCGAATTGGTAGTGGTAATTGTAATCCTAGGTATTCTAGCGGTAACTGCAGCGCCACGTTTCCTTAACCTACAGGACGATGCTCGTGATTCAGCGCTTGATGGTCTAAAAGGCGCAATGGCTGGTGCGGCTGGTATTACTTATGGTAAGGCGGCGGTTAATGGACAAGAATCGACTGCTGACGGCGCAATTAGTGTTGGTTCATCGACACTTAATTTAGACTTCGGGTATCCAGAGCCTACAGCGACAGCATTAGCACTAGTTGTTGATGGTTTAACGACAGATGACTGGGAAGCTAAAAAAGTAACAGCAGCAGCAGGCGGCAACCCAGGCAAGATCACATATGGTTTTAAGAACTATGAAGATAAATGTGTAGAGTACACTGGCGCAAAAGACAAGGATACTCCAGCTGTTGTTAAGGTTATTGAAAACACAACGGCAAACAAGGAATGTGAGAAATAGTAACTATCTTCTCATGAAGGCCAGCTAGTCTGGCCTTTAACTCTATATTTTGATTGATCTCGGAATAGTTCATATGCGTAAATCATCAGGTCTTAGTGCAATAGAGTTTGTGGTTGTGCTGATTATCTTAGGTGTGATCGGTTATGTGGTATTACTAAGATTTATCAGCTTTGAACCAGAAACTTACGAAGCGAAGTGGGAGCAAACTAAGCAGACCGCAGAGCACGTTTCTGAGACGCTAAGCAACAAAGAAACGTATGATCGAATTGAAGAAGAGATTGGTCGTTCAAAAGGGCAAAATAACTAGGTATTGGTTATTTGTTCGTCTGTTCACACTTCGAATCGAAAAATTATAAACCTATCATTAATCTCATAATTTCATCGTATACTTATCTTGCTTGTTCTAAGCCTAAGGTTGGGTTATGAAAATTCGCAGCTCTGCATTAGGGTTTACGTTAATGGAGTTAATCCTCGTGATTGTTCTCCTCTCTATCCTTTCACTTTTTGCAGCCAGCCGTTTTATGGGCTCTGGCAGTTTCTCTGCATATGCATTACAAGAACGCGTGATTTCTGTGATTCGCCAAGTGCAGGTGAATCGTATGCAGTCGAATGCTACAAGTCCTGATAACAACTTTCGTTTACAAGTTTCTAGCTCATGTGTTGGTTCGGTTGCTGCCTGTGCACTAACAGGCAGTGCACGAGATGCTCGTAGTGACGTGGTTATCGATAAGTCCGCAAGGTTTTCCGTTATCAGCGGTGCCGCAAATACAATTAATTTTAACCTTCTCGGCAATCCTGTAAGTGGTGCTGTAAACATCTTAATTGAAGATAAGCATGGTCGAAGCAGCTGCCAAGTTGAAATTAATTCTCAAGGTTATGTTTCTAAAGGTACATGCTCATGAAGAAATCTAGTGGCATGACTTTGATAGAAATGATCATCGCGATTGTTTTAATGGGCATTGCGATGGTGGCGTTTACTTCTTTTCTTGTCCCTCAAATTCGAGATTCCGCCATCCCTCATTATCAAACCCGCGCGGCCGCATTAGGCCAAGGTTTCATGTCTCAGATATTGGCGCGAGGCTTCGATGAAAACAGCGACTTTGATGGTGGTACTGTTCGATGTGGTGAGAATGGAGTGAGCTGCACTGACGTAAATAAATTAGGTGTGGATAAAAAACTAGACGGTTCCTTGGAAACAACGCCTAGTGATTTCAACGATGTAGATGACTATATCGGGTGTTGGAGCACATCTACAACAGCTTCTCAGTGTGATGGTGCCTCTAGAGGGAATATCAGTGATGTACTTGGTGCGGACAGTACTGAGCAGTACAAAAACTTTAGATTAGAAGTTAGTGTTGCATATGATGATCTGACGGATAAAGCTCCCGATGAAATAACCGAATACAAAAAAGTAACATTAAGGATTTTTGCGGGGAACACGCAGCCCCTTACTTTAACAGCTATTAAGGGGAACTACTGATGAAAGATCGTGGTTTCACCTTAATGGAAATGATAGTTACGATTGTGGTCGGCAGCTTCATCATGTTGGGGATAGCTGGGTATGTCCAGTTAGGAATGAAAGGTTACGCTGATACTATCGATCGCCAACGAATACAAACACAGGCTCAGTTTGTTTTAGAAAAGATGACCCGAGAAATCCGCCATGCCGTGCCAAATAGTTTTCATGAGCCAGCTGGGACAAGCAATTGTTTGGAGTTTGTACCCATTGAATATTCTGGCTTTTATGTATTTACGGCGAACGATATTGAATTTTTAGTCGGTAATGATCCTGATCTTGAGTCTATTCCAGAGAAGAATCGGATGGTGATAAACCCTAGCCGCTATGAGGACCTTCAGTCGTCTTCCCAAAGTATTGATATTAGCGGTTTAACCAAAACGAAAGAGGCATTTGTCGTCAGTGGTGCTGCCAGTTCAATAGGTGCGACATCGGTTTCGGGTCGTCATTACATCTACCAACCCAGCACTGAAGTCCGTTATTGCTTCGATAACGGCCGAGTACTTCGTAATAATGTCATTGTCACGGATAGTATTGATGCCTCAGCGAGTTACATGCGTTATGTTGAGCCAACTCTACAACGTGGTGGACTAGTGCATATTAACTTAGAGTTTTTACAGGATGGGGAGCGTAGTGTGTATCAGCAAGACGTGCAGGTGCTCAATGTTCCGTAAACGAAATCAACAAGGTAATGTTCTCATCGTGGTGCTTTTTGTCATTATCGTGATGGGTTATTTAGCCGCCTCTCTTATGAGAATCAGTTGGTCAAATCAAAGTGGACTAACCCGGGAGTTCTTAGGCACAAAAGCCTGGTTTGTCGCTCAATCTGCCAACGAATGGGCATTGACGCAGTTGTACCCGCTTAACGATGATGATCCTGATATCGCAGATATTTGTTTGAATGAGGTCAGCGGTGCAACCCCTAATGTTACACAGAATACGGCATGTAGGATTAATAAGATGAGTTGTTTGAAGTTGGGGGTTCTGAATGAGGGAACCTCAGAGGCACAGTCTTTATTTAGAGTGCAAGCAACAGCCATTTGTGGTTCTGGGCTGTCTCAAGTACAGCGACAGCAAGAAGTTTGGGTTAGGGAGTAGAATAATGAAAAAACTATTTTTACTTTTAATATTACTTCCTTTTGGTGTTTTTTCGCACGCACAGGCAGTGACCTATGACCTATCAGAATCTGGGATCAATATTTGTGATGATATAGGCTCGGGTCAATTAGTCGGTAACGTTTATCGATGTATCACTGGTGGCATCACTTTAGAGAAAGGTGCTTCAGTAATCTATACCGGAGAGTCAAATGGAGCCCCTATCACGCTCGAAGCAGTGCGCGGTGACATTATTCTTGAAGGGAAGAACAATGTAGGTACCCAACAGCAGCGAATCAACTTGAAAACCTCAAGCTCTCCTTCCCGTTTGCAGGAGATGAAACGAGGTGGATTTAACAAAGGAAACAACACAAATTCAAGTGGTTATAGAAACATAGTAATTAATAATAAAAGTACGGTCTGGGGTGATATACATGCACATAATGATGTGATGCTAAGACATAGTATTATCCAAGGCAACATTACCTCTGATGGTGGTGACGTAATGACTGGTGATGATGAAACTAAGAGCTCTACTCATAACAAGATCTTTGGCAATGTAACGGCTTTACATGCAATTTACATTAAGCAAACATTAGTCTGTGGTACGCTCGAATCAAAAGGGCGCACGGTTACTGTTGAAAACTCAAAAAGCAATGGTCAGGGCAGTGGTAATGGTAATTCAAATGGGGTTTTTGCCTTGCACGATGCTATTAAGTCTCATGGACAGCCAATACTCAAACAGGCAGACATCTGCGGCTCGATTAACCCAACCCCAAGTTCTGATCCGCAGAGTGACATTTATTGTGGAGTGGATGAGCCTGATTGCTATTATGCCCCTGCTAAGTGCCCAGTTTCAGATGTTGAGTCGATTTGTGGTTGGGAGCCGGAACCTGAGCCAGAGCCACTTCCCGATCCAAAACAATGTATTGATGTTGAGGCCTTTGATCAAGAATATGACCTTGAGCAAAAATGGGCAACTATGGGTTACTTTAGCGGGGATTATGATGGACAGGATGGTGCAGAGCCTAAACCATTTATTCACAAGAATCGGTTGAGAATAACCAACAATGTACAGGGCCAAGCTGCGGTTGGCGCATACAACTATATATTTCCATCAAGTAACAACATTGTTGAAGTTGAATTTGACCATTTTGCGTACGATGGTAACCGTAACAACACTGGTGCAGACGGGGTTGCGATTGTTTTTTCGGATGCAAGTGTTCTACCATCTACTGGTGCATTTGGTGGGCCGTTAGGGTATGGAGTGAAACCTGACGACGGCGGTATCGAAGGATTTGCTGGAGGGTGGATTGCTTTTGGTATTGATGAATATGGTAATTTCTCTAACGAAGGCAGCTATTATCAAGATAAAAATCCGCTTGATAGCAGTCCGGGACAGAATGACCATTCAATAACAATACGAGGCTCGGGTGAGAAAAAAGGCCCTGGCGAATATATTGATACGAGCAACCATCGTATAGGTACGTTCCCTGAAGGATGGTTCGGTGGATATCGCTTTATTAAAAAGAACAGTAAGGTTGGCAAGCTCGATGATGAGTCAAAGGACGAAATTCACCGTTATCGGATGACGATTGATTCACGGGCTATCGATGGTAGAGATGCCGGGGTTTATGTCTCTATCAAAAGAGCCAGCTACCAAGGTAACCTCAAAGTTGATGTTGATGATAGAGGGAAACTAAAAAGCGATAACCTAAATTGGGAGGACATTATTGATTCTTTTAATATCATGCAAGGTTTTGCTCAATCGACTGCTCCAAGTGAATTTCGAGTGTCTGTAGCGGGCTCTACCGGGTTAGTAAAAAATGTGCATGAAATTGATAACTTTCAAATATGTGCTGATGAGTTCCAACCACTAACAGAAGGTATACATCATTTTGAGTTTGATTATTCTGGAGTTGGCAGCACATGTCAGCCGTCTGATGTAATTCTACGAGCATGTATGGATAAAGACTGTGATACGCTTTATCCTGGTTCAATAACCGATGCCGAAGATTTGCAAGTGACCCTTTCTCCTAGTGCGGGTCATGAGGTTGCTAATTGGGTACAAAGTTCACCGATTAGCTTTAAGGGGTCAACTCACCTTCAGCTGCAAGGCGCAAAAGCGGGTTTCGTGACCATCGGCATTGCAAATACCCATGGTGTTCACCAGTTCGGTTTTGAGGATACACGTTGTCGAATTAATGGCGATGAGCTTTCGGCTGAAAAATGTAAGATTGAATTCCATGGTAATACGTTATCTATCGTTGCTGAAGATGTTATTGCTAACAAGGAGTCTTCAGATAGCAACTATTTTGAATTTTGTTCATCTAGTTCAGCAACAAACACTACTCGTGATATTAAGTTGAGCATGACGTATGACGTTGCTCCTAAAGAGCAACCAAGTGTTACGCTAAATTATAAAAAGAGCGACGGGAATAGTACGCCTGTTTGGAGCTCTGACCAAACTATTTCAGGCCCAGAGGATGACCCCGCCTATCTTAGAGATGTTTACTTTGATAATAATGGTCGAGCTAAGTTTAAGTTTACCTATCCTGAAGTAGGTAAAGTTTCGTTTAATGCATCTGTTGAAGGAATCGAAGACTCCAAAGGAGTTGGCACATTTGTAAGTTATCCACATCGCCTCCAAGTAACTGCAGGTGGGCGGTGTAGCAGTATTAACTCTGGGTGTGATAGTCGGTTTGTTTCAGCTGGTGAGGAATTTACTATGAGCATCACTGCTTTGCAGTATAGTGAAGATGGTAAAGGTCATATACCAGCTAAAAACTACGAAGAAGAACAAATGGTTGTGTCAAATGAAGTTGTGTATCCCGCTATAAGTGCTGGCGGAAAAAAAGCAGAGCTTCTCACAGACACATATAAACATATTGCTTCTGATGATGCTAAAACGTTATTTCCTCAAACTGTGTCAGAGGTAGGTGCGTTTGAATTTTCAATAAGTGCGCCCAAAGGCGATGTTGAAAATACGTCTCTCTACCTTGGTAAGAGTTCATTCTTGATTCAGCCCGCGACCATTACACTTGGTCGTTTCTATCCTAAGTTCTACACGTTGCGCGGGCAAAATTGGGACTATGCTGGAAGTCAAAGCTTTAACTATATGAATCAAAACTTCGATTCTATGTGGTATGAAGTAGAGGTATTGACTGGTGGGGATTTTCCAAAATCAGTAGAAAATTATAAATACTTCAACAAAGAACATGTAGCATCTTTTGAGTTGAGTGATTCATTGAATCGGTTTAATGCTCAGGGGAATTTAACACCTTCTTGGGTAGACGCATTGGGAAGTATTCAACGCTTCACACTGACTCCCCCATTAAGTGGAGAGTGCAATTCGGCAGAAGGATTGTGTTGGATGAAAAAGACTCCTGCCGCAGGTTACGAAGATGGACCTTTTAATCTTAATGGCAACACCATAAAAGCGACAGATATAAAGGTTGGCGTGGCAACAGAGCCAGATCCTATATCGGTGTATGGTAATCCAGTTCTTTCTATGCAACCTGATATCCGCTTTGGTCGTGTAGGCCTAGATGATGTTGGTGGAAATCAGGGTGCGACCTTACATATTCCTCTAAGAATCGAATACTGGAATGGTAGCCGCTTTATCGCCAACCCTAATGACAATCAAACCGATGTGAAAGGTGTCACTGCCGCTGAAAGGCATATTTGGCCAACAGGTACTGATGCTGATCCTAAAGCGGTTACACTAGGAGCTGGTGGTGAAGTGTCTTCTGGTTCTTCTCGATCTGTTACTGCAACTCAAGCTGAACCATACCGTCAGCAAACGCGCGTTTGGTTAGATCTTGATGACTCTGAAAATGGTTTACCATGGCTCAAATATGATTGGGACAATGATGGCTCCGAAGAAAACCCCTCCTCCGTCGTCACCTTTGGTATTCATCGAGGTAACGATCGCGTGATTTACCGTGGTGAGCCAGGGTTAACCGGACAGTAACAACTTAGGTTTTTGCCCTTAAGTTAGGAAACTGCAAGAAATTGAGGCTTTCTGCTCATGTTTGTGTACCAATACCTTGCTGTGACAGCGAGGCATTGGTACATTTAGAGCAATTTTTGTCTTCTATATTTTTGCAGGATGAGCGAAGAGTATGTTTAAGAAACTTCGTGGCATGTTTTCTAACGATCTATCTATCGATTTAGGTACAGCCAACACTCTAATTTACGTAAAAGGGCAAGGAATTGTCCTTGATGAACCTTCTGTAGTTGCTATTCGTCAAGATCGTGTAGGTTCTGCAAAAAGCGTTGCTGCAGTCGGTCACGCAGCAAAACAGATGCTTGGTCGTACACCTGGCAACATTTCCGCTATTCGCCCAATGAAAGACGGCGTAATCGCTGACTTCTACGTAACCGAAAAAATGCTTCAGCACTTTATCAAGCAAGTGCACGATAACAGCATCCTAAAGCCAAGCCCACGTGTTCTTGTTTGTGTTCCTTGTGGTTCTACCCAAGTTGAGCGTCGCGCAATTCGTGAATCAGCACTTGGTGCTGGTGCGCGTGAAGTTTACCTAATCGACGAGCCAATGGCGGCGGCAATTGGTGCTGGTTTACGCGTATCTGAGCCGACAGGTTCAATGGTGGTCGATATCGGTGGTGGTACAACTGAAGTTGCCGTTATCTCTCTAAACGGTGTGGTTTACTCATCGTCTGTACGTATCGGTGGTGACCGCTTTGATGAAGCTGTGATCAACTACGTACGTCGTAACTACGGCAGCTTGATTGGTGAAGCAACGGCTGAAAAGATCAAACACGAAATCGGTTCTGCTTACCCTGGTGATGAAGTTCAAGAGATTGAAGTTCGCGGTCGTAACCTTGCAGAGGGTGTGCCACGCAGCTTTAGCTTGAACTCAAACGAGATCCTAGAAGCGCTTCAAGAGCCGCTATCTGGCATCGTATCAGCAGTCATGGTTGCACTAGAACAGTGTCCACCAGAGCTTGCTTCAGACATTTCTGAAAACGGTATGGTACTAACCGGTGGTGGTGCACTACTTAAAGACCTAGACCGTCTACTAATGGAAGAAACTGGTATTCCTGTGGTTATCGCGGAAGATCCACTAACGTGTGTTGCGCGTGGTGGCGGTAAAGCACTAGAAATGATCGACATGCACGGTGGCGATCTGTTCTCTGAAGAATAAAGGTTTAGGTGAAGCTCATGTCGGGCTTCACCTTCATTTCTGCTCTCTCTGTAATTCAAACATGCTCCATACCTAAAAGTATTTAGTTAAGTATTTTTAGGTTGCCAAGTAAGGCTCAATAATCATGGAAGCAATCAGGTCAAAAACAAGATGAAACCGATTTTCGGCAGAGGTCCGTCTCTGCAATTACGTCTGTTTTTTGCTGTCATCGTGTCGGCGAGCTTAATGCTGGCCGATAGTCGTCTAGATACGTTTTCCAACGTTCGATACCTACTAAACAGTATGGTTGCACCGATTCAGTACGCAGCGAATTTGCCTCGTAGTATGTTCGATGGCGTATTTGAACGTTTTAATTCTCATCAGGCATTAGTTGAAGGCAATCGCAGCTTAAAGCGAGAAGTGTTACGCCTGAAAAGCGAGCTTATCTTGCTCGACCAATATAAAGAAGAAAACCAACGCCTACGTAAGTTGTTAGGATCTTCATTTGTCCGTGATGAAAAGAAAGTCGTGACAGAAGTAATGGCGGTGGATACTTCACCTTATCGTCATCAAGTGGTGATCGATAAAGGCCGTATTGATGGTGTTTACGTTGGTCAGCCTGTTATCAATGAGAAAGGCATCGTTGGTCAGGTCACGTTTGTCGCAGCGCACAACGCACGTGTTCTGCTGCTAACGGACGCGAAAAATGCAATTCCTGTCCAGGTGATCCGCAATGATATCCGAGTGATCGCATCGGGCAATGGTGAAATGGATGAAATCCAACTGGAGCACATTCCAACCAGCACAGACATTCAGGTTGGTGATTTATTGGTGACATCCGGTTTAGGTGGTATTTACCCTGAAGGATATCCAGTCGCGACGGTTACCAATGTGGATCACGATACGCGTCAAGAGTTCGCCTCAATCAAGGCTGAGCCGGTTGTGGAATTTGATCGCTTACGCTACCTACTGCTGATTTGGCCGAATGAAGACCGTCAACACAAAGTACTGCGGTCCAATGTAGATGAAGGATTAGAGCAAGAACAAGAGGTAACCGATGGCCAATAATGTATTGAGTAGCCGAATGGTGATTGGCGTCAGTTTCTTCGTTGCGCTGGTACTGCAAACCATTCCATGGCCAGGTGTGTTAGATGTGTTACGCCCTTCATGGTTGTTCCTTGTTACGTGTTATTGGGTGTTGGCACTACCGCACCGAGTGAACGTCGGAACTGCGCTAGTGTTGGGCTTATTATGGGATATCTTGATCGGCTCAACGCTTGGAATTCGTGGCATGATGATGTCGATCGTTATCTACCTCGTGGCGCTGAATTTCCTGTTGATTCGCAACATGGCTTTGTGGCAACAGTCGATTTTAATTGCCTTTTTTACTGCGTTATTGGAAGTTTTGATATTCTGTGGGGAATATTTGAACCAGGACGTAGTATTTAATCCATTATCTCTGTGGACGGCGGCAATAAACTGTATACTTTGGCCATGGATGTTTTTATTAATGCGACGAGTTCGTCGTGCATGGCACGTAAGGTAAAGCGGTGAAGAAAAGCTTATCTCTCGTTCTCGCATCGGGTTCTCCGAGAAGAAAAGAGCTGCTTGCTCAACTGGGTTATGATTTTGAGATCGTATTGCCTGATATTGAGGAAGCCAAACAGGCTCATGAGCAAGCACGAGATTACGTGTTGCGTCTTTCTTTGGAAAAAGCTCAGGCAGGCTTAGCGTTGGCTAAGCCTGATTCCGTTGTATTGGGCTCTGATACGGTCGTCGTATGCGATGACCGTGTGCTAGAAAAACCAAAAAGTTTTGAAGATTCAAAGCGTATGCTTACTGACTTATCGGGTCATCGCCATCAAGTGATGACTGCGGTGAGCGTTGTATCATCGGAACAACAACATTCAGTGGTCGTTACCACTGACGTGTGGTTCAAACCACTGACTCACGAAGAAATCGAACAATATTGGCAGTCAGGAGAGCCATGCGATAAAGCTGGAAGTTATGGTATTCAGGGACTCGGAGGGCGATTTGTCACCCGAATCGAAGGCAGTTATCACGCTGTAGTAGGCTTACCTTTGTTCGAAACCGATCAGCTAATTCAAGAATTTTTATAATTGTTTTGAGGTGTGCACATGAGTGCAGAATTGCTGCTTAACGTGACCCCGAGTGAAACTCGTGTGGCCATGATTGAAGGTGGAGTACTACAAGAAATACATATCGAGCGCGAATCGCGTCGCGGTATTGTGGGCAATATATACAAAGGCAAAGTAAGCCGAGTGTTACCAGGTATGCAGGCGGCTTTCGTCGACATTGGTTTAGATAAAGCGGCGTTTTTACATGCGTCAGATATTGTTCCTCATACCGAATGTGTGGCAGAAAACGAAAAACAGCAGTTTCAAGTCCGTGATATCTCTGAGCTGGTACGCCAGGGACAAGACATTGTAGTGCAAGTGGTCAAAGATCCGCTCGGCACGAAAGGTGCGCGTTTAACGACGGATATCACCTTACCTTCGCGTTATCTTGTTTTTATGCCGGGGGCCAGCCATGTCGGTGTTTCGCAGCGTATTGAAAGTGAGAAAGAGCGCGAGCGTTTGAAAAAGGTGGTGAACCATTACTGTGATGAGCACGGTGGTTTTATCATTCGTACCGCGGCAGAAGGCGCTGATGAAAAAGAGCTCTCTCAAGATGCGGCATTTCTAAAGCGTTTGTGGCTAAAAGTCATGGAGCGTCGCTCAAAATACAAAACGCGTTCAACACTTTACGGTGAACTCGGCTTAGCTCAACGCATTCTGCGTGATTTTGTTGGCACAGAGCTCGATAAGATCATGGTCGACTCCCGCCTTGAATATGAAAACCTGAAAGAATTCACTTCTGAGTATGTACCGGAGTTAACAGATAAGCTTGAGCTTTACGAAGGTGACAAGCCAATCTTTGACATGTACGACACCGAAAACGAAATTCAGCGTTCTTTAGAGCGCAAGGTCGAGCTAAAATCGGGCGGCTATTTGATCATCGATCAAACCGAAGCCATGACCACCATCGATATCAACACGGGTGCATTTGTTGGTCGTCGTAATCTCGAAGAGACTATCTTCAATACCAATATAGAGGCAACGCAAGCTATTGCGCGTCAGCTACGTTTACGTAACCTCGGCGGTATCATCATTATTGATTTTATCGATATGGCATCCGAAGAGCATCGTCAGCGAGTACTTACCTCACTGGAAACGGCGCTGGCGAAAGACCGAGTAAAAACCAACATCAACGGCTTTACCCAGCTTGGCTTAGTTGAAATGACGCGTAAGCGCACACGAGAAAGTATTGAACATATCTTGTGTTCTGGCTGTCCTACTTGTGAAGGCCGTGGCAGCGTGAAAACGGTCGAAACCGTATGCTTTGAGATATTACGCGAGATTACTCGTGTGAACCGTGCTTACGACGCCGATAATTTTGTCGTGTACGCATCGCCGTTTGTTGCTGAAGCGCTATTGGGCGATGAGTCTCATGCGTTAGCTGAGCTCGAAGTATTTATTGGCAAGCAAGTGCGAGTTCAGGCTGAACCCCTGTACATTCAGGAACAGTTTGACGTCGTAATGATGTAATTTGGAACATTTGTGAATTCTGGTGTTAACCGTTTTGGGCGTTTTTGTGCGTGGAGTTTAGTTACTGTATTGGTGTTATTAGCCATATTAGTGACCACGCTGCGCGTCACATTGCCGCAACTTAACCATTTCCAAGATGAGATCAAAACCTGGGTCAAGCAAGGCACAGGTTTTGACGTTTCTATTGCCAATGTCGCAGGGACGTGGCGCAATAATCATCCCTCAATCGCGTTACTGGGTTTAGAGGCAAATCTACCAAACGTGCAAGATGCACGCTTCGCTGTTGAAGAAGTCCAAATTGAGTTCGACCTTATTCAATCTCTTTTTCAACTTAAACCTGTAGTTGCAGACCTTACCATTCATAACCTCGCTTTAGACATTCACACGGTAGACATTCTGCCGACTTCTCATCGTCAAGATCCGAAGCCTGAAGTGGATAAGAGCGAAGTGAAACTCATTGACCAACTCGACTCACTTCTTTTACGTCAGTTCGAAGACTTCACTATTAGCGATTCACGGATTTGGTATAAGTCTGTGTCAGGTGAAACTCGCCGTTTAGATATTGAGCAGCTTCGTTGGAGTAATCAAGGGAAGCGTCACGTAGCCGAGGGCACGGTTAGCATTGCCGATGTTCGCCTGAACTCATTGTTAGTAAGCGCTAACTTTAAAGATCATGGCTCGTTGCGCGATGTATCTGGTGAGTTTTACGTGAGTGCTCAAGATGTCTCGGTCACACCTTGGCTGACCACTTACATGCAAGAAGAGTCAGGAGCAGAGTCGGGTAAAGTCAGCTTAAATACTTGGCTAACGCTCAAACATAGCCAACCGCATGATGCTTATGTTGAATTACTGCCTTCCGAGTTGGTGTGGAATGAAGATGGACATCATGAGCTGTTTATTGAGTCTGGAATTTTCAATCTTCGACCAGATAGACAAGGCTGGAAAGTAAATGGCCACTCACTTCAGATCAGAACCGACAACACCCCTTGGCCAGAGCTAGACGTCGCGTTTGATTGGCAACCAAACGGCTGGATGCTCAATCTCTCTCAACTCGACATCGAAGCACTCATTCCGCTCATCAAGTTGGCTCCAGAGTCAGAGTCGACCAGTGACCTTATTAACAAACTAGCACCGAAAGGTCGGGTCGAAGATGTCCGATTGTCAATGAACGGCGGTTTAGACACCTTACGCTACTCGGCTGAACTGGATGAACTCGCGATGACACAATGGGAGCTCCTACCCGGGTTTCATCACGTACAGGGCAGCGTATCGGGGGATGTGAATCAAGCTAAAGCAAAAGTCACCGTCATTGATGATGTATTTCCGTACGGCGATGTATTCCAAGCTCCGCTGAATATCAAACAAGGTGAAGTCGATATTATCTGGCAGCAAGATGAGAGCGGCTGGCGCTTGTGGTCGGACAAAGTGACGGCAGCAACGCCTGATCTTCAAGTCCTGGGGGCATTCCGTCTTGATTTTCCAAAAGAACAAAGCCCATTTTTATCGTTCTATGCCGAAGCGGATCTCTACAACGCGGGTGAGACATGGCGCTATCTACCGACTCTGGCACTTGGACAAGACTTGACCGACTATCTTTCGACCGCGATTCAGGGCGGTAAAGTGAACACAGCGAAATTGTTGTGGTATGGCGAGTTAGGTGATTTTCCTTACAAAGAACATAATGGCATGTTCCAAGCTTGGGTTGGATTAAAAGACGCGAAATTTAGCTTTGATACGGCATGGCCAACCATCACGGATTTGCAGCTAGACTTGCTGTTTGAAAATGATGCCATGTATTTGGATTCAAAATCAGCCACACTAAATGGCGTTCATGCCAAGCGTATCACTGGGCGAATCCCTGAGTTGGCAGAAGGTGGACACATCGAGATTGAAGCGAAAGCAAGCGCGCCGGGTAATGAAGTCCGTGACTACATGATGGCGACGCCATTAGTGGATTCAGTCGGTGCCGCATTGACAGCGCTGCAAGTGAGTGGGCCCGTTTACTCTGAGTTTCAACTCAACATACCGTTTGATTTTGAAAAAGAGTCTCGCGCTTGGGGTTATGCCGATTTAACAGAAAATCGTGTTGATATTGAAGCGCCGCCAATGACGCTTGAAAACGCCACAGGACGTATCACCTTCGACAATGATGTGGTTACCACATCGGGTTTGTCGGCCGAATTATTACAACAGCCTATCTCTCTTGATTTCCATGGAGAGAGTGCGGAGCAAGGCTACAACGTGACAATTAATACACTAGGAGATTGGGATGTCGAGCCGCTCAAACCCTATGTCGGTGAGCGTTGGTTAAACCTTGTTTCTGGCCATGCGCCGTGGCAAATGGATATTGACTTGCAACTCAATGATGTTGGTTTCACTTATCAGCTTGAAGTGCTGGCGCAGCTAAATCGTCTGGCTAGTCAATATCCTTATCCTTTAGCGAAAAAAATTGGTGAGTCTGGGCAAGCGAAACTGCAAGCATCCGGCAACCAAGAGAGTATTTCAGCACGACTACAGATCCCAAATGTGAAGTATCAAACTGAGATAGATATCGCTGGCGATGTCCCGGTTCTGACTGCGACTCATTTAATGGTTGGCAAAGGTGGCTTCCGGATTAGTCCTATTGTCGGGCACGATGCTTCGGTGCGTGTCGAAGAACTGAATTTAGACCAATGGGCGGAGCTTGCGCAGGTCTCTGAGAGCAAGCCTTCATCGTCTGTTTTGGCAAGCATGAAAACGCCGACCATTCCATTGCCGACACGCATTGAAGTTGAAACGCCAAACTTACAGCTCGGTGGGATTGAGTTTCATGATGTGGATTTTTCAGCAAGCAAGAAAAATTTGAGTTGGCAACTCGATGTGGACAGTCAAGAGGTTAAAGGGAAAGCTAACTATCTGAAACCCTATGATCTATCGGTCTCTCTAGAGCACTTGCATCTGTACATCCCAGGGTTTGAAGAGATGACCAAAGAGCGCAGTTCAATCTTTGCGAGTGAAGATCAAAACGCACCTTTGATTACCAATTTTGACCGCAAGTTTCACGCAGAGATGCCAAACTTAACTTTGAACATCGATGATTTTTGGCTGCAAGGTTACAAAGTGGGCAAAGTTAATGTTGATTTGCAGCGTCGCGAGAACCGCTTGGAGTGGAAAAATATCACCTTTAGTAGCGGCAAAAACCGCATTGATATGAGTGGTTGGTGGGACCTGACGAAAGAGAGTAGTCATTCCAACTTAACCATGAAAATGAAAGGTGATAACAACACCGATCTTATGGAGCGCTTTGGTATTACATCAGGCATTCAACAAGCACCATTTGAGATCAATGCCAATATGGAATGGGACGGCGCACCTTGGTCAATGAAGACACAAACCTTGCAAGGAAACGTCTCAACGGAATTTGGTAAAGGCGTGATCAGTGAAGTTAGTGGTGCGGCACGCTTGTTAGGCTTGTTTAGCTTGGATTCTATCATCCGTAAGATGCAGCTCGACTTTACCGACGTATTCGATAAAGGCATGGCATTCAACTCGATCACGGGAACGGGCAAAATCCAAGACGGTGTGTTTATCACCAATGATATTGTAATGGATGCGTTAGCAGGGGAAATGCAAATCCGCGGCATCGCTAATATGAACAGCAGAATGGTTGATGCGGAAGTGAAATTCACACCAGACATCACATCAGGCCTACCAATGCTGACCGCGTTTGCCGTTGCGCCTCAAACTGCTTTGTATGTCTTGGCCATCTCTACGGTGATATCTCCGGTGGTTGAGGTCTTCACTCAAGTCAATTATGAAGTGAAAGGCCCACTAGATTCACCAACGGTGAAAGAAATTTCGCGAAGTAAAGGTGAATACAAGCTGCCAGAAAAACTGCGTGAACAGGCCAAATAACTCACCGAATATAATGGAATAGGGAGGAAACACATGGAGCGTGTTGGCATTATTCAAATGACTTCGGGTCCGGATATTAACGCGAATTTGGACTTCATTGAAAAACAGTGTGCTTTAGCGAGCAAGCAAGGTGCCAAACTTGTTCTTACTCCTGAAAATACAGTGCTATTTTCCAGTCGCGAAGCTTATCATCAACATGCAGAGCCACTTGGCAGTGGCATGATTCAACAGCGGCTCTGTGAAATCGCCAGAAAGAACCAGTTAACGCTGATTGTCGGAAGCATGCCCATTCAAACCGCAAAAGGTGTCACCACCACAACACTTGTATTGCCGCCGCACGGTAAATGCATTGCTCACTATGACAAACTGCATATGTTTGATGTCGACGTAGCCGATGGTTATGGTAGTTATCGTGAGTCGGATACGTTTATGGCGGGTAATCAAATAGTCGTTGCGGAAACTGATATCGGCAGTGTTGGATTGAGTATTTGTTATGATTTACGTTTCCCAGAACTTTATAAAGTATTGCGTCAAGAAGGGGCGGATATCATTGTGGTGCCCGCTGCGTTTACCGCTGTGACGGGGCAAGCTCACTGGGAAGTATTATTGCGAGCTAGAGCGATTGAGACACAATGTTGGATTTTGGCAAGCGGACAAACTGGAACGCATCCATGTGGACGAAAAACATGGGGACACTCAATGGTCGTTGACCCTTGGGGACGTATCCATAAACAGCTTCAGGATGAAGTAGGCTTATTGGTGACTGAGATAGATTTGTCACAAAGCCAACAAGTAAGGCAGAATATGCCGCTGACTCAACACAGTCGCTTTCAAAATGAATTGAGACGGAAATAAAAGAGCTAACTATGAGCACAAACCAAATAGAACAGGCACTCCTTGCCCCAAATGGTCTGACAGAACAAGACATTGCTGACACGCTTGCCAGCATTGCGACGCGCCAGATCGATTATGCGGACATTTACTTTCAGTCCAGCTGGCATGAGTCTCTGGTTCTAGAAGACAGCATCATCAAAGATGGCTCTTTTAACATTGATTGTGGTGTTGGTGTCCGTGCAGTAACTGGCGAGAAAACCGGCTTTGCCTACTCTGATCAAATCCAGCCTGAAGGCCTGAAGCAGAGTGCAATGGCGGCGCGCGGTATTGCTCAGCAAGGGCAGAATGGTAAAGTCCAAGCGTTTAAACGCACCGAAAACCAAGCGTACTACGCCGCTGTGAATCCACTAGCTGAATGGGAAAAGCAGCAAAAAACAGAATTGCTCAAATCTCTAGATGCTTACATCCGCACTAAAGAACCATTGATTAAAGAAGTCTCGATCAGCATCAGCGGTGTGCATGAGCAGATGCTTGTTGCGGCAACAGACGGTACTTATGCAGGCGATATTCGTCCTTTGGTGCGTTTGTCTATTAGCGTGCTCGCACAAAAAGGTGAACGACGTGAACGCGGTAGCGCGGGGGGCGGCGGCCGTTTCGGTTACGATTTCTTTTTAACGGAAAGCAGTGGTGTGAAACAAGCTTTTCATTACGCAGACGAAGCGATTCGCATGGCGTTAATCAACCTTGAAGCAGAAGCAGCACCAGCTGGCATGATGCCAGTGGTATTGGGTTCTGGCTGGCCTGGCGTGTTGCTACACGAAGCGGTAGGTCATGGCCTAGAAGGTGATTTTAACCGGAAGGAATCTTCGGTTTTCTCTGGCAAAATGGGTCAACAAGTGACGTCTTCGCTGTGTACCATCGTCGATGATGGCACGTTAAAAGACCTTCGTGGTTCACTGAATGTGGATGATGAAGGGGTAAACGGCCAGTACAACACGCTTATCGAAAATGGTGTGCTGAAAGGTTACATGCAAGACAAGCTAAACGCGCGGTTAATGGGTGTGAACCCAACAGGTAACGGTCGTCGTGAGTCTTATGCACATTTACCAATGCCGCGTATGACCAACACCTACATGCTACCAGGTGAACATACGCCAGAAGAAATTATCTCGACGGTCGAGAAAGGGTTGTATGCGCCAAACTTTGGTGGCGGCCAGGTGGACATTACTTCGGGTAAGTTTGTGTTCTCTGCATCGGAAGCGTACTTGATTGAAAACGGTAAAATTACGCGCCCTGTTAAAGGTGCGACGTTGATTGGCTCAGGTATCGAAGCAATGCAGCAAGTGTCTATGGTCGGTAACGACCTAAGTATCGACAAGGGCGTTGGCGTATGTGGTAAAGCAGGTCAAAGTGTGCCAGTTGGTGTTGGTCAGCCGACCTTGAAGCTGGACTCACTGACAGTGGGTGGCACGGAGTAACTCAGTCGAATCGTTATAAAAAGAGCGCTCTAATGAGCGCTCTTTTGCTTTGTGAGTCGGTGTCAATTACAGGTTTTCTTCAGCAAATTCCGCCAAGCGGCTACGAACCACGCCGTTGAGGTGAATATTTGCGCTGCCTTCAAAGTTCTTGAAGCGCTCAACCATGTACGTCAATCCTGATGTCACTGGGGTGAGGTAATGAGAGTCAATCTGCGCCAAGTTACCGGAGCAGACGATTTTGGTTCCTTCGCCACAGCGGGTAATGATGGTTTTGATTTGTGATGCAGTGAGGTTTTGACACTCATCAAGCAGTACAAACGCATTTTGAATCGAACGGCCACGCATAAAGTTGATCGATTTAAATTGAATGTTGGCTTTATCGCAGATGTACTTCAATGAGCCTTCAGTGCAGTGATCGTGTTTATGTAGTGCTTCCAAGGTATCGGTCACCGCCGCTAACCACGGCATCATTTTCTCCTCTTCGGAGCCGGGTAAGAAGCCGATGGATTCACCGATATCTGGCGTGTTACGTGTTACGATAATTTTATCGAACATGCTTTTTTCAATGGTTTGCTCCAATGCTGCTGCCATTGCCAGTAATGTCTTACCACTACCCGCCGCACCCGTTAGAATCACCAAGTCAATTTCTGGATCGAGTAAGGCATCTAACGCCATTCCCTGGTAGATATTTTTAGGTGTGATGTCCCAAGCCTTACGATGCATTAGACGTTCGCGGCTCAGGTCGAGAAGCGTTAGCTTGTCTTCATTGATGGTTTCTACGCGACCAGCAAAGTCACTGTCTTCATCAATAACGTATTGGTTGATAAAGGTTGGGTCGAAGGGTTCGCGACTGAGTTTGTGGTAAGTTTTTCCGCCCAGAGCATAGCTTTCTACTTCCTCAATACCGCTCCAGAAATCACCTTCACGCAATTGAAAGCCTTTGGTTAGGTATTGGATGTCGTCAATCAGTTGGTCGGTTCTATAGTCCTCAACAAAGCGTACACCAGCCCCTTTGGCTCGCAGACGCATGTTGATGTCTTTCGTGATCAGTACCACTTCACGTGGTGCACGTTTATTTTGCAGATAAAGCACCGCGTTGAGAATACGGTTGTCACCGGCTTTGTCGGCGAAGGCTTTGACAGTTTCCTGCAGTTCAAAATCCGCCAAAATGGAAATAGTACCTTGGTCGGGGTTGTCTTTAGAAACAGGAATGCCTTCAGAGATTTCATCTGGCGTTGCTTCTTTAAACAAATCTTCCAAGGTGCGAATAGCCACGCGCGCATCTCTTGCAACGTCGCGCTTACTGTCTTTGATTCGGTCGAGTTCTTCCAACACGGTCATGGGGATAACGACATCGTGTTCTTGGAAAGAGAAGATGGCAAAGGGTTCATGAAGAAGAATGTTGGTATCGAGTACAAACAGTTTCCGATCGGTATCGCCCATAGCGTCTCCTTGCCGTAGTACGGCTCTGCATGCGAGTTGTTAGGTCGTTTCCAAATAGGTGTGAAGTGACCTAACTCTGATTGCTTGCAATAGAGGTTGTCGGGCTGATGTCGGCTAGTGTGCAACCGAGTAGCAAGACAACTTACTGCAAACCCGTGTTGATCCTAATCGTGTACTAACGCGCTTAAATCATATGCAATGGTTTTAAACGCCCCTCATTAGAAGTATACGTAATATTTACGTTCTACAACTTAATAATTGGCATGAGTATTTTACAATTTGATTGCATTTAGAGTTTGGGAAAAAAAGTTTCTGCTTGGTGCGGTTTCGGCGTGACCTAAATCACAGCTTCAAGTAAGATTAGCGACCTTTTTCTGCGTATAGGCTACGTCCGATTTATCATGTTGAGCTGGCTTAAAAAATACTCAGTTCATACTGGAATGACGAATGCTATCGGCATAGCAGAAGCCAGAATCAGATCTAAACTATTATCCATGCCTACGGGCATGAGTAGACCAACAAGAAATACGAATCAAGAACTAATAACGAGGTAGTCAATTCATGACATTTGCTTTGGGGCAGCGCTGGATTAGCGATACGGAAAGCGATTTAGGTTTAGGTACCGTTGTAGCAATGAATGCTCGTACTGTGACATTGATGTTTGCAGCGTCAGAGGAAAACCGAGTTTACGCACGTAACGATGCACCTGTTACCCGAGTCACCTTTAATGTTGGGGATGTCATCGATTGCCAAGAAGGTTGGTCTCTAAAAGTAGAAGAAGTACTGGAAGATGAAGGTCTTTACACCTATTTCGGTACTCGTGAAGACACGCAAGAAACCGCTGTTGTTCTGCGTGAGATTTTTCTTAGCAACCAAATTCGTTTTAACAAACCTCAAGATAAGTTGTACGCCGGTCAAATCGACCGTATGGACAACTTTGTTCTGCGTTACCGTGCGCTAACCAACCAGTTTGAGCAGCATAAGAGCCCAATGCGTGGCCTATGTGGTATGCGTGCAGGTTTGATCCCTCATCAGCTTTACATCGCGCACGAAGTTGGCCGTCGTCACGCGCCACGCGTCTTGTTGGCGGATGAGGTAGGTTTGGGTAAAACCATCGAAGCGGGCATGATCATCCACCAACAAGTTCTGTCTGGTCGTGCCGAACGCATTTTGATTGTGGTGCCTGAAACACTGCAGCATCAATGGCTGGTTGAGATGATGCGTCGTTTCAATCTGCATTTCTCTATCTTTGACGAAGAGCGCTGTATCGAAGCTTTTGCGGATGCAGAAAACCCATTTGATACTCAGCAATATGTGCTGTGTTCTTTGGATTTCCTACGCAAGAGCCGCAAGCGTTTTGAACAAGCACTGGAAGGTGAATGGGACCTACTGGTCGTCGATGAAGCGCATCACCTTGAATGGAGCCAAGATAAACCGAGCCGTGAATACCAAGTGGTAGAAGGCTTGGCTGAACGTACTCCAGGTGTGTTGCTACTGACTGCAACGCCAGAGCAGCTTGGTCGTGAGAGTCACTTTGCTCGTCTGCGTTTGTTGGATCCAGACCGCTTCTATGATTACGAAGCGTTCGTTGAGGAAGAAGAGCAATACGCGCCCGTAGCAGATGCGATTACTTCACTCTTTTCCGGTGAAAAGCTACCTAATGAAGCAAAAAACCAGATCACTGAGTTGTTGTCTGAACAAGACGTAGAACCACTTTTCCGTATTATCGAAAGTGAAGCGGACGAAGAAGCTAAAGCGTCGGCACGCCAAGAGCTGATCGATAACTTGATGGATCGTCATGGTACAGGGCGTGTTCTGTTCCGTAATACGCGCGCGGCCATCAAAGGCTTCCCTAAGCGTAACGTGCATCTGATGCCAATGGATATTCCACCGCAATACACTACATCAATGCGTGTTGCTGGGATGATTGGCGGTAAGATGAGTTCTGAAGCACGTGCGATGAAGAACCTTTACCCAGAAGAAATTTTCCAAGAATTTGAAGGCGATGACGCGAGCTGGTGGCAGTTTGACTCGCGTGTGAATTGGTTGCTTGAAAAAGTAAAAGAGAAGCGCAGCGAGAAAATCCTCGTGATTGCTTCTCGTGCGAGTACCGCACTGCAATTGGAGCAAGCACTGCGTGAGCGTGAAGGTATCCGCGCCACCGTTTTCCACGAAGGTATGTCGATTCTTGAACGTGACAAAGCGGCGGCTTACTTTGCGCAAGAAGAAGGTGGAGCACAAGTTCTTATCTGTAGCGAAATCGGCTCTGAAGGTCGTAACTTCCAGTTTGCCAACCAACTTGTCATGTTCGATTTGCCATTCAACCCAGACTTGCTTGAGCAACGTATTGGTCGTTTGGACCGTATCGGTCAAAATCGCGATATCGACATTCATGTTCCTTACCTGAAAGGCACATCGCAAGCGATCCTAGCACGTTGGTTCGATGAAGGCCTGAACGCTTTTGCGGAAACCTGCCCAACAGGCCGTGCTGTTTACGATAAGTACTCCGATGATCTGATTGAAATTCTTGCCTCTGGTGATACCAGTACGCTAGATGAGATCATTGAAGCGTCAGCAAAAATGAATAAAGAGCTGAAATCCCAATTGGAGCAAGGCCGTGATCGCCTATTAGAAATGCATTCAAATGGCGGGGAAAAAGCACAACAAATCGTTGAGAAAATTGAATCAACCGACGGCGATACCAATCTGGTCACCTTCGCACTTTCTCTTTTTGACACGATTGGCTTGAATCAAGACGATAAAGGTGAAAACGCCCTGATTGTGACCCCATCTGAGCACATGATGGTGCCAAGCTACCCAGGTCTGCCATACGAAGGAGCGACGATCACGTTTGATCGTGATACAGCGTTATCTCGTGAAGATATGCACTTTATCAGTTGGGAACACCCAATGATCCAGGGTGGTATCGATCTTCTTATGAGTGAAGGGGTGGGGACGTCTGCGGTATCTCTATTGAAAAACAAAGCGTTACCAGTCGGGACTATTCTTCTTGAGTTGATTTACGCGGTAGATGCGCAAGCGCCAAAACGCAGTGGTATCGCGCGCTTCTTACCGAAAACGCCAATCCGTTTAATGATGGACTCGCGTGGTAATGATTTGTCTGCTCAAGTGGAGTTTGAAAGCTTTAACCGCCAGCTCAGCCCTGTAAACCGTCACTTAGGTAGCAAGTTGGTTACGTCGGTACAGAAAGATGTACACCGCTTAATTGAAGCCGGTGATGTTCTTATTGAAGAGAAGGTTGAAGAAGTACGCAAACAAGCTCATCAAGATATGCAGCACAGTTTGAATGCAGAACTTGAGCGTTTGCAAGCACTGAAAGCGGTGAACCCAAATATTCGTGACGAAGAAATTGAAGCTATCGACGCACAAATTAAAGAGCTCACTGGTTACATCAACCAAGCTCAGGTTCAGCTCGACTCGCTGCGTTTGATTGTGGTGAGCCACAACTAAGTAAGTATTTATTGCTCATTAAAAAAGGTCTTCAGTTGAAGACCTTTTTCTTTATTTACGGTTTAGTTTCTTTAAGCGGAATGCATTAATCACTGATAGCTATCTCATTTACATCAACCACTTCCACCAGATAAATACAGCCAAGAAGCCAAACAAGTAAATCAGGCCTGCAATCGACAACCACTTTAGTTTAGGTCCAACAGCCAAAGGCTCAGGTAACTCAGTTTTGCTCACTAATGTGTAATTTAGCAGAGCAAAGAATGGCGTGGTCATAAAGGCGAGGATCATCGCAAAGTTCAGCATAGGCAATAACGCAGAAGCCCAGAAAACCACAATACCCAATGCAAGTAAGGAGACTACCAACATGATCGCTGAAGTGGTTTTAGGGTTAGTGTCTGGTTGCGAGCGCAGTAAGCGTTGAGAATCCGAAATAACGCGCGAATAGCCATCAATAACGGTAATCGTGCTGCCAAAGATACAGAAAAACGCAATTACCGCGATCAAGTAACGAGACCATTCGCCAATCGTTGCCGCATATAAGCCAACCAATTGGTGGGAGAAGCCAACGCCAGAGCTTTCAAGCGCAACGCCAGAACCATAAAGCATCAAAGAGCCTAGCGATACAAAGATAATGGCAAGAAACGCCGTGCCAATATAACCGACATTAAAGTCAAATAGAGCAGAGCGGTATGTTACTTCTTGCTGGCTTGATTGGCGTTTTAGCCACGCTGAGGTTAAACAGGAGATCTCAATCGGTGCAGGCATCCACCCCATTGTCACAACGATAAAACCAATAGCCGCAATAGACCAAGGTGACGGCGGTTCGAAGTTGGCCACTTGTTCAACAGGGTTACCAAAGGCGATAGAAACAGCGAGTAAAGTCGCGATGGTTAACACCGACATGATCACCTTAGATAGCGTATCGAGCGCTTTGTAATGGCCAGCAAATAATATGATCAGGCAGGTGACAATCACAATGATGCTGAGTGATGCCATTGATAGTGAAAACGGAATGAAGTAGCCCAGCAAGCTAGCGCTAAACATCAACAAAGCGGCGGTATTGATGACGGCCGATACCACGCTCAGAAATAGAAATAGCCATAGATAAGGCCGACCTAATTTCGCGTAGCCCTCAACCAAGGTCAGCCCTGTCCCCATGGTGTACTGTACGCCCGCTCGGAAAAAAGGGTATTTAAACAGGTTTACGAGCAGAATCAGTGCAGCCAATTGCCAACCATAAATCGCACCAGCCTTGGTTGATGCCACGAGGTGAGAGCCACCGACCGCAGCAGATGCCATTAATATGCCGGGGCCTAGCGAACGAAAAAATAAGGAAAGTTTGGATTGGGGTTTATCTATAACGGCGGAGTCCATTGCTTATTGTCCTTTTTATCTTATGTATCTTTCTAAAGAGATACATACCGCAGTACATGACAAGCTGAGCGAACGCCCTATACTGCGCAACGGTAATGTCTTTTAAATGCTGTGTTTTGGTGTATTTATTTTAAGTATTCTTTGCGAATATCATGCTGTGTGCATCTAGCACTCTATTCAGTTATGCGTCTTGTTGTCAAACTAAATTTACAACGTGCTATTTTTAGTTTTTATGCTAAAGGATTGACTTTGTTTTATTGGGTTGAACTTTTCTTCAGAATCCTGCATCTGGGTGCTATTTGGGTATATAATCGTGGCGTTTTTATTTTGTAGAGATCTCCCATGGCAATGCTTGAATATACCCCTCCCACCGACCCTTGGGTTGATATCGTTTTTGAGGATGACGACATTCTGGCAGTGAATAAGCCATCAGGGCTGCTGTCTGTCCCTGGTCGCCTTGCAGAGCATTACGACAGCATGTGGAGCCGCCTCAAAGAGTTGCATCCAGAAATTCAAGTTGTGCATCGCTTGGATATGTCGACATCAGGGTTGATGTTGCTGGCGAAAAACAAACCCGCGGAGCGAGCATTAAAAAAGCAGTTCCAATATCGCCTCACTCACAAGGTGTATTACGCACGTGTTTGGGGGCATGTTGAGCCGCAAGAAGGGAATATTGATCTTCCATTAATTTGTGATTGGCCAAATCGTCCACGACAAAAAGTATGTTTTGACGACGGCAAACCATCTCAAACTTTATTCCAAGTAGTGAAGCGTGAAGTGCACCCTGATGGCACCCATACAACCGTTGTGCGGTTACTCCCCATTACTGGTCGATCGCATCAGTTACGCGTGCATTTGATGGCGATTGGTCATGCGATTGTGGGTGATGAGTTTTATGCAAGCGAAGAGGCGTATCAGTTTTCAGAACGTTTAGAGTTGCACGCTGCGGAGCTAAGTTTTTATCATCCAGCTACGGATCAGCTGAGCAGTATTTTTGTACCCTGTGACTTTTATTCTGAAGCCGAGGCGATGATCTTTAACTATTTTTCGCCAGAGCGTACATTGCCTGATTATAAAACGTTGCCACACCCTTAATGCCAATTGCACTCAACAGCGGTTCTTTCTAGTTCGCTATTTTTGGCTATTTCGTTACTGTGGTTGATGTATCCTGTCTTTCAGCCGTGAACAAGGAGTTGTTATGTCTTTGCCAAGCATCGTATTTTTAGACCGAGCGACCATCCCAGAACATATTGAGGTCCCACGACCTGGCTTTCCGCACCACTGGCGTGAGTACGACCTAACTGCGCCTGAGCAGGTAATAGAAAGGTTAGCAGATGCCGATATCGTGATTAGCAATAAAGTCCTGCTTGACCAACATGTATTAGAGCAACTACCAAAATTACGGATGATCGCGGTTGCCGCAACTGGTTTTAACAACGTCGATGTGAACTACTGTGCTAATCATGATATTGCGGTTGCTAATGTACGTGGTTACGCGACGCGTTCGGTGCCCGAGCACGTGATGGCAATGTTATTCGCTTTAAGACGGAATTTATTTGGGTACCACCAAGATATTGCCGCAGGTGAGTGGCAGCGTAACCAGCAGTTTTGTTTTTTTACTCACCCAATCGGGGATATTGGTGGTAGCACGTTAGGTGTTGTTGGTAGTGGGGCACTAGGGCAAGCGACGGCGAATCTGGCTCAAGCGTTAGGAATGACCGTGTTGTTTTCTGAGCGTAAAGGGGCGGCAGAATGTAGACCAGGTTATGTGCCGTTTGAGGAAGTATTAAAACGCTCCGATGCGCTGACTTTGCATTGCCCGCTCAACGATCGTACTCAGAATTTAATTGGTCAAGCTGAGTTGCAACAAATGAAGTCCAACGCCATTTTGATTAATACAGGGCGTGGAGGTTTGGTGGATGAGAGCGCGCTGGTGGATGCCTTAAAACAGCAAGAAATTGCAGCGGCTGGTTTTGATGTTTTTACACAAGAACCGGCTGATGAGAGCAATCCGCTGATTGCCAATATGAGTTTACCTAATTTGTTACTTACACCGCATGTTGCATGGGGCAGCGACTCATCTATCCAACGTTTAGCGGAAATCTTGATTGAGAACATTAACGCTTTCGAGCGCGGAGACCGCGTGAATCGCTTAGTGTAACGCTGACAGTAAAACCAAAGATAAAAAAAGCAGACATTGACGTCTGCTTTTTGCGTTTAAATCGAATGCTCATTGCTTGAGCCGTCGAATTAAAACTCTTCTTCGTTTAGACCTTTAAGGATCTGAAAGATTTCGCGGTACGCTTTTGCTGGTTTCCCAGCTTTTTTCTCTTTCGCTGCTTGGCGAGCAAGTTGGCGTAGACGCTGACGATCCGCTTCTGGGTACATTTCCATTACGTCATCAATGGCTTTGTCACCTTCTTCCACTACGCGATCACGCAACGCTTCAAGTTTGTGGAATACCGCCGTTAATTGAGAGTGCTTATTACGAATTTTATCCAGTGCGGCTTGGATTGGCTCTGGATCTTCGTAACGCATCAATTTACCGATACGTTGTAATTGGCGACGACGCGCTTCATTTTTAAAGCGTTGCGCGTCAGCAATTGCTTCTCGCAAATCTTCACTCAATGGAAACTTTTCTAGAACTGAAGGTTTGAGGCCGACAAGCTCCTCACCTAGCTTTTGCAGTTCTTCCATGTCTCGCTTCATCTCGGATTTACTTACCCAGATGATCTCTTCTTCTGGTTCCCATGGCGCTTTTTGATTCTTACGTGCCATTTCAGTTGCCTGTGTTTTGATTAATATTATGACTATTTTAACAAGAATCATGGGGAGAAAGCGAAATTCTTGTTATCCTATTGTTCATCAAAGACAAGATGTGAAAGACAATGGATATTAAACAGCAGGTTGCTGAGCAACGTACCGAGCTAGAGCAAGCCGTCGCAAGAGCCTTAAAGCTTGCATCGGCAAAATCTGACGCCGCCGAAGTCGCAATTACTAAAAGCACTGGTTTAAGTGTTTCAACTCGTATGGGTGAAGTAGAAAATGTCGAGTTCAACAGCGATGGTGCGCTGGGCATTACCGTTTACCGAGGTCAACGCAAAGGCAGTGCTTCCACGTCTGATTTAAGTGAAGCGGCAATCGAGCAAACCGTTATAGCGGCGCTAGATATTGCACATTACACATCTGAAGACCCATTTGCAGGCCCTGCAGCAAAAGAATACATGGTGCAAGAGATCCCGGAGCTTGATCTTTTCCACCCTGACGCACCCGATCCAGACTATGCTGCCGATGTGGCGATTGCCGCTGAGAAAGAAGCGCTAAGTTATGACAGAGCAATCAAGCAAAGTGATGGCGCGAGTTATGATAGTCATTATGGCGTGAAAGTGTATGGCAATAGCCATGGCTTATTAGCTAGTTATGCGTCTAGCCGCCATAGTACTAGCTGTTGTGTAATTGGCGTTGGTCAAAACGGCGAGATGGAACGTGATTACAGCTACACCGTGGCACGTCATCGTGATGACTTATGGACCCCAGAAACGGTGGGTCGTAAGGCGGCAGAGAATACGGTTAACCGCTTAGATGCGCAGCGTCTAAAAACAGGTCAATACCCAATCATGTTTGCGGCTGATGTTGCGACAGGCTTGATTGGCCATCTCGTTATGGCGATCAGCGGTGGTAACCTGTACCGAAAATCTTCTTTCTTACTTGACCATCTAGGCAAACAAGTGCTTCCTGATTGGTTCAATATCTCAGAACGTCCGCATGTATTGCGTGGTTTGGCATCAAGTCCATTCGATAGTGAAGGTGTGTACACTCAAGACCGTGAGATCATTACCGACGGTGTGCTAGCAACTTATCTGTTAACCAGTTATGCCGCACGTAAAATGAAGATGACGCCGACAGGTCACGCTGGTGGGATTCATAACTGGTACGTGAAGTCGACAGGCCAAAACTTCGAGCAAATGCTTAAAGAGCTCGGTACTGGTCTTCTAGTGACAGAAGTCATGGGACAAGGTGTGAACGTGGTAACGGGTGATTACTCTCGCGGTGCCGCAGGCTTCTGGGTTGAGAATGGCGAAATCCAATACCCAGTATCAGAAATTACCATCGCAGGTAATCTAAAAGACATGTTCACCAAGATTGTGGCGGTTGGTAGTGATATTGAAACGCGCTCACAAATCCAAACGGGCTCTATCCTACTGGATAGCATGAAAGTGGCGGGTGAATAAGCTTTTCTAGCAATTCAGAATCAAAAAAGCCTGATGTGTTCATCAGGCTTTTTCGTTTTTTCTGTTAGGTAATCAGTATTGTGGCAAGCCCTAAGAAGACAGATAAACCAATCACATCCGTCACCGTTGTTAATGCCATACCACCAGCTAAAGCGGGATCGATGTTCATTTTTTTCAATAGGATTGGAATCGTTACTCCGGCAATACCTGCGACCAATAAGTTGGTCAGCATGGCGGCGGAAATGATTCCTCCGAGCATCCAGTTACCTTTCCAAGCAACAACAATACCACCAATAATCAGCGCCCACATGATACCGTTGAGTAAGCCGATCGAGGCTTCTTTCATTAACAGTTCGCGTTTGTTTGAGTCACCGATATGACCAAGAGCAAGACCACGAATCACTAGTGCGACGGTTTGGTTACCAGCGACACCACCCATGGACGGAACAATCGTCATCAATACCGCAATGGCCGCCATTTGATCTAATGTGGCCTCAAACATGTTAGAAACGGAAGCAGCAGCAAGGGCGGCTAATACGTTAGCGCCAAGCCAGATACTGCGTTTGCGAGCTGATTTTACAACAGGCGCGAAAGTATCTTCGTCATCGTCCATACCCGCCATACTCATCATCGAGTGTTCCGCGTCTTCACGAATAACGTCAACCACGTCATCGATGGTGATACGGCCGACCAAATGCAAGTTTTCATCAACAACAGGTGCAGATACCCAATTACGGCGTTCGAACAGACTCGCAACATCTGAGTCGCTAGTATCGACGGTGATGGCCTCGTCCGCGTCTTCCATTACATCAATGATTTTTACGTCTGGCTGAGTGGTAATAAGCGTCGTGATCGGCAGTTCACCGATGAGCTTACTCTCTTCATCGATCACATACAGGGCATCCGTAGCTTCTGGAAGCTCGCCTTTCATACGTAGATAACGCAAAACTACGTCCACATCGACGTCACCACGAATTGTGATGACGTCGGTGTTCATCAGTCCACCCGCGGTGTCTTCTGGGTAGGATAGGGCGGTTTCGACCCGTAGACGGTCAGAGGAGTCCATTTGCGACAGGACTTCGCGTGACAGGTTGTCAGGCAAGCTACGCAGTACGTAAGCCACGTCATCGGTATCCATGCCTTCTGTCGCTTCTGCAAGCGCTTCTGGTGCCATTTTGGATACGAGGCTGTCTTTGACGTCTTCGTTCAGCTCGTCAAGGATTTCACCATAATCTTCAGGGTCGGTGAGTTGCCAAAGAACTTCACGGCTCTTCCGTGGGGAGGCTTCTAAAAGGTGAGCGATATCCTCAGGTTCCATGTCCTGTAATTGACGACGAACATGGACGAAGCGGCCATTTTCTAGCGCTTCTGTGACTTCTTGGAGGGCTTGGTGAGCTTGGTCGAATTCAATTTGCTCTGCCATTCATTCCTCCCAATTCCTGATATTTACAATGCGTTGAATAATAACTTAATTCTAGGCGCCTTTTAATAACAACTTATGATACTAAGCAAATTTATTTATTAGGTCAGGGAAGAGAAAGATAATGGGAGGTAAGAAAAAAGCGAGTAAACTACTCGCCTTCATCAAATTTATCTTCGATCAAGTGGCAAACGGCATCCAGTGCTTCTTCCGCTTGCCCACCCGTTGCGTGGATCGTGACGTATTGTCCTTGAGCGGACTCTAGCATTAACAGGCCCATTACGCTGTCTGCTGTGGCGGTTTTGTCTTCTTCATTGTCGATGGTGATGACCGCTTCAAAGCTCTGTGCCAGTTCGACCAGTTTGACTGCTGCACGAGCATGTAAGCCAAGGCGGTTTTGAATCAATACTTTACGACTTAACTCCACGGCTATTCCTTAGCGTTTTTCTCTAGTGAGGTATGGCGAATTTGTACTTGGTGTCCTTTGTTGGCGAAGTATTCACCGATTTGCTGAGTTAAGTACACCGAGCGGTGCTTACCACCAGTACAACCGATTGCAACGGTCAGGTAGCTGCGGTTGTTTTTCTCAAGCAGAGGTAACCAATTCTCTATAAAGCTTTCAATTTGATATTTCAAACTTAACACCGATTGGTGTTGCTCTAAAAATGCGGCGATAGGAGCATCCAGACCTGTAAGCGGGCGTAGTGCTGGTTCCCAATGTGGGTTAGGTAAGAAGCGAACGTCGAATACGTAATCGGCATCGGAAGGCAGGCCGTATTTAAAACCAAAAGACTCAAATACCATAACGAGCCCTTTGCGATCTCTGCCTTCAACGCGCATACGCACGGTTTCACTCAATTCATGCAAAGACTGCCCACTACTATTTAGGACCAGATCTGCATGCGCTTTGAGTGGCGTCAAAATTTGTTTCTCACGCTCGATGGCTTGATCGAGCGAGAGGGAGGTGCCACCTAAAGATAACGGGTGAATTCGGCGTGTTTCGCTGTAGCGTTTGAGTAGCGTTTCTTTATTGGCGTCCAAGAAAAGCACGGTCACATCAAGCTCAGTTTTTAACTGTTCTAGTGTACTCGTCAGTTCTTTTAGCTTTTTAGGAATATTGCGAATATCAATGCTGACTGCAACATTCTGTTTGCTGTCAGCAACAGAATGAACAAATGCGTCCAGCAAGTTAACTGGTAGGTTATCAACACAGTAGTAACCTAAGTCTTCCAGTACACGAAGCGCAATACTTTTACCGGCACCTGAGTGCCCGCTAACAACGATTAGTCGCATGGAGTTAGTCCTGCTTATTGGTGAATCATGATGTCGTAAAGTTCTTCATCACTCTGAGCATTACGCAGTAGTTTTAATACTTGCTTATCGCTCAGACGTTCTGCCATAGAGGATAGAGTCTTGAGGTGCTCTTTGCACTGTTCTTCTGGTACAAGGAGCGCAAAAAGAAGATCGACAGGTCGATTGTCAATCGCATCAAATTCGATTGCTTCATCACATTGCAGTAAGACAGCAATGGCCTTGTCGCTTGATTGCATTCTCGCGTGAGGGATCGCAATACCGTTTCCGATACCGGTACTGCCCATTTTTTCTCTATTGAGCATGCATTCGAACAGCTCGGTAGAATCTTGGCCCGTTTGATCAGCCACGATACGGCTGATCATTTCAAGGGCGCGTTTTTTACTCGTGCAGTGGACCGCACTTTTGGTGCAGTCCAATGACAGTATTTCGCTCAGTTGCATGATTAATGACTGTTTAGTTTTTCTTTGTGCTTATTAAGTTGGCGAACCAATTTATCTACCAGCGAATCGATCGCGGCATACATATTTTCGTCATCGGCTGATGCGTGGATTTCGCCTTGATTTATGTGAAGCGTAGCTTCCGCGATTTGAGTAATTTTTTCAACTTTTAGTACAACATGCACTTGATTGATGTGGTCGAAGAACCTTTCGAGCTTCTGAAACTTAGAATTTACATAGTCTTGCATTGAATCGGTAAGATCAACGTGATGGCCTTGAATATTGATTTGCATAGACTTTCCTTTTCAGTTAGTGCCTTATAATAGGCGTTTACGCTGACTTGAAGGGGCAATTCCCAAGGATTCGCGATATTTGGCTATCGTACGTCTTGCGACCTGAATCCCTTGGTCAGCCAGAAGAGCAGCAATCTTGCTATCACTCAGTGGTTTGGCAGTATTCTCTGCTGCGACCAGTTTTTTAATGAGTGCACGAATTGCTGTTGACGAACATTCTCCGCCGTTGTCAGTACTAACATGGCTAGAGAAGAAGTACTTCAATTCAAAAATACCACGTGGTGTATGCATAAATTTTTGCGTTGTTACACGAGAAATCGTGGATTCATGCATGTCCACAGCCAAAGCGACATCATTGAGCACCATTGGCTTCATGGCTTCCTCACCATACTCGAAGAAATCTTGTTGATGTTCAACAATACATCTTGCAACTTTGAGTAGCGTCTCGTTTCTACTCTCTAAGCTCTTAATTAACCATTTTGCCTCTTGCAAATTGCTGCGGATGTACTGGCTATCCGCGCTATTACCTTTGCCTAATTGAGCATATTGTTGATTTACTTTTAATTTTGGCACGCTATCCGGGTTTATAGAAACGGTCCATTTGCCATTGTCTTTAAAAACGGATACGTCTGGAATTACGTACTCGGTATCATCAGGAGTGATGCGACTACCTGGACGAGGATCTAACTGTTGGATAAGCTTTAAGACTTCACGAAGATCGGCTTCTTTCAGCTTAGTCTCTTTGATGACGAGCTTGTAGTCACGGTTGCCTAGGTGATCAATGTGATCCGCAAGTATCATTTTAGCTTCAGCAAGCCACGGCGTGTCTTCTGGGAAGGTCGTCAGTTGCAGTAACAAACATTCTTGTAAGTTACGCGATGCAACGCCAAGAGGATCGAATTGTTGAATGCGTTTACGAACAGCTTCTACTTCGTCTAACTCTATCTCTTCATTATCGAAGCTCTCATGAATCTCTTCAGGCGACAAAGTTAAATAGCCGTAGTCGTCAACAGCGTCAATAATCGCTAATGCAATCGTGCGGTCGGTTTCACTGAATGGTGTTAGGTCAAGCTGCCACATGAGGTAATCATGTAATGATTCAGTGGTTTCGCCCTGGTAGACGGGCATATCATCATCAAGAGCTAAGCCAGTGCTACCAGTATTCGCGCTGTAGACGTCATCCCAAGTCGTGTCGATTTCAAGTTCAGAGCTAATTTCTGATTTCTCTATCACATCGGAGCTATCTGGAACGTCAATTTCTGTTGGTTCGCTAGCACTGTTGCTATCAGCAGCCTCGACCGCTGACTTATCTTCACCGTTTGCTAGAGGCTCGTCTTGGCCTTCTTCAACTTCCAATAATGGGTTGGAGTCCAACGCTTCTTGGATTTCTTGTTGAAGATCGAGTGTCGACAATTGCAATAAGCGAATCGCTTGCTGCAACTGTGGCGTCATGGCTAACTGCTGACCTAGCTTGAGTTGTAATGAAGGTTTCATTCAGTGTTACTTACCTTGTAATGCTCAGAATCTTACCGTTCCTAATATAATCATAGACGGAATTGTTCGCCGAGATAAACTTGTTTCACCTGTTCATTATTGAGAACTTCTGCCGGAGTTCCCGATGCAATTAGGTGCCCTTGGCTCACGATATAGGCTTTTTCACATACGTCCAGTGTTTCACGTACATTATGGTCAGTGATTAACACTCCGAGACCACGATCGCGCAGATGCTCAATGATTTTCTTGATGTCATTAACCGAAATTGGGTCAACACCAGCGAAAGGTTCATCCAATAAAATGAACTGAGGGTTGGCCGCTAGAGCTCGAGCGATTTCCACCCTGCGTCGCTCACCCCCTGATAGTGCCATACCAGCACTGGTTCTGATGTGCAGGATGTGGAATTCTTCCAACAAATCTTCCAGTTTATCTTGGCGCTCTTCCCTCGTCATTTCTTGACGAGTTTCAAGTACGGCCATGATGTTATCTTCTACTGAAAGCTTACGGAAAATCGACGCTTCTTGCGGAAGATAGCCAATGCCAAGTCGTGAACGGCTATGCATCGGCAAAATACTGATGTCATTGTCGTCAATGGTAATGGTGCCTTCATCGCGAGGTACTAAGCCGACAATCATGTAAAACGAGGTGGTTTTACCCGCACCGTTTGGACCGAGCAGCCCAACAATCTGACCAGATTCAACTTCTAAGCTAACATCAGTGACGACTTTGCGTTTTTTGTAGCTTTTCGCCAAGTTTTTCGCACTCAGTACTGCCATATTAGTTCTCTATCTGATTGGGTTGCAAAATGGTCGTAACGCGCTCTTCCTTAGAGCTATCAGCGACTAGCTTTTGTTTACCAATTTGGTAACGAATCGAAGAACCTTTGATGGTGTTGTTGTCTTGCGCCAGCTGCGCTTGACCTTTCATGGTCAGTTCGTCTGTAGAAATACGGTAATCCAACTCCGTAGCTTGACCACTAAGTGTTTTACCATCGTCCATCAGCTGAGAAAACTTCGCAGGTTTACCAAATGCTTGAATCTGTTTAATTGCTTCGGTTTTAGGATCGCGAGTTACCACGATTCTATCAGCATCGATATTGATGCTCCCTTGCTTAAGAGATACATCGCCTTCAAAAACAACCTGGTTACTCTTCATATCCACCTGTTGGGTGTCAGAGTTTATGTAAACCGGCTGTTGAGTATCCGACTTGAGTGCCAGCGCTTGAGGCGCCGCCAATACCAGTGCCAGTAGGCTAAGGTGTAACGGTTTCATATCGACCTTGAACTTCATCTGTCAGAGTCGCAGTATGCTGTTTTAAGTTGCCTTGCATTGCGCCTCCAGTAGTTTCAAATAGTGGTCCAACCAACATCACTTGTTGGTCAGCTTTAAAATCACGATTGGTTAGATTAATGACCAATTTGTCTGTTGCCATGGTATCAAAACTCGCACCAGGCAGAAGATTTTGCATTAAGACTTTGTCATATAAAGTCAAAACTTGGTCTTCATCTAACACTGCTCTTGTGGCAGTCACCTTCCATTCAATGACGCTACCTTCACGGTAAACCATCAAAGTCGGGTTATTAAAAATAGTATCTCCACTCTTAGCATAATGGTCTAAGTTAGTGGAGCGAATGATGTAACTGCGGACACCATCTTCACCGTAGGTGATGTTTTCTAATCCAGAACCACTGAACATGGGCAGTTCAGAATCTGGTGCTACTTGAATTGCGTCGTTGCCTTTAGGGGTTAGTAGGTAATAACCGCACCACGCTACAACGAAGATCAAGAGCAAATAAATAAGGCGAGTAAAACTCATATAATGAAGGCCTATCGTTTAGCTCAGTACTTCCCTGACCATTGCCTTTATTCGTCTAATAAATGATTTAAATGTTTGTGCTGATATTACATCACGCCAGCTTTTAGTAAATCGTGCATGTTCAGTGCACCCACAATTTTTTCGTCTTTACATAAAATCAGAGCGTTAATGTTTTTATTCTGCATCAAGTTCAAACCTTCAACCGCCAGCATATCAGGGTGTGCTGTGGTTGGGTTTGTCGTCATGACCTCGCCAATTGCCGTCGTATGAATATCGATACGCTTGTCTAAGGTACGACGTAAATCACCATCGGTGAATATACCAAGCATAGCATCGTGCTCATCGACGATGGCTGTCATGCCTAACCCCTTTTCTGAAATTTCAAGCAGGGCATCGCGAATTAATGCGTCAGGAGAAACTTTAGGTAACGCTTCTCCAAAGTGCATAATATCAGACAACTTAAGTAGCAGTTTTCTCCCCAGTGCACCACCTGGGTGAGATAGGGCAAAATCTTCGGCAGAAAAACCACGAGCTTGAAGCAGAGCTACGGCTAATGCATCTCCCATCACTAATGTGGCAGTCGTACTGCTAGTTGGCGCCAGGCCTAACGGACAAGCTTCTTGAGGTACCGTAATTTGCAGGTGTAAGTCAGACAGCTTGGCCATATTTGATTCTGGCTTACCTGTCATGCTGATGATCTTAATATTCAGGCGCTTTAATACTGGAAATAGAGACAGAATTTCGTTTGATTCACCAGAGTTAGAAATTGCCAGCACAATGTCACCAGGGCTAATCATACCCAAGTCACCATGTGCGGCTTCGCCTGGATGAACGAAAAACGCCGAAGTCCCAGTGCTTGCCAGAGTGGCGGCAATCTTGTTACCAATATGGCCTGACTTGCCAATACCCATAACGACAACTTTGCCGTTGTTGGAAAGGATAAGTTCACACGCTTTTTCAAATTGATCATCAAAGTAGGTATCTAGCTCTTGCAGAGCAGCAACTTCGATATCAAGAACTTGTTTAGCAGCAGCGCGAAAATCAAATTGATTGGACATATCAGATCTCTACTTATTGATCGTGGTAATTAAGCGGTCATGTTTGCGAATAAGTACACTTGGTAACCTAAGAAGCACACAAACAAGATGGCACCTTCAATACGGTTAATACTGCGTGATTTACCCAAACACATCGCGACAAGTAACAATGAAACGCCTAACATGACCCAGAAGTCACGTCCCATCGCGTACTCACTGAGCACCGATGGATTAATGATGCCAGGAATCCCCATTACCGCCAGAATGTTAAACACATTCGAACCGATAATGTTACCGACAGCCATGTCGTCTTCACCCTTTAAAACTCCCGCAAGTGATGCGGCTAGTTCTGGCAGGCTAGTGCCAATGGCGATAATAGTTAGACCGATAACAAGGTCGCTCATACCAAAGTGTTTAGCAATAATTACCGCGTTATCAACCAGCATGCTGGCTGCCAAAGGAAGCAGTATCAAGCCAATAACCACCCACATGATTGCTTTAGGGTTACTGACGCCTTCTGGGATCTCTGACTCTTGGTCATCAAGAAAAACATCACCTGATTTTTGCTCTTTGCGGCTGATTTGCAACATAGCAAATAAAAATGCCCCAAAGAGTACAAACAATAAGACACCCTCATAAAAACCGAGATGGCTATTCCAAAGCAGAATACCAGCGAGTACGGTTACGGCTATCATGAGTGGAAGTTCTCGGCGGATGACGGCGGAGCTAATCGACAAAGGCTTGATCAGCGCTGTAATACCTAGGATTAACGCAATGTTCGCTATGTTTGAGCCTAATACGTTACCCACCGCTGTATCTGTTTTGCCATCCCAAGCAGCGGTTGCAGATACCATCATCTCAGGGGCGGATGAGCCCATCGCAAGGATTGTCATGCCGATGACAAGCGGGGAAATACCGACGTTGCGGGCTATCGCTGCAGAGCCAAAAACAAGTTTATCTGCACTCCAAACAAGCAAAACAAGACCGACTATAAGCAACGCAACGGCTTCGAGCATGAGAATTCCTAAGTATTAAATAAGTAAAATGAATAACCGCTAATTTTGACCTTTTGCGGCCTAAAATGGAAGATAAACGAAGAATAAATTAAAGGTTAGTAACGAAAATGTATGTAAATCTCACTCATTTAAATGAGCAATTCTGGTCTAGGATTTAAACACTTCGTGCTAATTAGGTCATAAACCATGAGAAATTGCAGGGATATAGTCGACTTTATTTAATTGAACAGTGCTTTAAATTCAACGCCAATGTGCTTATGATTGCAGCCTAATAAATGTACCGACGTTACTTTATTAAACGTAGAATTCAACTCCGATGAGTATCTGCTTGATGATTCCGTGAGTTGCAACGCTCCTACAGTAGAAGAGATGATATGTCGAACAACGATTTAGTCACCGTGAACAACCTCACTTTTTCACGGGGAGAACGCATGATCTTTGATGATATTGATCTGCATGTTCCTGAGGGCAAAGTGACGGCCATTATGGGACCATCGGGAATTGGTAAAACAACACTGCTGCGTTTGATTGGTGGTCAGTTGTATCCCGAGCAAGGAGAGATCTGGTTTGATGGAGACAATATTCCCTCTCTCTCGCGTAAAAAACTCTACCATGCTCGAAAGAAAATGAGCATGTTGTTCCAGTCAGGGGCTTTATTCACTGATTTGAATGTTTTTGATAATGTCGCCTTTCCATTGAGAGAGCATACCGATTTATCGGAAGATTTGATTCGCACCATGGTGTTACTCAAGCTCGAAGCTGTCGGTCTACGCGGCGCGGCGCAATTAATGCCGAGTGAGCTTTCAGGTGGTATGGCAAGACGCGCTGCTTTGGCTCGTGCAATCGCACTTGACCCTGACCTGATCATGTACGATGAGCCGTTTGTGGGGCAAGACCCAATCACTATGGGCGTTTTGGTTGAGCTAATTAGCAATCTAAACCAAGCGTTAGGTTTGACCTCTATTGTGGTTTCTCACGACGTACCTGAAGTCATGAGTATTGCTGACTGGGTATACCTGATGGCCGATGGAAAAATCATCGCCTATGGTACGCCAGAAGAGCTGACTCAAAACTCTGATCCTCGTGTCCAGCAGTTCTTACAAGGTGATGCCGACGGTCCTGTACCGTTTCGTTTCCCTTCTCAAAGTATCGAAAAGGACTTATTTGATGGTCGATAACTTCATTCACTTTGTCGCCTCGCTGGGTCGACGCACGCTTTCTATTTGCGGAGCATTTGGTCGTGCGACTTTCATGTTGATTGGGGCGCTATTTTCTAAGCCACAACCGATCAGAAGCTTTCCTCTGCTTGTTAAGCAACTTTATTCTGTTGGTGTTCAGTCGCTGGCGATCATCGTCGTATCTGGTCTGTTCATTGGAATGGTTTTGAGTCTACAAGGCTATGTTGTGTTGGTGGATTACGGCGCAGAAGGCAGTTTGGGGCAAATGGTAGCGCTTTCGTTACTCCGTGAATTAGGACCCGTTGTTACTGCACTTTTGTTTGCTGGTCGTGCCGGTTCTGCGTTAACCGCAGAGATAGGTCTAATGAAAGCAACGGAACAACTGTCTAGCCTTGAAATGATGGCGGTAGACCCATTGAAACGAGTGATTGCACCACGGTTTTGGGCTGGGGTTATCTCAATGCCTTTACTGGCTATGATTTTCATGGCTGTGGGAATTTGGGGCGCTCAGCTTGTTGGTGTTGACTGGAAAGGCGTTGATCACGGCAGTTTTTGGTCAGCGATGCAGTCCTCTGTTGAGCTAGGGCAAGACATTGGTAACAGTATGATCAAATGTTTTGCGTTTGCAATTACGGTTACTTGGGTCGCTCTATTTAACGGTTATGATGCTATTCCAACATCGGAAGGGATCAGCCGAGCAACTACGCGCACTGTTGTGCATTCTTCTTTAGCAGTACTAGGATTAGACTTTGTACTGACCGCATTGATGTTTGGGAATTAATCATGCAACAAACACGTAAAACTGAATTATGGGTTGGCAGCTTTGTATTAGCGGGAATTTGCGCGATTCTTGTGATGATTTTTCAAGTTGCTGACGTAAAAAGCATTGGCTCTGGTGATACTTATACCCTCAAAGCCGAGTTCGATAATATTGGCAGTTTAAAAGTTCGTTCTCCCGTAAAAGTGGGGGGCGTTGTGATTGGTCGAGTAAGTAGTATTTCGCTTAACCCAGACAACTTATTGCCAGTTGTAACACTATCTATCAATAGCAAATACAATCAGTTCCCAGAAACGTCGAGCGTACAAATTTTGACATCTGGCCTGATTGGTGAGCAATACATTGGTTTAGTACCTGGCTTCGTTTTTGATGATGAAGTCATGCTAGTGGATGGTGATACCATCGAAGACACCAAATCGGCGCTTGTGCTTGAAGACTTAATTGGTCAAGTACTATACAGCGTAGGTGGTTCAGACGACTCAAGTAAGGAATAACTATGTTAGCGAGATTACTACTTTCAGTTTGTGCTGTGTTTAGCGTCTTTGGAGCAACAGCAGCAGAGGTGGATAAAACTGAACCTTATAAGATGATGAAGCAGGTAGCTGAAGTCACGTTCGAAAGATTGAAAGCCGAACAGCCGAAAATCAAACAAGATCCAAATTTACTTAAAGTGATCGTTGAAGAAGAGCTAATGCCTTACGTCAACTACCGCTATGCAGGGTTAAAACTTCTTGGTCCAAACTTAAAAGGTGCTAAGCGTGAAGATGTACTTGAGTTTATCGATGCATTTCGTGCGTACCTGATTGCGTCTTATGCACAAGTGTTGACGCAATACTCTGACCAAAAAATTGAGTTTGGTCCTGAGCCTAGCATTGATGACTCTAAGCGTATTACAAGCATTAAAGTTGATATCATCGATACTCCGCGTCCAAACATCAAACTTGAGTTTAAACTGCGTAAAGACAACCACTCTGGTGAGTGGGAAGCATTCGATATGATTGCAGAGGGCATTAGTTTGCTTTCTAGTAAACAATCCGAATGGAACAGTAAAATTCGTCAAGAAGGTATTCTATCTGTTGCTAAAGACCTAGAAAAATTGGCCGCAGAACCGATCCGCTTCGAGGCTAAGAAATAATGGCCCAGACTCCCGCTCAGTGGCAATTGGATCAAAACATTCTTAAGCTAACAGGGGCACTTGATAGAGATACAGTGCCTTCATTGTGGGCGTATGCACAGCAATGGCAACCTGCTCAATCGGAGCTGGAATGCTCGCTAAAAGAGATAGAGCGCGTCGACTCTGCAGGAATGGTGATGTTAATCCACTTATTAGAGCATGCAAAAAAGCAAAACTGTCATATAATGCTCAGTTTCGTGCCGGCGCAACTGCGCACTTTGTTTCAACTGAGCAATGTTGAATCTTTAGTGGCCAAACACATACAGAATTATCAGGGGTAAATTGTGGATAGCGCAAAAGTACAACAGTTATTAGAAGAAGCACTAAACCTTCAAGAAGTGCATGTGAAAGGTGAAGGTAGCCACTATGAAGTGGTTGCTGTTGATGCTTGTTTCGATGGAATGAGCCGCGTTAAGAAGCAGCAGCTAATTTATGCTCCTCTGATGGAATACATCCAGCGTAACGACATTCACGCATTATCAATCAAAGCGTTCACACCAGAAGAGTGGGCTCGTGATAAGAAATTGATGTCGCTTTAAGGTTTATTGATGGAAAAGTTTCGAGTTATTGGGTCAGATAAACCACTAGTTGGTGAAGTGACCATTTCAGGTGCAAAAAACGCAGCACTGCCGATTTTATTTGCGTCTATCTTGGCGGAAGAGCCAGTAGAAGTGGCAAACGTACCACACCTTCGTGATATCGATACAACCATGGAATTGCTTAAGCGTTTAGGCGCGAAAGTAAGCCGCAATGGCTCTGTTCATGTTGATCCAAGCAGTATTACAGAATACTGTGCGCCTTATGACTTGGTGAAAACCATGCGTGCTTCTATTTGGGCTTTGGGTCCTTTGGTGGCGCGCTTTGGTCAAGGTCAGGTTTCTTTACCAGGCGGTTGTGCTATTGGCGCTCGTCCTGTGGATCTACATATTTCTGGTTTAGAGCAGCTTGGCGCAACCATTACATTAGAAGATGGTTATGTGAAAGCAGAAGTGGATGGTCGTCTAAAAGGCGCGCACATCGTGATGGATAAAGTCAGCGTAGGCGCGACGATCACCATCATGTGTGCCGCAGCGCTGGCGGAAGGCACAACAACACTAGATAACGCTGCGCGTGAGCCTGAAATCGTCGATACCGCTGATTTCCTAAATAAGCTTGGCGCAAAAATCTCTGGCGCTGGCACAGATACCATTACGATTGAAGGTGTTGAGCGCCTAGGCGGTTGTAAACACAACGTGGTTGCTGACCGTATTGAGACGGGAACATTCCTTGTCGCAGCAGCAGTATCTGGCGGTAAAGTGGTATGTCGCAACACTAATGCTCATTTGCTTGAAGCGGTTCTCGCCAAGCTGGAAGAAGCTGGCGCGCTTGTCGAAACGGGTGAAGATTGGATCTCCGTTGATATGACCGACCGCGAGCTAAAAGCGGTAAGTGTACGTACTGCGCCACATCCTGGTTTTCCGACGGATATGCAAGCTCAATTTACGCTTCTGAATATGATGGCGAAAGGTGGCGGCGTGATCACAGAGACTATCTTTGAAAACCGCTTTATGCACGTACCAGAACTCATGCGTATGGGCGCTAAAGCTGAGATCGAAGGCAATACGGTTATCTGTGGTGATGTTGAGTCACTCAGCGGTGCGCAAGTGATGGCAACCGATCTACGAGCTTCGGCTAGTTTGGTTATTGCAGGTTGCATTGCTAAAGGCGAAACCGTCGTTGATCGTATTTACCATATCGACCGTGGTTACGACAAAATCGAAAATAAACTGGCTGCACTTGGCGCAAATATTGAGCGAGTGAGCTAGGCAAGTTAAACTGCACCGCAGGTAACTTGGATATCAAGAGAGCCGAAACCTGAGTTTCGGCTTTTTTATATCACTCTCATGACCATATTTTCCCTTTATGGAAAGAGAGATATTAATAGCTGTATCTGGCAAAAGCCGGTTCCTGGAGAACAAGAATGATTGCACTGTTACGTGTATTTGCTGTCGCTATCTTTGCGATTGTTATGTTTATTGGTGGTTGTGGTTACTGCCTATTAAGCCCTAGAAACCCTAAGCACGTTTTCACTTTTGGCCGTTTGTTTGCCAAGATGTCTCGTGTGTTTGGGATTAAGTTAGAGTTGCGTATCCCTGAAGATGCGTATTCACGCGGCCAACATGTTTACATTGCTAACCACCAGAACAACTGGGACATGTTTACTGTTTCTGCGGCTGTGACTCCGAAAGTTGTGACAGTAGGTAAAAAGAGCTTGGCTTGGATGCCACTGTTTGGTCAGCTTTACTGGCTTACGGGTAACATTCTGATTGACCGAGCGAATCGCTCTAAAGCAAAAGGTACTATCGATCAGGTCGTGAGCAGCATGAAAGAAAGTGATGTTTCGGTGTGGATGTTCCCAGAAGGCACGCGTTCTCGTGGGCGTGGTTTGCTGCCATTCAAAACAGGTGCTTTTCATGCGGCAATTGGTGCAGGTGTGCCAATCATTCCTATCGTATGTAGCTCGACGAATAAAATTAAGCTGAACCGTTGGAACAATGGTCATGTGATTGTTGAAATGCTACCTCCAATCAGCACTGAAGGCTATGGTAAAGAGGGCATTCGCGAGTTAGCGAATATCTGTCGTGAACAGATGAAAGAGAAGCTTGAATCGTTAGATGAAGAAGTCAAACAGCGCAACGCTGCTTAAGTTTTACTGCGATATCATCACGAGAAAACAATAAAAAACGGGTAGCCTGAGCTACCCGTTTTTTTATGTTTGTCAGCAAGTGCAATTATTTGCGAACAGCGATTGCTTCAATCTCGATGCCAACATCTTTTGGTAGGCGAGCCACTTCTACACAAGAGCGTGCAGGGTAGTTTGCTACGCCGTGCTCATCAAAGAACTTGCCGTAAACTTCGTTCACTGTGCCAAAGTCATTTAGGTCTTTAACAAAAACCGTTAGCTTTACAATATCAGATACTTTAAGACCTGAAGATTCAACTACAGCCTTTACGTTTTCTAGAGACTGACGAGCTTGTTCTGCGATATCAGCAGACACTTCACCTGTCGCTGGGTTTACTGGGATTTGGCCTGAAGTAAGAACCATGTTACCTAGATCTACGCCTTGAACGTAAGGACCGATTGCTGCTGGTGCAGACTCAGTGTGAAGTACTTTCGTCATTTGATTTTTTCCATCAGTTGTAGGGAATAAAGATTCTCAGTTTGCCTCTAAACCCTCGGTAGGTAAAGAGCAAAATACCCCGACATTGCAGGGTATTTTAAACGTATCAAAGCCTAGTCGTGCGGCGTGTTTATCGCTCGGTTACGATCTCGCGTGAGAACACTTTCTCGCAGTATTTACACTTTAGGCGGATTTCTTGTTTCTTCTCGAACACGCTAAAGCTGCTTTCTACTGGTTCATTATGAGAAATACAGTTTGAATTCGGGCATTCAAATACATCATTGATGCGCTCAGGAAGCTCTAACGCTAGCTTTTTCACCACTTCATAATTCTCGATTTGATTCACGGTCGCGTGAGGAGCATACAACGCTAGCTTGCTCGCTTGCTCTTCATTGATAAACACATTTTCGATTTTGAGTAGATCTTTATGACCGAGTGCTGATGATGGCAAGTTCAGTCCAATCGTTACGCGTTGTGATGAATTGTGCATATCGAACAGTCTTAATACTTTGATACCGATTTGCGCAGGGATGTGGTCGATGACCGTACCATTTTTGATTGCTTCTACCTGCAATTGAGTTTCTTTAGCCATGATTTTTCCCCTCGATTACAGTGTTTCGTTTAGAACAAGCGCCAGCAGTGCTTGGCGAGCATACACGCCATTTTGAGCTTGCTGGAAGAAGTAAGCATGAGGCGTTTTATCAACATCAGTTGTGATTTCATCCACACGTGGTAGTGGGTGCAGTACTTTCAAGTTCTCACGCGCGCCTTCTAGTAGTGCCGCCGTTAGGATGTAAGCCGACTTAATATGTGCGTATTCCGATTCGTCAAAGCGTTCTTTCTGTACGCGTGTCATGTACAGAATATCCAGTTCAGGAATCACACTTTCCATGTCTGTGTGTAGGCTATATTGAATGCCAGCTTCGTCTAGTTCTTCGCAGATGTAATCTGGCATTGCCAGCGCATCTGGTGCAACAAAGAAGAAGCGGATGTTGTTAAACTTTGCTAAGGCTTGAGTCAGTGAGTGCACTGTGCGGCCATATTTTAGGTCACCTACGAATGCGACGTTCAGGTTGTCTAGACGCCCTTGTGTTTCCGCGATGGTGTATAGGTCGAGTAGCGTTTGAGTTGGGTGTTGGTTTGCACCGTCGCCCGCGTTGATCACTGGCACGCCATTTGAAAATTCAGATGCCAAGCGAGCGGCGCCTTCTTGTGGATGACGCATCACAAAGGCATCGACGTAAGAAGAGATGACTTGTACTGAATCTGCGAGTGTTTCGCCTTTCTTCGCCAGAGAGGTATTACCATCATTATCAAAGCCAATCACGTCACCACCAATGCGCTGAATCGCTGTTTCAAACGATAAACGTGTACGTGTTGATGGTTCAAAGAAACAACTTGCAACGACTTTGTTTTTAATCAGTTCTGGTCGAGGTGCTTTTTTAAGGCTACCTGCTGTTTCTACGATAAGTTCCAGTTCTTCGCGTGAAAGCTCTGGAATAGAGATGATGTGCTTCTGGTAAAGCGAGTTCGCCATGATCTTCTTCCCTATAACATTGATGACTACATCCAAATAACCGAAAGGAATTTTGGACATAAAAAAACCTCCCCAATGGGGAGGTTTTAAAATTCAATAGAATTAACGAAAATAACACCACGTAAGCGTAGTCGCTTAGCGAGAGCAAATCGCGTTTTTACGTCAGCAATCAGCGTGGTCATTTCTTAATCCTCAGACAAATTGTCGAGCATTATACGCTTAACTTTCGTGAGCGCAAGCGATTACATCATGGTTTTTATCGGCTGTTTTTGCGCGCTGGTTTAGCTTCCTAGCGTCGCAACCATCACGGCTTTGATGGTATGCATACGGTTTTCAGCTTCGTCGAATACGATGGAGTATTCCGATTCAAATACCTCTTCTGTTACTTCAAGGCCTTTCATACCGTATTTTTCAGCGACTTCTTTGCCGACGGTGGTTTCATCATTGTGGAAAGCTGGAAGGCAGTGCATGAATTTCACATGTGGATTACCCGTTTGCTCAATCACGTTCATATTGATTTGATAAGGTGTCATTAACGCTACACGCTCATCCCATGCCTCGGCAGACTCACCCATAGACACCCAAACGTCGGTGTATAGGAAGTCACAACCTTTCACACCTTCCTCAACGCTTTCAGTTAACGTGATTTTTGCACCGGTTTGTTGCGCGATAGTTTGACAAGTTGCCACGAGCTCTTCTTCAGGCCAGAACGCTTTTGGCGCGACAAGGCGAATATCCATGCCCATTTTCGCTGCGCCCACCATAAGTGAGTTACCCATGTTGTTGCGCGCATCACCTAGGTAAGCGAAGGTTATTTCATGCAGCTGTTTACCACGGCCGTGCTCTTGCATGGTCAGGAAGTCAGCAAGGATCTGGGTTGGGTGGAACTCATCCGTTAAACCATTCCACACAGGAACACCAGCATAAGTACCAAGCTCTTCAACAATGGATTGGCCAAAGCCTCGGTATTCAATCCCGTCGTACATACGACCAAGAACGCGAGCGGTGTCTTTCATCGATTCCTTATGACCGATCTGCGAGCCAGAAGGGCCGATGTAAGAGACTTGAGCACCTTGGTCAAAGGCAGCGACTTCAAACGCACATCGGGTACGAGTCGAAGATTTCTCAAAGATTAGTGCGATGTTTTTACCTTGAAGTTTCTTCTGCTCTGTTCCTGCATATTTAGCTTTTTTCAGCTCTGCAGACAGTTCGAGCAAAAACTGGATTTCTTTGGTTGAGAAGTCCAATAGCTTCAAAAAGTTGCGGTTACGTAAATTGAAAGCCATAGCTCGTCCCTTAGTACATGTGATTAGATTAATAGAATTCATTAAAACATATAAATGCTTTTATTGTGAATAATTATTTTCAATTAAAGCTAAAAAAGGTTGATGTATTCACATCAACCTTAGTTTTGATTCACCTAATGTAAAGGGACGAGTAAGTTATATATCGTCTCGTTCTATTGGACAGCTCATACAGCGAGCGCCACCGCGACCACGACCAAGCTCGTTACCAGGTACTGTCAGTACTTTGATGCCAGCTTTATCGTATTTTTCGTTGGTGTATACGTTGCGTTCGTAACCAATTACTACGCCCGGTTTTACAGTTAGAACGTTATTGGCATCATTCCATTGTTCGCGCTCAGCTTCATAGCTGTCGCCACCAGTAGTGATGATTTTCAGCTGATCTAAGCCAAGAGCGGACTCAATCGCGTGCAGATAGTTATGTGAGGCTTCAACATGCATTTCACCGTTGCCTTTTGGTGTTAAGCGCCATGTGTCGAGATCTTTGCGCATGATCTCTGGGTAGACAGAGAAAGTATCTACATCCATATGGGTCATCACAGTGTCTAAATGCATACATGAGCGGTGTTTAGGCAGATCAATTGCAATAACCTCGGTAGCTTGGCCTGCTTTAAATAGGCTCGCTGCAAGGTTCTCTACGCCTTGCGCGGTCGTACGCTCAGACATACCGATCAGAACTGCACCTTTACCAATAACCAACACATCACCGCCTTCGACATTCGCATTATCATAATGCAGATCATCGTCACCGAAGTATTTGATAAAATCTTGGCCAGAAAAAATTGGGTGCCAACGATAAATCGCACGTAGGTGGTTTGTTTCACGTTGACGTGCAGGCATCATCATCGGGTTAAGAGAAACGCCGCCATAAACCCAACATGAGGTATCACGAGTAAAGAGGTGATTAGGCAGTGGCTCAATAACAAAGTCGAGAGGACGCTTCATTTTTGGCAGCATAGAAGATGAGGAGATCGGTAGCTCTGAGTAAGCTAAGCCACCTAAAAAGATGCAGGCAAGATGTTCATCATCCATTTCTGAAAAGTATTGGCGTAGGTCTCGCGCAAATGTTGGCCCGTAGCGAAAGTCAGAAATCTGAGTGTTCAGCAGCCATTGTTTTGCTTCTGGAACGGCGAGGGTTTCGACCAGTAAATCGTGGAGGAGAAGCACTTCAACGTCTTGCTCGCGCAGCGTACGTGCGAATGCATCGTGCTCTTCACCTGCCGCTTCTACAGCAAGAACGTCATCAAATAGCAACTCATGACAGTTTGACGGAGTTAAGTGGGTTAGGGCGCGTTCAGGGCGATTTAATAGAACTCGTCGAAGTTGACCAACTTCTGATCCAACGTACAGCTTGCTCATTTTGTATCCTTACAAATTTTCCAGCCATTAGTTATGACAAGCTTCCTAGAAAGATGCAAGTTATCAAGCTTTGTTTATATTCTGATATTTTTGACTTTGTGAGTTTTTTATTTTTATTTTTGTTCTTATTAAATTTGTTATTAGATATAAATGCTATTTTGCTTAAATTGGAGTGCGTGCGTTTTTATTCTAATTTTCCCGTTGAGAAAGAATACATGCACAGTGCATAAAACGTGCATTTTTATTCTAAATTATGCATTATTAAAGTGAATTTATTCGTTATGCTTCTTCGTTTTACACGTGAGTGTATTCAAGAAAGCATCATAAACACGCATAGAAAGAGAAAATAACCACATTAAGTGTCAATTAGGATGTTCTGAATATTAAAAAATGCCATTCTTTGTTAATTTTTTGTTTCTTTGTGTGGTCGGTTTAATATTTAGATTCAAATAACCGATAAGAATCGCAGTGGTATGATGTTTGTTTGTGGCTTTTCATCGCAATCCATGCCATATTTCACCGGATCAGCATACTCAGTATCGGGTATTGTGTTTCCATCAAGTAACTAATCTGGAGCCAAAACATGTCTCACGAAGATGAATATCTATCAGTAGAAGAATTAATTGAGATTCAAAAGGAAGAGACTCGCGATATCATTGCAGCATTGCTAGAAGATGGCAGCGATCCAGATTCGCTATACGAAATTGAGCATCACCTGTTTGCCGAAGATTTTGACACGCTAGAAAAAGCGGTAGTTGAAGCATTCAAGATGGGCTTTGAAGTTCTTGAAGCAGAAGAAACTGAAGATGAAGATGGCAACAAGTTGCTTTGCTGTGATGCGACTATGGAGTCCGCACTAGACGCAGAAGCGATTGATGCGCAAGTTGAAAAATTGATTCACTTGGCAGAAAAATACGACATCATCTATGACGGTTGGGGTACGTACTACGAAGGCGAAGATGCGCTTTACCCTGAAGAAGATGAAGACGAAGAGTAATCAAAGCTCACTACTTTTGGAAAAACCAGCGTTTAACGCTGGTTTTTTTATACCTTGAAAAACTGACGAATGTGGAGGCGATAAATAATTCACATTGAGTTTATAGGGGATTTCTCCCTATAATGCGTGAAAATTGATCTAGCTCAAGGTGTATATGCAACTCTCACTCGCCGGTTTATGGCAAGTCTCTCCACTGACGGACCTTTCTATCTCACAGGATGACATTACTTTCCCTGCTCCTTTGAGTCAGGTATTGCCAGCTGAACTGACAGAAGAAGCAATTCGTCAGCAAGAGTGGCACCTGATGCATGACATTGAAGTGGACGAATCCATGATGGCATTCCCAGCGGTAGAAATGGTGTTGGGTGGTGTGGATTACCATGCAGAAGTGCGTTTGAACGGAGTAGCATTGTTTGACTGTGACGGTTCTCAAAATGTCTACAAGAAAGACATTCGCCCGTTCATGCAGATGGGGCGCAACCGTTTTGAGATCCTATTCCTTGAGGAAGAAGAAGATCTTCTGTTGGATGAGGATAAACCGGAGTTGTGTTCACTTGCAGATCATGAATACCAAAAGAGTGACGAGCGCTTAGGGGTATGGCAAGAGCCGTATCTGCAGTTTATTCGCAATGTGCGTTTAGACCGCGTGGCTACCGAACAGATTTGGCACCACGGTGGTGGTTGTGAGTTTAAGGTGGATTTGTACTACCAAACTTTTGCGCCGGGTTTAGTATCGGCATCGGTTAAGTTCAATGGCATGACTTACCATATTCCTATTGATGTCCGAGCGGAGCATGCGAGCGCTTTATTCCAGATAGAAGCGCCAAAGTATGCCGATCTTACTGATCCTGATCCAAGTGATCTCTACCAGTTGTCTGTTGAGTTGGATGGGCAGCACCAAAACTTCACTGTTGCCTTGAGCCAGGAGCTTTGTGTTACCCATGTTGTGCTTTAACGTCTAATAATATTATCTATTACAGCATCTTAAGCATTACGACTTCACATGCATCATGCCCTGTTTGTCCAAGCGGGGCATCGAGATGCTCAAAGCCTAGCTTTTCATACAAGCTTACCGCTTCTCTCAGACATTCAGTTGTCTCTAAATAGCACTGCTGATACCCAAATTGTTTCGCCAATTGTAAGCTCAATGCGACGATGCGTTTGGCTAAACCGTGTCCTCGTGTTTGAGGTAAGAAGTACATCTTTTGTAGTTCACACACATTTGGCTCGCCAGCTAAAGGGGCAAAGCCACCGCCACCAACGATCTCTCCGCGATGTTCAATGACCCAATAGGCGGCCCCGCATTGATTGTAAACCGAATACATATCATCAAGCGTTGGATCGGCCACACCATAACCTTTGTCTGCGGTTAAGCCGTATTCTGCAGAGACTTTACGAATCACATCTGCGACTTGCGGGTTGTCTGCTTTAGTAAGAGGTCGAAGAACGTATTCCTCAGACTGACACACTTTTGTTAGCCCTTTTAGGTAAGTCTCTAGACCAAGTTTGAGTTGCTCTTGCTCGCTGTCATCGAGTTGGGTAAGCAGTTGTTCAAAGAAGTGGTTTTGCTGTTGGTCCAGTTGTGATAACGCCTGTTGGCCTTGCTCTGTAATCGCTACGAGTTGACTACGTTTGTCTTTTGGGTTTTCGATGCTCTCGACCAAACCTAATTTAATCAAACCAGTAACGGTTCGGCTCGCGTTGGACTTGTCGACATTAAGCTGCTGTGCCAGCTGATTGATGGTCAATGGCTGCAATTGGATTTCACCCAATGCGTGCGCTTGCACTGGAGTGAGAGCGACATCGCCGCATTGTTTATCAAGCATACCAAGCAATCGGACGGCTTGACGGGAGTAGTGTCGAAGTTGACGAGCGTTCATTATCACTTACCTCTAAAAATAAAGTTGCGCACCGCAATTAAATTAATTGCGGTGCGCAACCTTGTCAATGGTAAATGTCATTTTTCTCGTTAGGAGACGTAGTGAGCCTCCATGTTTAAGCGTGGTGATGTAAACAAAACTGCGGTGCTGGAGCTTTTTCTGATGATTTACGCATCCATACTTTCTCGTGGAAGTAGTAAGCCACCGTGTTCAAACTCGGCTCTAGCATCGCCATTACGCCGCCGACGAATGCATCACCTGTTAGTAAGTAAACCACTGTAAAAGCGACGCTGAAGTGCACGGTCGCAAAGCTTGCGGTTTTTAATTTGGTCATCCACTGACGAGCTTTAAGTGCTGGGACTTTTGCCCATGCCTTTTCATGAAAGTAGAAGGCTACGGTGTTCACTGAAGGCTCAATCATGGCAATTAAACTACCAATTAGAATGTCGCCTGTGAGTACGTAAGCGACACTAAATGCGATAGTAAAATGCAGTGCTGCGAAAGTTAGTGTCTTTTTCATGATAATTACTCAATCGTGTTTGTTTCGATGAGTTTATTATCGATAATAATTCTCATTAATGCTAATGGGTAATGAGTATTGTTGTGATAGGGGGAAGCTATTGATGATGGTTTTGGTGAAATGTATACAAAAAAGGTTGGCCATGATGACCAACCTTTTGAACCAAAAGTGAGAAGTGTTAGTTCTTCTCTTTCACTGAGGCTTAAAGTGCAGCGATCGTTGTCTTCTGCTCTTCTAGCTTAGCTAGTGTCTCTTTGTAGCCTTCAAGCTTCTCACGCTCTTTAGCAACAACAGCTTCAGGTGCTTTCGCTACAAAGCCTTCGTTGCCAAGTTTGCCTTCGATACGCTTGATTTCGCCGTGCGTCTTCTTGATTTCGCCATCTAGACGAGCAAGCTCTGCATCTTTGTCTATCAAACCCGCCATTGGGATCATCAGCTCAGACTTGCCAACCAGTGCCGTTGCACACGCTGGAGTTTGTTCGCCAGCTTCAAGCACGCGTACTGCTTCTAGCTTCGCTAGTGACATCAGTACTTGCTTGCTTGCTTCTAGACGAGAGGCATCTTCTGCATTTGCTGCTTTCAGCATAACGTCAAGCGGCTTACCAGGGTTGATGTCGTATTCAGCACGTAGGTTACGGATGCTGGTAATGAACGCCTTCACCCATTCGATATCATCTAGCGCTTCTTGGTTGAAGTTTGCTTCGTCGAATTGAGGCAGTGCTTGAAGCATGATTGTCTCACCTTCTACACCTTCAACTAGTGGCTTGATGCTTTGCCAGATAGTTTCAGTGATGTAAGGAATCACAGGATGAGCCAGACGTAGAGTCTTCTCAAGTACCGTGATTAGTGTACGGCGAGTACCACGCTGTTGCGCTTCAGTACCTTTCCATAGAACGGGTTTAGTTAGCTCTAGGTACCAGTCACAGAATTGGTTCCAGATGAATTCGTAAAGCGTGTTCGCAGCCATATCTAGACGGAAGTTGTCGATATGGTTGTTGAACGCTTTCGCTGCTAGTTCAAACTGAGACTCGATCCACTTGTCTGCTAGTGAGTATTCAATCTCACCACCGTTGAAGCCACAATCTTGCTCTTCTGTGTTCATCATTACGTAACGGCTTGCGTTCCATAGTTTGTTACAGAAGTTACGGTAACCCTCAAGACGTTTCATATCCCAGTTGATATCACGACCTGTTGATGCCATTGCTGCAAGAGTGAAACGCAGTGCGTCTGTACCGTATGCTTCGATACCGTTTTCAAACGTCTTACGAGTGTTCTTCTCGATCTTCTTCGCTAGTTGAGGCTGCATCATGTTGCCACAACGCTTCTCTACGAGAGACTCTAGGTCGATACCATCAATCATGTCGATTGGGTCAAGTACGTTACCTTTCGACTTGGACATCTTGTCGCCGTTTTCGTCACGGATTAGACCAGTAACGTAAACCGTCTTAAATGGTACTTGTGGTTTGCCGTTTTCGTCTTTCACGAAGTGCATGGTCATCATGATCATGCGCGCAACCCAGAAGAAGATGATGTCGAAACCAGTTACTAGTACGTCTGAAGGGTGGAATACTTTCAGATCGTCAGTTTGCTCTGGCCAACCTTGAGTACCGAACGTCCATAGTGCAGAAGAGAACCACGTATCCAGTACGTCTTCGTCTTGGTGAAGTTCAATGACAGACTCTAGGTTGTTGTTCTTACGAACTTCTTCTTCAGTGCGACCTACGTAAACATTACCTTGGTTGTCGTACCAAGCTGGGATGCGGTGACCCCACCATAGCTGACGAGAGATACACCAGTCTTGAACGTCACGCATCCAAGAGAAGTACATGTTTTCGTATTGCTTAGGAACGAATTGGATGTCGCCGTTTTCTACTGCTTCAACTGCGGTTTTCGCTAGAGGCGCAGTACGTACGTACCATTGGTCAGTTAGCATTGGTTCGATAACCACGCCACCACGGTCGCCGTAAGGAACTTGTAGATCGTGATCTTTCACTTCTTCAAGTAGACCTAGCTCGTCGAATTCAGCAACGATAGCTTTACGAGCGGCAAAACGCTCCATACCGTGGTATTTAGCTGGTAGCTCAGTGCTGTAAGCGTCGCTTGCTTCGCCGTTAGTGTTGAATACTTCTGCTGAGTCGCGGATGTTCGCGTCGAAAGTCAGAATGTTGATCATTGGTAGCTGGTGGCGCTTACCTACTTCGTAGTCGTTGAAGTCGTGCGCAGGTGTGATTTTCACACAGCCAGTACCTTTTTCCATATCTGCGTGCTCATCGCCCACGATTGGGATGCGACGATCAACGATAGGAAGGATGATTTCTTTACCGATAAGATCTTTGTAACGTGGATCTTCTGGGTTAACTGCAACACCCGTATCGCCTAGCACGGTCTCTGGACGAGTCGTTGCAACAACGATGTAGTCTTTGCCATCCGCTGTTTTAGCGCCATCTGCTAGTGGGTAGCGGAAGTGCCACATGTGGCCTTTAGTGTCTTTGTTCTCTACTTCTAGATCTGAAATCGCTGTGTGTAGCTTTGGATCCCAGTTAACTAGACGCTTACCGCGGTAGATTAGATCGTCTTCGTATAGACGTACGAAGACTTCTTGAACGGCGTTAGATAGACCATCGTCCATCGTAAAGCGTTCACGATCCCAGTCTACAGATGCGCCAAGACGACGAAGCTGCTTAGTGATAGTGCCGCCAGATTCGCCTTTCCATTCCCAGATTTTGTCGATGAAAGCTTCACGACCGTAATCGTGTTTTGTTTTGCCTTCTTCTGCAGCGATCTTACGCTCAACAACCATCTGAGTTGCGATACCAGCGTGGTCAGTACCTACTTGCCAAAGGGTGTTTTTACCCTTCATACGTTCACAACGGATAAGCGTATCCATGATCGTATCTTGGAACGCGTGGCCCATGTGTAGGCTACCAGTGACGTTCGGTGGCGGGATCATGATGCTGTATGATTCTTTAGTAGTGTCACCGTGTGGCTTAAAGTAGCCTTTCTCTTCCCAAGTCTGATACAGAGCTTGTTCGATTGAAGTTGGGTTGTATGTCTTTTCCATAGCGCTCTTTTAATGGATACGTTGATGGTTGAATCTTAGTCAATCTTTATAAGTGAGGGATCTTAACAAGATCGCCTTAACTATAAGGATTGACCGTTAAGGATATTGAATTTCGATCGTTTGCAGCTGGTAACCTGCTTGACGGTAAATTTTATATCTTTCTCTTGCGAGTTGTTTAGCTTTTTCTTCGCAGGGCACGAAGTCTACCACTTGAGCAAACTTGTTCGCAAAGGTTGTCTCATTTTCCGCCAAATTAATTACCAGCTGACGGTTCCAATTAGGTTTTACACCTTCATGGCCGATTTCAATATTGGTGGCGTATTTCGGTCCCTCGCCTACGAGGTTATGTGCCATGAACTTGTCTGCATCAACTTGCCAAAAGGCTTCAGCGAGCTGCTCGGCGTGTGGTTTGTCTTGGCAGTTTAAATACACTTTAGCGCCTTGGCGAGCAAAGTGCTGAGCCAAAAACACGATGTATTCTTCAAAGCCAGCCACCGTTGCTTGCGGGCTCTCTTCGTTAATGATGTAGAAGGTTGCAGTTTGCATCATTCTCTCACTTGCCTTGGGTCTCTTCCTAAGACCATCTTAAGTCCCACTTTCATTTTAGAAAATTAGGATAATAAAAAAGGGCCTTGCGGCCCTTTTAGATTCTGTTCAGAAATTACTCTTCTGTCTCTTGGCCGCTGCGGTTCAAAAGGAATTGGACAAGCATTGAGACAGGACGGCCCGTTGAGCCTTTCGCTGCGCCTGATTTCCACGCGGTACCTGCGATATCGACGTGTGCCCAGTTGTACTTCTTCGCGAACTTAGATAAGAAGCAACCCGCAGTAATTGTGCCACCAGGGCGACCACCAATGTTTGCCATATCCGCAAACGGGCTTTTCAACTGTTCGTGGTACTCGTCTGCCATTGGTAGACGCCATGCACGGTCACTCGCTTGCTCAGAAGCGTTTACTAGCTCATGAGAAAGAGGGTTGTGGTTAGAGATTACGCCGCTGATATGGTGGCCTAGTGCGATAACACAAGCACCAGTTAGCGTTGCAACGTCAACCACGCAGTCTGGTTCGAAACGCTCTACGTAAGTCAGTGCGTCACAAAGAACAAGACGGCCTTCAGCATCCGTGTTCAGAACTTCTACAGTTTGACCAGACATGGTCGTTAGGATGTCACCTGGACGGTAAGCGTTGCTGCCAGGCATGTTTTCACAGCCCGCTAGAACACCAATAACGTTGATTGGTAGGTTTAGCTTCGCCAGCGCTTTCATTGTACCGAATACCGATGCCGCACCACACATGTCGTACTTCATCTCATCCATACCTTCACCCGGCTTTAGAGAGATACCGCCTGAGTCGAAGGTTAGACCTTTACCTACGAGCACAATCGGTTTTGCATCTGAGTCAGGGTTACCTTTGTACTCGATGATAGACATCATAGATTCGTTTTTAGAACCACGGCCTACTGCTAGGTAAGAGGTCATACCCAGCTTTTCCATCTCTTGCTCACCAATAATTTTGGTGGTTACGGTTTCGTAGTCGTCCGCTAGACGACGAGCTTGAGAAGCAAGGTAAGCTGGATTAGCTACGTTTGGCGGCATGTTGCCAAGGTCTTTTGAGGCTTTGACACCTGATGCGATAGCAAGACCATGAGTGATTGCTTTTTCACCCAAGTTCAATTCACGACGCGTTGGTACGTTGAAAACAAGCTTGCGCAGTGGGCGGCGAGTCTCAGGTTTCACGCTCTTGAATTGATTAAATGTGTATAGACCATCTTTAGTCGCTTCTACAGCCTGGCGCACTTTCCAGTATGTATCACGACCCTTAACATGCAGTTCAGTTAGGAAACATACCGCTTCCATTGAGCCTGTCTCGTTAAGTGTGCTGATCGTCTTTTGAATGATTTCCTTGTACTGGCGCTCGCCAAGTTCACGCTCTTTGCCGCAACCGACAAGTAAAACGCGCTCTGACAAAACACCTGGTACTTGATGCAGTAGCAGCATCTGACCAGGTTTACCCTCTAGATCACCACGGCGAAGTAGTGAACTGATGTAACCGTCACTGATTTTATCAAGTTGTTCGGCTACTGGAGAAAGGCGACGTGGTTCAAACACACCAACAACGATACATGCGCTACGTTGTTTCTCTGGACTGCCACTTTTTACACTGAACTCCATGCGTACTCCTACATCCTGAAGACAAATTGCTCTAAATGTTAGATAATGATCGCTTACTTGTTGAATTTTAGCTCCAGGCTTACATGCAGAGCTGATTAAGCGACTAACATCTAGTTTATAATTTTTAAAAAAATAAATGGTTCAACGGGAAACTATAGTGATTCGACCAAAAAAACAAGTTTTGTATAGGTAATTTCAGCGTGATTATTGTTAGATATTTGATCCGCGAAACACTCAAGAGCCAATTTGCGATTTTTTTCGTACTTTTTTTGGTGTTTGTAAGCCAGAAATTCATAAGTGTTCTTGCTGATGCTTCTGATGGGGATATTCCTGCTGGATTGATTTTCTCGATTGTTGGTTTGAACATGCCAGCAATGGGTCTGTTAATGCTGCCTTTAAGTCTGTATATCGGCATATTGATCACATTTGGTCGTCTGTATGCAGAGAGCGAAATTGTCGTAATGAACGCGACAGGTATTGGTAATAAATTCTTGGTTCAAGCGGCCTTATACCTAGCGTTGATTACTTCAGCGGTGGCGGCTTTCAATGCGTTGTGGCTATCGCCGTGGTCTCAAGACCGCGTTGAGCAGCTTTATGAGCAGGTAGCGTCAGAAAACAGCGTTGACCTACTTAAAAAAGGTCAGTTCCAAGGTACACCAGACGGTTCATCGGTTGTGTTCATCGATGACATTAAAGACAATACCTTGAGCAACGTTTTTGTTGCGCAGATGCGCCCTCGAGATTCAGTGTTACCGAGTGTGATGTTCTCATCTTCTGGTGAAGTAAAAGAGCTTTCGGACGGTCGTCAGATCATCACTATGAAAGAAGGTACTCGTTATGAAGGTGTGCCTACTCGCGTTGAATATATGATCACGAAATTCGATGAATACGAAGGTGTTATCGGCCAACGTGAGGTCAAAAAGAAAGGGCGAGACTGGGAAGCATACCCAACGGTTGACTTGATAGGTCACCCAGATCCAGAGGCGCAAGCGGAGCTACAATGGCGAATTTCGTTATTTGTGTGTATTCCACTCTTAACGATGCTCGTTATTCCTTTGTCTGCGGTGAATCCGCGTCAGGGACGGTTTGCCAAAATGGGGCCTGCGATTCTGATCTACCTAGCGTATTTCTTGGCGATCAGTGCAACCAAATCTGCATTAGAAGATGGTGATATCCCGGCTGCTATTGGTATGTGGCCAATCAATGCGATGTTGCTGATTGTTGCTATCATGGCGAATATGATGGACAGCGTTGCTGCTAGACGAATAAAAGACAAATTCCGCAAGAAGAGGCTCGCGTAAGCTGTGTTCAAAATCTTAGACCTTTACATCGGTAGAACCATCATCTCTACCACTGCCTTGGTTTTAGCGACGTTTGTTGGCTTATCGGGCATCATCAAATATGTAGAACAGCTACGTAAAGTAGGGCGAGGTGTGTACGACCTCACTCATGCGTTGTACTTTGTGTTACTCAGTGTGCCGCGTGATATCGAAATGTTCTTTCCAATGGCGGCATTACTCGGTGCCCTGATCGGCTTAGGTATGTTGGCTTCAAGCTCTGAGCTAGTGGTGATGCAAGCTGCTGGTTTCTCTAAGCTGGATATCGGGTTATCGGTACTCAAAACGGCCGTCCCGCTCATGATTGTTGTTATGGCATTAGGTCAATGGGGCGCTCCTGAGGCCCAGAAGATGGCCCGTGACTTACGTGCGTTTGCGATATCAGGTGGTAGCATTGTGTCTGTGCGCTCAGGTGTGTGGGCTCGTGACGCAAACGACTTTATCTTTATCGGTAAAGTCGAAGACGACAAGCTTTATGCTTTAAATATGTGGCGTTTTGATGATGATAAGAATCTACAAAAAGTTATTTTCGCCGAAGAAGTCGACTACCAACAAGATAACAACTGGCTGATGCGCTACGTACAAATTACGGACATGGAAAATGAAAACGTAATTTCAAAGCAAGACATCGAACAGATGGAGTGGCACACCTCTTTGGCACCAGATAAGCTAGCTGTGGTGACCGTGAAGCCAGAAGAACTGTCACTGAGCGGTTTGTATGATTATGTGACTTACCTGAAAGCATCGGAACAAGATGCATCTCGCTATGAGTTGGCGTTTTGGCGTAAGTTGACTCAGCCGCTTTCAATTGCTGTGATGATGTTAATGGCGCTATCTTTTGTTTTCGGTCCACTCAGAAGCGTGACCATGGGGGCAAGGGTATTGTCGGGCGTGGTTGCCGGGTTTACTTTTTACATATCCAGTGAGTTCTTTGGTCCATTAAGCTTGGTGTATGGCATATCCCCAGTGTTTGGTGCTTTGGCCCCGAGTTTGGTGTTCTTAGCTATTGCGATTGCACTGCTACGAAGAAAGCTATAACTGAAGCATCATCGAATAAACCAAGTTTTACCGAACCAAATGTAAAAGGAAGGCATTACGCCTTCCTTTTTTGTGTTCCTAGACAAGTTAATTTGCCTTAGGTAATACAACAACCTCTGTTTTGGCCCAAATGTCGTGGAAACCACGTTTCTTCGGATCAATCGGTACAGTCAAATTTGCCAAGCCAAAGCCAGATGTCGAAATACGAATCAGAGCTTGAGTTACCGTAATTGGTGCTCCGTCTTTGGCATTGCGAACTCGAAGCTTCCAAGCGCGCATCCCAAGAGTTTGTCCTGCTCGCGTCCAGAAGAACACAAAGAAATATATCCACACACCCGCAAGATAAAGTGTAAATAGAGGGCTCAATACAGGGTGCTTTCCGAGCATATCTGCGGCATCAGCGTACTCGCCATAGCTCAACAATCCTGCTGCATTTAGTGCAAACACAACGGCCATAACAATACCTGCGGCCATCATTTCAATTGCGATAATAATTAATGTGTCGTAAATCAACGCTGCAAGTCGACGAAAGAGACCAGCAGGTGGAAGAGTTGTAGACGTTGTCATTATTCCATCACTTACCTTAAAAATTGTGCGTCAGAATATAGATTCCCTCACCAAGAGAAAAGAGACCTAACGCACAGAGTCTTTAATTGTGTATAAACGAAGAGACTTTTCTGCCCTACGTTATCAGCACATGTCATGATACACGAGGCCGTGCAGCAATATGTTTCAACTGAATTCGACTCTCTTAACCATTGGCTTTTTGGTCTGTGACCAGATTAGATAGCTGAGAGAGTTGGTGTTTCTCATCTTCGGTATAATGTTGGCTTAATGAAAGCTCTAAAGCTTTTTCTGACAGCTTGATTGCTGGTGACAAAAATAACTTAGGGTGCATACTAGAGAGAGCTAGCAAGGCCTTTTGTAGGCGAATCTGTATTTGGAGTTGCGCTGCACCATCGTGTGCTATCGGCAAAAAGACATCATCAAACAAATCCTGGCAGCTCAATGCGGGCACAAATAGTCTAGGATATCGAGTTTTGGTAGGCGGCTCACTGAGTAGGTCTCCCCATAATGAAAGTGCTCGTACAGAACGCCCAAGAACGTCAATCGCGGTGCCATTATCATTTACAGCCGGAGATAGTGCTCGTGAGGCGATTTCCGCCATAACGACTAAACCAAAGCGAGGGTCCTGATCATATGAACGCTCTGTTCGAATCGTGAAGGCTGCCGTTACTTCGCTTTCGTCTGGCAATTCTCCACAAACCCAAGCCAATGGTTGACCTACGTACACAAAACTTCCCGGTTGTCGCTCAAGGTAGATGGTGCATTGGTTTGCTTCAGCAATACTATCGAGATGATGCATATCAACATGCTGTAAGTAGCCAATTTCTTGGCTCAAAATAGGTTTACTTCCTCTGGGTTTATGTTCTGGGTGGCTCCACGGGTGAGCACCTAGCCAACGCTCTTTGCCCCGTTTTCTTATCGCATCTAACAAGGCTTGCTCCACGTATGAAGTGGTTTCACTGACCCTTCCTAGTACGGAAAGGTGCTGAATCCAACGTAGCAGAGTGAGTATGATCATCACGATTACGGCGATAGTCACGATGAACAGATAAATTTGTGCTTGTTGATGATAGGCCCCAATACCTAGCGCGATAATTCCTACCAAACTAAATAGAAAAGAGCCAAGAAAGGTTGCTAAGGCATTTTGTGTTGTGCTGTCTTCCATCAACAGTTTTGTCGCTCGCGGCGTTACCCCTGCACTAGCGGCACTGTACGCTGAGACCATAATATTGAGAGAGAATGTAGTCACTGCAAGCATGGAGGTTGCGAGGATATTTAATATGTTGTTCAACAAATCCTTGCTGACGTTGATGGCAGGGGGCAGAGTAATGAACTGGTTTAAAACAATCGACATTAAGGCGGTAGCAACAGCTAGTAATGCGTAGAGTGACGTCCGGACCCACAGTTTTCGTGTCATCTGTTTCAGTAACCACTGCCATTTTGACCCAGTCATTCTTTGCTCCTATTCAGTTCTCACTAGAAAGTCGATAGAAAATTCAGAAAGTTATTCTTGCTTAAGCATAGGTTAAATGCCCGTCGTTCTGCTTGATATTTCATGCATCACGAAAGTAAGAAAGCTGCTTGCTTCAAAGAATGGTGCTCTTGAGGTGTGAATTACCACGATTCTGTTACCTTAATTGATAGATGAATTAAAAGTATGTGATTGAAAAGAGGTAGCGCATGATTGTAATTACAGGTGCAAGTAGCGGTTTAGGGGCGGAACTAGCAAAGCGTTATGATGCGGAAGGCAAAGAGACGTATGTAATAGGAAGAAATACAGAAAAACTATCCGCACTAGCAAAACAACTCTCTCATAACGTTGGTTATCAAGCTTGCAACCTCTCATCGCACCAAAATGTGAAACAGCTCTTTGATGGGGTGAAACAGTCCCCTGAAATGGTCATTCATAGTGCGGGAAGTGGTTATTTTGGCTTACTGGAAGAGCAGGAGCCGAAAGAGATTCAAAAGTTGATTGATAACAACCTGAATTCTGCGATTCATGTGCTAAGAGAGTTAGTAAAGCGTTACAAAGATCATCCAATAAAAGTGGTCATGATCATGTCCACAGCCGCGCAACAACCTAAAGCGCAAGAGTCTACGTATTGTGCAGTGAAATGGGCCATCAAAGGATTAATTGAGTCGGTTCGTTTGGAGCTAAAAGGAAAACCTATGAAAATTATCGCGGTTTATCCTGGTGGAATGGATACGGAATTCTGGAAAACAAGCGGCAATACGATGGACACGAGTCACTTCATGCAAGCAGAAGATGCCGCAGAGATGCTCCATAATGCGTTGTCGAGCATTGGGAATGGTTATGTTTCTGATATTACAGTGAATAGAACTTAAAAAGAGTTTCGTATACTCATTTTCATCTGGAAGAGTAGTAGAAAATGGAGCGTACGTTTCTTATGAGTACAGCTTTGTCACACTTTGTGGCGAAATTATCAGCAAACGATAGTTATTTAAGGTATTTCTGCTTGCGCAGGTCAAAAGCTTACGTATAATGCCAACCATCAAAGGGCAATAGCCCAAAGATGCCGGTGTGGTGAAATTGGTATACACGACGGATTCAAAATCCGTTGCCTTCGGGCGTGGCGGTTCAAGTCCGCCCACCGGTACCATACATAGAAAGGTCGCTTTTATAGCGGCCTTTCGTCGTTTTAGGTGTTTGTAAATATCAAAAGAAAGGTAGCGTTGCCTTCGCGGTGGCGGCAGGAATGCCCAGTCCAATCAACTCCGTCCACCGGTACCATATTTTAAGACAGAGCCTCGATGAAAGTCGGGGCTTTGTTGTATCTGGATTTTCAAAACAAAAAAGCGCGAGGGGTATGCCTCGCGCAAACTACTACATGGTGATAGTAGGAACAGCCTATAGAGCTGTGAACAAGGTATTTTGAGTGTTCGGAGTCCAGTCTGCTTGGGACACGTGCGGTACATCAACTAGATAACGCAAACCTTGATAAGTCACCACATCACCTTGTTTATAGGAAACATTCTGAGTCCAGTTAGTGGCTGGGTCCGCATTTGTCCAGAGGCTAGAGGTTGGAGACGGTGCCCAATCTTGTTGTGCAGTATGGTTTGTTACAGCCTGGTATACAGTACCTAGGTGTAAGACGTAATCGCCAGCGTCGTAGTTATGACCAACTTGCCAGTTCGGTGTGTAGTTATCCATTGTGTCGAAGTCATAACCCGCTTGTTTTGCTAACTGTATAAACTTAGCGAGCTTAGGTAGGTTTTGCGTTGCCCCCATGCCACGCTTACCATCTTCAAATAGGAACTCGTGAGTTAAAACGATAACTTTATCGGCGTGTAAAGGTGTACCACATGGGAACTCTTGAGCTTTGGAGTTGATCGGGTTAATCGTTGTTGGTGCACAAGTGTTTAACGCGGAATCCACATATCCAAGAAATGCTTCTGCTTCTGTAAGGCTGTTTGCTGGCATTTCAATGCCCCAATTTTCAGGTGCCCAGTCCACATCCCAACCGTGAGTTTGATAGCTGTTATTCGCTAGGATATTTTGAACCTCGATAGCTGCTTTTACACTGTTGGATGGGTTGGATGTATCGCATACATATCCTGGTTCCCAAGGTTTCAGGTCATCAGACGTGGCACATAACCCATCTGCTTTGAAGTCTTTCGTCACGCGCCAACCGTTGGTGTAGGGCAGTCTAGCAAACTCTGTTGCCTTGTAGTTCGGGTAGCTTGTAATGTTCGGCAAATACTTTGCTAACACAGATAAGTTTTCCGTAAACATTGAGGCATCGTAAACAGGGTCTTGATACGAGTTAAGCTGGTGGTCCCCGGTCGCATTACACTCCGCAGCACTGTTCGGTCCAAACTCATCAACGCAATTATGAACCATATGATCGTAACTATGGTTCGCGACAATATGACCAGTGTCTAATGCGAGCTTTAAGGCTTCTAGCGAACGGTCTTCATTCTCATCACCAATTCCATCTAAATGCCAAGCATTAAAGTAAAACGTCGCTTTGATATCTTCCTGGTTAAGTACTTGAATAACGTCAATAGATGCATTGATTGGTCCATCATCAAACGTTAGATAAATGGTGCCTTTAGAGTCGGTTTGAGCAAATGAGTGCTGTGATAGTGCGGCACTTACAAGCGCTGCAATAGCCAATTTATTAAATTTCATTCTCTATTCCTTTTAAGAAATTAATAACGACGTTGTCAGTGGTAAAATATTGATAATTTGAAACTTAATGTGATGTCTTAAATTATTTTATGACTTTTATCCTAGACCTAAATAATTACAAAAAAATAGGTGGTATTTTCTAAATTGGGATTGTGTTCACGAATAATGCAACCGGTTGCGCTTTTTTGTCTTGGTTATTTTTGCTACAGTTTTTACAGGTTGAAATTTACACAACGGGAGTAAGGCTATGAAAAAGATCCTTTTATGCTGTAGCGCAGGGATGTCAACCAGTATGCTTGTTAAGAAAATGGAGCAAGCTGCTGAAAATAAAGGAATTGAGTGCAAAATTGATGCAATGTCAGTGAATGCGTTTGAAGATGTAATTAAAGAGTACGATGTTTGTCTTCTCGGGCCTCAAGTACGTTTTCAGCTAGAAGAGCTAAGAAAAACGGCGCAAGAGCATGGTAAAAACATTGATGCTATTTCTCCTCAGCATTATGGAATGATGAAGGGAGAAGAAGTACTAGAGCAAGCATTAGAATTAATTAACTAAACTATAGTTTTAAATTAAAAAGATAACTGTACATCAAATATAAATATTTGATGCGGGATTCTTTTGCCTAAAATAAGGATGGATTCTATGAAGCTTTATGACGCAATTATAGGCGCAGTCGAAAAGCATATAGCCCCTATAGCAGCTAAAGTGGGGAATCAGCCCCATGTTCGCGCAATGAGAGACGGTTTTATTGTCGCAATGCCGTTTATTATTGTCGGTAGTTTCATTTTGATTTTTGCATTCCCCCCATTTGCCGAAGATACAACCTTTACTTTTGGTCGAATTTGGCTCGATTTCGCCACTACACATTTTGATACCATAATGATGCCCTACAACATGTCGATGGGGATCATGACCATTTTTGTTTCGCTGGGCGTTGCTTATAGTTTAGCGAAGGCTTACAAGATGGATGGGATCACGAGTGCTGTATTGTCACTAATGTCTTTTTTACTCATTGCGGCCCCAGCTAAAGATGGCGCGTTGTCTATGTCTCACATGGGCGGAACCGGGATCTTCACCGCAGTGATGTGTGCATTTTTCTCGGTGGAGCTCTACCGTTTTATGAAAAAGCACAATATTACGATTCGCATGCCAGAGCAGGTGCCACCGGCGATTGCGCGATCATTTGAAGTATTGCTACCAGTCTTAGCGATATTCATTACCTTATATCCACTTAGCCTTTTCGTACAAACCCAGTACGACATGCTGATTCCAGATGCTGTTATGGCTATCTTTAAACCGCTAATTAGTGCGTCTAACTCATTGCCTGCCATTATTGGCGCTTTATTGCTTTGCCAGCTGCTTTGGTTTGCGGGTATTCATGGTGCTGCAATTGTTGTTGGACTGCTTTCTCCAATCTTTTTGACCAACATTGGTGCCAACATTGAAGCCTTTGTTGCTGGTGAACCGATTCCAAACGTATTTACTCAACCGTTCTGGGATTTTTACATCTTTATTGGCGGCTCTGGTGCAACACTTGCTCTTGTTATGCTGATGTCGTTTAGCCGTTCTGTTCACCTTAAGAGCATTGGTCGAATGAGTGCGGTGCCTGGCTTTTTCCAAATCAACGAACCAGTGATCTTCGGTAGCCCAGTTGTGATGAACCCGACCTTGTTTATCCCGTTCGTCTTCGCTCCAGTCATCAACGCTACGATTGCGTATTTTGCTGTGCATGTCGGCTTTGTGGGTATGGGTGTCGCTACAACACCTTGGACAACACCGGCACTGATAGGTGCTTCGTGGGGTAGCGGTTGGACCTTTGCGCCAGTATTGCTCGTCATTGGTTTATTAATTCTTGATCTAATCATCTACTTCCCATTCTTCAAAATGTTTGAGAAGCAAATGTTGGAGCAAGAACTACCAACGACGAAGGAAACTAAAGGTGACACGCAGCCGTCAGGCGAAGGCGTTACTGCTTAACTGTGCTTAATGGGCCGCAATTACCGCGGCCCGATTTTCGGAGAGAAAATGATGGAACAAGAATTGGTTGTAATGGAGATCATTTGCAATGCTGGTGAAGCCAGAAGTTTAAGCTACGAGGCATTGCGTTTATCTCGAGAACAAGATTTTGAAGCGGCTGATGAGAAGCTCTCTCAAGCAAGAGAGTGCATTAATAAAGCCCACTTAATACAGACTCAGCTTATTGAAGAAGATCAGGGAGAAGGGAAAGTCCCGATGACGTTAGTGATGGTGCATGCTCAAGATCACCTAATGACTACGATTTTGGCTCAAGAGATGGCTGTAGAAATCGTCGCACTGAACAAAAAAATCTCGAACAAATAAAGGGGGATGAAAATGTCTAGAGAGGCGATCAAACTTGCCATTATTGGCGGTGGTAGTAGCTATACCCCGGAATTGGTTGAAGGGGTTATTAAGCGCTTAGAATATTTACCCGTTAAGAAAATCCATTTTGTGGACATTGAGTCAGGAGCTGAGAAGCTTGAGATCATCAAAGGATTGGCTCAGCGAATGGTCGATAAAGCCGGCGCAAAAATTGAGATAAAAGCCGGTTTCGATCGCCGTGCTGCGATAAAAGATGCAGATTTTGTGATGACGCAGTTTCGTGTTGGTGGCCTTGCTGCACGCGCTAACGATGAGCGAATCCCAATCAAGTACGACGTCATCGGCCAAGAAACAACGGGCCCTGGTGGTTTTGCTAAAGCACTGCGAACCATTCCGGTCATTCTTGATATCTGTAAAGATATTGAAGAGTTGGCTCCAAACGCATGGATGCTCAATTTCACCAACCCAGCGGGTTTAGTTTCCGAAGCGGTCAGTAAGTACACCAAAGTAAAGAGTATTGGTTTATGCAATGTGCCCGTTTCAATGGAAATGATGATTGCAGAAATGATGGAGTGCGAGCCAAAAGAGCTACAACTTGAGTTTGCTGGGTTAAACCATCTCGTGTGGGTACACAAAGCATGGCTCAATGGGGAAGATATTACTCAAACGGTATTAGAGAAAGTCGGTGATGGTGCCAACTTCAGTATGAAGAATATCTGGGAAGAACCGTGGGATCCGGCATTTCTAAAAGCACTGGGGGCGATACCATGTCCTTATCATCGCTACTTCTATCAAACTGATGCCATGCTTGCTGAAGAGAAACAAAGTGCCGATGAAAAAGGCACTCGTGCTGAGCAGGTAATGGAAACAGAAAATGCGCTATTTAAGCTCTATCAAGATCCTACCCTCGATCATAAGCCGAAAGAGTTAGAGGAGCGGGGTGGTGCTTATTATTCTGATGCATCACTGAACCTAGTTGATTCAATTTATAACAATCGTAATAGTATTCATGTTGTTAACGTTTTAAATAATGGAGCGATCAACGGCCTACCTGACGATGCTGTGATTGAATGTAGTGCCGTGATTGGTAGCTGGGGGGCGAAACCTCTTGCGGTTGGCGAGTTGTCAAACAATATCAAAGGATTACTCCATCAAGTTAAAGCGTATGAGCAGCTAACAATAGAAGCTGCTGTCGAAGGTAATTATGACAAGGCGCTTATAGCATTAACCAATAACCCATTGGTGCCTGACATTGGCCGCGCCAAGTCAATCCTGGATGATATCCTAGCGGTGAACGCTCCGTATTTACCTCAATTTAAACTAACGACGTTGTAAGACTAAGGAAGGGCGCCGATGAAAGTCATTTTTAATGCTGATGATTTTGGTTTAACGAGAGGTGTAAATAGCGGCATCGTTAAAGCTCATCAGCAAGGTGTGGTTCATTCAACCACCATGATGGTGGGTATGGATGCTGAGAAACATGCCTTAGAACTAGCTCGCCATAATCCAGACTTGAAAATTGGCGTTCATCTTAGGTTTACAGCAGGTGTGCCTATAACGAAGCATCCTAACTTGACCAACGGCCGAGCGCACTTTATCAACTATGACGAACTTTGGAGTAAGCAGGACTTCGAAACTCAGGTCATTTATGATGAAGCAAAAGCTCAGGTGGAACATTTTTTATCGCTTGGGTTAGAGCTAAGCCACTTAGATAGCCATCATCACGCGCATACTCACCCTCAAATTTTGACCGTTATTAAAGAAGTAGCGAATGAATACAGAGTGCCACTGCGGGGCACTGGCTTGTGTCAAGAATCGATGACAATCAGATATATCTTTACTGATGAGTTTTATGATCAAAAAGTGAGCTTGGATGGCTTAATGGCACATCTATTGAGCTTAAAAGCTGACTATGACTTGGTTGAGGTGATGTGCCACCCGGCAGAGGCCGATCAGGCGCTTATCTTAAAGAGTGGCTATGCGCTTCAGCGAGAGCTAGAGTTACAAGTTCTTACCTCTCCCATTTTAAAAGAACAGTTAGCTCATCATGGTATAACTGTCACGGATTACTCTGAGCTTGTTTCTACCAATCAAATGGTCGGTGTATGATTAAAGGCTGCCAGCTTCGCCCCCTATAGCACCTTACGAATTGCTGGCAGCCGTTCTACACAAACGAATATTTAATAACAATTGCAGTTGGACCCAATAGCATTATGGCAAGGATTAAAGATGTAGCCGAACTCGCCGGTGTAAATCGCTCTACCGTTTCTCGAATTATTAATGGAGAGGGGAAATTTCGCGAGGAAACTCGAAAAAAAGTAGAGCAAGCTATGGCGCAATTGAATTATCGTCCCAGTGCAATTGCTCGTTCACTCGCAACCTCATCCAGTAATATGGTTGGGTTATTGGTGACTTACTATACGGGGGGCTTCTTTGGCGAGATGATGGAGCAGGTTCAGACCGAGCTGGATATTCATAAGAAGTTTTTGATTACAGCTCAAGGCCATCATTCTGCACAAGGTGAAAAAGAGGCAATTCAGCGTTTTAATGATTTACGTTGTGACGGCTATGTACTTCATAGTCGTTATTTGTCAGATGATGACTTACGTGAACTAGCTAAACAGCCAACACCTTTCGTTCTCCTGGATCGCTACGTGGAAGGAATAGAAGAGCGTTGTGTTACCTTTAACCATCATCATGCAAGCCGTATTGCCGTTGAGCACCTTTTAGCTGGTGGTCATCGAAAGATTGCTTGTATTGCCGGTCCATCCCAACGTCATAACAGTGTATTGAGAAAGCTTGGGTATATTGATGCAATGAAGGATGCTGGTATAGATATTGATGAAAGCTGGTGTGAAGAAGGGAATTATGGCCGGCAAAGTGGTTATGATGCAATGGCTGCAATTTTACAACGACACCCTGATGTGACGGCTGTCTTTTCGTGCAGTGAAGAAATGACGGTTGGCGCAATGCAGTACTTACACGAGCATAGTATTTCTGTACCAGAGCAAATCTCATTAACTAGCTTTGACAGTGTTGATCTTTGTGAAAGTCTTTACCCTACAGTATCAGCAGTGCACTTTCCTATCAGTGACATGGCCCGTGTAGCGGTACAAACGTTAATGGGGCTAGTCAAAGATCAAGAAGTAATAGACAAGCCAGTATTCGAGGCCAAGCTTAAAATACGCAAAGCAGATCGTTCCTTAAAGTAGCTTACTTCTATCTAATTAAGTGAGTCGCTTAGAAATAACGGTTTGATGTTTTGATAGTTACTGATGAATTTATTCACAAAATTTACTAGTATTCTAACTCTCTTAAGAAATATAAATCAGTAGTGAATAAGTGGCTGCCATTAAACTAACGGTCGATCGTATTCAACCCGGATTACATATCCGTCTTCCGCTAAAGTGGAACGATCACCCCTTTCTACTCAATAGCTTTAAGATTAAAGACCAAGAGCAAGTCGAGATGATCCGCCACCTCGGCGTAAAGTTCGTTTACTTTAATCCAGAGCAAAGCGATGCCGTTCCACTCCCTGTTGATCAAAGACAAGCTGACAGAGTAACAAATGAAGCGTCGTTAGATCATGAAACTCAAAAAATGTGGCAAGAAAAACAGAACCGCATAGAAAAGTTAAGTGCATACCGTCGACGCGTGATTCAGTGTGAAAAAGAGTTTGAGCGCTCTCTGGCACGTATGCGTTCAGTCATGACTAAAATCCGTAACCGTCCGACAGCAGCAGTTGATGAAGCAAAGCTTCTTATTGAAGATATCGTCGAGAAGTTAATGTGCGATGATAATGTTACGTTACATCTGATGAACGGAAAAAATGAGTTTGAAGATATTTATTTCCACTCATTGAACGTGGCTGTTATCTCGATGATGATTGGCCGTGCTAAAGGGTACTCAGCAGCACAGTTGAAAGAGCTTTCCTTCTCCGCACTATTCCATGATATCGGGAAAATAAAAATCCCGACTGCAATATTAAGAAAGCAACTACCTCTAACAGAGCCAGAAACCAACTACTTAAAGTTGCACACTAAATATGGCGTCGATCTTGCGAGTCAAATCGAGGCTTTTCCCGAAGTCGCGAGAATTGTGATCGCGCAGCACCATGAGCTAAGAGATGGGTCTGGTTATCCTAAAGGCCTGAAAGGAGATGAGATCAACGAGTTTGCTCAAATTATTGCTGTAGCCAATGCGTTTGATAACTTGTGTCATACACCGATAGTCTCAGATCAAAAGATTCCTTATACCGCACTCTCTCATTTATATAAGAACTGTAAACACCTATATAAAGAAGAGAACCTGAACATCCTAATTAAGTTTATGGGCGTGTTTCCTCCGGGTACCGTAGTTCAGCTTTCTAATAATATGGTCGGCCTGGTTATCTCAGTGAATGCATCGCATTTATTATTCCCGAATGTCTTGGTTTACGATCCATCAGTACCAAGGACGCAAGCGCCAATCATTGATCTTGCCTCAAAAGATATAAAGATAGTTAACGCGATTCATCCGTCAAAATTACCGGATAAAGTAAAAGAGTATCTAAATCCGCGTTCGCGTATTTCTTATTTCTTTGATAGTGATGAGTAGTTATCCACAGCTTTTTGTGGGTAAATTGTATAAATCCTGAGTGTTATTTCTGGGTAATTTTAGGGTTGGATGGAAAGTATCCATTTGGCATGTTTTTTTAGAAAAAATGCATTTTTAGTATTGCCAAAGAAAATCTTCTCCCTATAATGCGCATCCATCGACACGGCAGACGCCACAAGGCTTTAGCAGGGTCGAAGAGGTAAAAAGCTTCTACAAAAAATTAGTTTAAAAAAGTGTTTGACACTAACAACTAAATCGCTAGAATGCACCTCCGCTTTGAGAGAAAAACTTCTCGCAAAGCAAGCTCTTTAACAATATAGACCTATCAATCTGTGTGGGCACTCGTTGATGATAATCCAATTAGATACCTCGGTATCAAATTAGGTTTCAATGAAACGAAGTGACCATTTGAATTGGGAAGCAGCCTGAGCTGTTTTGTTTTACTTTTTCAAAAGTAAAAACCAATAAGAGCACAGTCAATTCAAACATTACTTCTGCTATTTATTAGCGAAAGGGATGTTCAGTATTCATTGAGCCGACAAAATCTTAAATTGAAGAGTTTGATCATGGCTCAGATTGAACGCTGGCGGCAGGCCTAACACATGCAAGTCGAGC
>NZ_JAWOQS010000010.1:0-124817 GCF_033438945.1 Vibrio sp. Y176 | reverse complement strand
GGCCTAACTCCCAATGAATCAGAACGGTTATATTGGGAAAACTCTAAAACCGTGGCCAATTTTAGTTGACCACTACACCTACAACGCTTGCACAACCTTATTAAACAAGCGCACCGTATAGGAAGTCGTATCCGTCACTGTCCTATGGAAATAATACTAAACTCATTCCGAACGCATCACAATATTAGTTTGCATTTCATTTTGTGATTTTTACCCATTTAAAGATTGTTTCTGTCGCTCTTTGCTGGTGGCTTTCTTGAGTGTTTCATAGTAGCCAATCTTTATCAAAAACAAGTACCAGAGCGCATTAAGAGTCGTGATTTGCCTAAACTGTAGTTCAGCAAACCAGAATCGCTTTTTTAGATGCTTAATGGCCATGTAGGCTAACCATTGGTGTTTGAATCTAAGTACCGTCACTAGGCGCGTTTTCTTCACCTTAAGCGTGAATACATAAACCCTTGGTTTACTCATAGCTTGCTTTCCCCTCTAACTGGTATCGAAGCGGAGCAGTAAGCCATCCCCAACGTTTATGTCGCCATATGTCGCTAATCGTGGACTGGTGTACCCCGTATTCCTCGGCTAGCGTGTGTTGGCATACCTGTTTAGTGAATAACAGCTCATAGATGCGTAGAACTTAGCTAGGAGATAGCTTGGATGCGCAGTTCTTTCCTCGGCGGTCTACGTTGTCCTTTACAGCCTTTTCAGCGGGTACACCAGCCTTAAGGCGTCTTAGCACTCTGCGGTAACTGGTATCGGTAACGGCGCATAGCTGTCTTGCGGTCATTACCTTGCCTTGGTAGGTCACAAGGTGCTTGGTAGCCTCGGCCAGTAGTTCCTCTCCGGTTCGTAGTCCTTTGTGATACGCGCGGTAAAGGATAGCCAGTTAACTGAGCGAGACGGTACACGCTCATCGATTGACCCTGATATTGAACACTCATAGTTGCTCACTCCCTTAAGCCGCTTTAGCGATTTGCTCATAGATACCAGTAAGGTGCGTTCTGCCTACCTTACGGTTAAAGCGCATGGATGGTGTTTGTAGACCTTTCTCGGTAAAGAGCACTAATGCACTGCCGAAGTTCACACCTTGCTTTTTGGTGTGTCCATCTGTCTCATAGAACGGGTAACGACCATCCGGCTTGTAAATCATCGTGGCGTAGCCCTCTACCAAGTCCAGCCACCACGTTGTGAGTTCTTCATGTGGTAACAGCATCATGCCGTCACGGCCTTTTCTGGCTTGTTCTAGCGCCTTTTCCAGAAACTCAAACTTAAGGTCGAACGGAGGATTGCACCACCAGCCATCTTCCCATTCGCCTTGTAGGCCATCGAACCCCACACAAACAGGGTTTAGGAGTTGAGCTGCCTTGTGTTTTGGCTTAAGGCTTGGGAATCCACTCGGCTGTTCGTTAATCCAGTCAGGAGCCACGTAGAAGCGGTTCACCTTGGCGGTTTGTGGCTCGGCGGCCACATCTAAAACAAACTCTTTTCCGGTATCACGTCGAAAGAGGAATTGAGCATCAAAGAAACAATCCCAACGAGTCGCCCATTTGTTCTTTGCGCCCTCGACGGTCTTACTTTTGACTAGGTGCGCCATTCTCTGACTTCTCCCCACTCTTGGCCGCTACCGTAATGCGCTCGATGCGTTCTGCGTCCAAATCAATCTTCACTCGCTCTATCTTTGGATAGACCACCAATCCATAAAAGCTGTATGTGCCAATACCGACAACAGCCACCAGCGCTAACACAATGGTTATGGCCAGTAGTCGAACAGAGCCGATAAAGACACGTAGCCCAATTGCCTTGCTATCATTCATGGACGCGTACCATGCCCTTGTAAGCAGAGAACAATACGCTGTGCTCGGTTTTGACACCTAAGCGCTCTTTCGTCGCCGGATTAATGGTTGTGCGTTCACGCTCTATGTGACGGAAACGGCCAAAGCCTCGAATTTGCACCTCACGGCCTTTCGCAATCTCAACCAGAATGTGATTGATCATTGCGTCCAGACAGTCGCCCACCAGCTCTGCATCATCACCAGTAAGCTTTAAGCCAAGGCGTTTAGAAATGTTTCTTTCAATGTCAGTTCGGTTTAAGCGTGTGCTCATTAATGTGCCCCCTTGATCTCGTTTACCTTGTTTGCCAGCTCATCGCGGAATACATCCGATGCACTAAAAGTCAGCTTGTCTCGCGCAGCTACAATCGCTGGTGCTCCCGTTTTTGGATTACGGCCAGCTCGCGCTTTCTTAAGGCGAGGTGCGAACGTGCCGAAACCACTAAGCAATACAGCATTGCCCTCAATCATGGTTTGAGTTGAGATTTCTTCGATAAAGGCATCAAAAACCAGCTCGCATTCTTCACGTAATGCGCCCGTTTCTTTTTTCATTGCTGAGATCAGTTCGTGCTTACCTACGGCTTTTTGTTTAGACACGCTAAGTCCTCTTGAATATCTTTCAGATAAATTCCGTGCTGTTGGCCTAGAAGATTGATGGCATAAAGAACCAGTTCTTCTCGACTGCTACAGCCAAGTTCTATTTGGAGTCGCCTAATTTGCTCTCGTTGTGTCGCGCTGGCGCGATAGTATTGACGTTTAATGTCAAACCTAGCCATCTTGGCCAGATGACGATTCCAGCGCTGTTGAGGCGTCAAGGCGTCTTTTTTGGGTTTACGTCCTGCCATGCGACGATTATAACCATTCCGAACACGCCGTAAATATTCCGAACACGATTTCTGTTTTTAATACAAAAAAATACCGCCCATATAGGCGGCATTTGTGGAAAGATGATCAAGGATTGGCGTTAAGCTCGTTTGAACTCCGAAAAGTGGCTGCGCATGCCATCACGAACTTTGAGAGGCGTTTTGCGCAGCTTGGCGCGTGTCGCTGTGTCGTATAAGTATTGTTCCCATTCCCAATAGGACATATCACGTAGTCGGCCTACTGGCTCACCAACACTATTCATGAATATGTAGGTATTCTTGGCTTGGCCGTTCGGGATTGAGTTGCCATTACCATCCAATATCTCAAAGACACCTCTCGCACCGACAAACGTCACGGTCAGACCATATTGCGCCGCTGTAGCATCAATCATTGCGCTAGTGAGGTAAACATTCTCGCCAAAGATTTTAGTACGGAGGATTTCACGACGATATTTCTTAATGTCTCGAACCCATTCGAAGATGACGCAGCGAGTATGTGGTGTTCGAATATTGGTTTTCACTTTGATTAGACCAGCATCGAATAGCATTCTAATCACTCGATAGTTGATCTTCTCTCTTGGTGCAATTGTGTCGCCAGTAGCATCGTAGTCACAAATATGACCACCAGTAAGCCAGCGATACGCTTGAGCGCTACCAAATTCCCCTGCGGGGGCATAGCTTAGCAACAACTTGTCATAGTAAAGGTAATCGCATAGGAAGTTACGGACTACCTTTGTTGCTTCTAACACGTCTAAATCAACTGGCTTTTGGCCAATGCTGTGATATTCACTCGCTAACATGAGATAACTAAGCCCTTTTTATATACTTATGCGGCTAGTCTAGTTTTGTTATCAAATGTTGGCAATTGGAGATAGCTATTAATTTGACAAATACACTCATCAAACCCCTTAGCCACAACCACGTAATACCCTAGATTTTGGAACATTTTTATCTTTTCCTGTTGTTCCTTACTTGGGCGACCTTTTTCCGTTTTTACCTCCAAAAAGAACCCGTGATACACCCCTCTCGGGATAGGAAAAAATATATCTGGCACACCTTTCTTTTGTCCCTCATAGCTCATCATCGAAGCCGCTTTAGGTGTTCGGTAGCCACCGTTCGGGATTGAGAAAACCAGTGGGTAAATGTCCTTGTACTGCGTCTCTAACGTGTAGAACAAACGCACCTGTAACCAGTGTTCGGCCAGTTTCGTGTCGTTAAACTCTTTCGGGCGCTTAATCCCTTGTGCAAGGCGCGTTTTGTGTGGTGAATCCAGTTCCACTTTCTTCTGTGTCGCAGCGCGCGCAACGTCAATGTCTTTCTCAAGAATACGAATGAGCCAGGCTGGTAGCTCTGACTTGTCCACCAGCGCAGTATTTGGGACGTTTATCGATACCGGATTGATGATGTGATTAACAGAACGGTTAATCTCGTTAAGTGCTGCATCGATATTGAAGTCGCCGCCGTGGCCAGCTTTCACGCCTTTGCTTTTCCACTTCTTGCGCTTAGCAACTTGGTTTGCGAGGAAAGAGTGATCGAATCGTGGTGCCTTGGCCATAACTAGATAAGCCCTTGTGTTACTAAAATCTCTTGTTCCTTACGGCGGTTAAAGTAGGCAAATACCTCGTCCTTGGTGAATTGCTTAGCTACCACTTTGCGGCGGCCACCTTGCGAGAAAACACGCTTAGCAATGTCCTCAGATAGCGTCCAACAAAGTGCGGTTTCGATTTCGGATTCGTCATTGATAGCTCGGTAGGCCGTGATCACCTTGGGTAGCTTGGCGAACGCCTTGCGCTCTGACGATTTCATCACCTTGTGCTTGTTGCGTCTCGGGCACGTAAACAGGGACGACCACACACATTGATGTTGGTGCGAGCCTTGCGCTTTCCATAGCGTTCCAAGTACGTCCCAATAGGTTGAGTCGTCTTGGATAGCTGGCGCACTGCGAACAAAGAAATCGAGCTGATAACACTCAGGAATAGATAACAGGCGGGAAATGATATTGGAGTCGTTAACGTTAGCCACTTTGTACCTCTTTTTTGCCGCCTCACGCTGCTTGGCAAGGCGGCCTAACGTCATCTAAATGTTTCAGCGTGGATACCCCTCCCGAAAGAGGGAGGGGAGGAACGCTGCCCTTTGTGGTTAATTCTATTGTGGTTACGAGGGGATTATACGACAAAGCTTGCTAACTATAAATTCCGAACACAGCATTAAAATCAACGCTTTCATACTTGCCAAATTGCATATAAAAAATTATAGTTAAAAAACGACTTGCAAAACCTATTTTTTCGGAGTTAATCTATTTGGGCACTGGCAAAATCCAGTGTCGAGATTAGCCTCTCGAAACTTACTAGGCGCAAGTCGCCAGCATCCCATCTTGCTGGTTTTTTATTGCGTAAAATCTGCACATCCTAATTATGGTGGGCTGGTTTGGGAGCACTTCGGTGCGCCGTTTCCTAGTAGGCGGTAAGGCTAATCCCGAATCAGCTCACCACCACTGGTTAGCCTCGGTTTTGGTGAGTTAAACATCAACTTACTAGGACAAAAATCATGATTGGTACTTCTACAATCAACATGCGCGCCGCACTTCAAGCTGCGCAAGATTACCTCTCCCAAGATCTAAACGCGCCTGTAGAGCTTCTTTGTCAGATCTACAACGCCTTACAACCTGTCGATTGGAACGACTCACCAGAACAGCATTTTCAAGATTGGCTGCTTTGTGGTGGTGATCTTCGCGTTGATTCAATTCTGGACGCTCAATATCTGTTTTGCTCGGGGTTTGAACTTGCCCTAGAAAAAATGGACTTCCAGACAAATTAAATCGGGAGAGAAAGCCCCGTTTATTGCGGGGCTAACTCAATGAGTTAAGTCAAAAGCGTTTGTAAGACATGAAAGAGATCGCAATCAAACAACGGTTTTATCCAACTGATGAGCAAGCTGAACTTCTAGCAAGAACGTTCGGTTGTGTGCGAACTGTTTACAATAGAATCCTACGTTGGAGAACTGACGCTTATCGTAATGACAAAATTAAGGTGAACTACAGCGCAGCATCAAGCCGATTAACCGAGCTTAAGAAAGATCCGGAGTTAAGCTGGCTTAATGATGTTTCTTGTGTGCCTTTGCAACAATCACTACGTCACCAGCAAGCTGCTTTTAAGAACTTCTTTGAGGGTCGAGCAAAATACCCTGTCGAAAAAAAGAAACGTCACAAACAGTCTGCTGAGTTCACTAAATCTGCATTTAAGTTCCGCGATGGACAGCTATTTATTGCCAAGTCCAAGCAGCCACTTAATATCCATTGGAGTCGTGAACTACCTAGCGAACCAACCACAGTCACAATCTCAAAAGACACCGCAGGCCGATACTTTGTGTCTATGCTATGCCGTTTTGAGCCTAAACCAATGCCTGTAACCGCTAAAACGGTTGGTATTGATTTGGGTTTAAATAACCTGTTCATCACAGATAGCGGTGAGAAAGTCGATAATCCTCGCCACTTCAAACACTACCAAAACAAACTGGCATACCTACAGCGTCAACTCGCCAAGAAAAAGAAAGGCAGTAATAATCGCGCTAAGGTGCGCCAGAAAGTAGCCCGTCTACACGCGAAAATTGCTGATAGTCGATTAGATAACTTACACAAGTTGTCTCGCAAACTGATAAACGAAAACCAAGTTGTTTGTGTTGAATCGCTACAAGTGAAGAACATGCTCCGCAATCCAAAACTAGCAAAACACATCGCTGATGCGAGTTGGGGCGAGTTCGTTCGCCAACTCAAATACAAAGCAGAATGGGCTGGACGAACTATCGTTGAGATAGAACGCTTCTTCCCTAGTTCAAAGCGTTGTAGCTGTTGTGGGTTCGTACACGAATCAATGCCGCTTAATATCCGAAACTGGACTTGTCCAGAATGCAATACGCACCATGATCGTGATATTAACGCAGCGAAGAATATAAAAACCGCTGGACTGGCGGGGTTAGCTTAGGGAGCGACTGGATCGGGGATAGCCTCAAAAGAGGCTATCTAGTGAAAGCGTGTTGAACTAAGAATCCCCTAGCGAATTAGCTAGGGGAGTATGTCAATCGACGCAGTACAATCAGTAAGTCGTCTTGAGTTGCTAACGCTAAATTTTGTTTACTCATCGTTTAAGCCGCCACGTAACTCAGCATCTTGTAATGACGGAACTCGTTCTGGAACGGTATTTCATCGTCAAAGTCCATTGGTGGCTCGCCGTATTGCTGTTGAGATTGATCCCAACCACCCTGTTGCTGTGGTGAATGCTGTGGTTGTTGAGGTTGACCCCAACCGCCTTGTTGCTGCTGGCCACCAGCTCGGTTATTGCCAAGCATTTGCATCACGCCATTAAAGCCTTGAACTACTACCTCTGTGCTGTAACGGTCTTGGCCTTGCTGGTCTTTCCATTTGCGAGTCTGCAATTGACCCTCGATGTAAACTTGTGACCCTTTGCGTAGGAACTCCCCCGACACTTCGGCCAACTTGCCGAACAACACCACTCGATGCCACTCGGTTTTTTCTCGGTTCTCGCCTGACGCTTTATCGCGCCAAGTTTCGGATGTAGCGACCGTGATATTCGCTACTGCGCCGCCATTTGGTAGGTATCGGATTTCGGGATCTGACCCCAAGTTACCAACCAGAATGACCTTGTTAATGCCTCTTGAAGCCATTCGTTATTCTCCGGTATCTCTCTTTACCGCTTCGTCTCTGTTAGAAATCGCATCACCAAAGAACAAATAACCCACGTCTGTACTTGTGTAGACCGCTATCAGTTCTAAGTTTTGCACCCTTGGGTTCACTTCGCCATTCTCGATTTTTCGATAAGTGTCTGGTGATAACCCGATTAACCTGCTCATTTCGAGTATGGTTAAATCTGCATGCCGTCTCGCTCGCTTGATTCGCGCTGCACGTTGCTGTCGATACTCAAGCGATTGGATTCGAGCGGCCTGTTTAGTCTTTGCGTCTCGCATTTTCATAGAAGCTCTCCACTTCACTTGCTAGTCGTTCTTCCTCGGTTGTGGTCGCCTTAATCAAGGCAACGCGATATTCATGTAACCGATTCTTTGACCAATCGAGGCAGAGCTTTTGCCACTTGATAACGGCAACCGGATCGGAAAGGTCGTAACCCGTCCCAAAACAGCTACAGCACTCCCACTTGCTAAATAACGACTTGGTGTAACCTGTGCCATTGCAAGTCGGGCAGCGATCCGGTTTGTCGTCCAATGTCACATCGGCATCTTGTAACCGGTTCGCCAGAGCTTCGCGTTCGTCCGTAAGCTCTATGCCCTCGAATGTATCCAGGATTGATGGTGAGCTTTTGTCTCGCTCTCTTTGCCGTTGTTCCAGTTGAGATCGCTTAATTTCAGAAATTTCCTCACTCACCATTCATTCCGAACACATCAATTTTATACGGAGTATAAGCCCACTTAAAAAACAATGCAAAAAGTATTGATACAAAAACCGAAACGATGTATTTTTGTCTCAGCAAACAGGCAAATAGACTCATATGAGGAATCAGCAAATGTCAGAGAACAACAGCAAAAAAGTTCACGACCAAATCCAAGCAGACGTTAAAGAGTACATGACCAACACCTCGAACAGCGTCTTAGACTTCGCTTTGGCCAATGCAATTAAGAGCGGTCAGAACAACCTATATGACTTGTGTAAAAAGTGGAAAATCCCTGTAGATAAGCTACTTAGCAAGATAAACACTTCTCTTTTCAAAGTGGATGATGATAAAATCCACCTCGCATAGACGGATACGTTTAGCTATCGGGATAAGAGTAATGGAAAGCTTCGGGGAAACTCGAAGCTTTTTTTATCTCAATACTTAATCCGAACACTCAAGAATTTAAGGCACAAAAAAAGCGCCTACTCATAGAGCAAGCGCTTATCGTTCGGAAACCCACTAAAACATCCACCAGCAACAAAAACAAACAAAAACCAACCAAATTAAACAACAACACCGTCGCTTTATAAAAGCAAAATAGAAATTAGAAAGCATCAATCGCGAAAGATAGTTTGAACTGATTCATCAAGAAACCTCGTCCGTAAGGTTCTGTTAGCACGCATTCCATTTAAAATAGCGGTATAGTGAAAAATAAACGCCTTATGTGATACCGGATCGTTTAGCGTCTTATCACCGTCAAATAGTTGTGTTTAATACTGTCAACACTTAGGCTATTTGGAAGAAAAAACACTGTAAAAATAGTAGCTAAACCTATACTTTTGGCCCAATTAGTTTGTACGGAGAAGCATTTTAATTTTTTACAGGATAAGATGGCTTAACAGCAATACATTGAATGCGCTAACCCACCTGCTGGAAGCGGCAACTTTCTTTTGAGGTTGGCATCAAGCAGAAAGGAAAAATGAACATGAATTATTGGATAAAAATCTTGCTCATATCCCGATTCATGTAGAGAAATGAATATTTTTCAAAGCGTTCCTTTATGAGAGGGGAATTATCTGATAACAATGGGACATAAGGACTTGGGAGTTTTCATGCGCCTAAACCTGAAAGAGATAACCAACTCGTTTGGGCGTTTGCAAAATTAGCAAAAAGTCTGGAATACTAGGCACAGCAAGACTTGGAACAAAACGTTCCCCAATAACCTTGATTGTGTGAAGAATATAAAAAAAGGCTGGATTCGAAGAACCCAACCTTTAGTTAACTAGGAGGTAATTATGTAATCACCAACCAAGCTCGAAGCAGCTAAAAGCTTCACCTCAAGTAATGCGCATTAGGTGAGTACCAGTCACTTAATACGACTTACATAGCTACAACAATCAAAACCGTCGGAGGTTATATGAGTAAGCTCATTGAGCTTGTCATAGCTGTTATCAACCTAGTAGCAGCTATTATTCAAGCACTAATAGGTTAATTAACCGCGCTAGGGGTACATGTTGTTGCCCCTAGAGCACACTTACAACTATCCAATAATTAATATTTCCTGTCAATTCGTGTTTTTATCAAGAACTCACACAAATGCGATCGCTATTCGACTCTGCCTGCCAAATTTACCTTTCATCGCCCATCTATCAGTTAGATTGAAAATTGACCTACCACAATTAGTTGTAGCACGCAGTTGTCTATAGCCAGGATCATTCACTCATCTAAACAACAAAAACTTGTTGTGTATGTGGGAAACTGTGTAAATCTTTGATTTTCCAGTTATCCACATACGCTATAAAGATCTATATTTAACTATATCAATCTATGGAAACTATAGAACTATAAGATCTATAGGAACCGTAACGTATTGATTTCAATTGGTTTTAACTCGTTTAAAGATCTTTTTTTAGGTCTTTAAGTAACAAGATCTAGGTTTAATTGATCATTTATTAGGTGTTTGTGATCTTCTTACAGGCTTTAGTGCTACATAATCTAGGTGAAAGTGATCATATATCAGGTGATTGGATAACAGGTTTTAGGTGTTTCTGTTCTTAAATGACATATTTTAGGTGTGTGAGATGGTTGTATAGGAGTCTTGTCCGGTTTTTTCTACTTTCGAGTCAATGATCACGTCGAATTCCCTCCCATATACCTAAAATGTGTCACATAGCTCATTTCAACCTAGAAAATGTCATCTATCGAGCCCATGACCTAAAACTTGTTAGCTATCAGTAATCGTGTGTATCGGTTAGTTCTGAAAGGGTATCTATCTTTTCCATTAACGACTCTAATTCATGCATTCCATCATCATGCTTTTGTTGCTCTTTTTCTGAGTGTCGCTTTGACAAGCTAGCTTCAACTTTAAGAGCGTGGTCTTCTTTACCCACATAGCGGTACGCGATGGCAAGTGATTCTAGTTCAGACTCGGTGAGTCTGACTTGGTTTTGAAGCCTTTTCAATTCAAGTTGTCGAATTGTCTTAAGAGCATCGTGTTGATTTAGTTCATCAATTGAACCTAGTTTAACCCACCGAAAGAGAAACTTGATTCCAGTAATGGTTCTACCTTTCTTTACAACCTCAAAACCCTTATCACCTTGGCTGCTTTCTAAAAATAGAAGCTCTTTGCTAATCTGAGGGTGTTCAGAAAGTTCTTTAATGCTTTCCCTGATACAACGTTTCATAAATACGCTGTTGTTTTTGAAGGAACTTTTATCTTTTTTCAGCTTCCCTGATTCGTCCAAAAGCCCAAATATTCCTTTCAGTTCACTAAGCTTTTGCGCATGCATTTCAAAGCCCTTGTCTTTGAAGCGACTAAGCAGTTCGTACAAGCGCTTAGAATACTCCTTCTTTACCTCAAAGAAATTGCGAGTATTAATCAGAGCAAATCCTTGATTATATTCAATATACTCAGGTTTTAGCATATCGTTAGGAACCATCGTAAGTATGCCGTGTTTATAAGCGATATGTTTAAAAAGAGGTCTATAGTCGAATTCAATATCACCTTTCGGGGTTTCCACCTTTATCCCGATTTTTCGACTAGCTAGGCGGTTCGCTACTGGACTTAAGTTGCTACCGATATGTTTAGACTCAACACCTAACCACTCTGATAATTGATGTGAAGTAAACTCATAGTGTGGTGTTTTCTGTTCCCAATCACTTGGTTTCATATGTGCAATCATCAACGCAAACATATCTGCTTCCCTAGCGGATAGATCTTGACGACTAAAGACCAGTTGATGGCCTTTTTTGATATGTTTCGGGAGGTTATCGCTTACCGCAGGGTAGAAATATTCTTCATCACTCATGCAAATGCACATCCATAAATAACAAGATTTAGGTAATTATGACACATTTTAGGTCACGCATGTATAGAAATACTCACATCAAGCAGTGATTACAGATACCTGACTTGTACTCGCCCGACTGCGTCACGATAGTATTCAACTAAGCCTTGAGACTCTTTCTCGGAAATGGTGTTCATGTACTCTGCTAACATGGTGGCTGTATCACGAACCTTGTTCACGCTAGCTTTCACGGCGCTTGCAGCCTTGTTGTGCCAGCTAGCAATCACAAACTTAAGGTATGACACGAACTTAGGCGCTAAAGGCTGTTGGTGCTTGTTGTACAGCTTGATAACACGACGAGCTCCACTAGCTGATAGGCGGCCTTGCTTAGCTGCTAGTTGAAGTTGTTTTACTTCGTCAGCGTCACGTTTGAAGATCTTCAAAAACCAAGAATCAGACGGGACACCGTTATTAATTTTATTTTTACTCTCTGTAGAGAGATCTTTTGTATTTATAGTGCCATTTTTGTTTTTGTCTGATTGTTCGCAAGCCTTGTCAGCACTGGCCTCAAGAGGTTTTTCCACAGAAGCCCCCCCTGAGTGCCGTTTTTGTCTATTAAAACGCTTTTGTGCAGCTTGTAGCGCGTATTTGTATGCGCCAGCGAACATTTCTTGGATGGCGTCTACGCATAGAGTGATGTGACGTAAATTCTGACCTGTTGCATTGTTTGGCTTCTGTTCTCGGACAATTAAGTTCAAGTCTTCTGCTGTTTTCAGTTGTTTTTTGAGAGTGTCAAAAGTGGTTCGACGACAATCATAGCGATCGCAGTTCTCGTTGTAGACCTGTACCAATCGAGTAGTTGATGCAAAGCAGGTATGGCCATGCTTAAGAATATGGCTTGAGATAGTTTCTAGTAGGCAAGCAAGTTTACGTTGTGCCGACGGTTTATTGGCTTTGATATTGGAGGCTTGGGTTCTGAATCCTGACTTCCAGTAGCAAGGATGCAGTAAAAGCGGTGTGTTTTGCATAAAATTTGATCAAAAAAAGGCGTAAAAATTTGCCACCGATCTCTTTGAACGTTATACTTACACCTGCTTTAGTGTGGTGTAATTTGTGTTAACGTTCGCTGAGATTGATGCTCAATCTAAACTGTTAAACTAATTACTAACCATTTGAGGCATTAGTCGCCAACTAAATGTCTCGCCTGATTAGGCTTCGGTCTAATTCATTACGGCATAATGACTTTCCTTAAGTTCGTTTGTCGTGACGCTTTAAGTTAGCCGCTTAAAGCTCGATTGCAGTAAGAAAGCCCGCTCGCCAAAGCGGGCTTTTTTATTTTCTGTTGCCCGAAATCGAATCACTTTCTCTCTATCACGGTATCGCCATGATCTAATTACAGAAAAACTCCCCTATTATTGATCGTAAATGGTTGATCAAACAAGTCCCTGTATCAAAGCGATTCCGAACAAGGTGCGTTACCATCTGGCGCTAGAGTTTACCAAAAATTTTATCTATTTAAACTCCTTTTGGACGTGTTAATATTCCGAACACGCCGAATTTTGTGGATAACTCTGTGATGAAATTTACTCCCCCACTAAGTGCTGAACAGCAATTGGAAACTCAAGTTAACCAATTAAAACAACAATTTAATCGCCGTCAGTTCCCGAAAAAGAACGCACCAGCGCTACCGTTGGATTTGTTAGTAACAATCTCAGGTTGCACCTTTGGTTTGCATAGCCAAAAAGACGGTAGACTCGTTCTAAAGGCCGATAAGGCGATTAACTTTGATAAGGGTGTCAATGTGTTGCGCTCAGTGTCGTATATTGCTGGCGCGCGAGATAGCGTATCTATCGCTGGTTGGGACTGGCGACCAACGCACTTCAAGAAAGATAAACTCTATTTGCGTCCTGTCGCGCCTAGTGATTTATAAAATTCCGAATTGGCCACCAGTATTTTCGATTTGATTGAGTGTTTTTTGTACTTAATTACTAATCGCTGGTGGCGCTTTTTAATTGATCAACTTATTGGAATTTTCGTGATGAAGATCCGAAGTTGACGAATTGCTGTTTAATTTGAGGCGCAACACTCACTTTTTGCTCTACTGGAACGTAGCTATTTGTCGGTAAAGTTGCCATTTTTCGGGAACCTAGCGACTCAAACATAGCTCGCACCACTTGATGATCTTCCTTGGTGGCCATGTTGGCGATCGCTTTGCGCTGCGCATCGGTTACATAGATAGGTAAAGAGTCCACAACATCAAGCAGCATCGAGGTTGCCTTAGCGTTTTGCTCTACCTGTTCACGCAATTCTGCGTTCACGCTTTCTAGGTACATAAGCTGGTTAGTAAGATCACCGACAAGCTCAACATTGGTCTGTTGAGTCATGTTCGCGTAGATATTACGCGCGGATTCCTCATCAAAACCTTGTTCCTGTAGCGATTCGAGGATCATTTGCTTGCTGTTCGCACTTTCCATCATCATGGCCGGATGGTCTAGGCTGATATAGTTCGGCTGCAACACGTAGTCCATACCGTGATATGAAGTCGTGATCGATGCCTCGCGTGTATCTTGGCCACCAGTCGCCCAACTCCAACCACCAGCACGGCTATTGTGCAAACCTAAAGCGATACGGCCTGTATCGGTATCTAAAAACTCTTGAGTGTGTTCAACAATACCGTCATCTGAACAGGTGATAGAGACTGTGCGGTTAGATGGCACGTTTTCTACCACAACCGGACGACCATTAATCATGATCACCTCAGTTTCACCGATTGAGAGCTTATTAGCGCGTTGGCGGGATTGATGGCCATAGTAACCATACGCTTCGCCTAGTCGTAGTAGCTCTTGAGTTCGTGGGCTGTTGATCATCGCTTGCACGGCTTTGATGATGTAATTGCGCTTGTTGGCGCTAAGCTTGCGACCGTCATTGAATAGGCTGAAACGGTCGGATACTTGTTTAAGTGCTTTTGCTGTCACTTTCTTTTCTCCATTAATGGCTTTGGATTTCGGTTAGTAGGTCGAGAACTACGTCTCTAACGAATCGTTCCGCTTCGCTTTGGTCAGTCATGCCAATGGATTCCATCATTTTGTCGTTCTTGGCCACTTGAGCCGCGAGCTCGGAAATGACTTCATTGGCCAGCTCGGAATCGAGGCCAACAACGGACGTGTAAAGATGGTTTTTGAGTTTCGGAGACTTGCCGATTGGGGATTGCTCGATAAGGTCAAGCACGGTGGCCAGCATGGTTGCGTAGTTCGCTTGAGATTCCATTGCATCGGCTTTCTCTTGCTCAATAGCGGTATTGAGAGAGTTAAAGCGGATCTCGAATGGCATATCGTTATCGTTCCACACCTTGCCGTCTCGGTAGATGGTGTGAATATCGATAGCGCGCTTAACGAACGCCACCACGGCTGCGCGGATTTGGTTGGCGCGTAGTGCAGATTGAATCGATGTGCGGAAGAAGCCGCCCTCGCCTAGTCCACCAGAAAGAAGATCACCAAACCCAAGCATGGATGGGTCTACGCCAAGCGTTCCGGCTAAGCGTTTAAGGTGAAACATAATGTCTTCGATGTGGGAGATATTCGGGTCAGTGGTAAAGGTATCGATCTGCAAGCCACCTTTAGCGCCGCCCATAAATGGCAATAGCGTGTTGATAACGGTTGGAATGAAACCTAGCTTGCGGGAACGGTCTACCACCTCTTGACGGTCTTGCTTCATCTGGTCAGCGACCATGTTGATGTATTCCGCAGCTCCGGCCGCATCTAAGCCGTCAGTGTTTACCGCTATCATGCGATCGATAAGTGAAGCATTCACACGACTTGCGCCGAGCGCTGCAATGGACTGGCGAAGCATCGACCAAGCCTCAAAACAGGTCAGAAGAATGGATGTGCCGTAGTTCTGCGTCTCGATTGGCATGCGTGAATACGCATCGTCATAAAGTGAGTAGCGCTGGCCAGTGTAGTTAACTGGCGGTATATCCATATCTGGTCGCCAGATTGGCATTTTTAGTGGGATAAGCGCCCAAGGCTCGGCAAGGCGTACCTGTTCGCCGTTCGCTCGGGTTTGTAGATATTCCGCAGTAAATCCCGCTAGCTCGCCCGAACGTTCGTACTCACGAATTTGGTTTGGCAACGTGTAGTAGTTGGCCTCAAAGTGAGTAATACCCACGCCCTCTTTCGTGTATGGGCGAACATAGTTAACCCCATAAACCAGCGTTGAATACGTCCAGTTCATTAGGTTTTCGTTGATTGGAGTTAGCAGCTCTCGGTTAAGACGGCCTACGTACTCGGCGTACTTCTCATCGGTTGGATGAAGATACACAGCCATGCCATTGTCGTTTGATACCGAAAGAGCGTGACCAAGGTGCAGATTGAGCGCGGCATCAATCGTGCTGTCCTCGGCCATTTCCTTGAGTATCGGATATAGCATGAAGCGATCTTTCGGCAGCTTGTGCAGAAAAAAGCGGTCTGAGCTTTTTCGACCGTCATTGGTCAGAGCGCCGTTGCTTTCATCTAATTGGTGTTCGCGATCGTGGAATGGCGATCCCGTGTATCCAGCGCCAGATTCAAAACTTATCCCACTCTCTTTATCGTCATTCTCGTTAAAGAAAGGGAACGCTTGTTTTAAAGCTGCCGCTAGCCCAATTGATGCCTTGTTTTGCGACATGTGCGACCTCGGTAATTTGAGGCGCTTTTTACAGGGATGGGGATGATCTTGGATGATAGCGCATCGCGTCAATGTGACCAATACGCTAATAAATCATTGATTTTCTATGCGTTAATTTTTTTTAGTCAAAGTTCAATTGCTTGCCTTTGAATCTTGGTTACTCACCAAAAACACTAATTTTTATTCTTGATGATAATAACCGTGTTCGGAATAATTCTCTCGTCCCTAAAAATCTACTTACTTAGATATTTTAGATTATTCATTAACTTAAATTGATATTGATAGTGGCGTTTTTTTGGGATGGGGAATAGGAAAGGAAAAAGTCGGGCGAAAGCTCGACTTTTTTTTTGGCTTTTATCCAAAGAATAAAAGGCACGTTCAATGAACACTGATTTAACCCGCAGTATTGAACAGGCGACAACAATCGATGAACTGGTACGCCAGTTTGAAGCCTTGCTCGCTGTCGATATTAGCGACACTCCAAAAGGCCACCAGCGCCTTAAGGCTAACCAACTAGCCAAAGATATTCTCGCCAAGTACAACGGCGACTACTCCAACGTTTCACCCGAAGATAAAGCAGCTCTGCGCGACTACACAGGTTTTGGCGGTATCGGTGGCTCCACCAACGAATACTACACGCCCAAATGGCTGGCGAGCGCGACTTGGGATGCAGTTCGTTCCTATGACTTTACTGGCGGTAGCGTACTTGAACCAAGTTCGGGCGTGGGCGTATTTAGCGAAACCAAACCTAAAGGCACCCTGACTACATCCGTAGAAATGGATCAGACCTCAGCGGCCATCAACCAAATTCTTCACCCCGAAGACCATGTAATCCAATCGGCATTCGAAGCGGTAGCAACTAATCCTGGCATTGGCGACTTTGACCTAGTGATCGGCAACCCGCCTTATGGTGTTCGAGACGCTAGCGCGATGAAAGACAAAGCGTACAAAGACATTAAGTACGCTGATCAGTATTTCGTTTCTCGTTCTATCGATAAAGCGAAAGCTGGTGGCTTGATTGCCCTAGTGCTGCCAACTCGTATTTGTGATGCGAAAAACCTTGAGAAGTGGCGTACACAACTCGCGCTTAAAGCGGAGTTTTTGGGCGCGCACCGACTACCAACGGGCACGTTCGCTGATACGGGCGTAGTAACTGACCTTGTTATCTGGCGCAAACACAGCGACCAAGCGAAAGCACTGATTGATAGCGCCGACCGCGACACGCTGATTGAATCTAACGTACTTTGGGACACTTGGCTCAAAGGTAAGTGGTTCGAGCGCGAGGGTAAGAAATTCATCAACGGCGAACAGACTGTTGAGGGCGTAGGTAAGTTTGCGCGCAAAGTCGTGAAGCGTGGCAACCGTTCTAACGATGATATTAAAGAGTCGTTAATGCGCCGCTTTGACAGTCGCATTGATTGGATGTTACTCGATGAAGCGGTTAGCGAGCCAGTGAGCGCGAAATACTCCGATGGAGACACGATTTTCCGCAATGGCCAGCAGTACGAAATGATCGATGGCGAATGGGAGCTATCTGAAAGCAATGCGAAAACAGGCGTTATCAGTAAGGCGACCTATGGCGTAGATAACACCGATGAGATCGGTTCTATCACCTACTCTACTGAATCGATGCTTAAGCTATCGGCCAGCCAAGCGCTCAAGCTTTTCGAAGATTACGGTTACTTGTGTCATGACGACTTTAAAGCCCTAATGCGCGAGATTGCCAAGCTGCCAAAAGCAAGCCAAGAACACGCTTACAAAGGCATTCTACTTGGCATGAAAGTTCAAACACTTGCAACGCTGGTTGCTGGTAGCCGAACGACATCCAATAGCAACTTGGCCAACATGGCAATGGGCGCGGAGGACTTCCAGACCGAACAATATCGCGTGAAGTTAAGCGGCGAAGTGTTAGAGCTGAACGCACTAATGGGCGGCTCTAAGGTATCGAAGAAAGCGCTAAGCAACTTAAGCGAGAAGTACGTCTCTGCATGGAATTACTACCACTCATCGATCGATTATAAGGGCAAACTGTCTGACCTACTCAAAGGCGACCTTAAGCGTGAGCTGACCGTTCAATACAGTTCGTCTCGCATTGGTGACGTGTTCCATCTATGTGACCGTGAACTAGGCATAACCACACTGACACTGCATGACGTTCGCACGTATTACACCGCAAGCGGTATCGATGCGATGAGCGATGAGCAGTTGCTTGATTACCTAGCGAACATGGATGAGGTAGCGGTAAACCCTGACGGTACGGTGACGGCATTCCATAAAGCGACGACTGGCCTAGTCGGTAAGCGCATGGATCAGCTGACCGCACAATTAGTATCGGCCACCAGCGATACCGTGAAAGCTAACATCATGCGCCAAATCCAAGCCATCGAATCTAAGCGAAACAAGATCTCGATTGCCGATGTGAAGATGAAGCTTACCGATAAGTGGATTCCTAAAAACATCATGCTTGAGTTCCTGCATGACCGTGGCTACACGGAATTTATCTTGGGCGACTTTACCGAGGATAAGGACGGCTTTGAGGATTTCGTACAAAGCGAATCCGGCCAATACCTTACTGGCTACCGTTGGCGTGATGGCGAATGGATTGATGGCCTAACTCGTAATGGCGTGAAAGGTAAAGCAGCGAACAGCGATGAGCGATTTGAGCGTCAAATTGAATCGTACATCAACTATGGTGCGGTTCGTGGCGGTAGTAAGAACGAAGATAAATCACTTATCCGTGAACAAATGCGCCGCCTCGATGATGAGTTTTCCACATGGATTGCATCATCTGACCATTCAGAATACTTGGAACAGGTTTACAACAATACGTTTAACGGTTGGATTAAGCCGGAGTTTGATGACTCACCACTAACGCTAAATGGCGTATCTGGTGCGATTGAGTTCCTACCTTACCAAAACTCAACGATTCGCCGTCACAGTGCAGACGGTAACGGCATTATTGCCTTTGGTACTGGCTTGGGTAAAACGCTCACTGGCCTTGGCCTCGTGCAGCACAACCTAGAAACCAAACGCGCTAACCGTGTGGCCATCGTTGTTCCTAAATCCGTGTTAGAGAACTGGTTCTATGAGTCCGACCTGTTCTTTGGTGAAAGCAATCTATCTGACAAGGTATTTATCGGCCTTGAAGTTCACAAAGACGATGACGGAAAAATCATTCGGGAACCGGTATTAGATGAAACGGGCGAACCGAAGTTAGACAAGAAAGGCGATCCTATCTTGCGCGCCAAACTGACCGTAGACACAAACGGCAAGCGCGTAGCAGAACAGCTCCACCAGCTTACACAGTCAACCGCTCGCATCGTGGTAATGACAAAAGACGTGTACAACCGCATTCCATTGAAGCCGGACACGATTTCGGCCAACGTGCTTGAAATGCGCGATGCTGGTTTGATTGCTGGTTCAAGCAAGCTAGTTAAGGAAGCGGAAAGCCACACAGAGCAAGCGAAGAACGCGCGCTTTGAAGCGAAATATGCTGACGATGGTACGGCCAAAAACGAAGAACTACCGTACTTTGAGGACTTGCTATTCGATTCGGTTATGGTCGATGAGGCGCATGATTTCCGCAACTCGTACAAGGGCGGCTCATACCGAAACAATCTGGCATTCTTGCCTAGCCAAGCGCAAGCCGATCGCGCTATCGATATGCAGCTTAAGAACAACGTCATTAAGGCTCGCAATGACGGTCGAGGCGTTTACTTCCTAACGGCTACGCCAACCGTAAACAGCCCTGTTGATATGTTCAATATGCTGTCCCACATCATTCCGGCAGACACGTTTGCCAAGATGGGGATCTTTGACAGCGACGACTTTATCCGCATGTTTGGTAAGACTGGCGAAGCGCTGGTTACTAAGATTTCGGGCGAAGTTGAACAGCGTGAAGCCCTACTCGGATTCCAAAACCTAGACGCACTTCGAAACATCGTTAACCGCTACATGACGATCGAGGATGCTAAATCCGTTGGTGCCAACGTTCACATTCCTGACCTGATTAGCCAGCAAAGCGTTGTCCAAATGAATGGCGAACAGGAAGCGCTATATGAGGAACTACGCCAGCGCGCTGACGCAATCAGTAATCCAGACAAAGACGAAAACCAAGAGATTGTAGAGCAATACCCTAACGACACGGTTTTCGGCCTAATCCGTAAAATGGACAAGGTAAGTACAGACCTTGATTTGTACTATGAGCGTGTTACCTACCGATTCGCCAAGGACAACAAAAAAGAGGTTGAGGCGGCAGTCGCTAAGCTACCAAATACCGTCACGGTCGCTTTTGAGGATGTGGCACCAGACGGCACGGTTAAGCTAAGCAAAATCCAAGTTAAGGTTGATAAGAGCGTTAAGGTCGAGGGCGATCACTGCGTGGTTCAGCTCCACCAGCAACTTGATGACCGATTCACAAACATTTGTGACAAGGCCAAGTTGAAATTTACGCACCCTGTCTCCCCTAAGTACGCCAAGTTCCTTGAGAACGCGCGCGAGATTTATCTGGCTGGCGGTAAGCAGCTTGTCTTTACCGAAGAAAAAACACAGCACAAGAAAGTCGCGCGAATCATTGCGGATTTTGTTGGTTGCAAGCTGTCTGAAATCGGTATTTTGAACAGCGATACCGTTGCGGGTAAGAAAGGCTCTAAAGCGACTGAGGACGATGAGGAAGCGGGTTTGGAAGCAATGGCCAATGCTTACAACACCTCGAAATACAAATTCATGATCCTCAATAAAAAAGGCGAAGTCGGCATCAACCTGCATCATGGCACAACCGATATTCACCACTTAACGCTACCTTGGACTCCAATGAGTATCACACAGCGTAATGGCCGTGGCGCGCGTGTTGGCTCTAAACAAAACAGCGTGAACGTTCACTACTACACGTCGAAAGGCTCATTCGATGATTTCCGCTTGGCCACAATCCAACGCAAAGCCACTTGGATTGAGACAATGTTCAAAGGTGATGAAAAGTACATTGCGAACGCCGATGCAGACGCAGCCGACGAAACTGCAATCATGCTGGCAGCAAATCCAGAAGAAGCGAAAGCCCGTATCGAAGCGGCTAAGCGTCAAGCTGAGCGCAAGCGCAAATTAGAGGAACGCCGACTAGCAAGTATTAACGTCAGCAAGTACATCAAAGCCACCCAAATGCTTGCTTTGGATGTGAGTGCAGTTGAGGGCGAGCTGGCCGAACTACGCGAGAAGTTAGAGCCACTACGCAAAGAGGTGGAAGAAGATCGCCTACGTGCAGAGGGCGAGAAGCGCGGCAGTTGGCAGCACAAAAACTACCAACGCACCAAAGGCAGACTGTTTGCGCTAGAAAGCCAAATCAAAACCTATGAGGCAGCGATCAAAAACCGCGACAAAGCGAGCGATACCATCAAGAAATTGAAACCAGCAATGGAGCTGGCCATCAATGACGGTGTGTTAAAGGATTACCCTGACTTCCTAACTCATCCAGAGTTATACATTGTTCGCAACGGTGTGATTGTGCGTAATGGCTACACCTACAAAGCCGAAGTTAAGAGCCGTTCTTGGAGCGCCGAGTACGATTCAAAAGCAACAATCATGATCACCAACTTCGACCGTAAATCTGGCACGGTGGACGGCTTTATTACTGAAATGGACGGCGAACCAGCGTCACGCAACTATGTCGATCTACCTGTTGAGCGCATCATTGAAATTGCGCCAGTGAATCAGGATAGAGCTGCGCTAGAAGCAAAAGCGCTCCAAGGTGTACCACTAAGTGAAGTCGCTCATACGTTTGACCGTGAGACGTTCTTTGAACTGGTCGCAGAAAAGAAAATGAAAGCCTACGGTAACAGCCGCCGTTGTTTGGTGCGCAATGCTGACGGCTCATTCTCTACGCCGTGGGGATTGGATGTTGAACCAGACCAAACGCTGATTTATCCAGATGCGAGCGATAAAGCGATCGTGAAAGCCCTACTCGACCAAGTAACCAAGCAATTGGAAGATAAAGGTCGCGTGATGTTGGAACACGACATTCTAAGTTTCTTTATCGGTAGCGATTGGGACAAACAGGCGATGGAAAACGGCAACCAAGTGAGCGAACAGGAAGTTGTTGAACTGGTGACACTTGAGATCAAAGCATTCGAGGAAAAATACCCTGAGCTTTATCAAGAAGCGTTACTGAAAGCAGAGACGACTTACAAAACGTCTATCACTTTCCTTAAAGAGCTAGATAACCATCTAAGCAATTTGAAATGGACAGGTTACACCAACGCACACGAAGCTCGCCGCCTATCGGCTCGTGAGTTCACTCGTTACACCGATATTCTGACCGAACGCTCTAGCGAATACCGCACAGAGCTGGAAGATAAGCTATTCGCTGACTTCACTAAGCTGGTGGCTAACGACCCTGACCGTGCGAAACGTCTATCACAGATCGCGTACTGGATGACGCAATACAAACCAACGACCGATACTCACCTACTGAAAAAGGTCGATGCGATTTACGGCGAAAACTCACAAGAAACCATGCTTAAGGTATGTGCTGACCTACACGCTATTGGCGAACGTGAGTTCCTATCCGGTGATGGCCTAATCTTCTCGGATGACTGGTCATTGAATCGCATGAAAGGTGCGTATGGTTCGCTATTCACTTATCGCAGCGCACAGCGTGAGGAATTTATCGAGAAGTACCTAAATGCGGATAAGCCGGAAAAGGCCGAGGTTAAAGTGACCGAAACGCAGAAAGTGAAAATCGATAATATCTCTGCCATTAACGTAGAGAGCATCGAGAAGTTTAGCGAACTAATGTCAGGCATTGGCATCGACGTTAAAATGGTGACTTCACCAATTAGCTGGAAGCCTAAGCGCGGTCGCAACCGAAAAGAGATTGTTGTAGAGCCATACGAACGCATTGGTTTGATGGACAACAATGGCCTTAAAGGTTCGCTTAAAGTGATGTTCGCTGGTGACAAGGAAGCTAAGGCCGAGTACGGCGCTGACTTCGCATCAAACGCAAGCAGTGAATTTAATGGCGGCTGGTGGTTTATCTCTGCGAAAGCGGATTTGGAATTGCTAGCGAAATCGCTATTAACCATTCATAACACAATGGCCGAAGCTGCCTAACTCAAATTTTCGCATGCGAAAAGTTCTCGCATGCGAAAACTTTTTGGAGACAACAATGATTACCCAAGTGAAATTGCCTACCGTTGAAGATCTACAGCCCTTACTCGATGAGGCGCTAGAAACAGCGCAAAGCAAAGAAGCATTTATCCAAGCTCAAGTAGATGGCATTTACAAAACACTTAAAGCCAATCCGCTCATGTACCGTCACTATGGCGCTTATTGGTGGGCGGTTAAATCGCTCATGGCCAAGCATGGTTATGACCTTGGCAGCGATTCAGAAGTGATCACAGAGCAACACTTCAATTTCGAAGACCCTGCGATTTTGTTGTGTGCTGCGTGGGCGTACCAGCAAGAGCAAGTTGATAAAGGCTACTGGCAAGCAAACCTACATACCTACTACGTCGATGATGAAGAATTTGAATATTCTATCGAGGACGTAAATCTCGAAGCGTGGAGTGTTAACAGCAAATCGATGCGTTAAGTTTTCGCATGCGAAAACTTTTTCTCATATGCCCGTCATTTTTGGCGGGTATTTTTTTGCATGGAATTTGGTAAGAAGTTCTCGCATGCGAAAACTATACGGAATGGGATGTTTTAAAGTTCTCGCATGCGAAAACTTTTGAGATAGAAAAAATAAACCCCGCCACTGAACAAATGGCGGGGATTGCACGTTGAACAGATAAGCTTTGATGCAATCAATCCTACCCCTAATAGTTTTGTTGCCGCCTATCTGTAATTTAATTTATATGAAATAATTTTCATATTCAACGGGTTTTTCAATATTTTTTTATTAAAAACAATAAATTATGCAACTAGGTGCTTTTCCCTTCTTATGCCTGTTGACGCTGCTCTTTGTAACCTAGTTAAGTAATAGAATTGTCAAAAAGTTTTCGCATGCGAAAACACATGGAATCAATCTCACAATTTATCTAATGTTCTCGCATGCGAAAACTTGTGCAATCGGTTCTGTTTGTTACTTTTTTTTCTTGTGCTGTTGCTACTGGCAACGTATAGTGTGTGCCTGTTGCCAGTGACAACAATCGAGAGGCATTGATATGGCATCCAAGGAACGATGCGAAAGATTAAATCAATTAGTCCAAAAGGCAGGAAGTACCAGAAAAGCCAAGCAGCTCATTGATGGCGTTAAGGGTGTAAGCCCTTGCCACACTGCTATTTACAAAGCAATGCACGGCGGCGGTACAACTGATTACGTAGTTCAGTGCTATATCGAGGATCTTGAGGTAGCACTGAGCAAACCAAAACAGCAAACAAATTCCACCAGCAAAGGAAATTAATTAATGAGCATTATCATGGCGATTGCCAACCAAAAAGGCGGCGTTGGTAAAACAACTTGTACTTACAACTTTGGCATTAGCATCGCTAGCCAAGGCAACAAATGTCTATTCCTGGACTTTGACCCACAAAACAACTTAGGCGGCTCAATCGCACCGGAAATGGTCGAGAATCCAGAGTACACATCTGCGAGCTGCCTACACAACGCTTACAACCTTTTTGAAAATCCAGTAAAGGCTAAACCTTTCGAAGTCAGCGAAAACGTACACGTTATTGGCGGCGATAAGCGCATGGGTAACATTACTCAATCACAAATCTTAAACGTGGCTGAGTCTATCGACCTTATCAAAGACGACTACGACTATATCTTTATCGACTGTCCACCAGCGGCGAACGCGCTACAGCATGCAGCGCTACTTGTGGCCAGTAAGCTACTTATCATTAGCCAAGCACAAAAAATGTCGATCAAAGGCGTTAATGAGCTGGTTAAGACCTCGCGCCAAATCCGTCGAATGAACCCTGACTTGGAAGTATTAGGCATTGTCCTAAACCTTATCGAAGCCAACATTACAAACGACCAGCGCGAACAGGAAGCGGAACTTCGTAAAGAGTACGGCAACCTAGTTTTTGAAAACAAACTGATTAAAACAACGCGCGTAAGTGAAGCTCTAAACCAAGGCAAAGCACTGATTGAAACCAACCCTAAAGCGGCTGATAAATTCGGCTTTACAGCGGTTTGTGAGGAACTTTGCAAGCGCATGGTAGAGGTGACAGCATGACCAAAAGCTTAAGAGATCGAATCAAGCTTAGCGACCTAGATAATCTCTTGGATGAATCAGCGGTAGAAATCCGCGATGCAGCGAAAGTGCTGGCTATCCCTAAAGACTCTTTGTATTCAGTTGAGCAAGTTCGTGAAGAATTTAACGATGAATCACTACTTGAGTTATGCGAAAGCCTAGAAGAAAACGGCCAAATTCAACCTGTCGTTGTTTACCCGTTCGATGGCAAGGGATACAAAATCCAAGAGGGTGAACGCCGTTGGCGCGCCACTATGTTGAGCGACAAGCTAACTCACGTTGAATGTATTGTCCGTGAAAAGGGCGATATTTTTGGTCAGCTCATCGAAAACATTCAGCGAGAAGATTTAACGCCAATCGAATTAGGTAAGGCGTTTGACCAAGCAAAGAAAAAGCACAATCTGGATAACCGTGGCTTGGCTAAGCGCCTTGGCAAATCAGACGGCTACATTTCGAAATACCTAAATGTACTTAAAGCCCCTGACTTTGTTTTGGAAGCATTCCAAAAAGGGATTATTGGTGATGTAGAGTCCATCAACGAACTACGCAAAGCAACCGTCGATAACTCTGAGCGCGTTCGTGAAGCGCTGGAAAGCGGCGAGAAGCTAACACGCCAAGATTGTGTAAAACTGCGCACTGGCGAGCTAGATAGCAAGGTGGAAGTTGCACCTCAACCTAGCAAACCAGAGAAAGCAGAAAAGACCGATAAGACACCAGTAAGCAAAAAGCCTACGGCAAACCAAAAGCCTACCAGCATTTGTGTGATGGTTAATGACCGTCATGGTTTGGTGTTCGCATCTGGTAAGCATAGCGACAAGCTAACGGTACTGTTTGATGATGGCGAACTTGAGCAAGTGCCAGTTGGTGAAGCTCAATTAGTTGGGTATCGTGTGTAAAGTTCTCGCATGCGAAAACTTTTAAAGCGGGTGGCTAATTAGCTGCCCGTTTTTCGTTAGGACGTAATACCCGCCGTCACGGTAGACACCAACCACATAGTGATCGAGCGGCACGTCTTGCCAGCCAAATAGCCCTAGTTCGTCATCGCAATAAGCGACGATATTCACCAGCTTTACCTTTTGGACATGCAGTAGATAGATATTATCTAGCGCCCCTTTAAATGGCCTGTAGATATACTCGCCATCTTTCCTTAAAGCGGGGATCTCATTCCCTGCGACTGAATGGCCATCGGCAACGCCGTCTTCGTTTATGTCGATTAGCCCGTAGTGATAACGATGCCTGATAGTAAACATCCCCTACTCCCAAATGCAAAAACGCCAGATTTGACAATTAAATCTGGCGTTTTTGTGTCTATAAAGGTTGTATAGGCAATATATGCCAAGAACTATTTTATAGCATGCCTCGAAGCGTTTGCAAGTTCGTCCAGTTGCACACTAGACTCGAACATAAAGCCTGTTTGTACCCCCTCGTTTTCTAGCTCTTGATTCACACGCCCAAGAATATCAATAAGCGATGCACCGCCGCCGCCAAACATATCCCCGAGCGCTTGGCCTTGGTGAAGCAGCTCACTATTGATTGCCTCGGCCATTGCCTTAAATGCCAGTGTCATGCGTTTTGCGCTTCGGTTGTTCGCAGCAATGAATCTCGCCAGCGCTTCGGCCTCGGGATCGTTGTCGCCAAACAAACCGGACTGAGCTAATAGCTCATCGATGTGCTGACCGGAATCTTTGGCCTGTCTTACTAGCTCGGTTGCTTGCACCAGTGAGTCAAGTGCTGACTTAGCGAGGTCAGGTTGTGAGGCGTTAATTTCCACGGCTTCTGCCAGCGTTCCAGACGTGTTTTTATGCACCTCTCCGCTAAGGTATTGCATCTCAACAAACGCGCTTGCTGCGCCGTTTAGCGCGCTCAAAATGTTGCGAATTTCGGGATCGGCTTCCTCGGCTACCAGCTTCACCAACTTCTCGTTTTTGTACGCCTTGGCAAACACGGCATTTTGCATGCGCTCAATCAGTTGCTTGGTTGGTCGGCCATCTTCGGTAAGTAGTCCGGCGGTTGAGTTATCCCCAATTTCAGTTAAGAAACTGTTTATAAATCCTTGGTTAGACTTGGCCAAAAGGTTGCCTGTTTCGCTCGGTTGGAAAAGGGCAATCATGCGGTCATCGATGCGCTCTGCGTCAATCCAAGCCGTCTCGGCGGCGCTCATCTGTTGCAAGTCAGAGAGGTTGGAGTCTCGGGCAAACTTAGCACGGTTAACTTTGGTGACACGTTCTCGAACCAACACTGGCTCGCGCATGCTCTCAACTTTCTCCGGTGATAGGTCGAAGCGCTCCGCATTGTCGATTAGGAACTGGCGGTACTTATCAGCCTTGCCCTCTCTATACGCTTTGATGATAGCGATGGTTCGACCGTTCCCCGACTCCACCACATTATCCGAGCCAACAATCGGTGCGCCGTGGCTAGATAGTCCAGAATCGGTTAATTGTTGTGGACGCAAATCGTTGGCCATCTTTGAGATCTGCAATTTTGAGGATACGCGAGTACGGTCGCGCGGTTGCAGTTCTTGCGGGAAGTTCGGATTGATTCGACCGTCTAAGTCGTTCGATGGAATAAGGTCGCTGGCTTCCACGACTTTAAAGCCTGTTTCCACTTCGTCGCCTTTTGCTGTCACAACGTAGCTGGTGCGACCTAGCTTGGGTTTTGGATTGTCTGTTGCGTACAGTTGAACAATCTCGGCTAGGTCATTGATGTTTTTCGCCTCTTTGATTTCGGCGCTAATTGATGTGAGTTGGTTCAATTTGACCGCTCCGGTTGGAGTGGCGAGTTTTCGCATGCGAAAACTTTTGGGACAGGGAAAAGGATTAAAGGCTCTTAAGCAATGCGAAAAGCGCCTTGGCGTAGTTATGACGTTCGCTGGCTGCTAGTGCAAGGTTTAAAGATTGCTTGTAGTAATAGTCTGCTCGGATTTTAGTGAAAACATTCATCGTTTTTTCTCAAGTTCTCTGAAAAGCTTTCGCATGCGAAAACTATATCGAACGAGATTCTTTAAAGTTCTCGCATGCGAAAAGTATATAGAATGTCATGTTTTAAAGTTCTCGCATGCGAAAACTTAAGCGGCCAGTTTGTCAGGATTGTACTCGAACCATTCAATCGCTTTTTGCTTGATGCTATCTAGCTCCAAGCCCTCTGAGTGAACATCTCGCATTACATCAACAAACAACGATGGCTTGGCTGTATTAAACTCCCCTGCAAGGAATCTCGCAACCAGTTCGCTTTGTTCAACTGGACGTTCGTCATTGTCGCGCCCATTCTGCTCAATGTGCTTAGTGATGGTCTTGATAGCCTTGCTACGGTCAGCGCGCGACCAGCTACCAAAACCACCATTTTTCTTGGCTGAGCCCGCATCGTTTTTCCAGTAGTCCAAACCTCGCGCAATATGCCCTTTGAAGCCAAACTGGAAGTTTTCGCCATCCTTGTAAACAACGTAGTTATCCCCCTTTTCAACCATTTGGTAGTTAGGGAAAAACGCCATTTCGTATTCGTACCAGTTAGGCAGAAGTAGCACTTCATTGAGCTTTTCAATCTTATCGGAGCGGCCTAACTTGGAAAATTCTTCTACCGATATTGGCTCATCCGAACTTGATACCGGTTCCTGCTCAACCTTTTGGTTAGCGCCTGTCAGTTTATTAAGAATTTCCACCAGCTCACGGTTCTTTTTGATGCGTTCACCAATCGATAGCTGGCCACTCTTAAGCTCTTTCAACAAACCCGCAGCATCGCGGTTGAGCGTCATTTTTTCTCTTAAGCTTAACACTTGATTCTCTCCGGTTTAGGCCGCCGATGTGGCGGCCTTGGTTGTGATTAGATTTGCGCTTGGATCATGCTGGTGATGTTGCTTAGCGCGGCATCCATCAACGCTTCGTTCTCTGCTATTTGGTCGTTAGCTTCGAAGTGGGCGTAAGCCTGTTCTAGTGCGGTTTGGAACTCATCAACCAATTCCGGCGTAGGTTCACCAGTGAAATCTCGGATTTCCTTTAGTTTCTCTACATGTTCCATTTCTTCGTTATTGCCCTCTGTTTCAGATTGAGGCGCCTCACTACTTAGATTGAACGCTTTCACTAATAGCGCTTCCATTTCCGCTGTATCGTCAAATTCACCGATCAAGTCGTTGCCTTGGTATAGCGCGAACTTGTACTCGCCATCTTTAGCGATCGGATAAATGTCAGCGTGGCTTTCATTTAACCATGATCGGGCGATTAGCGGAGCGTACACGTTCGCTGGCACTGAGCCATTTACTGAGTGGATACCTGCCGCAACACTTGGTTGTACCAATGCGCCTTTTTCGTTGTAGTAGGTATCCGCAGATTGCCAGTCCTTAATCGTCTCAAGTTGAGCTTTCGCTTTTTCGCTTAAGTCGGTCGCTAGAATGTCGAATAGAACGTCTAGGCTGTAAGTGAGTCCGTCCTCATCTTTCGCATTAATCGACTTCACTCGGCCTGTTGGGAAAGTCACTTCCTGCTTACCAAGTTTTAGCTCTAGGTTGGTAAAGGCTTCTAGCTGATCAAGTGCTTTCGCTTCTTCTTCATCTAAGCTTTCACGGAATGAGGTAACGTCTAACACGTCATCCTCTGCCTGTTCGCCTTGCTGGTGCATTTCAGTTAGAGACGCGAGCTCTACCACTTTGCGCTCTTTACCAAAATCAAAGTCCACGGTTAGGCGGCCACCAAAGAAATTGCGATCGTGGTAATCGGTCATCGTGTCGCTGTTGTTGTAGTCGTATTGGCCTACATAAGCGTTAACGAACTCGATCAGCTGATCTACTGCTTCGGTATAACGGCTCATACCGTGTGGCGCTGGCGAGTTAGGGTTATCAATCTCGAACTGTAGGTAAGCTGGATTGTAGAGCATGACGTTTCTTGGCAAGTCAGTCAGCGTTAGGTCTAGTGTGCCGTAGCGAGGCTTGCGTACTGAGATTTTAACGTCATTACTGATCTTGCCAGCTTTCTTAAGCTGAGCGATAAAGGCGCGGATTAGCTTAGCGATTTCACCCGTATCTCGAATGCCCTCGCTCTCATAGATTGAGCCAAATGAATATTGAGTTGGGTCTAGTGCGAGAAGTTGTTTTTCTTCCTCGGATGCACCCTTGCTCACTTCATCTGCTGTGTCAGATTCTACGGCGTTCTTAGCACCCAATAGCTCAAGCAGTTTGTTAGCACCGTCAACCGTTAGGTAGCTGCGAGAATTGGTGTTAGCGATAAAGCGTAGCTCTTTACCCTTGTTCGACTTCGCAGAGAAGAAACTGTAGCCAAATGTATTTTCCATTTGGTTCTCTTGTTCTTCGGTTAGCGCAATATCGTTAATCTTGCCGTCAGCGTCCACCTTAGCCAGTAGCTTGTCGGCGTTCTCGCGTAGTGTTGGGCGCGAGTGAAGCGAACCCGAGCCGTTAATGGCTAACGTTGAATACAATGATTCAAAGCCGTTGATTGTGGTGAACATGGCCGGACTGACAGGCTCTAGTGGTGCGCTGTATTCCGTCTCTGCAATTTGCTCAAGCGTTTTGCCGTCCTTAAGCATGTTAAAGATTGCAATAGTGCTTTCTTTCACTGCTTGGTCGTTTAGTTGAGTCGCTTTTTGCTGCGCTGCTGCGCCCTCTAGGCCAGTTTCTAGCACCTTGCCTGTGTACGTATCGATAACGCTAAAATCAGATTGGCCAATAGTGCCAACTGGTGCGTAGCGTTTCTCGCGTGTCGCCTTGAATTGACCTTTATGGTTCAAGTCAGGCAACGCAGCAAGGCTAGGGAAGCCACGGCTTTCGTATTCCGCTTCGATAGCTTTTGTGTACCACAATGGCATGACCGAGTTATGGATAGCGCGCGCCATCTGTTCATTGTCGATCTGCTCATCGTTATCCAAGTATCTAAAACCATGAATTGCCAGGATGTCTTGGTTGGTAACACTTGCCATTGCATAGTGCTGAGCAAAGAGCTCATCTGAACTTAGTTCGGATAGGTCAGGGTAGATACCGTCATCAATCGCCTTAATGAAGCGCTCAACTTTTTGGTAGTCCTCGCCTTGGTCTGCCATTGCTGGAATGACGGTTTCACCTTTTGCCTTGGTGTAAGCTACGTCTCCCTCATGGTAAACCGTAGTCGCGCTAAACGCTTTTTCTACGTCATCCAGTGCTAACGCTTCGCCGTTCTCAAACTTCTCGTATAGGTCGCCACGTAGCGCGCGTAGGTCGAACATTTTCGCCGTTGCACTAAAGAATCCGTCACGGTAGTTCAAGATGGCTTGCAGTAGGTCAGCGCGTTTCGCACGGCGGTTAAATGGAATGCGATGAGCCGTTAGGAAATCAGTGATCTCTTTGCGGTTCTTAAATTGCGCTTCCAGTGACGCTAGGGTTTCACCTTGTAGTGATTCCACTAGGTGCGCTTGTTCTGAAATACGCTTAGCTTGGTCATCCACTTTCTCGCCACGTTTTAGTGTTTTACCAGTACCTAGCGTTAGGTCAGCTAGCATAACAAGACGTTTGCGATCGCTTGGGTTTACTGACTGCATATCCTTAAGTTGGGATAGAGCTGCTTCTTGGAAGCGCATGCGGCCTTGCGTGTGTTCTGCTTGGCGCTGTAATTCAGCATCGCTTTGAACCAGCATTAGGTCTTCGGCAATCTCTTGAATCATGTCCGGCGTCACAAGGTCAATCGATGCGCTCCATAGCTTGTACGCGTTTGGATTTTCCTTGCGGTTCTTCATTTCTGGTTGCTGGCGTAGCTGCTTAGCGAACGCTGCTTTGAAGCCCACTTGTTTTAGGGTATCGAGCGTAGACTGAGGAATTTCATCAACGCCTTTGTCCTCAACCCATTGGTCTAGCGCTTCGGTTGCGATGCGCTCCGCTTCTTCTAGGTCGCCCTCAACCATGCCAAATAGCGGCTCTAGGTCAAAGTTACTTACTAATTCTGGTGGCAGTTTTTGGTCATAAGCGATCGCACCGTGGCGAATGCCATTACCAGCGTCAGCGAATTGCTCTTTAGCCGATTCTGGATCGAGGTACTTAACCACTTGATGTTGTGGCGGCGTCGTACCCAAGCCATAAGGGCGTAGACGTAGGCCATACCAGAATAGGTTATCCGTGGTTTCGTCTTTGTCTTGGTCGTTCGCGTTTGGCTCGTCGTTCTCAATTGGTTGTGGTTCTTCGTTGCTGTCATCGGTATCTTGAAGCAACTTAGATTCGCGATCGTAGTCAGCCAGAATAAGTGATTTAGCAGCTTCCCAACCTTGTAGATCGTCGCCACCAGCAAGCGGTGAACCCTCGCCGTAAGTGACAGCCAAGGTTTGGTTATCGCGCGCGTGGATCATGTACTGGCCAAAGCTATCATCGTCGTTCGCGTCAGGCGATTCGAAGTAGACAAACGGCTCGCTATCTTCGCCTTTATCCATCTTCCAGCCCTTAGCAATGGTCTTGCGACCAATAAGAGCCAATAGCCATTCTTTGCGCTCGATATTCGCTTTTCGTTCCCGTTCTTCGTCTGACAACTGAGGAAAATCGTTTTCAATTGAATCACGGATGTATTCTTTAGCCTCGGCAAGCTCTGATACCGTCATAGCACCTTTATCGAGGTCATAAATCACATCATTGATATACGACTCTGAATAAGTGCTAGGAACGTTTTGATTTGCTGCACCTGCAAACTCTAATGAGTCTTTAAACTCTTGGCTTAGCTGCTTAACAAAGGCATCAAGATCGCCATTGAAAGCACGGTTAATGATGAAGTCGCGTTTCTCTTGCTTAGTCCATGAAGCGTCCCATTGCTCGATCACTTGAGACGAACTACCACCAGCGTTTACATTTGTCGTTGCTGTATTTGCTGCTGGCTTGATAGCAGCAAGCTGTTTGCGTAGTTCTTCTTGGATTTCGTTCTGCGTAGCAATCTGAGTTTCCAAGCGCTTCTCTTTCTTGGCCAGCTCATCGAGCTTTTGTTCCAAGTCGGTAGCTTCTTCGCCTAGTTGCGCAGCTTGTTCATCAAGTTCTTGTGCCTTTTGTTGCGCTTCTTCCAATGCTTTCTTGTCAGCGTCTTTCTTGGCCTTAGTTGCGACAAATTTCTCACTGTTGTTTTCAAGCAACTGCGCTAGCTTGTTGGTCACTTCCTTAAGGGATAAATCCATGTTGCCCTTTGGCGCGACTACGTGAGTAATATCGCGCGAGTTCATTAGAAAGCGGAACGCGATTAACGTGTCATCTGGTTTGATTTTTAGCGGATCGTTATCCGGCGCATGGAACGCAATAGAAATGCTCTGGCCATCTGAAAACGGGATTTTCACCATTTGGACAGCAACCGCACCAGACTTGCGCGGTTTGCCTACTTCAACGGCTTCTACCGATAAAGTAGGGGTTTTACGCTCCAAGTGCTTACCGAATTGCTGAGCACGAAATTGAAGCCTTGAGGCTTTCGATTTGAACGCCTCTAACATCATTTGTGGCACAGGTTTGCACTGATACAAGTAGGTGTTCTCCAAATCCTCAAGTGACAATGCCTCTAGGATTTGATCGGCGTTTTTACCTTGCAGCACCGCTTCAATCTGCTCCGGCGTGAGTTTCTTGGCCAGATGGTCGATGCGATCCACAATCTTGATTTGATTTTGACTGGTAAACATCATGACTTTGCCGCCTCTAATTGTGCTTCAAGTTCTTTGGTTTCTTGCTTCTCTTGCTCTAATGCAGTTTCGAGATCTGCTATGCGGCGTTGTTCTTCTTCCAACTTAGTGCGAACGCTATCCCGAGCGGCTAGGGCATTGGTGTAATTGGACTGAGCGACTTGTTCAGCCGCTTTGGCTTCTTCAAGTCGCTTAGCAATAGAACGTGTAGCTGGTTGAATGTCTGAGGTGTCTTTAACGGCTTTAGCCGCTTTACGTGCAACTTGCTTGTCAAACTTGCTTTGGTTGCGCTTCATTAGGCGAACCATTTCACGCGCAAGCTCGCGCTCGTTCTTCACGCTAGGGATAGGCTGTTTAGTGCTGTTGAGTGTCATTTGGAAAATATCACCCTCATCACCAATAAACAGCGTCATTGACTGGCCATTATCAAAGAATAACTTGGCGCGTTTAACTGTCTCGCCGTCTCGTCTCGTTCTCTTGTTCGAGGCTTCTACGTCTGTAACAGTCGCACCAGCTTGTTTTAACGCAGTGATCAGACTCTTAAGGCCGCGTTCGGTCACGTTGTCAAAATCGACCACCACATAGTTATGTGACTGGTCTAGTGCAAACTTACTGTTGTTACGCAATTTCAAATTCCTCTGAATATGTCGTACAGGTAGGAAAGATTTTGTACAGCGGATTGATTAGGGAACAGGAGCGCTCAATCTTAACGTCCAGAATCCACTCGCCATGCAGCTTTTCCCCCGCTTCGAGTTCGAGTAACTTGCGATCGAACGTCAGGTATTCGCTGTTATGTCCGGCGTGTGAAAAGTCGAGCTTACGTGTGCGAGTAATGACGGCTTTTGGTCGTTTTTTACTGCGCAACGAATAGGTTAAAGTCCCACTCGTTATGGCTCGCTGAGATTGATAACCAAGAACGAATCGAATCACATCGGGATCGTCCATCTGGTTTGCATGCAGTATTTTTACTGCGTTTCGTTTAAGCAAAAATCGGTCAGCAATGGCTAGGCCAATTACTGCAAATTCCATCATTTGCCTTGCCCTCCGGTATTAAAAAATCTCGCTAACATTTGGCTAGCCAGCTTGCGGATAAAGTTGATCGAGTCTGCTCCGTTGTTCGACGCAATGAGGACAAGCGCGCTGGTATAACCAGCCTCCACACCCTCGCTTTCACACAAGTAAGCGACTATCAAACCGACCACCAACGCCAGCGTTAGCTCGGTTAAAAAATCAAGGAATCCACCAGCTAGACGTTGCTCGCGTATGCCTTGGAGATATGACCCAACACCACTGAGGACAGATAGAGCCAGTACGCTAATCGCAAAGCTCTCACCAACAACTGACACTGGCATTAAATCCCCCTTTTATATATTACCTAGCGAGTTTATTCGGAATGGTGGCTTTTGCTCAATAGACGGGCGTTACTTACTTTTGAATGGGTATTAAATAGGGCTGTTTTGCGGAAAAAAGTTAGATTTCAAGAGCCTATATAAAAAAGAAGCCTCTCACCCAAAAGGCTGGTGAGAGGCTAATTCAAGCGTTTTGTTGCGCGGCAACGCATACAAAACTTCCAACGAGGATAGTCGAGTCGAATCGATATTTGACGAGGAAGATTATATAAATATTGGTTTTCGCATCAATATGCGCCCATGTTTTCGCATGCGAAAATTTTAGGGGATGTCATGTTTTAAAGTTCTCGCATGCGAAAACTTTTGCAAAAAAGGGACAGCATCGTGTCCCTTTGGTTGATGGTTATGGTTTGATGTAGCGGATCGAGAAATGCGAACCCCGAATAGGCGTGGATGCACCTCTGTCTAAGAATTGAATAAGCTCACCGTAGTATAATTTTCCTACCCATCGACAAGTCGTTGGCACGGCATCGAAGTCGTTGGAATCACTTTGAGCCTCCGCTATAATTTTATTGCTTTTGGCGATTGCAGAGTACACAGCCGATGAGTTTGAAGCATTGCGGCGTCGTATCGCAGTCCATTCAATTTCGTAATATCCCTCAACACGAACATCAAAACCAGCAACCGGAGCGTTGTAGTTAATCAAATCAAACGGATCGAGGAAGCATCCTATCCAATTCTTGAACTCCCATGTAATGCCATCTATCGTAAGGTTGCCCTCTCTTAGCCCCGCATTACAGCCCAAGGCAACCTCTCCAGCGCGTGATGAAACACCCGCTAGTTTACTATCAACGTAGTCTTTACGTGCAAGAGAGTTACCAGCCGAGCTCTGAGGCGAACCTGCATATACATTGCCGTCCTTAATGTCTACATACTTACTGCGGCGGTTAGTGTAGAAGCGCATCCGACCCTCTGAGTTAGATAGGATCTGAATACCAGAACGGATATTGGTGCCATCATAGTAAGAGGCTAACGCCCAATGCGCACTTGAACTATCTTTACAGTTGATACTGAATCCCGCACGGCCATTCGTCGCCCATGATGAATCCATAAAACTATTATCCATACGAACGGCATCATTCGAACCAGTCCAAGAACCCGCCGTAAACTCACCATCAGTACGAACCAGTGAGCTACCGAAAAAGATACCAGAAGTAAACTTTCCTAAATCATTGATGCGAAGCCAGTTGCCGTCTGTATTACGAAATGCAGCTCGCCCACCTAATGAAATGCTCTGATTGAGCATTACATCAATCCCTTTAGCAAAGGTGAACGAGGAGTAAGAGTAAAAGCCGCTGGTGGCCTCTGTCTCCATGTGGCACCAAGATGAATTACGAGAACCAATCCAAGTTTTCTTTGTAGAGTAATCAAGCTCTAAACCCTTTCCATCAACAGAGTTGATTGCCCCTAAGTCTTTATTGTAAGACGTATAGCTAGTGACCATTCGCCCTTTGACAATACCCGCTGGCTGGCTTGCCCCCTTATTGCTAACGTATGGCGTTATGGTGTGACTACACATGTATCGAATAAGAATGTTCACACTATAGGCGCTGCGCGTTTTTACATAGATGGCGTAATTGTCACCGCTAGTATTTACCCAACCAAACTCACTAAATGGTAAGCCGCTAGGATGGTCTGTAATAACCTGACCATTTAGACCTTTAGGGTTTCCGTTACTGGCTCTCAGAATCATTTGATGTCGTGACGACTGATAGTGCAAGTCAGTGTTAAAGCCAGCACCACCAAAGAACTCAATAACCGCAGTAGAGCTTGATTGAGGCATCGTTACATTGGCAACCAAACACCAAGAGTTGTCACTACCTAAAGAGGTGCGCACAACCTCTGTACGGTTAAACGCCTCTGTAACGACTTTATTCCCTTGTACTTCGATAGGGACACTGGAACTAAGCTTTGATCGCGTCAGGTCTAACTTGGCGTCCCCTCCATTATGAGCACCACCCACCGCGATTTGAACGTAAGCATCCGACGAATTAGAACCGTTCGTTAAGTAAACCGCCCGACGATTACCAATCAACCCGTACCCGTCCAGCTTAACTTGCTCGCTCGATGGAACGTTATTACCAGCGCGAGTGCCTTTCACTTCAACACTACGATTCGAAGATACCGACTCTGTAGCGTTTAGGGAGCCGTATAGTGTTGATTCACCACCTTTGCGGATCTTTAATCGACTTGAAACGTCACTTTCTACAACCTCAAAGGTGCCATCGGTTTTCGTTTCAATATGAAAGCGCTTACCTGCATGACCTATGTGCAATTGAGAAACATTGGAACTGCCCTCATCAATGAGTAGGCCACCAGTCAATGTACCGCCTGACAGTTTTAGGTAGCGGCCATCGGCTTGCGCTTGCGTCATCTTTGAGGCTGCAAGGTCATACGCTTTCTTAACGGCACCTGCCGCCGCAAATTTCACATCGCTAGCATCATTAACCGCTGCTGTGAATGCGTAGTTCGGCACGTTTGATAGACCAACTTGAGCTTTCGTAACCTTGTGTGGGTTCGAGTTGTCTGATTTGTGTTGAGCAATGTTGGTTGTAATGGCCGCTACCGCATCTTCTTGATCCATGAGCGCGTCACCAAGCTCTTTGATTGTATCGAGCGCTTCTGCTGGCGCACCACCAATCAAAGCACTAATGCGGTTGTCAGTGTGGGTATTTGCGTTCGTCTCTGCTTGTTCTGCGCGGTCATAAGCTGCGTTACCGCGATTTAAACCCTCGATGCCTTTGTCGTATGCCTGTTTAACAGCACCAGCGGTCGCAAGTTTGCTGTTGGACGCATCTGTTACCGAGCTGGTGGCCGGATAGTTTGGTACGTTACCTAAGCCTACTTGTGCCTTTGTGACTCCGTGCGGGTTCGTTTTATTGCTAGCGTGCTCATCCACTTTTGTTGTGATTTCTTCACGCAATTTTCGAGCTGGACTACCACCAACTTGAGTCAATTTTTTTAATGCCATTCAGAAATATGCCTTTCTCAATTCAATGACCAGCAACTCCGACAAAGCGCCGGAGCACATCGTTAATGGGGAAGTAGGAAAGGAAAGGTCATGTTTACTTGAAGCCGATAACCGTCACGATGTCGCCAGCTTGTAGCTGTTCACCGAACGTGATTGTGTTACCAGATAGACTCCATACACCTGCGTTCTGCATTACGCCGCAAACGCTTAGAACAAGGATTGCTGAGACTGTACCCGCTGGCAGAGCCAACGTAGTTGATGCAGATTCGACAGTAATATCCACCGTTCGGATCGCGTCTTTGATTGAGGCGCCTAGACTATCCTTGGTGGCATACTTACCGTCAGATTCCGCTTTGGTGTATGACGCGCCGCTAGCTGCTAGACCGCTACGCGCTTGTGAAATGATTTGCGATTTAGTGGTGTTCTCAAGCTTCGCTGCGTTAACGGCAGTTGCGCCAGCGTCTAGTGCGCCCACGTCTTCTGCGGTTAGCTCGACGTTTGCGCTTAGCGCGTGACCGTTGATGGTGCGAGTCTTTGGCACTGCATTCACAACGCGAGAGTCGTTACCCTGCATCACTGTGTTAGCGCTAGTGCCGAAGTTTTTGTTGAATGCTGTTTTTTTCTCAAACGCTGGTTCCGCGCCAACGTCAGTCGCTTCAAGCACTACGTTACCGCGCTGACCATTAACCGACGAAACGGCGTCAGTCGGTGTTAATAGTTCTTGCCAGTTCGCTAGTGTGCTCGCTGGTTGGCGCATAAGAACGAATGATTTACGCAGATCCGAACGGATTGCCATATCACCCTCTTGCGCTGTAAGAGCAAGCATTTCCGCTTCTGACTTAACAGGGAACGTTTCTTTGATAGCGATAGCTGGCAATTGGCCTTGTGGGATCTTACCAGTGCTATCTAGTGTAGCCACACCCTCTGCAACGCCTTTCTTGTTGTTAGGGATGTAGTCGTGCGTGTGGCTTGCTGGCGCTGCGCCCACATCTGAGTGAGTCAGAGTCACATCGCCCGTTAGTGGTTTGTTATTGATAGTGCGAGAAGTTGGGACAAGATTGGAGCGCGCTTCACTGACAACTTGTGCCTTGGTTTTCCCCTCTAGTTTTGATGAGTCTGTTGCGCGAGCGCCCGCTGGTAATGCACCAACGTCTTGCGCTGAAAGATCAGAAACAAGACGGTTGATGCGAGTTAATTTGTTTTGTGTAGCCATAAAAAATCCAATTTCGTTGTTAGTACAAAGGGCATTTATGGGGAATAGGGCTAGGGGAATTTGAAAACTGATTAGCCGACCAAGGTGATCTCCGTTCCTGCTGAAATTTCGTCAACAAACTGGATAACATCACCGTCCGGTGAGATGGTGTAAGCAATATCTCTTGATTGCTGCACACCCTGTAGGAACACCAGCTTAATCGCGCGTTCTTCAAAGACTGGTGGAACAGTGAAAGTATTCGACGTACTAGCGAAGTGGCTATGGAATACTTCCATAGGCGCGCCAGCGATACCGCTGTTTATGATGGCTTCAAGGTTATCGATATGCTCTTGAAGCTCGGCAATGATAGAGCTTGAGCTTAGTGATGGGACACCTAGAGTAATCACCACTTCATCACCCGTTTCAAGTGGTTCGGCTACTTCAACCTCATTAGTGTCTTTCAAGAATCGCCAAGCACTGTCTTTGGTCTGCACGATACCTTGGATAGACAATGAATCTACTTCCGGCACTTCGTAAGGCAATGCGATTTTTGTTTCGCCACCAGACGCAATGTACGGCCAATGTTCAACCGACTTGTTGTATGCAGCAGCAGCTTTGTCGTGAACTAACTTGATGGCTCTCGCAGTGGCATAAAGCTGATCGTTATCTACGTTTATCTGACTGGTTGCGTCCCAGTTGTTTACCAAGCTAAGGCCAACTTGCGCTTTGGTTACATGGTGCGGGTTTTCACGGTCTGCGTAGTGCGCATTGGCTTCGGCGCGCATCGCATATTGCTTATGTGGATCGGGATGTGAAACGTGGCCTTGTAGGTCATAACCGCCTTGTTCACGATCATCAAAGTTAAGGTGTTCACTTTTGAGTTGGGTAACGCCATCTGGCACGGTAGCGCGACACAATATCAAATGATGATCTTCAACCGCTTCCTGCGGAAGCACCTTAATTTCGGACGCTTTAATGTCTGACGCTAAATCGACTTGTTTTGTCTTTACGCCAAACTTATAGAACGCTTCGAGCACCACATAAGAAGTGGCACCAGCCGGAATCTCCACATCAACATCGTGTTGTTGTCGAACGGTTAACACATAGTCGTCGCGCTCAACTAACGCCACGCCAAATTGTTCACCACTGCTCACACGCAGTTTCATTCCACCAGCCGGAGCACATTCAAAACCACGGAAAATACCAGCGCGAACGATGCCGTAAAACTTACGGTTTAGGCTGTTACTGGCCAGTGGTTCTAGGTACTGCGTATCGGTGATAAGCGGTAGCGCTTGCCAGTCCGTTAGCAGTGGCGGGATGATGATCGTTTCTTCGAAGTTTGGGCGACTCATTAGGCACCTACCTGCGCCAATTGAGCGCTATCCGTGCGAGCCGTGTTAATCACGATTTCTATCGACAGACCACGGTCAGAGTAGATCCAAACTGGTTGAGTGACAGCCACTAGAATTAGACCGCCGCTCGCATCTTTCACGCCGACGCAAGAGAACTGGTATTGTTCATCTTCTGCTAGCGTACCCGCTGGCAAGTTTGCCGTGATTACGATATTGCCGTTCACATAGGCGTAGTTCGCCTTAGAACGGTAAAACACGTTTTCAACGGTTGTCTTATCCAGTGGGATAGGCATGCAGCTAGGCTTGCCCTCAATTTCTTGGATAAGGTCAAAACCCCATTCAAGATCGCCAAATTGGAAATAAGGCTCAGTACCATTGGTAGGCAACGACGACAAGGCGCGTTCGTCGTAATAACGGTTAAGCAGTTCACACTGCGATAGGACTACTTTTTGTGTAAGCACCTTTACGACCTCGTATAAGTCGTGGCGCTTTAATGGGACGGGGAATAGGAATAGGGTTAATAGTACCGTCTATCAATGGAGATCGCATCTAAGGGGATCGCATCCATTCTAGGTGTACCATACATAGGGCTAACAGGGCGTTCTTCCTGTGTCGTCGTTCCAGTCTGAACGAAATCCTGTTTATAGCTCGGTGTTGATTCTATATCGGTCGTGGTCTGTTTTCCAACCGTAACATGGTCAGAATAGTTAGGTATTTCGACCATATCCATGACTTCAAATTCAATAGAATACAATTGGCCATCTAAAACAATTCGTAATGGGATAAGAGGATGCACCACTCGCTTAATCTTCGCTTCGAATGCTCGAATGGCTTCCTCGGTAATGCCGTCCTCACCTGCAATGTCGTTCAAAGGGATGCGAATAGCACCGCGACTGGTCAGGAAAAAGTCGCTCGGGTTTAGTCCGTTTTGCAGCTCCAACTCTGACTCGGGAACTAAGAACGTGCCGTATGGAAATCGCTCTTGGTCTACTGGCGCGTAGATTCGTTCCCACTTAACACGTAACCCTTTAAATTCACGCGCGAGCGTTGAGATAAGTGGATAAATGGTCTTTTTAAAGTGAATTTCGTCCTTACGCTGCATCACAACGTGTGGCAAGTCCTCATCGGCCACTTCGCCTAGTGGGAAGATTTTTCGCAGCTCTTTAATGTCTTCTAGCAGCGATTCTTTGTCCATTTCGTACAGTGAAGAACGCGCTTTAAGCTTTTCAATGTATGACTCTACGTGAGTTTCAATTGACTCTGCGATCGCGCTTGCTAAATCTACCCAAGCGGTTTCCTTTTGACGCGCCTTGGTTAGCTGGCCAGATAGCCATTTTCTGAAGTCTCCAAATGCCATGTTTTTCGCCTTATTGGTGTAAAAGTTTTCGCATGCGAAAACTATATAGTATGTTGTGTTTTAAAGTTCTCGCATGCGAAAACATCCGTGTCTTTCTTGCTCCGTGCGAAAACTTCTATGAGTAATCGAAGTTCAGTTGAATGGTTGACGCATTCACATCTAAATAGTGGTAAGTATCAATCGGGATGCGGTCAAGAATCCCAATAACTTCGACCTCAAACTCTTTAATGCCCAAAGTCACGTTGAGCTCTTGGATGACATCCCAAATTTGGTTTTTGGTAATGCGCTCATTGCGACTTGTCTGTTTGCCAAATTTCTCATCTAACGCATCGGCCAGTACCTTTGTCGCCCATTCTGGATTTGAACTTGGGTAAAGCTTACCTTTGACCGTCACGGTAAATGGTACGTCCTTACGCTCCACCAGCTTATAGCGCTCGTTATAGCCCTCTCGGCCAGCGAATAGAAGTTGGATTTCCTGATTCAAAATCTCGTCGGTTTTATCGGCAGAGTAAGCACAAATAAAGATCGTATTGATGTTGCGAATGTCCGGCGTTCCTGTGAGTTTTTCCTGCTCCGCTTCGCCCCAAATCGACAACCAAGTAACACCCGAAATATTGCGCTTAACAAAGGTCATGTAATCCGAGTCCCACGCTATCTGCTCGTCATAGATTGGCGAGTAAAGGGCGTTGTTTCGGATTGATTCAATGTCTTCCGGCTCTGCACCGCCGATAATGCTGGTGGACGTTTTGATTGAGAGCTGGTCTTTATAGGCGCTTTGAATCCACATATCGATAAGCTCTAAATACTGCGCATCGAGTAGGGTAGTCACACCATTAGTCAGCCATAGCTCAAACTCAATTACATCGCCCGTAGCTGGCGCGCGACCGTTATTGTTGTTGCCAAAACGAACGCCTAGCTGGTCGGTTGGCTTGTAATACTCCATGTAGGCTTTGGATTTGCCGTCCGTATTACGAAACTTAAAGACGTGCGTCCATTCTTCTCCGTTCACACGCACGATGATGTTATGAATACGCTTAGTCAGCTCTTGAGGGAACGCCACGGCCAACCAGTTTTTTCCCTCATCGACCGTGTAGGTCATCTTGGACACTTCGAACTGTTGCACCTCTACTGCGGCGCTTTCTTGCGGCATAAGATCAATGGCTTCCATTAGCGTATAGCGCAATTGATTGTCAGCCACGCATTGGCTGTATTTCGGCAAGGTAACGCGCTTTGTTCCGGTATTGGTCACTAGCGCACGGCCTTTCGATGGCGCTGCTTTTCGCCCTACATAGCCCTCAGTTTCAGCACCCGCCAAAATGGAGGTGCGTTTAGTGGCTAGCGTTAAGTAGGATTCTTGCAATGCACGGCTACTGATTGCTGCCATGCGTTCAACAATCTTGGCCACAAATAAGCAAAGGTAGTCAACGAACTGCGAACCAATATGACGCGACCACCAGCTTGAACCAGCAATCGCCTCGTTAAAGGTCTTTTTGACTTCTTCTAACTTGCTCAAAACGTAATACCTCTCTCCAACGTTTGACCGTTCACAACGATCGTCAATTTGTAGGCATCGATACCGTTCACGCTTGGCTCTACGGCAATGCCTTGAACCACCGCGTCTTTCACGTCAATTGGGAGGGTTAATAGGATTGAGTTTTCGATAGCTGCTGCTGTGGTTTCGTTTATTGGTTCATGCTTGTATGCCCCTAATCTGTTGCCCCATTTTGGAGCGCCCCAAACTTGGCCTTGAGGTGTATCGAGCCATTCAGAGACGCGCGCAACGATCGCGTGTTTCTCATCGGCTACTTTTACACCGTCAATATCGACCCGTAGTAAGTAATCAATTTCTTGGCTCATCTATTACTCCATATCAGCGCTTTGACGCTGTAACGAACGGTCATCAAAGTTGAGAGGAATAGAGCCGCTAGCCTTAGTGGCTGACGCTGGCTTGTCTTTGCTTGAGCTGCCGCTAGGCGCTGCAAAGATAGTGGTCGGTTTGTTGTTATCACTGCCGCTAACCGCGCGCCCAATGGCATCCAGTGAATGTTTGCTAAGTTCCACGGTTTGAGGCTTGCCGCTCTCTTTGAGGTCTTTCATTGCTGCCTGTGCTTGCAGCTCGCTAACTCGCTCATTGCGTTGAATGGATGATTGAGTCGCAACCGTCTTATTCGAGGTGTTTTCGGTGTCCACTTTCACCACGGATTGAGTGTCCGTTTTCTGGTTACTTAGCTCGGTATTGATGGATGATTCATGGCTGGCTGTGGTCACGCTGTTGGTTTGCGTGTTGTTTGCAGCCTTGGTTAGTGCGGCTACGGCCTCAGCCTCTTTACGGCGTTTGATCTCCGCATCGACGGCGGCCACTTGTTCAGCTTTCTTATCTGGCGAGTAAACTTGGCCAAGCTCGGGATGCTCGACCATGCCGGACATATCCATGCCTGTTTCATTAGCCACTTGCACACGTTTGTCCTGGCTAATACGTTTTTCTCTTTCTACAGCTAAGTAAGCTTCTTTGTAGCTAATCCCTTGCTCGCTGGCCTTTTGCGATACCTCTTGATAGGTCACTTGAATTGAGTTTTTCGCATCAAGTTCGCGCATGGTTTGGCTGTCATTGGACGCTTTAGCAGTGTGGTAGGCTTCGGCGCTTTTAAGGTGTTCTTCTTTCTCTGATTGAGCTCTTTCACTCTTAGAGTGATTGGTCTCGCTTTCGAATTTAGAACTCTTAGCCGTTGTTTCTCCCTCGATTTCGCCGCCAAACAGCTTGTAAATGCCCTTGGCCATATCACCAGAATCAAAGGTCAATGCTTCCTTAGCACCATCAAAACCGAACGCCCCAAGCGCCGAACCAAGCAAACCAGCACCGCCACTGACTAGGCCACCCAAATCGAGCGCGTTTGCCAATGCCATTGAGCTTTTCTGGCCAGTTGTCGCCTCTTGGCCATCTTTGAGGTTGAACGTCTCTTTCTGTTTGTCTTTGTCAGTGAATCCGCTAAACGCATCGTAGGCCATTAAGGCCGGAGCAAGGAAAGGGATCGCCTTGCCAGCAACAGAGCCGATTTTAGACATACCTTTAAAGGCGGCACCCGCCATTGATACGCCCTTGTTGGCCACGTTCGAGGCTTTGCTGCCAATGCCTGACATTACCGATTTGATTCGGCCACGTTTGCCACCCGCTTTACGGCCAGCACGTCCACCAGCACGGCGGCGTTCAAACATATCGCCAGCTAGGTCTAATAGGCCACCTTGGCCATCGTTCGCCACTGCTTTGGTTGCCGAAATCAGATCATCGAGCTTATCTAGTACATCATCGAATTGGCGTTCACGATCAGCACTCGATTCATGGAGCACTTCAAGCATGTTTGCTCGGTAGCTCTGTTCTTTGGTGTTTTTGATCTCACTAGCTGTGCTTATCCGGCTAGAATCACTCCCAACAAGATTGACAGGCACGCTACCCCTAGCATCATCACGGCTAGGTCGATCACTAGGCGTAACTTGAGTTGAGTGGTTCGTCTCGAACGAATCTTTTGTCGCTGATAGTTGTTCATGGCTAACTGTCTCTATGGCTGTGACGGCCTGACTGTCTGCCTCTGGCGCTTGTTTGCCTCGGGTAAAGAGTCGGCCTAGTTTCGATTCTTTTAGCTTGCCCTTGGTTGAGGTGGCTTTTTCAGTTACATCATCCAATGCTTCTTTAGCGTCTTGCCCCAAGTGATAAAGCTCTTTAGCGGAGTAGAAGAACGAACCACCAGCCGCAGCGCCAGCCGCATCGGTCGCGTCGTTTTCTTCCTGTAGGAACTCTTTCACGTTATTGATGGCCAGTTGCTTAAGGCTGGTGGCCACCTTGGCAAAAACGTTCTGGCTTTCCTTTTCCGTGTCGGTTTGCTTTTCAATTTGGCGCTCTAATGCGGTTTGCTGTGCGTTCTTGTAAGCCGATTGCTCTTGCTTACTCGCATAGCGACCATCGGAGCGTCGAAGCTTGCCGTTAGCGTCTTCCCAATAGCCCTCAAACTCTGCCAGTGCGTCAGAGACAGCCTTTTCTAACTTCTCTGGCACATCATCAAGGATTGAGGTATCCAAACGTTCAGAATTGAATTCTGACGCTTCTACATTCACGACAAAGGGCGCTTGTTTTTCTGGCTCGCGCGCGTCCTCGCTTTTCAGCGTGTCAGCAATCGACTTTACGCCACTTACAGAGCTGCTTTGCTCGATCGCTTTGGCGTCCGGCTTGGCTTGTGTTTCTGCTGACTGACTAGGCGCAAATGACAACTCAATTTCACCTGTACGCTTGGTCTTGGTTGCACTTGGTTTAGGTGTGCCGCTTGATTGTTGTTTTAATCCTTTTTGTGGATTAACGCTCGGAATAGTAGAGACGTTAAGAGAGGCATTGGAAACGCCCTCAGTTACCGCCTTTTCGATGCCCTTTGCATCCACTGCAAGGACGGCCTTTTGTTGGCTCGTTGGTAGAGTCTTGCCATCGAGTTTGCGACTAATCTCAGATAGCACGGTCAGCTCTTTGTCACTGGCTCGCTTCACTGCATCAACAACCAGTGAAAGATCAACCTCTTGTTGGTTTCTGTCCATTTTTCACCTTGTCTTGGAGCGCTTTATCTAGGCTTATGGCCATCGTTTGAGGTGTTTTGAATACCGCATCGATAGGCTGGCCACCGTAGATCGTTAAGTTCTCAATCAGTACGTTCCAACCAACGTAATCAAAACGTTGTAATGAAGTCGTTATGCCGAAAGGGTAAGAGCAACGTTCGAGTTGCTTCACCTCCTTGCTCGATAACTTTCTGGCACTGCGGAATGGTGGCGACTAGGTAGTAACGCCCCTCGTCGTACTTGGTGAGCAATCCGTGACGCGCATTGCGTAGGCACTTTTCAACCTTGGCAAAGGCCACACGAAATTCCGTGTTGAGGTACATCGATTTCAATAGGTCGATTTTCCACACTAGGGCATCGTCTTGGTCTTTGGGTTGATCTTCGAACGTTAGGCAGTAGGCCAGCTCAGTGAGCGCCATGTGATTCGCTTGCTGCTTCCATTCAGCGCTGTCCGGTTCGTACTGGTCGCGCTCATTGCGAATGTTCTCAAGTTGCTCCGCTTCGTAACCGGTTAGTGGTTTCACGTTCGCTAGGTATGACTTGCCTTTCACGCTTAAGGTGATCTCTTGTTTTGGCAATCCATTGAGCGCTTTGGCCGATTCCATTAGCTCGCCCATATTGAGATCGAGATAGTGAGTTTTTTTGCAGTGCTCGCACTCATAGCTAAAGGGAATAGTGCCTAGCTCGCTGGTGGACATAAAAATCCACCACAATGCTGCACGGCGATCTTCACCAGTCCATAGGCCGCTATCACTCATAGGGCGCTTACTGGTGTCTTGCATGTGGTTCAGATAGCGAGTTGTGTTGGCTTCCTCATGGTACTCGTTGAGGTCGCAGAACAATAGAGCGTCTTCCACGGTTGGGACTCGAAACTCAATCACTTCTGAAATGTTACTTGGTAGTGGAAATGATGGAATGTGCATTACAGTACCTTGTTACCTACAGACATAAATTTTTGAAGAATGAGCGGGAATGACTGGATCTGGTTGCCGTTTTCGCGTGAAAACATCACGTTGCCAATCTTGGTAGGAAAGACTTGATAGCTCTTATAGAGTGACTTTTTGCCGTCCTCATTGAGCGTGAATATGTTGATTTTGAACACGTACTCTTTGGGGATGTTGAGTGTGCCGTCTTGGTTTCTGACTTTCTTGATTCGGCTTTCAAACCATTTAGAAACAGTCAGGTTTTGGTCATCACGAACCGTTAGCGTGATTTCGCCAACACTGCTGTATGTAGGCAGCGCAATAGAGCCCGAACCGACTTGGAATGAATCCGCATCGATAGAGCCAGCACCAAAATCAATATCCTTTACGTAAATATCAAAGTCCGTTGGCGCGTCCGGCGAGTCGATTTCTACCGCCCATTGCCAGCCTTGCAGCCACGGCTTATTCATAAAGTTATTGGTCGCGCGTTTGGCGAGCTGCATGTATGGATTCATGGCCACCTCGCTTAGAGCAACGATACTGGTGGAACAATGGCACGGTTCGCGCGCATTGAGTTTTCAATCTCGGCTTTACGTGCGGCTAAGTCAGGTTCGGCAGCAATATCGGTCACATCCAACTTGCCAGCGATGGCAATACGGCGTTGACGCTCTGCGTTCGGGATAGTGATCAGCAATTCCAGATAATCGCCAAGCAAGCTAATGCACGGCGTTGGAAGCTGGAACGAATCAAACGGCTCATTGAGTACGTTTTGCATGTACATCAATGTCAGTGGGAATGTTTCTGCGCCCGTTAATTTCAGTTCAAGAACGTTGCCCCAAACCTCGCTACGCACATAACGGCCACGGTCATCTTTGACCACCAGCCTTGCAGCAAAGTCGGACGGTAATTCAAACTGATTGCTATCGGCTAAGTCGCTTTGGTGGATGCGGATTTTCGTGGTAAATCCGGCAGTCTCTTGGTACTTGGCCAGCGCTTTACGCAGTAGGCTTAACAGCGCCTTTTCGTCGTCGTGCAGCAAGACAGGGAATCTCGTTTTCACGTCTTCGAGTAGTTCAGTTGGTGTCATGGCCACTCCGGTAGTGGCGGCGCATTTTGAGATAGGGGATAGGCTTGGTGAATCTTAAACTAAACTAATGGGGGAGGCGATAGATTATCTTTCTATAATAGCTCGGCACTTCAGTTACTACTGGTCGTATTTGGGTCGGGTAATACACATTTTGGTTGTCGAAGAAACGATAGACCCCAGTTTCTACCTCAAATCCAATAACTTGCTTCTGTAGGCTACTGACATAAATTGTTTGTAACGTCCTTACATCAACCAACCTCAGATCAATGCCTACATTAATGACTGCTCTTCTTACTCCACCTCCGATTAATCCAATAAATATGAAGGGGTTTGATTGTTATCAAGACTTATAGAGGAAATGATGTGAGTGTGGTAAGGAGCCAATACATTATTAGTTTAGCAACAGGAAGCTTAGCGTTAGTGCTTAACTTAGAAAGTGTGTATGAGTCGTTGAAGGATTAAGAAAACACTTCTTAAGTGGAATCAAACATAGTACAAGCGTATGAGTAGTGATGCTGCCTGAGTTGTTGGCACCCTGGGTAGAAGATACTTCTTGTTTACAATTGTAAAACACCCTTGCAAAATAAATAATTGTGGTAAGCAGTAGCGGACTCATTTGTTAAGCCACTAGCATAGTGGGCTTCTTACAATCAACGGCGAAGCTAAAATCAGAAAAATATAAAACTTAGCACACATGGTGTATCTGTTCGTTGCCATTTGTTACTTGGTGACGTTTTGAGCATTAGAAATAATTTTTTGTAATTAGAGGGTATATATGGCAACTCAACTTGAAGAGTTTGAGCCGTCGGCTTGTTTAGATAAAAAACAGTCTATACAAGCCTACATCGATGAAGCGGCAAACACTGGTGAGCCTGCAATCATTGCAGACGCTTTGGCGGCTGTAGCAAAGCAAAAAGGTATCGAGAACACTTTACACCCACCTGATAATCCATCGTTGTCATCGTTTATTGCATTGGCAAACTTGTTGGGGGTATCTGTTAAGTTGGGGATCAATCGTACATGATAGCTTTAAGCTATTCCGGCTTTTCGGCAATTTCTCTGTAAACTCGTATCTGATTAGAGGAGCGGGAAGTGCGATAGCTGTTTAATCTGAGGTCGATTGACTATCTACATAGGCTTTTAGTGTCTCAGTTGCCGCACAGCAAAGCATGTATGAGAGCATAGAGCGGAGAATCTACATTGTCTCCTGAGGCGCGTATTGGAATTACCTAAATCATTGTGACATAAACACTCAACTTAAGTGAAATACCGAGCGTTGCGAACCTAGCTTTAAACGCTTTGCTAGGCATTTCTCATGTAGTTACACGGACCAATCTTACGCGGCTGCAACCCATAGCCCTTAGCTTCATAGATTTGAAAAATCGTGTGTATTACATAAAGAGGAATAACTAACTCTTCTTTTTTAGAATTTTGCTGCTAAGCCATTGAGCAACGCTATCACAAAAATAACCATAGCACCGTAAACACAAATCCCAACGTTTGGTATGGGACATACCAAACGTTGGGAATCAGTCTTAAACGTATTGTTATACAAATTTAGTAACTGTATCTAAAACCGAGACTAGCATTGATCCCACCACCATCGCCAATTTGATCTTGATACCTTTTAATACCGCCATGATATGAGCAGGTACCAGAACCGACGCTATCGGATTCAGTACCGTCATTACACTCAGTTGGTGAGGTCAGATCAATGTGATAGCGATAGCCTACTGATAATTCTGCGTTCCAGTGCTCAGAGATTGAGTAGCTCCCTGTGAAACCTACGGGAAATGAAAGAAGTGTATTAGTGTTCTGGAACCGTTCATAATCGATGTATGATATGCCAACACCCATGTTGAATAGTAAGTCTAATTTTTCACCATCGATTAATTTAAAGTTATAAGCCCCAGAAAGATCAAAATAGCTTAGATCATCAGAGCTATTCATCATATCTAATTCTAGGTATATAGTTTTGTCTTCCTTCCATGCATATCCAATCGTTACGCCTTGAGCTGATGTTGATATTTGGTCGAATTCTAGTTGTTGAACTCCATATTCAACGTATGGACCAGAGGCAAATACGTTGCTACAAAATAATAACGAGGCAAGCATTAGATGTTTATTCAAAGTATTACTCCTATATTTGAGGTAAGCTTTCCGTGTTGTATGTTTTCTGTGCTTAAATATTTGTATAACGCTCTGCTAAGGGGTGAACAGCGTAATACTGAAGACGACGTATGCTACCTTAAACACACAAAGCACGCATAGTAAAAATGCCACGTGTTGCGACTCAATCTTGAACGCTTTGTCATGCGATTGGATCACGATAATTAACTTTAGTTATTACTTACATTGACATGTGCAACCTTGCTTACTATCTGTTAATTCAGTCATTTATGACTAGGAAGCAACTTAAATCAATTAGGAGAAAAATACATGGCTGTGAAACACACACCAACAGGAGTCGTACATAAAGGCGTTAAAGGCGGAAATACTGGGTGTGGTACTGATACCAAGAAACATTCAGATCATTGGCAAAATTCACATGAACGTATTACGTGTGATAAAAATGGTTGTAAAAACTAGCCGATATTCTCACTTAATGTATTGAACAAGTCCTTTGGGGCATTATTCGTGCCCCTTTTTGATCCTATCGCATAACGTCCCTTTAAAGTTCTTGAATAGTTTTTATGTGTTTAGTCGGCTTTGTTGCGTAATTCGGTCAGAGAACCCAACAGCCTGAAATTGAGTAATTCTTATACAACATACTGAGTTGTAGGCATACCAAGCCCTATAAGTTTGTTTAGCGCTTTAATAATGGCGTAAGTCTCACCAACCTGAGCATTGTAGTTTCTCAGGCTTAACCACCCATCTAACAACTGCTTCACTCGATACATTGCTGTCTCTGATAGTGAGCGTTGATGATAGCCGTACCGCTTTTTCCACTTATTGTTGGAGCCGTATAGCTTCTGGCAACCTACCGCTAAATTCCTAGGGTGACCATTCTCCCAAAAGGCTGCCCCTTCTCTTGGAGGAATGAGTGGAAATTACAAGACTCGGAGTAAGAAAGTTCCTTTGTTCTTAATTGTTTTGGCGCACTTATGAGCAAATGAATGCTTCGAATTGAGTTTCAGATCGGCCTACTGAAAAGTTAACTATTCGAAAGGTTTTGAACTTTAATTTCTACCGACAGGCATTGGTCACTGGTATAAAATCTTGTTAGTTTTTTAGGTAGTCGTTAAGGGAGCTACTGAAATGAGAAATACGAGCCTGTAAGGGTTGGCCCCATCTTAAAACTAGAATTTCTCGACCCGTTATCTATTAATGAATAGTAAACTTTTTGGTGCGCTTGGTATCGATAGAAGCTCTATAGATGGCCCAATAAGTGGAGACATTACCATCAGACCATTTTGGCTAAGCTTACCATTGCGTTCGGTACTGCGCCCGATTTTTGGTTGAACACCCAACACGCTGTTGATGTTTGGCAAAGTCACCGTGCTATTGAAATTATTCAGCAAAGCATTACACCTCTTGTAACTACCAGATAGATAAGCGATTGACTCCCACTGCCTGTGTGCAATACTGGATGCATTAAACATTTTTGAAAAGTTTCACGGTATGAGCAAAAAGATTGCGGGGGTTAGCCTCCCACCAGCAAAACCTACTGATTTTATTAAAGTAGTAGAGCTAATCGACAAGCTAGACCCAATTAAATACGGTTTTGATAGTAGCGGTAATTACTTGCACTGGAATGACTTCCAGTACCGTTCAAAAGAGTTTAAAGGCGACCAAAAGGGTTACGCTTGGCATGCCCTAAAAATTAGACGTGGCCTTAACGACATTTCGCTTGTTGATGAAAATGGCAATCCGTTCCAGCTTAGTGCCGCCAGTCTCGACGCTAAGCTATTCCGCATCGATAAACAGCTTAAACTAGAAGATTTGCCGCTATCTGCTCAAGACAAAAAGGCACACCTAGTGAAAAGCGTGATTATGGAAGAAGCCATTAGCAGCGCTCAATTGGAGGGAGCGGCCACAACGCGCAAGGTGGCCAAGGAAATGCTTGAAACAGAACGTGAGCCTAAAGATGACTCCGAACGGATGATTATCAATAACTGGCGTTTGATCATGATGGCCGATGAACTTAAGGATGTAGAGCTCACACCAGAATTGATTAGCGGGTTTAATGGCATCGCCACCGATGGAGTGTTAGAGAATGAGCACGTTGCTGGCCAATACAGAACGGATGCCGTCATGGTTAGAGACGTGGCCACTGGCGATATTATTCATGAAGCGCCAGAACATGAGCACGTTTTGAAGCTCATCGAGCAACTATGTGACTTCGCCAACACCGACCATACCACCAGCACCAATTTTATTAACCCAATCGTTAAGGCTTGTATTCTGCACTTCATGATTGGCTACATTCACCCATTCATGGACGGCAACGGGAGAACGGCTAGGGCGCTGTTCTACTGGTTCATCCTTAAGCATGGTTATGAGAACTTTAAGTACGTCTCGATCTCTGCGCCACTTAAGAGCGCGCCAACCAAGTACGTTAGAAGCTACGTTTACACCGAAACGGACGACAATGACTTAACGCACTTTGTGGACTACCAGCTAACGGTCATCATCAATGCGATTGAGCGCTTTAACGAGTACATCAAGTCTAAGATTGAAGATACGAGAGAGGTGCGCGAACTGCTAGACGACTCCAAGCTTAAGGGCGTGTTGAAACTGCCGCACATTGTGATTCTGGCCAAGGGATTAGAAACCGCCGGACGTGTCTTTTCAGTTAAGGAAATTCAGTCTGATTTTGACGTGTCTCATACCTCTGCGCGCAAGTATCTTGAGAAGCTGGTGGAGCTGAAATTGCTGTTCAAATCAAGGGATGGCAACGAGAATACCTACATTGCACCAGCCGACTTGAAAGATAGGCTAACCAAAGCTTAAGAGCATCAAAAAAGCCGCCTAACTGGCGGCCTTTTTGTGGGGAATAGAATAGGCTGGTTTGGCGATTAGAAATCTACCCAGTTGTATTGCAGTGTGATAGCTGGCTTAACAAGTGCTGCTGAATCTTCTGTCGATAGGTCGATCACGTCTGAACGTACTTTTACGTGCTCCAAACGGAATCGATGCGAGGTTGCACCCTTACCCTTAGTTGATTCAGGCGTAGACTCGATAACGACAGTGACCATTTTCTTTTCACGAACGATCTCACGTAGCATTTCTAGCACGGTACCTGTGATCGTTTCTACGCACGTCACCGCGATTTCGCCTTTGTTCTCAAGGGCACCATTTTGGATGTAGCCCAAGCCCATTTGGCCAAAATCTTCTACATCTGCACGACCCATTGCTGGAAACTGAGTCGAACGCACCAAAACGCTAAGATTAGGGTATTCTTCGATTTTCATCTCGAACTCTGTACCCATCATCTTTTCGCCAGCTTGGACGTTCTTAGTGAATCTCTGTTTTAAGAAATTCATCTCGCCTTTTGCGTTAAATGCTCCGGCCATAATTACACCTATTCTATTGGAAGTGGTTTGGAATCTGTGACTGATTAATCATTTGCTTAGGAGCGGCGGTAATAGTTACCGTGTTGTAAGCGAAATTCCCGTCTCGCGTCTTAGGTGCGTTAATGTCATAACTCACCTCGCTAATACGCATGGGTAGATTGAGCGCTTTGCCAATCTTGAATCGCGCATCACTTGGAACACGGCCACCAAGGCCATCGGAACTGACTGGAACAGTATTTTGGAGCTCGGGACTTATCATCTGAGCCAGGTATTTAATGGGATCATTGACCTCTGATTTGGCATTGGTGAACGCGACAAATTTCAGCGTTGCTGTGATTTCTGGTGGTTCGTTTCCTTGCCAAACTTGCTGACTGTTCCATAGTGTTTTACTCGTCTTATCCCACACGGTTTGTGCGACTGAAGACGTTTTATCTAGGGCATTGATGTTACCCACGGAATCGCCCTCAAACGGCGCTTCCCATATCGCTCTAAAGGCAAGCTGACACTCATCAGTCATGTAACCAATGACCGTAACCTCTTGACCGCCTATGACTTGTGTAATGGCGCATTTATTGTGGATAGACACGCCATCATCATTAGGTACGCCGACAATTACAGCCATTGCTTACCCTTACTTGTCCATACCGCGAGAATCGCGCATGCGGTTAGACTTTTTGCGAGCTGCTTTAGCCGATGAGCTGTGAGCTTTCGCGCGCGCTTTCTTAAGTGCTGCTTTTTGTGCTGCACTCATACGGCGCTTACGGCGATTCGTTTTGATGTAAGTTACCTTGCCATCACGGATCACTTTCTTAAGCGCTTCAAGCATCATGGATTCACGAACGGCGAACTCTGCAATCGCTTCGTCTGAGTCCACGTTGTCTAGGCCACGCTCTAGGGATTCAAAGATGCGATCTGCTGCTTCTGGATCTTCCAGTGCTTCTAGCATGTCGCCCTCTTTTGGCTGGCCAACTTGAGCAATGAACTCGCTAGCCGCTTCCTGTAGCGATTCGTATAGTGCTACTTGGCCATCGGTTAGCTCGGTATCGTCATCGCCACCAGCCATGCCAAATAGCATTGCGTCTAGGTTGTCGATTGAGCTGTCACCACCGTTAACCCACTGAACACAAGCCGCTGCTGCGTCTTGGCGAGCCATGATGGTTGATGCACGATTGATGGACTCAAGAAGTTGATCTTCTGTTACAGACTCAAAAAATGCAGTTTCAGTTTGTTCCTGCTCGGCCACTTGTGGCATCACAAATGGGCGAGCAAGAACAGAACCCTCAGAAAACATTGATTTCATTCTATTCTTGCTCTTATGTTGATTAACGGATTAGTACAGGTTCACCAAGGATTCGACGCGCAGAGCCAGTTGGACAGAACGACCAAGTGACTTTCCAGTAGTCGATTTCCACTTGCTTAACTTCCAACGTCCAAGCGTTCTCGCCGTCTTGTGCTGGATTACGAGGTGTCACTAGCGCACCAACGGCTTCATAGCCTTCAAGGATGCTGGCCATACCGTCAGTTAGACCCTCAAGCGTTGCACCGTCAGGTTGGTGTTTTAGGCGATTACCTAGTGCGTAGAAGTCGCGTGAGATAGCGTCAGCAATAGACACGACTTGCTCAAAACGTAGGTAGTTTTCAGCCGCAGATGACGTTAGAGAGTCATCAATGAACAGGTTGCCGTTTTCGTCTGTGCCTAGTTTGTTTAGACGTGCCTTGTACATTTCTTGGTAGTTAGGCTCGCCAGCACCTTGGGTTGGTTTTAGGCCAGTACGTTGGATAACAGCACGTTCAACACCTGCTGGTGTGTAGTGCCAACCGCTGACCGGAGAGGTCTTAGCAACGCCAAGCGCTTTAGCTGCAAAGCCGATACCCGAGCCGCCCCATACCGCCATGTTGCCGTAGAAACGACACTTAGCTTGGTAAGGGATATGCACGAATGAAGCGCGATGGTTGTTGAAGTTCAGACCTTTTTTGAACTCCAATGCCGCTTCGTGCGTTAGGCGAGGATCAATATCGAAGTAGCCAGAAATGCGTTTGTCTTTACAGATTTGCGCTAGGTCAGTGATTACCGCTGTTTCGTAGCAGCCCAAACCACAAACGTAGTTGTAGCTGTAAACGGTAGTGCGTAGTGCTTTCACTGCTTTCTGGTAATCTTCAGCCGTAATGTCGCTAATATTGCCGTTGGTTGCGCCAGTGAATTTGGTTTGAGCAATTGCAGTAACTTCGCGTTTCGCTACTTCTGCATCGATACGACAAGTTAGGTACTGCGAACGTTCTTCAAGAACAGTCTCAATAAACGCAGCGCTACCCATTTGGTCTACTGCTGTAGGCTCTAGGGATACAACCCATTCTTCTAGCACTACAGAGCCACCAGCCGCCTGTTCTTCCGCTAGGGTAAGAGTGAACATGCCTGCGCCGTAAGTCGCTTCGTCTGCTTTCGCAAGCGTGATAGAGCGGTTGTCGGATTGAGCACCGTCTTTGATAGCGATCGCTAAAAATTCGCCATCTTCAAGTGACAGGTCAGCCGAGTAGTTGATTGCTTCATTTGTGATCGTTACTTCGTCTGCTGGTTTGGTTAACTTGATAGCTGGATAGGTAGCCGTTTTTGGTACGACACGAACCACAAGGCCATTACCGCCGCGCAAGGCTTCATCAAGAACGCGCATGCCGTCAGCCAATTTGCCAAGGCTTGAGTGGTAAGGCTTACCTAGCTTGTCTAGGAAGTTAGCCGCCGTTACCGGAATCACTTCGAACGGCTTACCTTTTTGAGACACAATCACACCGCCAAACACTAGCTGGTTAGAGCCAGTGCCTTGCTTAGGTGTCGAGTCAGCGTTAATTGGCGAAACCGCAACTTGTGAGACGTTATCCATTGAAAATTCAATCTTACTCATCTTCTGTCTCTTTCAGCGTTAGATCCTGTGCTGCAAGCTGGTCTACAATTTCTTGCAAACCCGCTTGAGCAATACCTTTCACCGCAATCACGTTGTCTTTCGTCATTTCGGTTAGTTGCTCAACCGTTGTCACACCGTGGTTAATCAGGGCTTTTTCAACGCTCGCGCTTAGCTCAAGTGCTGATAGCGCTGTGCCTTTGTCGCTGGTGGCTGTGTCTGGTTTCGTTTGAACTTCTGGTAAAACCGTTGGCTCAAGGCGAACCGAAACGAGGCCGTTTGGATAGGCCGCTTCCACTTCGTGTTTGAAGCGGTTCACGTTGAAAACTGAGAGAGGGAAATCTTTGGCCAGTGGCGGCATAACGCGACCCTGAACCGTGATTTCCTTTGGTGTGTGGTTGGTGATTAAAACGATCGTTTCTTTCATCGAATCCCCCCAAGAGCGGCAGCCCGTAAGACTGCCGCTTACTTGCCTTATGCCGCTGCTGCTACAGGAGCTTCATCGATAAGTTTCACGCGGTAGAAGTAGTCTTCTCCGTCGAATGGATGGATTTCGCCGTAGGCCAGTTCGTATAGCGTGTTAGACGCTACTAGACCTTTACCGATTGGATGCGTGTACATGGTTGCTGCGATTGCATCACCTGCTACGTAGCCCGCTTCTGAGTGAGAAGAACCGCGACCGTAACAAAGCATGTCGTTCGTACCGATCACTACCGGACACTCGAACACTTTCCACATGCCGAACAACTTACCTGCGTAGTGGATAGCGTTTTTCTGTTGGTAGTTAGCCGGAGCTACGAAATATGGAGCACCTAGTGACTTAAGGATTGTTGACGCGCCAGTACCAGCAAAGATACCTGTCATGCCAGTTGTGCGAGTCGCTTGTAGGATCTTCGTAGAAACGTTTAGAAGAACTTCGTTTAGACGTTCACGATGTAGACGCCAATCTTCACCAGCCGATACGTAGATATTGAATGTTTCTTCGCGCGTACAAGCAAAGTCCATATCTACTAGGTGGCGAGTCGCTTTTTCCGATGCCAATGTGTTGCGCATGTGGCTCATCTGTAGAGATTTCAGATCTTGGCCAAACTCGCGTTGCATTGTGAACATCGCTTGAATAGTCGCGTCTGCTGCGATTGCGTTTTGACGTGGGCGCAGTGTGCGAGAGTCCATGTCGTGATCGATCGTTGGGATCAGGTCAGGACGTCTTTCAATGTCTACTTCGAACTCGATGTGCAGAATCGTCCCTGCTGGTAGGGCTGATGTTGGAGTGACGGTAACTTTGCCTTTTGCATGGTCTATCTGACAGTTAATAACCATACCATTGTGAGTACCTGTCATTATTTGACTACCGTTGCTGTCTAGGTCGCGAGCCACACGTTTATGGTTAATAAATAGGGAAACAGATGTCTTCGTGAATGGGATTTCAAACTTGGTGTGTTGTAGGTCAGTCTTAGAGTCAAAGACGTGAGTTGTCTTAGTGCCGTCTGGTTGCTGTTCAGCGACAAACTTGTAGCGCTGACGCATAGACGAGTATTGGCCAACCGTTGCTTGGTCGATTTCAGTACCCGCAGCGAAGTCACCAAAGTTTGAGCCAGTGCGGCGGTACACTTTGAAGATCTCAACTTCGTTCGCACCCGCTGGGATCATGGTTACAGCGTCAAGTGTTGCTGTTTCTAGAAGAACAGGCAGCACTAGGCCAACCATTTTCGCGCGGATTTCAACACCCTCTGATGTTGATAGAGACTGGTTGATAGACTCAAGCATCATTGCGCCTGTTGAGCCATCGCGCTTAGCGCCCTCTAGCGTCATCATGTTACGCATAGTTGCGTGAGCTGATGCCATTAGCTCATCGCTAGGTAGGTGGCCGTAAGTCTTTTCGTATTCACGTACCGCAGACTGCATGCCTGATACGATGCCAACCGCTGTTTCTTGAGACACTGACTCGAACATAGGCTCATTCGCAATGGCTGACAAAATAGCCGCGCCACGAGAATTGTCGTCAGTTAGAAACATGCCTGTTTGTGAATCGAATTGGGATTCGATACACAGATTACGCATTGCTTGAGCGCCTAAATGAATCGCCTCAATGCGTTTGTTGAAGTTAGAACGTTTATCTGCCATGTAAATAAACCTTAGTTATTAATTGGGTATGTTCGGAATCGTTAAGCCGCAGAAAAGCGGTAAAAATTCGCTCAATTTCGGATAGTAATTAAGATTTATTGCGAAAAAAATAGGGGTAAATTTTCGTTTAACTTATTGTTGTATAATGAATTTGTGTCTTTTTGTGCGCTTTTGTGGGAATGGTAACGACAGGGGATTTCTATGTCGTTGATCGTGTGTTTTTGTTGAGAGAAAAGGGGATAGGAAAGGGCATCTAAAAAAAATTTAAAAAATTTTCAGTTGTTATAGGGTTCCTGCCAAAAAGCCGAACACGTTGCTTAGTAGCTCTTGTGTGTCAGTCTCTAAGCTTGGAAGCTCAACCCCATAGAAAACGGCCAAAAAGTCACGAACAATGAGTTGATAAATGACCACCAGCGCGATGCTCCACATCATAGCGGCGCGTCCAGTACGTACCAATGTGTTAGAGCTGGCCGCTTCAAGCTCTGCCAGTTTGTAGGCAAACTCTTTGCGTTCTTCGTCACTGGTAAACACACGATCACCAAACTCGGTCAGTTCGTGGATAGTGCCACCTACTTTCTCGCTGGTGGCGCTCTTAAATAGACTACTTGTAAACACTTTTGCTAGTCCCATCATTAGTTGCTCTCTTTAATGTGTTCTGCGAACGCTTCTGCCAGTGCTACGGCTAGCTTTTCGCGCAGTTCCAATCCCTTTTGTAACGACTCGTCGTTAGACAAAAAGAACGGCTCCAAAATCACGGCTGGCATTTTGGTTTTCATCAAGAAACGCCAACCGCGAGTATCAGTACCAGTGTTCGAGATAGGCTTAAGGCCACGATCACGCTGTCCGATAAGTCCAGCCACCGCTTTTTGTAGGCGCTGAGCAAGTGCTTGACTCTTGTCCGACTTATGCCAATGCAATGTCTCTGAACCTTGAACTGACTTATTGGTCACGCTGTTACAATGTAACTCGATGGCATAGTCAGCGCCCGATTCGTTCACATCACCGATCATCCGTGAGTAGGTGTCTCGATACATGATCACTGGAAGAATGTCTCGCTTATGTAGCTCGGCGGCCAATAAGCTGGCTAGGGGATGATTATAGCCATACTCATTTATTCCGAATGTTTCGTTGTAAGCGCCGCCATCTTTAAAACTATGGCCAACAACAATACAGACTTTTTTCATTTTATAAATTCCCAAACTTAGCTTAACTAATATGTGCTTAGGTGTTGACTATGTTCGGAATAGGAAATATATTTTCTTTACCAGTTCGGCATCCCAATCGACTGGTGTCAACTAACGTTGAAACTTCATTTTTAACCTTTGTAATAGCTTCTTGTGCCGCGAACACTTACCTCGCGGCTTTTTTTTGCCTGCAATTTAGAAAAAAACCAGCGCGAACGCTGGCTTTGCTTGGATTATGGTCGGTTTTGAACGGGCTCTATCTTGTTTGATTTGAAGTAATCAAGAACAGGATTAACTCGATAGGGTTCTACGTGGAAGCTGGCCATCACCTGATCTTTACGCATCAAGTAAAACTGATTTCCGCTGTATCGCACCGCATCAAATATCACGTTCATTCTGCACCCATCGTACATGTATTCTCCCTCAACACTGAGGCTTTTGCGTATCACAAAGGATAGTCGCGCCTTGGTGGATTTAAGCTCGTTTCGAGCTCTAAATAGGTTAATTGCTAGTACGATGATAAGCGACATTAATCCGCATAGTTCATATGCGTTTAAATAAACTGAATAATTCATTTTGTCTTTTTTGTAGTGCGAATAGGAAAGGGGTTAGCAACAAAAGCATTCTACAGTCTAAATACCTCTGCTGTCGCGTCTTTGATGCTCGTTTTTTTCGTCTGGTTGCTACAAATGGTAAATGAAATCGCCTTAGTGAAGTAGCCTAACGCTAAGGTGCGTTCCTCTTTCGACGCAATGATCATTGCGTCAATCACCGTGCTTGAGCTGGTCACGCCACCAGCAAGGGGAAGCATGATCTCGTTTAGCGCATTCGCTTGGCTTTCTAGTTCCGACGGCAAGTCTGGTGGCGGTAAGGTTGCACCGTTATCTGACTCACCGCCGCTTGTTGGTGGCGTTAATGCAGTATTGATTTGCGCCATAAGAGATACGGCTGCATCCACATGGCCGGAAAGACCGTTGATCACTGCCTCAAGCGCTTTCAGTTCTTCCTTTCTGGTAATTGGGAAGATACTCGGAGCGGGTACGTTGTCCTCTGTACCATCTACCTTGTGTTTGACGTTCACACCAATAGACACTTGTTCGAGGTCGGTTGGGTCGGTGATCAACACTAGGTGCTCATTCCATTGAGTTAACGTGGCCACCGTTGCGCTCACTGAGTCATTCAAACCCTTAAGCGTTACCACTAACTGCGATGCGCCTTGGTAGTCTTCAATATCCTCGCTCACGCAGCCTGATAGCTTCCCTGACAAGCTTTCACACTTCACCTTAAGGGACTTGCCTCGGGTAAGGTTCTCCGCTTCCTTAAGGCCGCCTACGTCTAAAAACTGGCGAAACTGTTCGATTTGCTCTTGTGTGTCTAACATCAAATTGCCTCAATCAATCGTCATCAAGTCGTTACCGTTTACCAGCGTAGCGCCACACCCAAGGGCATCGCCTACCACGGCGACCGGAACGCCATTAACAGTAAGTTTTGAACTACCAGTAATAACGCCTACGTGCGGCGGGTTATCTGGTTTCACGTGCATGACGGATATATCACCCGTACCTAATACATTGATTCCATTCACGGTCAGTAGTGGCTGGCCAGAAACAAAAACACCTGGACTAAAGCCACCATGACCACTATCCACACTCCCTACAATTCCTACGGCTGGCATAGTGCATTACCCTAATGTAAATGGAGCTGCGGCAGCCTTAACAGCGAACTGGCCACCAGCATCGATATTGACGTTACCACTCGCTTTAATGGTCACTTCATTGCCCTCTAGGTTGGCTTTACCGGAGGCTTTTACGGTTGCATTACCACCCGCTTCGATGTTCGCATCGCCTTTCACTTTGATAGTTAGTGCGCCTCCGATTTGCTCCAATGTGTTCCCTGTTGAGCTGCGAAACGCATTGCCCTCGACGTGGATAACACATTGGCCATCTGGTGTGATTTCAATGGCCGTGCCGCTTTGGGTATGCGTTACTGAGTAGCCGCCTTGATGCGTGATGAGCTCGCGCAAACCAAATCGCACAAAGAGCGCATCTTTGCGGTCATAGGCTGGTGGCTCGGGTTCTCCATCGGCTCGTTTAGGCTGATAGGCTTCGCCGTTCACCTCGCTTGGTAGGTACGACTCATAGTTAGGCGCGTAGTAAAGCGATCCGGTAATACGGGGATAACGGGTATCGCCATTACGAGGAAAATCCACCCAAACCAGATCCCCTTTTTCCACTGGCACTGCATGGCCACCACTCGGTTTTGCACCTAATGGCAGTAGAAACTCGGCAAAAGGTAAATCCTTATCGGGGATTGCATCCCAATAACCAAGCAAGCGAACGGAAACCATGTACAAGCCTTTCGGATGGACGGTATTTACCACTTCGGCCTGATAGCTACCAAACAAGCGGTTAGTGACGTTGGTGCGTGTTCTGTTCTCTGACGAATCGCTCATAGGTTGCGTACTCCCAACTCGATACGACACTGATACCGGTTCCCACGTTGGCAATGGGCGACACGGTTCATGATTTGTTTCTCTGGCATGGACTCATCCAGCTCGGTAGCGGGTAGCCGTTTATGGAATAGCACTGAGCACACCGAAAGAGGCGTAAAGGCAGTATTTCCGGTAAGTTCCACATCCAAAATAGGGATGATGGCCATGTGTTGATTATTCAGCGCCTTGGCTTGTGGAACGCTAACCATAACCATAGCGCCCGAACGTTTACCGCCTTGGAAGCCCTCGACGGTATCCCAAGAGGCATAGTTACGGTTAAGAACGCGCTCAAACAGGGCTTCCTCTCCGATAATGGAGTAGTTTGCAATGCTGTGCTCTGCTTCCTCTGGATTCGACTGTTCCAGCTTGAATTGCTCGCTCATATCCATGTTCTTGAGCGACTTAAAGTGCATAACACCACGGCAGATAAACGCCACTGAGCCGTAGTCTCTGGCCATTGTTCGAATTAAGCGAGACTTAGTACCACCAGCATTTAAATGGTACGTAGCGCCACGCTCAAAGCTGTCACATTCGATTTTTAGCTCGGGTAACAGCTCGGCCAGAATGTCTTTAGGCTGCATTTCAACAAAGAATCGAGGCGTTGTGACTGGCTCTTTAAGTAGGTGCGCATCCTTTTGGAATGCTTGAACGGTAAGCATACCGTCAGCGCTGGTGGACTTGGCCACAATGAATTTTTCAATCCAAACCTGATCGCCTCGCTCGTTCACATCGGCCATCGTGACCTCGATCTCTGAACCGCGCTTAATCCCGTATTCATCCCGATAAACGGCAGCCTGATCCATGATTTCCATAACCAGCTTGTTGCCGTCCATCGAAGCACACTCAATGTAGGTAAACGAATGAATGTGCTCGATAGGGATGTCATTTTCGTTGGTGACAACTTTTTGGGCGAGAAAGTATTCTTTATTACTCAATGACTCGGCCTCCCATACCAATCGCGCCCTGACGGACAGTGATCGACTCGGCCTCATAAACTTCTGCAATCACTTCAAAAGAGATTGAGGAAGCAAACAGGCGAGTATTTTCATGGTCTACTTCGGCGGGTTCGGTCATCGCATCTTTACGGCCACGTATCTCGATGCTGATTTCCATTTCAGTACCCGCGAGCATGGTTTTCGCTCTGAATACATGCTTACGCTTGCCCTTGGTATGACGTAGCCAAACCATTAAACCTAGCGCTAGGCGGCTAAGGGTAGACTGGTTCCAAGCTAGGGCATTAATGCGGTAGGTAAGCGCGACAAAGGACTTATTAATCACGGAATAAGGCTGGCCTTGTTCATTGGCCAGTTCGCCATAGTCAGCAATATCGACGTACTCCGCGCCATCAACAAACCCAATCACCGGATCGCGCGTGATGTAGCAAACAGGTAAAAGCTCATTACGGTTTGCTTTCACCTTGTCGCCCAACTTTGCCGTTAACTTAGATAGGAATGACACTGGATCGTTAAAGTTGCCGTAGTAAATCTTTCTCGACTTATCACGGCCAACAAAGCGAGAAAACTCACTGTTCTCTCGCCGTTTAGTGTCAGTCACAACTAAGGAATCAAGCACGTTCTGGAAAAAGGCAGCTACCGCACGGTCAATGTCGGTTAGCTCTGTGTGTTCTACCTTGCTATCGAATGTCACTACATCGCATGGAATTTCAAAGAACGTCTCATCCAGTTGCATGATTAGTCCTCCAAATCGTCCAGCTCGTAATACTTACGGCCTTTAACGATAGTGATGCACTTATCGCTTCGGTGTAAGGTCACATCGAACTTGTGGAAGTTGCTCGTTAGGATAGGTAGGTAAGCCGATACAGGCTCATTGCGTTGGTAGCCGTCTCGCGTTTTACGGCCTTTACCGGATCGGTTGCCCTCATAGATTTGAATGACCGCGCAATCAAAATCAATCTTGGCCATGTCTGCGATCGCTGCATCGAGATCTTTGCACACGTTAAGTACGTCCGCGCACAACATGACGCAAAAACGGCGTTTTGAGCTGTCAATTTCGGCAATATTGTTTACTACGCCTTTCGCTTTCGAGTTCGGGTCATAGTGAGTGACCGTCATGCTCTGCTTGTGGTAGTTAGTAAGGTATTCTTCTGTTAGGTCGGGAAATTTACCGCAACCAAAGCTAAGAATGTTGTTCGCGTATGACCAGTTAGGCGCAAGTCTGCTAAGGCGCTCTGCACTGGCTGGCACTTGCTTTCGGCTAGTCTGTAATGTCATGCACACTCCAAATTTGGAGTGGCGTTTTAAGGATGGGGTGGACTAGGGCTGATTTGAGCGCAAATTATACACCTCGACGCTATTAAGCCTAAATAACCAAAGAGATGCATATAAATGTGACACTTGTCACATACATCTCATGAGCTCTTAAGTAAATTGCGCGCGATTAAAAATCATTATCATTTACATTAAAGTCAGTTAAGTTGTAAGGGCTGTATTATGCGTATATATACTTTGATATTTTTCTTCCTGTTTTCCACTATTACACCAACTCTCGCAATGGCTTCATATCCGCCTCTTTGTAATGTTGTAAAGGTAAAAGAGCACCATAAAATCCCTGATGAACGTCCATACTGCATTGAAACAGAAGATGCTCAGGTCACGTTTGTTAATCTATCGTCAAACCCCGTTGAGGTGGTTAGCTTAAAAGACTCTACTCATATTGTTTATCCAAATGAGTATGTAATTACTACAGGTAGGCTTGTAGTCGCAAACTCTAAAGGCGCTGTAGTTAGTAAAGAAGAACGAGGCATCGTTGTAGCTCGTGATTATGGTGGTAAAAAAGCAAACGTGAATCAAAGGATTGCACCTTTAGCCGTTTGGATTCCTAGTGCTATTGGTGGAGCAATCTTGGGCGGAATGGGAGTTGTAGCTTCGAACCCTAGCGCTGGCCTTAGACCTATTGTTATTGGAGCATTCTCAGGAGCGCTTGGTGGAGCATTGGGTCCATTGATGGGAGCTGGTCAGTTTGGAGTAGTTGCAGGTGGTGCTTTAGGTGTCTCTGCTGGTGGAGCGTGTAGCAGTTGTCATATTTAATCTGGACGTTGGCAGTCGCATCATACTTGGTGCTTTGCTTTACTCTGTTAAATGGGAAGAAAGAACGATTATTATATGGCTGCATAATAATCAGTTTGATTGTAGTGAACATCATATTTGACTTCCGAGAGCCTCATTTTTTTGATGTTTTGTCTGCGTTTATTATCTATGTTCTTTCTAAGTGGGTTAAAGCAGAACCTAAGTATTTTCTTATCACAACCACAGTCATATATTGGCTCTACCCTCTAGTGTTGAGTGTTACAACACAATAATGACGAATAAGTAATCATTATATGATTGAAAAGAGTCGCCGGAGAGGCGACTCTTTCTTTTAGAAACGCTATAAACAAGCCAATTGCGTTGTGTTTGGTGTTTAGGGTGGTATTACGGCGACTTCGGTAATGCGTTGCTTACACCTTAACGGTGGTAATGGGCAAAAACCTCTAGTAAACAGCAATGAACAAGAATGAGCGAGTGCCCGCCTAAAAAAATGAGCTTATATGTATGTTTTTGTGCTTTGTTGTTCATGGGTATGTGTGTATGTACAATTATTTTGCTACATATACGCTACACAAAGGATTTGTGCATGCCCATTAAGAAGAAGATAACCAACACCTCAATCAAGGCGCTAACTGCCGCAAGAGTCATCCAATATGTAGATAAAGGCAACTGGTATAACTTGTTAAACGACCATCTAGGGGAATGTGATTGGCAAAGCGCTCAACCAACTTATTAAATACGCTAAGTTAGAAAAGAAAATGCCAAACGGCTTAAACCGCTATCGTTCGTCCTCAAACGTCATTTTGCTAAGTACTTAAACTTACTCCACTTGAATCGATATTAAGTGGGGCAGGTGGGGTAAGTTGTTCTACTCTCAGAAAATGACGCATCACTCTCGGCATGTAATAGATAAAACATTCAGCTTTAAGGTCCCTAGTTGCGTAGTGAGGAATTGGTTTTGGCTTTACCCTAACTGGTATCGGCCCCCAAAAAAGAGAACTTAAAAAGGTAGCGTATCGCTTTGCAATGCGAGTGCTGTACAATTCGAGCTAAAGCCATGACTTGTCACTCAGAGAATGCTGCTCTCTGTCTATCGATATCGCGGACGTTGTATTACCAATAAAACAACCCGAAGTGCACTTTTTTATAGTGATATTAACTTTTTTGTCACCAATACATTAATAAAAGCCATTAAAAACAGTATGATACAATTGGTTTTTTTAAGTGGTAGGAAAAGTAAATGGCATCTTTGGGGTATTGTGATGTAAAAAATATGGCTCTTAGTCGTAAAAGTAAGGGAGCTATAGGAGATATAAAAAGCATCATGGAAAGTGGCAATCTTTTGTCAGGCGTACTAGCGGTTACTCCTTTTTATGCTGTTTTTGGAACACCCAGTGTCACCTCCAGTCCATTAGAAAAACTTGTCACCATTCGAGAGTATGACTGGGAAACGTTTGGTGATGCAATGTTGGCCACAAGCGCCGTTACTCGTAGACGAATTTATCAGGTTGCTGAGCCAATGACCTGGCAAACCAGCGGTGAAGAACAAAAGTTTTGGAAGTGTGTATCTAATGCGTCATTATAAATCTATTGGATTGTTATCCCTTGTTCTCTTTAGTAGCTCCAATGCTGTAGCGGAACCCATAAATATGGATTGGGTAACAAAATTCCATATGGATAAACAGACTAAAGAGGCGACTCTCAACTGGATTATTCAGAGAGAGAAATGCATCGCTAAAGAAAAGCAAAGCAAAGAGTTGTTTCCTCGTAACGAATGGTTTGACTCGTTATCTAAAGAGGACAAGGTAAAGGTTGTTCTCTATATTAACAACTTGAAGCTACAAGCGTGCTCTGAGCAAGAGTCGTTAGAGCTAGAACGTTTGGTCGATAAAGGAAAACATGCAAAACTGAATGAGACACTTACCGTGTTGGGTGCTTTTAACTGGCCAGATGAAGGTGAGCTAGAAGGTATCGATAAGCACAAAGTAAATCAAATCTCAGAACAAGTGGATATGTTCAACATCCAAGTTGTTGGAAAACAACTCAAGTTTAGAGACTAACCGCACCACAGGTTGGTTGCCGTAATATCATAGCCAACCTGACTGCCTTAGCTTAAATTTAGATAATAATATTACATGAAAGCAGGGATGTCTGGGGTCAGATATAACAGGTTACTCTAGCTCATTTATGCCCCATTATAAGACAGAGTAAATACTCATTCATATCCTGTTAATTGGGTTTTGCCTTACTAAAAGTAATCCATTCTTCTAATGCTATTCGTTGTTAATCCTCGTGTTGTATTACGGGGGCTCTTAAGTTGTCAACATCGTACACAGAACCACCATGTTGTATTTATTCAACATGGTGCATTTAGAAAGAACGTCTTCCCCCCAACGGTATCCTTAAACCTTGCTCGAGGAGCTTTGCCACCCATCGTCCGTTTAAGGTTCGCAGGTATAAATTGACTTGAATCGGGAGTTTGCCAACTTGCTTCACCGTTTTTTCTGGCGTCCAATTGATGGTTGGTACGTTATCTTCGGTTTCGCCGAAGGTGAAGAAATGAGCGAACATACTGCAGCAGTGTCAGCGATTGCACAAATACTCGAAGGAGAATGTACGTTCACGTTAGAAGAAGAGGCGAAGGAACTAAAAGCTGGCGCTTGGTTGTTGATGGACGCGCATTTGCCTCACAGCATTATCGCGAAAACGCCATTGAAGCTGATGCTGTACCTGTTGCGCGAGCCTAAGTAACACGCAGTATTGAAATACAAATCAATGTAAATTCAGCCCCAACCAAGTGTTGGGGCTTTTGCGTTTATTGCTGGCGGTACTTATCTGACGAAGTTCTGCAATCCTGCCACGCTGGCAAAGTTATAGAGAATAAAGCCCGATGCCACCATGGTGACTGCTAACACGAGGTTAAGCGTATTGCTCAAGTTGGCATTGGGTTTGGCGCTGTGATTTTTCATTTGGCGTTGAATCGTTAAAGCGTTGAACACCAATATCGAGTTGGTCATTGCCGTTCCTAAAGCCATCACGAATGTCGCGACCATGCCCCACATTAAGCTGCCTAGCATGTTAGAGAGAAACAGAACTAACACCGCCCCAGTACAAGGGCGGAAGCCGATGAGTAGCAGTGCTTTCCATGAAATATTGTCATTAGAACCTGCGGAATCATCATCTTCTTGAGATCGTGTTTGCTTGATGCGGCGCTTGGCCACCGACGCAAACTCTTTCAGCGCCAATAAAACAATAAACACCGCACAACCTTGCGTCAGCAGACGAACATTATCGGAAAGGCTGAAAACAAACTGCTCTGCAATCTTGGCAGTAATCACGAAAAGAATGCACGCGCTCGCGGCTTGTAGGGCGGCAATAATCGCCATTAACACAAGTGCTTGTCGGCGACGGTAGCCATGAATCAAGCTCATTGACGTCACTGCCGTTTTACCGTGTCCAGGGGCAACCGAATGCAGTAAACCATACAGAAAGCTGAAGCCCAACAAGTACAACAGTTGCCCTTGGCTGATGAGCATCAGGTATTCACTGATATACCGTAGTTAATCATTTTAGCTTTGTGAAGAAAAAAATGGATTCCTTTGGAATCCATTGAGTTGACTAATTGCGATTCTTTATTTTGTCTTTGGTAGGGAGTAATACTATTCTCTATACATGCCGTACACACAAGTCACGATGTACTTAATAAACGTTACGAAAAAAGCAGATTTATCTGCCTTAATAGACAATACATCCTTAAGTTACTATATAACAATAACATCGTAGCACTTTGTGTTGTTAGAATTGGTAATCAGCCACAAGACCGAATGTACGAGGTCCGCCCATTTCGATAAGATCATTCTTATGGCGAAGAACGTAATCTTCATCTGTTGCATTCTTAATGTAGGCCCGAATGGTGAGATCATTCATGGCATAACCTGCATTGAGATTCAATATGGTGTAGTCGCCTGCTGACGTACTTCGGGTGTTGGCGAGATCTGTAAAGTAATCCGTTACGTGATTAACACGAGCACCAAAGAAAATGCCCGAATCTAGCTGTTGGGTGAAGCCAAGACCAGCCGACACTTCAGGTGCATAACTGAACTCATTCCCATTTAAGTTTTCAACAGTACCGCTTGGTCCTTCGGTGATTTCTGTTTTTAACAAGCCTACAAATGCGAATACGTCCAGACCTGAGTCAAACCAGTAATTGGTTTCAACTTCAGTACCGTATGTTTTTCCTTTAGGGATGTTTGCTATGTAATTGTCGAAACGATTTCCACTGTCACCATACACGACCGTTTGATAGTTTTCATAGTCGTTGTAGAAGACATTTGCAGTCAAACCAAGTCTATTTTCAAGGAAAGTTGAACGGGAACTTAGCTCATAAGTCCAGACTTCTTCCTGCTCAAACACAAAGACCTGTTGTTGGTACTCGTTGTATCCAAGTCCGCCAGCGTTGTATCCTTTACGAGCAGTAAGTCCAAGCATTGAATTGTCTGATACATTTAAAGTTACACCGACTTTTGGTAGCAAAATACCGTTACTTTCATCAGCATTGAAATCGAGTGGGAACCTTGCGTGGTCAAAATCACGCTTCAGCTCATCTTTTTCGTAACGAGCGCCAAGTAGCAAGCCCCAACGGTTATTGAGCTGGACTTTTGAATCGAAGTAAATTGAGTTGGTCAGAACTTTATCTTTACGCTTCATCGAGTCTGTTTGCGTATCCTGATCTTTGTAAAAACTGCTTACCCCGACAATGGCATTGTATTTGTCATCTAACGAGTTATAAGATAGCTTCGCTTCTGCTGTGTAGTTTTTTTCATCAACATCACCCCACCAGTCCGTACGAGGATAAGCTTTGAATTTCGTATTATAGTCTCGGCGCGCAAGCAATACATCAAGGGTTAATTCATCATTGATTAAGTAATTTATGTCAAAATTTGCATTCCAGCTTTCGGTTGTTTGACGTCGAGTACCGTTTTCATCAATGTATTCAAACTTACCTTTTTCAGAAACCAGATTTGTATATTGACCTTCTTCATTACGGCTAGCCAATGTTAGTTTTAGCGTAAGCTTATCGTTAGACATCGGTTTGAATAACAGCTTACCTCTCACATTATAGGATTCAACTTCAGAAGGGTCCCATGGATATTGGTCATTATCGGGCAGCGAGTAATCAATTGGTGTATTACCCTTTGTGCCCTCGGCGGCTAATCGAAATGCGAGCTTTTCAGACACGATTGGGGCAGAAACAACACCAGCTAAGTGATATTTGTCATCTTCGTTTTCGTAGCCACCACGAACTTTACTTTCAAAGTGGAACGTTGGATCTTTGGTTTTGATGACCACCGCGCCGCCAATACTATTTCGGCCTTGGTTGGTTGATTGAGGGCCTTTATAAATCTCTACTTGTTCTGTATCCCACAATCCGGCTTTACCAAAGGCTTCACCAGTCCATGACTCTGACACGCCATCAACGGTTGTATTCACCCTTGGTGTCGCTCCTGTCATGAAGGAAAGGAAGCCTTCACCAGGCCCACGACCATCGACACCTCGAATATGTGGAATACCAGAAGGGGCATTCAGTACATTCGGGACGCGATCGAGTAGATCGTAGTATGTTTGATCTTCGCCATTGTCTGCTTCATCAGTAAAAACGGTGACTGAGCTTGTGTTCTCAGCAAGTGTACCACCGAGTTTTTCACCAAGTACCACAATGGTTTCTAGGGTTGTTAGGGTTTCTTGGCCTTTCTTAGTATTGCTGTTGTCCACTTGCTCTGCTGAAAGAGTGGTGCTGGCTCCAAGGCAAATTACACCAATGAGCATGGCAAGTTTAGTCTTGCCAGTATTAGTGATGGTTATGCCACTGTTTAAATCCATGGGCTTCATGACCTGAGTATTCCTTAATAAAAAAAGAAGAAAACATTTGATGTTGTAACAACATTTATGTAAAAAAGTGTTGCGGCAATAATACTAATGATAATTATTATTATTCACAACAATGATGATATAAGTTTGTGCCATCTCATTACTAGAAGATATGCATGAAGTATCGACGTACAAGTTGGATTTGTGATGGATATAAAGGCTTTTCGAATAATAGAAAATAAGAATATCAATAGTGTTTTAAGTGGTTTACTTGAAGATAATGAAGAAGTAGGAGCCCCATGTTGGTGGAACGAGGTGCAGACAAAAGGAACACCTTTTATCCTTTCCCAAGATAATACAAGCGTTGAGCTGCTATTTCTTTGGCGAAACACGGATGACAGTGTTAAGGAAATATACATTGATATCAATGGTATTACTGATCATCACAGCTTTGATATGGCAAGGCTTACTCATGTCAAAGGAACGGATGTTTGGTTTTATAAGGCAAGGGTAAACAGTACGTGGCGTGGGAGCTACACGTTTATTCCAGTGACACATGAACGCGTCCAACCAGCGTACCACGGAACATACCAAGAGAAACGCACCAAGCATCGGGAGTGGTTGAGAACCATTTTTCCTCTTAGTGTTCGCGATGATTTAAGTAAAAACAATTTGTCAGCCTGCGAATGGGGACGTTCGAAAACGCCGCTATCTATGCCAAAGGCAGTATCGCAAAGTGCTTGGTCAAGGTTCGATACAAAAAATGGCAATGTTCAGGCAGGAGCGGGCATGCAGCTGGCTTGGACTAGCCAGTGTTTAGGTAATGAGCGCTATGTTTGGTTGTATTCGACAGCCAGCGCTGACCAAATGGCTGAACTGCCATTGGTTTTAGTCTTAGATGGTCAATTTTGGTCTCAATCCATGCCTCTGTTCAGTGCGCTGACCGATGCGACGAGCAGCGGTCAGCTTCCACCTGCCTTGTATGTCTTCATTGATGAAATCAATGGAGCGCTGCGTAGTGAAGAATTCAGTTGCAACCCTTTGTTTTGGCAGGCTATCACTCAAGAACTGCTGCCGTTGGTTGGTCATTATTTCCCAATTACTAATGAGGCTAATCGTACGGCTGTTGTTGGGCAAAGCCTTGGTGGTTTGAGTGCGATGTATGCCGGATTGAACCATCCGGACCGTTTTGGTGCGGTTGTTTGTCAGTCGGGTTCATTCTGGTGGCCTGATTTTTCGTTAGTGAAGCCACCTAGTGAATATTCTCCTCTTCAAACAAGCGAACCTTTAACTCAAATGAGTCAATTGGTTCATTCTGGCCTTGGTTCTAACGTAAAGCTAAGTGTTTTTATGGAAGTTGGGTTAGGGGAAGACATCATGGTGGACTTGAGCCAAGACCTGTACCAGCAACTTAAGCAACAAAACCATCGGTTATCGTTTCGCACCTTTGATGGTGGACATGAACGCCTGTGTTGGCGCGGAGGCATCATTGATGGGTTGTCATATGTTTTTAATTTTGAATCCTGATTTTTCTATGATTGGAGTTAACTATGTCTGAGAAATACATTAATCCTTTTGACGAACCTGAAAACCAGTTCTTTGTGCTGATTAATCACAACAATCAATATAGTTTATGGCCTGAGTTCAAAGGGATCCCTCCTGGCTGGAAAAGCACATTTGGTCCGTCACTAAAGCAAGACTGCATTGATTATATCGAAGCGAATTGGCACGACATTCGTGTGTAAAAAACAAACAAATAGCCACGACGATAATAATTAAATTTCTAAGGAATAAACGGCTTTGATGTGATGGACGCACTTCCCTTCTAGCACCGTTGTACCAAACTAATGGTGCAACCAGTAAGAGCAGGAGTAATCATCATGTCTATTAAAGTTGTCGGTATCGATATAGCCAAAAACCTCTTTCAAGTATGCGTGTTGAGTTCTGATGGACAAATCTTGTCAAACCGAAAGGTAAAGCGTGACAAGCTTCTTGATACAGTCCGTCAATTACCAGAGAAAACGGCTATTGCGATGGAATCATGCGCAACTTCGCATCATTGGGGCAGAATATTTCAAGAGCTTGGACATAGCGTAGCTCTTATCCCAGCTCAGCACGTAAAGCCATTTGTTGGGCGACAAAAGAATGATGCTAATGATGCGAGAGCAATTTGCGAAGCATTTTCTAGGCCTGATATTCATTTTGTTCCTGTTAAGTCTGTTGAGCAACAAGACCTCAAAGCAATACGCAGTGTCCGTAAACGCTTGGTGGAGAACAGAACTGCCTTGTCGAACCAGATCAGAGGACTCGCCGCTGAATACGGAGTGGTTTTCCCTTTGTCTATTAAAGCTTTGCGAAGTCATTTACCGATAGCTCTTGAAGATGCAGAGAATGATCTTTCCCCAGTAATGAGGAACTTACTGCAAACTTTATACTGTGACTTTGTCAGCCTTAGCGAAGAGATAGATGAAATGACCCAAAGTGTCACCATGTTGAGTCAGCAAAATCCAAGGTATGAGGCTATTCGGAATATTCCTGGTTTTGGTCCGATTTTGACAGCGGCACTGATTAGTGAGGTAGGTACTGGACACCAATTCCAAAATGGTCGCCAGTTCTCAGCATGGTGTGGCCTGGTTCCAAAACAAAATAGTACAGGTGGAAAAAGTTGTCTCGGCTCTCTATCGAAGAATGGTAATCGCGAATTAAGAGCATTACTTATTCACGGCGCTCGCGCAGTGGTTCGGTGTGGAGCTAACAAAGTGGATTCTATGGGAGCATGGTTGAGAGGACTCATTGCACGCCGAGGCAAAGCAAAAGCGATTGTCGCTCTTGCAAACAAGCTCGGTCGGGTAGCATGGCACATCTTGATGAAAAATAGTGAATACGATATTAATCAGGCCTTTAAGCCTGTTTGATAAAAAATAGCAAGTTCTAAGGAGTTATCCTAGAGAAGCAACTGAGTTTGCAATAGCTGATGAATAAACGGTGAACCATCCTTACTACACTCTGATAACGCAACATGGTTATTGAAACCGAGGCTTTGAAAAGACAGTGAGGGGCGGATTACATCATGGCGCAGGTTTATTATCGACCTAGAAAGACGTCGGATATATGTTAGCGACCGTATCATTCAATTAGGCCATTGCATCCTGAGGTGCGTCCATATATGTTGCTTAAATCGATGGAACTAAATCAAGAAGCTACGATCTGATCGTGTATGGACACTCCCTCTATTGCAAGTAAATTTTAATGAAAATGAAGGTATAACTGCCCACGTGTATTCGGTTTTATTAGTGATGCCTTAATTGCGCATCGAACCATAATGGCGTTATCCGCACATTAACTCCCAAACGGCTACACGAGCTATTAGCTCTTTGATCAGGTTGGGTTTTGATAATGTTGGTTTGACCTATTTTCCATCATTTCTTTACTATGCAATTCTTCATATAACTGTTTTCAAAAATCAATAACATTTAAGCCGCAGCGCGAGATGCGTCATACTCAACGTCTTTGGCAACAATAGCCCACGAGATCCTTGCCAACTTGTTCGCAAGCGCGATGATCGCTACGTTCGGATGCTTAGTGATACTTAGCTTTTTGATCCATAAACTTAAGGCGTCTGTTTTATCCTTAACATAGCGAAATGCAGCTCTGGCGCCATGAACCAATAACTTTCTCAGGTATCCATTGCCTCTTTTGCTTATACCTAATAACCTCTCTCGTCCCCCAGTACTGTATTGTCGAGGAACCAACCCTAATGATGCCGAAAAATCTCGACCTCTTTTAAAACTCATGCCATCACCAAGGTCAATAAGTAGTGCACTGCAAACGAGTGGGCCAATGCCGATGATTTTCATTAATCTTTGAGCAACAGGGTTGTCACTAAGACTCAATTTTATCTTATTAGTTACCTTATCAATGCGTTCATCTAGCGTGATTAAATCTTCGTACAATACTTGTAGCAACTCCCTAAATTGGAATGATAACGAGTTTTCTACGTCTTCTAACCAGTAGGGAATATGTTTTCTCAAATTACTGATACCAACAGGTGCAACGATTCCATATTCAGCGGTTAAGCCTCTAATCTGATTAGCCCTGGCAGTCCTCTGAGCAATTAGTTCTTCTCGGACACGGTGCATTGATTGAATATCTTGTTGCTCGCTCGTCTTTACAGACACAAAGCGCATATTCGGCCTGTTTATCGCTTCGCAAATGGCTTCAGCATCGACTTTGTCATTTTTATTCGTTTTGACATAAGGCTTTACAAATTGACCTGCAACAAGCTTCACTGTATACCCCGCTTTGATAAGTTCTCTTGCCCAGTAATGAGAGGAACCACATGCTTCCATTCCAATGATTGCTGTAAAAGGCACTCGTTTCATGATCGCTTTTAACCATGTGTTTCTTGCATATTTTCCCTGCCAGGTCGTTTTTTCATTTTCATCAACAGCATGAATATGGAACACATTTTTTGCCAAATCGACACCCACACGAATAATCGTTCCCATCTGAGCCTCCCATCCTACGAATAAACCATGTTTATATAATGTAGCTAATCCAGTGTGATAAGGGTGAGGGGTGTCCATACCATTGGCTACACCCATTAATCGTCGTAGCCTCATGCCTAAACCTCGTTACAAAACAACTAACTGGACGCAGTACAACAAAGCCTTAATAAACCGTGGCTCTCTGACCTTTTGGATTGATGAGGAAGCGATAGCCGAGTGGAAGCAAAACAAACAAGGCAAGCGCGGCAGACCTCGCCAATTCAGCGACTTAGCCATTACTACTGCACTGATGGTGAAACGCATATTCTCTATGCCGTTGAGAGCACTGCAAGGATTTCTAGACTCGGTATTTAAGCTGGCTAACATCCCGCTAGTTTGTCCCCACTACACCTGTATAAGCCGTCGAGCTAAGGAAGTTGAGGTTTCATTTAAAACTAAAACCAGAGGTGCGATACAACACCTAGCCATTGATGCCACTGGCCTCAAGGTTTATGGCGAAGGCGAATGGAAGGTCAAGAAGCATGGTACTGACGGGAAGCGTAGGGTTTGGAGTAAGCTGCATATCGCAGTAGATACTAGCACCCACGAAATAGTCGCAGCAGAGCTGAGCTTATCTAACGTAACCGATGCCGAAGTACTTCCCAACTTGCTTAAGCAGACACGCCGTAAAATCATTGAGATATCAGGCGATGGTGCTTATGACACAAGGAATTGCCATGATGCCATACGGCTCAAGCGAGCTGTTCCGCTCATTCCGCCACGAGAAGGGGCAGCCTTCTGGGAACGAGGACATCCTCGCAACTTAGCAGTGGGTTGCCAGAAGCTCTACGGCTCTAACAAGAAATGGAAAAAGCGGTATGGTTATCATAAGCGCTCGCTCTCAGAGACAGCAATGTATCGGGTAAAACAGTTGTTAGGTGGGAAATTAAGCCTGAGGGACTACAACGCTCAAGTTGGTGAGACTTACGCTATGATCAAAGCGCTGAACAAGCTTACAGGGCTGGGTATGCCTGAAACTCAGTATGTTGTTTAAGAACTGAACAACATGGGGCTACCATGTCTTCTCATCGAATTAAGCAACAAAGCCTGTTGTTTTGTTCGAGTCATAAGTAAGAGTCCTGTTTATAGTTATGTACACAAACTTTGTGTGGGCAAATCTGACACAGAAGAGCACTCTCGAAAATCGAACAAGGAAATTTATGAGCGTTCGAGCACAAGTTTGTTAATGTCAAACTCGTTTTTTGTTAATTGGCGCATCATTTTGATCATTTCATCAGTAGGGTTAGTTTTTATCGCGCCATTTTCTAATCAAGAAAACCCTAATAAACTGAGCAATTGCTTATTAAACAAGGCATCATACGTTTTCATTTACCAACAACGTTCTTGACTCCGCTTGCACATCAGACCAGCTCGTTAGCGAATTTATTCCTGTTTTCATCGATTTACATGTAACAAATATGTGCCTAACCCTGTTAAATACCAGCAACATTGTTGGTTAATTTCTCCACACCCACACGAAACAATCACCAAAACTATCAATTTAACGCTCGTTCGCGCTTTTGTGAGCAATATATCGAACGTAAATGATAAAAAAAAACATACTAGTTGTAAGTTTATTAAAGTTGCATAAGGTAAAGGTCATGACGGCTTATCAACGAATGGAAACCGACGTTGTCATCATTGGCGGCGGCGCGACCGGCACAGGCATCATGCGAGACTGCGCATTGCGAGGCATCGCGTGCATTCTGTTAGAGAAAGATGACATCGCCTCCGGCACCACGGGTCGTAACCACGGCTTGCTGCACTCTGGTGCGCGCTATGCCGTCACTGATGCAGAATCGGCCAAAGAATGCATTCAAGAAAACCAAACGCTCAAACGCATCGCTCGCCATTGTGTGGAAGCGACTGACGGCCTATTCATTACCCTGCCTGAAGACGAACTCAGCTTTCAAGACACCTTTATTCAGGCTTGCGGCAATGCCGGTATCGAAGCGACCCGTTTAACGCCAAAAGAAGCACTCGCGCTCGAACCGAACGTGAACCCGGCGCTGATCGGTGCGGTGAAAGTGCCCGACGGCACGCTGGATCCGTTCCGTTTATGTGCCTCGAACGTCCTTGATGCCAAAGAGCACGGCGCGCGCATGTTCAACCGCACCATCGTCACCAGTTTGATTCGCCAAGGCGATACCATACTCGGTGTACGCTGTTTGCAATTGGGCACCAACCAACAGTTTGAAATCTTTGCCAAAGAAGTGATCAACGCCGCGGGCATTTGGGGACAACATATCTGCGAATATGCCGACCTCAACATCAAGATGTTCCCTGCCAAAGGCTCGCTGTTGATCCTCGATTACCGCATCAATAACTTGGTGATCAACCGTTGCCGTAAACCTTCCGATGCCGACATTCTGGTGCCCGGCGACACCATTTCACTTATCGGCACCACGTCCGAACACATTGATTACGACCAGATCGACAACTTGCACGTCACCGAACGTGACGTGGATGTGCTGTTGGCAGAAGGCGCGAAACTTGCGCCGATCATGGCCAATACGCGCGTACTGCGTGCCTACGCGGGGGTACGTCCTTTGGTTTCGGTAGATGACGATGGCAGTGGCCGGAATATCAGCCGCGGCATCGTTTTGCTCGATCACCAAGAGCGCGACGGCCTCAAAGGCCTCACCACCATTACCGGCGGCAAACTGATGACCTACCGCTTAATGGCGGAATGGGCGACCGACTTAGTGGCGAAGAAACTGGGCAACACTCAGGCGTGCGAAACCCACACGCGCCCACTGCCGGGGTCAAACGAAACGCCAAAAGCCATCAAGAAAACCGCCAGCATCGCCAAACCGGTGTATGAATCCGCCATTTATCGCCATGGTGAACGCGCCACGCAATTCTTGTCTGACGATGCCAAGAGCCAAGCGATTATTTGTGAATGTGAAATGGTCACTGCGGGCGAAATTGAATACGCGATTAAACAGCTCGACGTCAACAACTTGGTCGATCTGCGCCGCCGCACTCGCTTAGGCATGGGCCCTTGTCAGGGCGAACTGTGCATCTACCGTGCGGCCAGCCTGTTTTCCGAATATGGTCAGGTCGATGGCTGTCAATCGAGTGAATTGTTGGTCGATTTTCTAGAAGAGCGCTGGAAAGGCATCAAACCCATTTTCTGGGGTGATGCGCTGCGCGAAGCGGAATTCAGCTATTGGATTTACGAAGGATTACTCGGTGCCAGCGACCTGCCCCAGCCCGCTCAATCAGAACACCCTCAAGCAGAACAACAAAAACAGGAGGCGGAATTATGATGCATTATGATGTGGCCGTGATCGGCGGGGGCATTGCGGGTTATACCGCTGCAATTCGCAGCCTGCAAGCTGGCAAAAAAACCGTGCTCATCAATCAGGGTCAAAGCGCGTTACATTTCTCTTCCGGCTCCATTGATGTGCTGGCGAAATTACCAGATGGCAGCGCGGTCACCCACCCGTTTGATGCCCTCGACGCATTACAGCAACAAGCGCCGTCCCATCCGTACAACACGGTGGGTCGTAGCACGCTGCAAAAAGGGCTGGAATGGTTTCGTCAAACGCTCGCCACCGCGAACGTGCCGCTATCGCATCAAGATGATTTGGCCAATCACGGGCGCATCACGCCGCTTGGCACACTCAAAGCGACTTGGCTATCGCAGCCATTTGTTTACCAACACCGCCAAGAAGTTTCGTTTGAGCGTATTGTGGTGGTTTCGATCGATGGCTATCGCGATTTTCAGCCACAAATGCTGAAAGATAACCTTCACCAGCATCCCGATTTTCAAGGTGTGCCGATTCACACGGTCACCCTGTCGATTCCGGGGTTTGACGGATACCGCCGCAACCCAAATGAGCTGCGCTCAATCGACATTGCACGTTTGCTAAAACACGATGCCGCGTGGACCGCGCTATGCGATGGTTTGATGCGTGCAGCCAATCGCAACGACTTGGTGATCATGCCCGCGATCATGGGCAACGGCGATGGCCTAACGCTGCTAACGAAGCTACGCGACACCACGCAACTGCAATTTCACGAAGTGCCGACCATGCCACCATCGCTGCTGGGTATTCGCATTGAAGAGGCGCTCAGTCGCACCTTCCTGCTGCTGGGTGGCATTCACCTCAAAGGCGACAAAGTGGTCAACGGCACGTTTGACGGCGAGCGTCTGGTTAGCCTGCAAACGCAAAACCTGCGCGACATGGCCATCAGCGCTGACAACTACATCATGGCAACCGGCAGCTATTTCAGCCAAGGGTTGCATGCCGAGCAACACGCCATCCAAGAACCGATCTTTGGCTTGCAAGTGACGCATAAACCAGCACGCGTTGATTGGCGCAATCCGGCCTTCTTTGCCGACCGTTCACACCCTTTTATGGCATTCGGTGTCGAAACCAACGCGCAATTGAACCCACAGCGCAGCGGCGTCACCATTAAAAACTTGTACTGCTGCGGCTCCATGTTGTCGGGATACGATCCCGTGTTTGAAGGGTGCGGTGGCGGCGTCGCGATTGGCACCGCCTACCACGCCATCATGCAATGCCTAGAACCTCAATTGTCAGCGTCTCACCCTAACCCATTCGATCAGGAGGTGCTCGCATGAACGCGCCATTTTCAAAAGCTGCTCCTCTGAATACCAGCTTTGACCAATGTATTAAATGCACCGTCTGCACGGTGTACTGCCCCGTGGCAAAAGCCAACCCAGATTACCCAGGCCCGAAACAGTGCGGGCCGGATGGCGAGCGCCTGCGCATTAAAAACCCGGAATATTACGACGAAGCGCTTAAATACTGCACCAACTGCAAACGCTGCGAAACCGCGTGTCCTTCTGGGGTGAAAATCGGCGACATCATCGCCGTCGCGCGGGGTAAACATGGCAAGAAACCGCTCAATCCGAAACTGATGCGTGACTACGTGCTGAGCCACACCGACCTGTTCGGCTCACTGGCCACGCCATTTGCACCAGTGGTGAACTTCGCCACATCGATGCCATTGGTGAAAAAAATCATGCACAAAACCATCGGCGTGCATGACCACAAAGCGTTGCCGAAATACTCGCACGGCACGTTCCGTCGCTGGTTTAAACAAAATTGCACCAGCCAGCCGCTGTATCAGCGCCAAGTCACCTACTTTCATGGCTGCTACGTCAACTACAACCACCCACAATTGGGCAAAGATCTGGTGAAGGTGTTGAATGCGATGAATATTGGCGTGCGCTTGCTGAACAACGAGAAATGCTGCGGCGTGCCTTTGATTGCCAACGGTTTTCATGACAAAGCGCGTAAAAACGCATTGCTGAACGTGAAGAACATGGAAACTGCGGTCAATGAATATCACACCAAAGTGATTTCAACCTCCTCAACTTGCTCGTTCACGCTGCAACAGGAATACCCGCATGTGCTCGGCGTCGACAACAGCCAAGTGTCCAACGACATTGAATACGTCACGCGCTTCCTGCTGAAAGAGTTTATGAATGGCAATGCGCCGAAAATGAAACCGGTCAACCTCAAAGTGGTTTATCACACGCCTTGTCACTTGGAACGCAGTGGCAACGTGATGTTTACCATTGAGTTACTGCGCATGATTCCGGGCCTAGAACTGATTGTCCTCGATAGCGAATGCTGCGGTTTGGCGGGCACCTATGGCTTTAAAGAAGAGAACTATGACGTGTCGATGAAAATCGGCTCGCACCTGTTTGACTCGATCAAAGCCTCCGATGCAGATTTTGCGATCACCGACTGCGAAACCTGTAAATGGCAAATCGAAGAGAACACCGCGCTGGAAACCATTCACCCGGTCAGCTTGCTGGCGCAAGCACTGGCTTAGTCTTCCAACCCCAAAAAGGCGTCTTCAAAGAAAGTCGTTTCAACGCTCAACGTACAAAAAAGCGGGCATTGCCCGCTTTTCTTCTGTCACTTTCGCTTTTCGTTTGCTGCTGTCTATCGCACCACAGCATGGCGAAGGCTGTCGACCTAACGAATGGTCACGTCAGATAAGCGATACCAGCCCGACGCCTGCAACCCTTCATTGGCCAGATTCACTTCTGCCTCAGCATGGCGATCGACCAAAGCCAACTCAAGGTAGTAATGGCCGGTGGGGATCGTTTCAGGCAAAGTGAAACTGCTGGAGGTCGCGTGTTCACCCGGCAGCCAACGCATGACATCTGCGGTTGAGACGTTGAAAAACGCGGTTTCTTCGTCCTCATTCACCAATCGATACGCCAGATAATGGTGCTGATACGGTGGCGCGTTCCCTTCGTTCACAAGCAAGGCCTGAACCGTCATGGTCGCGCCCGGCGTCAATTCAGCAGGGTGCACCAGTGTGTCTACACGCAGACGATAGCCAATTTGAGCCAACGCATCGTCCAACAAATCACGATACTGAGTCGGCACCACGTGCGATTTCAGGTTCAATGTCGAAGCGTGCTGCGCAATCGCCCAATCCAAGCTTTCTGGTATGGCTACCAATCTGCAAAATCAGCTTGGAAAGGTTCAAGTCACCTAGAGTTGGAAAATTCGGACATTGCCCAGAGTTGGTTAAAAGTCGTTTTAATGGCGATGGCTATCACTTTTTTAAATCCACATGTATATCTGGATACGGTGGTGATACTCGGGGGCGTGACTGCTCAAATGGAACCTGATGAAAAACTATTGTTTGTTATAGGGGCACTGATCGCATCAGGGGGCTGGTTTTATGGATTAGTGTATTTGGCTAACAAGTTGATCCCACTTTTTAGTAAGCCAAGAACATGGCGAATTTTAGATTCTGCGATTTCATGCATCATGTGTGGTATTGCATTGAAGCTGGCAGCACCTTTGTTAAGCCAATACATATAGAGCGTCGCGATGAAGCTGCATTTCTATTAACTAAATTGCTCCTGTTAGATTGGACACTGAGTTTCCATACCAGAAGTTATTCGTCCTTTGCTAATTTAAGTAAATACTCTAAACCATTTCTGTCCAAAGCTGTGCTAGCAAAGCACGTTTCTGGCCCACTCCTTCTCAGCGCCAAAGTTTTCTTACAACCTGTGATTTTACTTTTGCCTTACCTGTAGATATCCGACGGAGTGTCGAAGTAAGCTTTTTAAAAATTATGCGTCATTTTACATTCTAATCCCCAATACCTCTCATTAATCTATTGGTTATAAACTTAAACTGTGATTGGAAAGGTTGCATGATAGAAGTATGAAAGGCGGCTAAAACCCTTATAAAAAACGTTAGTTTTTAGAGACATTTATGAAAAATTTAATTTTGCTATTTGCATTCATATTTCCACTGTTAGCGAACGCTGAACTTCAGTGCCCTCCTAATTCTTCTTCTGATTACCTAGGGGAAAAGTGTTATTGCAATACTGGGTTTGAGGTGAAAAATAATCGGTGTTCAAAAATCGAAGTCCCAGAAAATGCAACGATCTCAATGTTAGGTGGTTGGCAATGTAACATGGGGTACAAGAAGACCGATAACAAATGTACAAAGATTGAAGTCCCCGAAAATGCCAAGTTAACCTATGGTGGCAGTTGGTCTTGTAACACTGGTTATCGAAAGGTGGAAAATGGATGTGACAAAGTTCAACTGCCTGAAAATGCAAAATTTACATATGGCGGTAATTGGTCTTGTAATACTGGATATAGAAAGAACAATAACCAATGCGACAAAGTAACGTTGCCAAAAAATGCACATTTCACTTTTGGTTCGACATGGCAATGTGATTCAGGGTTCAAACAAGCTGGTAATGCTTGTGTGTCGATGACAAATAGCGAACTAATTCAACAAGTAAACTTGTTAAATAGAATGTTAATGATGCAGATAGCTAAATCTGAAGGTGGTGACTGCTCTGCTGCATTTAGAGCTTGTGAGGATGAGTGTGATGACCAGTTCTCTTCATACCGTGATGAAGATATGTGCGTAGAAGCATGCGAAGAAGGAAAGCGTGCGTGTGAATAAAAACTAACAAAGCATTTAAGAGTGATTCTCAACGCGTGACATTTTTACTATGCGTTGGTTTTAGTGTTTAAGGTGGTATGCGGCGGCTTTGGTATTGCGTTGCTCACCCCTTAACAGGGCGTTATAAGTCATGGGAGGTTCAGTGGATACTAAAGAAAAATTTGAAATAATTAGTCAAGAATACAAAGTCTGGAATTGGTTATTGTCCCATGATAAAGAGTTGGGATATCTGAAGGCATATAGCGCTTTTTTTAGGTTTTATGATGAAATCGGAGTGGAAAATGAGGAGCAGGAGTTTAGTTCATCATTAGACTCTGACTATATAGAACTTGCATGGGATGTTACAAACAGGAAGGAATTCGTATCTTATGCGTCTCAGAAGGGAGCATTTATTCGCTCCTTACATGATGAAGAAGTTGCACTATATACGCTAATTGCGTTCTCTGAGGGTATAGATAAGCAAACCGAAGGAGCGATTCAAGCCCTTTTCTATAAAAAAGGCTTAAAAGCTGAAAAAGCAAAATATGAAGAGTTACTCAATAATTTCCGTACTGACAGTACTAAGATCACTGATGAATTTTCAATCTTAAATGAGCAACTGGCTAACGAATTGCGAAAAGGGCAGCATGCTGTTATTGAACTCCAATCTGAATGTAAAATATTGGATAAAGAGAGCAAAAAGCAGAAGCAAGCTGTTCTTGATATTGAAGAAATCAAGAAAAAGCTCGAAAGCAACTTAAAGATTGAGCTCGAAAATAAGCTTAAGCATGCAAATGAGAGTTATGATGAATCTGTAGATAATCTCAATGAAAGGTTCATTGAAGAACAGGAAGCGACGAAAAACCGCTTTGAAAGTTTTGTTGAAGCATATGAAACTCAAATGAAACTAAAAGCTCCTGTCCAGTATTGGACAGATAATTGCGATCATCATAAGGAATCGGCAAAGAAGTTTGGTATAGCAAGCGTATTGTTGTCATTACTTATTTTTCTTCCAATAGGGTATGTAGCATGGGAAATATTAGCTTCAGAGAAAGTTGTATGGGGTAAGGTAGGCGTGGTTGCCTTTACAACATCACTGGCAATTTGGTTAATCCGTGTATTGGTGCGAATGTATTTAAGCCATAATCATATGCAAATGAACTCTCAAGAAAGGGTTGTTATGACTCAAGCCTACTTGGCATTAATAAGTGAGGGCGGGGCATCTTCAAGTGAGGAACGTAATCTAGTATTACAAGCGATCTTTAGACCCGTATCTACAGGCATAATCACGGATGATGCTGCGCCAAACAACATAATCGAGCTAATAAACAAAGCGCGAAAATGACTTATAACAAAGCATTTAAGAGTGATTCGCAACGCTTGGCAGTTTCGCTTCGCTCAAGTATAGCCAAGCGCCGCTCACACCTTAATGCGGCGTTATGTTACTAGGAGAAAATTGTGGTAATAGAAAAGCGAAAATTAAAATGTAACGTTTGTCAGAACTATACTTTTCATAAGTTGATACATTGTTATAAGCAGGATTTAAGTGAGGAACATTTCTATTGTGAGCGCCGATACAGCCTATTTGAATGTTGCGGATGTCAAGATGTAAAAATGGAACGCGCTGAATATTCAGAATACTGCGAATACGATGATAATGGGATAATTCCTGATATTTCTATTTATCCTCCTTACACTTTACGTCAAAAGCCTAGTTGGGTTTCAAAGTTAGTATTTCCTTTCAATGCCGACACCGGTCCCGTGAATCGTGAACTAATGGAACTGATTAGTGAAATATATGTGTCATTGCAAAATGGATGTAACCGACTTACGGTTATGGGAATCCGAGCATTAATTGAGCATGTAATGATCCAAAAAGTTGGTGATAAGGGGCGGTTTGTCAAAAACATGGATGAATTCCAAAGTCAGGGGTATATCTCTAAAGTTCAACGTACTGCACTAGATCAAGTGTTGGAAGCTGGCCATGCTGCAATACATCGGTCATACAACCCAAAACAAAAAGAAGTGATAGCTGCTATGGACATAGTCGAGAATATTGTTGAGTCAATCTATGTGGTAGAAAAAAATCAACATAGCTTAAAACATGTTCCTAAGAAAAAGTAACATAACAAACTGTTCAAGAGGGATTCGCAACGCGTGGCATTTTTACTATGCGTTGGTTTTAGTGTTTAAGGTGGTATGCGGAGTCATCAGTATTGCGTTGCTCACCCCTTAGCAGGGCGTTATGCCTCCCCAATATTTTAACCTTTGGAGTAAGAATGAGAATAAAATCAGATTTTTTTGGTGATTGGGTCAATATCCAGAAAGATATTTTGATGAATCACTGGGGCTATGATGTTTCTTCTGTACCGGATAATGAGATCCCTTTTGTATACTTCAATGCTGAGCAGCGCCGTCCTGAAGCCAAAGTTCGGCAATTGCTTTTGGCTGATACTTTTTCTTGCCCTCAAAATTTAGAGTCCGGATGGGAGCGTTTAAAAGGCTTGATTGAATCAGGTCACGACTTAACCCCTAATCTGAGTAAATTGGTGAACAATTTGAACAACAAAGATTCCATGCTCAATGATTGGGGAGTTCACCATTTTCATTTAGGTGAAAATATGAAAGGTAACTTTATTGAACGTACTGGACCACTTCTATTTGCGCTACTCGCCGAGGATAAGTTTTATGCGATTGGTATCTTTAACCATGGCTCATGGGCAGACCAAGATATTGTTGAAATTATCCACCGTAATTGGTCGAACGTAGTCGAGCGGTACCAAATTAAAGACATAGTATCGTCGACTCCTTTAACCGAGCAAGAACGTTTAACTCTCCGCAAAAGAAATGCCAATAGCTTCGTAACTGTTCAGGATGGAACTGTCTATGCACCGATAGGTGGTGGAATGGCAAGTTCTGGTTTTAATATACAGGCTGTAACGAGAAAACATCGCCAAAAACTATTTCTCCGACACTTAGAACAACAACTAGATAGTCAGCTAGAGAGCCTGCGCGAGGTTTTTGAGAAACAAGGTTACAACGGTGAGCCCGAGCTTGAAGCAATCTTGGATATTACAGAAGAAAAATATACCGCTCTATTCCCTAAATATGGTGTGTCAGCAATTTTGTGGTCGAAGGCATAACAAAGCGTTTAAGGCAGATTCCCAACGCACAATGATTCGCCCCGTTAGTTTTGGACACCGAGTTAAGTGAGTACAATCACTAACGAGGTGAACAATGACAAACAAGAAGAAACGTATTATCCATTCTCCTGAATTTGAAGCCGAAACTCTGAAGCTAGCAGAGAAAGTGATTGTTCCTAGTGATCGTGGTAGCCAGTATTGCTCGAAAGATTATCGAGATATCATAACTGCTTATAATCTAAAACAAAGTATGAGCAAGGAAGGAAACTGCTGGGACAATGCTTGTGTTGAGAGCTTCTTCCATTCGATGAAAGTGGAAACGATTCAATACGAACCAATAAGGACCAGAGATGAGATGCGCCAAACGTTCTTCGAGTACATAGAGGTTGATTATAATCGGACGAGAAGGCACGGTGCTCTTGGGTATCTAAGCCCAGTTAACTTTGAACAACAAAATGTCGCTTAATGAAGCGTCCAGTCTGGCTGGTGAAGAGCACTCTCGATGGGACAAAGTTACAGTACATCGCACTAATATTCGGCGTTGTAAGGAAAGTAACTACTCTAAAGCATAACTAAAAGATAACAATGGAGAGTGTTATATAAAAGGTAGCCTAGGGGAAGGAGATTCGCTTTGATTTTATGAAGTTCAAAAATATAAAGCTTATTTTTATATAGCTACTACGAATAATAATATAATGCTTATAAATAAATTTTATAATTATATGCTTGAAATTAATCAGGTAAAAAACTAAAAAAACCAATGTAAAGGTTGTCTGTGCAGAATCGCTTTACATATATTGTTTTTATTTTGTATTGCTTCTTATGGAGGATATATTATGAATTCAATAGATCTAACCCCATTATATCGAAATAGTGTAGGGTTTGACCGCTTCGCATCACTGTTAGATCATGCACTTACTAGTGAAGCATCTATTAGCGGCTACCCTCCATACAATATAGAAGTTCTTAGTGAAAACCATTACGCTATTACTTTAGCTGTTGCGGGATTTGTTCAAGAAGAACTAGATATTCAAGTTGAGAAAAGTGTACTCACTGTGCGCGGTGATAAGAGCTCTGATCAAGAACGAACATATCTATATCAGGGTATAGCCAACCGTAAGTTTGAACGTAAGTTTAACTTAGCGGACTATGTTGAAGTTATTGACGCTAATCTCTCTAATGGCTTGTTAACTATTACTTTGGTTAAAGAAATTCCAGAGGAAATGAAGCCTAAATCTATTACCATAAATCATGGTGGTAATATTTTAGAGCATAAATCAGAAGGGATTGATCAAAGTAAAGTCGACAACAAGTAAATTACTGAGGGTGTTCATAACACCCTCTATGCTATATTTTTATTTATAAATCTTGTTTATTCGTTTGAGATGTGAACGTTGAAAAATAAACATGTTAACTAAAACAGTAATGTGCTTAGTTTGGTGTGTAAATAATTTGCACATGCCATTAAAGAAAGGTTAGCAACGCTTTACACATTGAGTTAAAATTATAACTTAATGTGTCAAATGGCATCGTGTGAGTAGACTTTGCTTAAAGTTTCTGATTAAAATCACGCATTGGTATGCAGATATAAATCACGCCCACGTTCGCCGTACCATAGCCAACGGCCTTGTGTACATACCACCACACGGTTCGTAATCCCTCGGCGGTTTCTTCGTCCCATTCCAGCACACTGCCGATAGGTACATGGTGCGAAGCAATACGCAGCATCAGCGGCTCTAAGGACTCGCCAAGGTTTTCGTCGCCATCGTCCATCATGAAAAAGTTCTCTTGCTCATCTGGACAATCCAACAAAGCCACCAGCTCTGGTTCGCTATAAGTGAGCGTATCTTGGTTGGTTTCTAGCTCTAACACTGATTCGTTTTGGTAGTTATCATCCGTTGGTGCCGATTCTGGCTCAACAGGGCGATACAGGGACGCTTCAAAGTGATCTGGTGATAGTTTGATAGCCTTAATCCAATCTTCCCTTAAAACGCGATTAAAGGGCTCATGGCCTTGGTATCGAACCTTTCTTACTACAGGTTTAACTACGTCACTCACTTGATGATTCTCTCTAATTTGCTTGGTGTTACGTTCATCAATTTTGCGAAGTCGGCCAGCGCTTCACCCTTAGTCTTTCCTTGCAGCTTGTAGCCGTCATGGAAGTTCTGGAAGCCGACCTTAATCATATCGATATAACCTTTCTTCTCGTTGGACTCCTTACGCAGTTTGCGCGCTTGGCGCTTGATGGTTTCGCTTTCCCGTTTCTGTTTGGCGATCTGTTTTTCCATTGCTTTCTGAGCGCGTAGATATTTCGCGTGTTCGCGCGTAGCGGCGGCCTTATCCACCACCGTTTTACGGTTACGTGCGGCAGCTTTCTTCTCGTTCTCGTTGAGCAAGTACGTTTTGTTATCTGAGCCAAAACCAACACGGCGCGCTTGCTGTTTCATTTGGTTGGCCAAGATGCGTTGCCATGCCAGCGATTGCAGCATGGTTGTTGCCTTGAGAACATGTTTACATGCCACGCCGGACAATTCAGGGTTTCGGATTTTCGGGAAAGCAAACTCTTTAGGCGGCGCTACGCAGTAGTTACCCATAGTGGCCAAGTATCGATACCAATACTGGTGACGGCCACAGTCGCAATCAAAGGAAATACGGCCAGCACACGCCAATTGCACCGCTTGGTTGTAATCCCCATTAGGCGGTTCGTGTAGTAGTTCATCCCACTGCTCAAAACGCACCTTTACTCGATGCTCTTCGTGCTTCGATACGCTTGATGCTCGGACACGAATAAGCGCGATATTGTTCTTAATACCGATCAACGTGGCCTTGTGAGTGCCTGTACCGTCATCGACACGGTTGTTTGCACGGTCTACGTCGATTTGACGCGAGTTCTTCACCAAAAAGGCGTAGGTGATACCCGCTGTCTTACTGTCATAGACCTCTTTGTGTCGCTGGCGAGCCTTGTCGAACTTGATCAGGTCTTCTTTGGTAAACCGTTGCCCTTTAGCCTTTTCGCCTAGCGCTTTTAATGCCTTATTAGTTGGCTTGGCCAGCGTTGAGGCGGTCAGCGTTCGCTTAGCATTACGGCGGTTTCTCTTTTGCGCCTGTTCAATCTTGTTGAATAGCTGGTTGAACTGCTTTTCATTGAGGCCAAGGCTGGCAAATGAGCCGTTATCCCGTTTCTCCGCTTCAAACTTCTTCGGCATAAGTTACAGTCCCATTTCGTCCATGAATTGACGCATGGAACGACGCACCCAAGATGCTGGTGGAAGCTTGATGGTTTCACCAACAGGTAGCGGATTCATTGGGTCGTCTACGTCACAGACCAGACTAACCAACCAATCAAGCTCAACCGTGGCGTAAGCTCTGTAAGAGACGAGATCCGCACGATAAACCTCATCAAGTCGAATGGTGTACTCAAAGAGATCGGTATTGCCCGAACGGTTGACGTATTCCATGACGATGGCAAAGAAATGCGCCCGTAGAATATCGTCCTCGATGTTCTCTGCTGAGAGGCGGGATAACTTACTCATAGTCGCCTCCCATACGATACTTACCGTCTGCGATTAGCCCTGTTTTAGCTTTGAACAGTCCCATTGCGCGCGAGGCCATTTCTGGCTCTTTCTTAGGTTTGCGTAACAGGTCAAACAAACTCTGAAGCGTTACCGTGTCGCCAATACTGTCTTGTGTGGCTGCATAGACCACAAACATGAGCGCGTAGGTGTCAGGGCGCAGTTCTGACCAGTCGATGTTGTACGTTGGCTTACCATCGGTTCCCCGTACTTCTTCCACGATGGATGGCGACACTTCGAAGCGGCCACCAGCGTTAGGTGGGTAGGTGATAGCGTTTAGGGATGTGAGATAGTTATAGGCTTCCATTGCCGACACAATGATCGGTCTGCCTTTTGCGTCCAGTTCGGACAGGCGAACGGCGCGCCCATACTTTGAAAAGTAGGGCGTAACCTCGTCCACCAGCACAATAAAACCGCCTTTTTTGAGCTTTTCTAACTTCTCGGGCAAAGTCAGCTTAAGACTCATCAATGAGCGCTCTAATTGTTGGCATTCGATGATATGGAGTTGACCATCATCTACACCAGCAAGCATAAGTCGTGGCTGGCCAGATGATAGAGTAAGTACAGCTATGCGCGTTCGTGCCATGTTGTGACCTCTAAGCGCGCTTTTTAAGATGGGGAGTCTTGGTCAGTTTAACACCATTAACTAGGCTTTTTAGCCCTGTTAATGGTTTTTATGTTGGTAAATATTCGGAACGTTTATAGTGGATCTTTTTTCGAGTGGTTCAAGTGGCAATTACGCTAGCTTATAGACCTTAAGCATGCGCCTGTTCTCCAACTCATAATACATGGTGAGCTACTATTGACATCCATGATGTGCTTTTACTCAGCAGTGGGCGTTCGACTTTTCAATTTCTTACTGGCGATCTTTTAGGTCGGTTTCTTCACTTCAGGCTTCGCTTTTTGGTGATTTGCTTAGCGTTCGAGCGCTCCATTGATTGTTTTTGCTTCTCTCGTAGTCTTTGAAGTTCCTCTGCTATTGTCAAAGCCATTAAAAACACATACTATTTGCTTGCTCTTGTTTCACATTTGCTGGTGGGACATGAAAAGGCTGGTAACTCGAATTTGCTGATTCGAACTGTTTGCTAAGGCCAGCTGCAAAAAAACCGCGTTTAGTCGCGGTTTTTTTGTAACTATCAAAAGTAACTCTCAATCAAAACCCATTGGCATGATTTTCCGTCATCATTACGCATCTTTTGCACCAAACTGACGATCTTCATGAGCTTGCTCTCGTAGTCCCAAGGCCGATTTCGAGTTAAACACTTTTTAGCTCGCTTAAGGGATGGCGAGCCAACTAAACGATCGAGGTTTCACGCAGCGCTCTCCATAGCAACGCTTGAGGAAGTGATCATAGATAACGAACGTTCGGCAAACTTAAGCTCTGCTTTGCGCATATCAATATCGCGCTCTACATGCAGTGTGAAGTTGTCACAGAACACGCCTTTCTCTTTCTGGTGCGCGTTCAGCTTCTCTTTAAGTTGAGTGATTTCTTGATTGAGTTTTTCAATGTATGACTTGAAGTAGCTCTCGCTGCCGATTTCTAGCATTACCGATGCCGGGCTACGAATAATAGACAGATCATTGCATATGGATTCGTTGCGTAAAAGGTTAAGAACACGTTTTCCGTCTTGAGTTAAGCTGTAATTTTTACGGTCTGGTTTACCGTCTTGCTCTTCAATTTCGTGTGACACTAAGCCCTTTTCCGTCATGCGACCGAGTTCGCGGTACACTTGCTGGTGGCTTGCTTGCCATGCTCCAGATTCTGGCATTGTTCGGTTTGTTAGGTCATAGCCTGTTTGTGTTCTCTGCTCAAGAATTGCTAGAAGTAGATTACCCAAATTCACAGTTAGTTACCTTTTGTTATTGATGCCAAATTTTGCCCGAGTCATCGTCAATAAATCCATGACATAGATACTCATATCTGGCAGTAAACGCATATTGGTTGTTGTAGTCTGCATAATGCAGATCTGAGCCGTTGCGAGCCTCACTCACTCCCGCCGACCAGCTTGCTAGAAAATCGTCACGCTCATTGAGTTTGATAGCTTGTCGCTCATCATCATGCACCCCAAGTAACGTGATAATTCCTAGCCCTTGCATGCGGTCAATGACGGTCGTATCGAAATAGCCGATGTAGATTTCATCGTGCGGGATAAACTCTACTTGTAGTGGCATTTCGTAGACCGTTCCATCTAGCGGTAGAGCTTCCATAAGCTCTATGAGTAGGCTCACTGGTTTTTTGGAATTGCCATTGGCCAGTGCCTTGTCTAGTTGTTTAACCACATCTGCACACATGGAAAAGCGAGGCATTTCATTTCGTATCGCTTTTTCGTCTGCGCCCTCAATAAAGGCTTTCGCCTCATCTGCACTCCCTAACACCCAACTCACACACACGTTCGCTACCGCGCTAGCGTTGCGGCTAATGGCCATCGATACTGTTGCTCCGTGGTTAGACAGGGCAATAGTGCCTTTGCTGGTATTGAACGTTTTTATGGTCATTTTCTACAAATGATTAAGCGTGTTCGGAATGTTGCGTGAGACTATCACATCAAAATTAAGATATGCAATAGCTAATTTACCTCTTAATATCAAAAAAATACATATTGATATTGATTTTCATGTTCGGAATTAAAGGTTGTTGCCACAATCCAAAAATGGGATTAGATTACGCCACAAGCAAACAGTCGGATCCGTTTAAGAAATGAATCTAATTCACGGATTTTGCAGCACTAATCCACTAATTAACCCTGATATGGTGCTAATGCAGAGAGGTACATACGCCCACCAGCTAAAACGACTTTTCACTGACAGCAAACTACGTGTCGGTCATCTTTATGAGATGAAAACGACAGCAAGTAGCAGTGTTAAGTTTTGGGATTCACTCTCTGCTTATTTTGATGAGATTACTTACAAAGCAAAAGAAAGCTACACGGAGATTGATTCTCAATATCAATTTTTAACCTATCTAGCTGATGCGGTTTACTTGATTGAAAAAAAGGGCATTGATTGGGATGTCTCCATCCAGTCATTGATTTTGGACGATGACCAAACGCAAGAAACCCACGATCAACAGCTACGCAATATTAGCCACCTTCTGAAGATGACAAAGCTGTACGCAGAACAGTTTTAACGATGCTGACGATCTACCCATTGGACGAATTTATTAAGGCAAATTTCCGAAGCAATTCGGAGTTTGCCAGGATACATGGCGTTGTTACTGACCAGCTCAAAGAGTGGCAAGAATGCTGCAAATTGGCTCGGGATATTCGTGACGTTCGCCACCTAGTGAACGTTAACGACATTGACCCTATGAAGATGACCCAAGCGCTATGTGATGAAGTGTTGGCGGTGATTGCCAAGCTACCACGAAAAGCAAACGGCTATTAACTTTCCATTGGCTGCCAGTTAGCTGGTGGCCATCCCTATCCTGATTTACGGCCACTTTAGATGAACGCCAACGGATAGATGCAGTTATAAACTCTGGTGTATTATGCACACCCTAACTACCCAAAAGATATACAGAAATGACGCCCTACAAAACTAAACTTGCTTCGCTTTTACTGTTAGTGCCAGCTTTGGCAATGGCTAAGACTGACGTTATCGATATACCCGCAGAACAGAACCGCTCATCGTCTTACAGCTGGAAGATAGATGAGGATACGACATTGACTATATCTCGATACTGCGCCCCTGAATGGGATAAGCTCCGTATTTTCGCATCTTACGAGGAAAGCAACTGCGACAACAGCGCCTATGTTCGTAGCACTATGGCAGATGACTCAAGAACGCGCTTTGGCCATAGCTATACCGTTACGATTAGCTATGGAGAAACGAGTGCCAAGTCTAACAATTATTGGAATACGTATAGTCGTAGAGAAAAGGAGACGTTTGTTCGCTCGCTATCTCAAGAGTCCGATCCTGTTGTTAAGGTGAGTGGGTATGGTCAAATATCCGATGACAAGCTAATTAAACTGGATGGCCTTAAACAAGTTAAGGTTCCAAAAGGTCTGATTGAGAGCGACCCAACATATTCAATTGTTAAGTCCGTTCGTTTGGTTGGATACCGTGATGCCTACAACGCTATTCATGATGGCGCGAAAGCCGAGTTCAATGTTAGGTATGATGCTCAGAACCAAAGAAATGCTCTAATACTGATTATGGTTGTCATAGCGGTTCTTGGTGGAAGCTATGTGACTTGGAAGTACGTATTAAAGCCAAGTGCGAATAAGCTAAGTGAAAAGCGCAAAGAAGTGGCTGATAAGCTTGAGAAAAGCAAGGTTAGAAGAATTGCCAAAGAAGAAGCGATTCGACAGACCGTTCGTACCACAATCGAAAACGACAATGCTGCGATTACTGCACTAAAGGCTCAGATTAAAGAAGCTCTTGATAACAATGACGCTAAGACAGCAAAAATTCTGATGGAAGCGTTAGATGAGGTGGAAAACAGTTAACCATTAAGCCACCAGCACGGTGGCTTTTTTGTGTCTAATTGGTAGTATAGGCACAATTGTATACATGGATAGAGAGCAGAGAGTTCGATGAGCATTTATGAGTTCACCTTGAATATCGGCAATATCAATATCACAAACGATAACGACCTACTTGATGTATCGCGCAAACTGTATGAGGGCGCTTGCTCTGACGCTGCGGTTATGTCTGTTGATGAAATGCTATATATCGAATTTGAGCGAGAGGCAGATTCCTTTGCTCAAGCTGTAACACAAGCAATCAAGGATGTGGAGTCGGTAGATGGCTACAACTTGCAGGTTATCTCTATTGAGGGCGACCTTGTGAGTTTGGGCGAAGCTGCGGAGTTCACCGGAGTTAAGAAAAGCACACTAGCAAAATACAAAAAGGGCACATTTGGCGGCGGCGGCTTCCCTGTGCCAGTACGCAAAGCTTCAAAGAAAGATCCTCTTTGGAGGCTTAGCGACATAGCAGATTGGCTATACCAAAAGGGCAAAGTTACTAGCGAGCTAGTAGAACGCGCTCGTATGATGGATGTAATTAACCATCACCTAGAAACCAGATTGATGAAGAATAGCGATAAGTACGCAAACCTACTCATCAATATCTAAACTAACCTAATAATACCCATAAAGTAATAAAGTCTCAGTTGCCACCAGCGTATCGCTGGTGGCTTTTTTTTATGGTTGAAGCTAAAATGCCACTAATTGCTTAAAAAGAGGATTGATGATTGAAAGAGTTTGATTTTGCACTGGTGGCCAAGTTCCAAGGCGACATGAACGCAGACACGCTTTGCGAGCTATCTAATGCGCTGTTTGAGGTTGGTGCTAATGATTGCACTGTATCGGCATCTGGCAGCGAAATTCGTATCGAGTTCGACCGAGAAGCTGACTCATACAGTGAAGCCGTTCAAAGCGCAATGCAGCAAGCTAATCAGGTTAGCGGTCTTACCGCGCTCAGTGTGGCCAATAGCCAATAACGAGGTTGATCTTATGACGACTCAATTAAAAGAGTTTGACGCATCCGACTACCTAACCGACCAACAGACTATCCAAGCCTATCTCGATGAAGCAGCAAGCACTGGCGAACCCGAGATAATTGCAGATGCCTTAGCCGCTATCGCCAAGGCCAAAGGCATGGATAACACCTTACAGCCACCTAATGACCCATCTTTATCCTCGCTTATCTCGCTGGCGAACGTGTTAGGCGTATCAATTAAGCTTGGCATTAACGGGGAATAATATATTCCACTTGTTCGGCCAAACCGAACTGCTCATTGATTATCCTGTTCGGAATTCACCCAATTTAGTTTCATTTCTCTATAGAACTGAAACTAACCCACCAATTTTTGATTTTTAAGGCACTTTTGACCAGTGCTGGACACTTTTTTTCAACTATTTTTGCTTGGCCATTGACGCGCGTATTTCGATTTTCTAACTTTAGATTAAAGAAAGAAAAGCATGATAACTATATCAAGTCTTATCGCGATGGCCATTGCGGTTTATAAGTTGGCCACACCTGAACGCATTGAAAGAATTAAACTTTCTATCGAAGCATTCAAAACCTCCAAAGAACTGGTTAGTGACCTGACCAAGTTAACCAAACAACTGCGAAAGCTAGTGTTATACGTTGATCTTGGCCTGTTCCTAATGGTTCTAAGTGACTACGCCGAGTTAATAATCCCAATCGTGGTCAACTTCCCAACCTAACCCACACGGCGCGCCTTAATGGTGCGCCTTTTTTTGGCTCAAAAATAGACAGAGATTTATAAAATGAGCATATTTTATGTTTCTTTATACTAAATGTGTTCGGAATTTAAAATTGAAGTGGTATATTAATTTCGTTCCTAATCCCTTTGTAGTTAAAGGGGATGTTTAGAAACGGGAGTTACCTAATGATTGTCTATAAAGTTGGACGTTACACATTTTCTGCTGACCTACGCCGATACTCCAAACAAGTCGGCCAAGAGGGCAACTACACACTAGGCTTTTGCACGGTCGAGTACCTACCTAAAGGCAACAGCCTTTACCATCCAGAGCCGAAGTTAATCGACAGCAACAAACCATATGACATTATCGAGTTTGACCCTAAAGCTAAGATCAACGGTAGCCTGGCAATTCAGTGCGAACCTGATAAGCACAACGCAACACAAGCCGAGGAAATTAGCTGGATTGCTATTCAAATTGACGCACCAGATGGCGACTTAGACGGGCTAATCCGAAGAATCGCAGCGGAGGGCGGTGTAGAGCTTAATGAGCAAATCTTGAATCAAACCCGAGAAAACATATACATGCGCTACTCAACGCCAACTCAAAGCGATCCTGCAACGGTTGGCGCGCTTATTCGCAACACATCAACCCTTAAGGCCGACTTCTATTACAAAACCCGTATCGAGTCGCTAGCGAAGCATTTCAACACCACCAGCCGACAAGCGGAATGGTTGGTGTTTATCGATAACGGTTCAAAGATGGCTAAACGTGACGATGGCTGGCACCCAACATTACTCGACCTAGACGAACCCGCTACAGAGAAAGAGCTTAATGAGCTGGTGGACGCTGGCGCAATCGCCTTTGATGCAGAGAGCAACACGTACACCAATACCGAAAAAACAACCTTAGCACTGAGAGAGAACTACCTGTAAGAGAGCATCACCGTGAATAAGCAAATAAAAATTTACGTACTAACGACCATGAACAAGGAAAGAGTTAAGTTCATGAAACAGTTACTTAAGGACGTTAACTTTGAATTTGTGGAATCACTAGGCACGGAAGCCTTAAAGGAACTAGAAGCGAAATACGCCCGTAAATCGCTGCGCTATAGAAAGAAAGCGTTAATGCTTGGCGAGTTCGGCGCATTCAAAACACACGCTATGGCTTGGGAACGCATTGCCAAATCTGGTGAAGCGGGGATCATCATCGAGGATAGCGCTGATTTCGTTCGTGACGCATCGATATTACTAAGCGACGAAGTGCGCAACCAAATCAACAATTGCGGCCTCGTTTCCTTTACCGACTACGAGTTCAAGCTGCATCCAGATAGACCAACACTGTTTAGCGATATTCCATTGCGAAAGGCGTTTCCAATTCGCTGCTATGGCATAACTCCGCGTCGAGCCAACGTATTGCTATCGATGCTCAACAAAACGGGCATGGTTTTACCTGTAGACCGCTGGATGGGTACGCCTAAGTTATCCGGCCTGTTTGGGTTTGTCAGCAATATTGGCGTAGCCATAAGACGTAGCAACGCAACAAGCATAGCGAACGTGAGGCGAGGCAAAGCGTCTTACAATCCGCTTAATCTGCTATTCAGAGCAATCAACAAAATCAAGTACCAATACTAACGGAAAGCTTCAAAGACCAATCATGTTAATCAACGGCATTGAAGTTACACGCGCATTGATCATAAGAAAGCCGTGGATTCATCTTATCCTCGCTGGCTTAAAGGTTTGGGAAATGCGCTCTACCAAAACCAAAATCCGAGGCACCATTGCCCTAATTGAACAGGGCACTGGTTTAATCGTTGGCCTAGCGAACTTAACCGACTCTTTAGAGCCTCTATCGCATGCAGAATTGATGGCCAACTTTGATAAACATAAGGTCGATTATGACGCTATGCCTGAGCTGGCTAAATGGCGTTGCCCTTGGGTTTTGGAGAACGTACAGCGCATTGAACCAATTCCTTATGAGCACAAGGTAGGCGCTGTAATTTGGGTAAATATCTAGGAGTTGAAAATGGCTCGCTGGTGGAAGAAATGCAAATACATGATCGAGTACAAAGGCTATGTGTTTGAGTACGACACAGCCGAGGAACTAGGGCGCATGGTGGCGCAATCTGGCTGCGGTATGGAAAACCCTTTCGACCCTAACACCGTGGAATTTGACCAGTTCTATGACAGCTACGCGACAACTAAGGAAGAAATGGCCAAGGCGGTCAAGAGAGCAAGAAATAGCGAAGTGTCGGTCGCTCTACTTTAAAATCCAAGCGCCACCAGTGGCACTATGCTGGTGGTCATATCAATAACTAATCAGTGACAAGGTAAACAATGAAGAAAACCAAATTACTCTTATCGTTGGCTATGTTATTTCCTACGTTAGCCAATGCAGCAGATATAAACCCACTTACTTGGGAGCGCAAGAATGCAATGATCATAGCTGCATCGGCAGACTTAAACATAACAGCTAATGTAGGCGAGCATGACTTGGCTTTTGGTCGCGCCGAGGATTGTTTTGATTTCGACGATGTGGACATGAAATTGGAGATTAACGGCAGACTGGTAAACATGATTAAGTCATGCCCTAGTGCGCGGGTAGCGGTTTACGCACCCAAAACAAAAGCGGGCAAAGAATACCTACTAAACATATTTAAATCAGAAAAACCATTTGAGATTCTAGGTAGTCAATTTACGGCCACCAAATTCAATGAGAGGTATAAAGAATTATTAGAAATGACCTCAAACGCACTATAAGCCAAATAGCAAAACACCGCCCATCGAGGCGGTGTTATTTTTTAACTTCACACTTAACGGTAGTGACTCTCCGATATTTGCTATTATTACACCTATAACCCTGATTCAACAACTACTTTTACCCGCCAATTGCTGTTAATGTGTAGCTCAAACAACGCCACCAGCAAGGAAAACAACGTGAACGACAAGATTGATTTGGACAAGGTACTCGACAAGCTAACCAGCATGACACCTGACCGCCTAGAAAAAGTCATGGACAAGTTCAACCTAGCCCAAGAAAGACAACGGGCAGCCCAAGAAGATAGAGAGGCCAAGGAATCAGGCATCGAGCGCATTACTCTGTTCTTTGCTGGTGGCCATAAGGCACTACTGGTGAAGCCTAACCCATTAACAGGAACATGGCTGCTGAATCTATACGGAGCTGGCACAGTTACCGCGCCGCAGGATGTGAACGTAGAATTTGAGGTAACAGACCACTTTACTGAGCTGTTTCGTTTCTCGATGACGTTCAATGGATTTACCTATTGGCATGACCTTGTTGATGAGCAAATGGCGCAAGAGCTGGCTACGTTCCTTAATGTACCGTTACAGATTCAATAATGACGATGATTCAATAATGACGATGAAAACAGACCAAAAACTCCAAGAAAACCGAGCTCTGCTTGCGCTGGTGGTGATATCTCATAGTGACGTGAACAATGGGCGCACTATGACCTCAAAAGCGCTAAAATCGCGTCTGACAGCGCGAAAGAAACATTAACAACCCCACAAAACAAAAGAGTCGCACCAAGGCGACTCTTTTTAGTATTTATATGGTTTGTTGGTTTTACGATGATAGACGGTCACATCACCGTTCTTCACTTCGTCTCGCGCCACCAGCGACTCGCGTACAAACTCATAAGGCAAATCTTGGTTTTCTTCCATCACCTTCCCTATATTCGCCCAATGCTCGATTTGTTCTGCCACACTGCGGTTAGCTGCATTAGCCTGAGCCGAAGCGACCAATTGGCTATCTAGATTTACAGTCGTCGTCACTTAAACTCGCCTCCATTCGTCAAAGGTGCGCCAATTATCTTGCGGTTTAACTGGTGTATCAATTGGTTAAACACTGATTTCCCGCGACATATCTGTCAAGTGAATTATTGTGTGACCATTAACATGAATTTCAATTAATTAAGTTTGTGCTGTTGCATATCCATCATTAATTGATAACAATACTCATTTGCAATTGCAATCAATGATTTAATACATATCTATAAAAGGAAAAGTAAGTGTTAAAGCAAATTTGTGTTGTTTTGTTTTTAATATTGTTCGCAGGTACTACCCAAGCAGGAAAACAGTTTTTTGAACCTAATGGGCCATTATGTAATGTAGCTCCATTAGGCTGGAAAGATCGTAAAAACCATGTCGCAAGAGGTTATGAATATTGTGTTGTAGGAACCGCGTATCAGAAAGTGGTAAACCTTATGCAAACGCCAATTTACGTATCTGTTTTAGGCCCAAATAAAGGAAAGGTCTTTAAGATAGAAGGGCAGAGTATCTTTGAATCATTTGGAATTTCATCGACGGTATTTCTGTTAACTGAGACTGATGGAGCGTTCTATCGCACGAGCAATGCATTGGTAGTGGGTAGCGAGAGGAATGGGAAAGAAACCAAACGTAATTATCAATCTAACCTCTCAAACTTGCCTCAAGTAAAGGGGAAGGAAGTGCCGCCATTTAGGGTTAAAGAAATAACATTTGAGTCTTCTATTTATATGGGAGGGATTCTTGATGACTTTGGCTCTAAATACAATCAAAGAGCTTGGGGAACCGTTTTGCCAGCAATTATAGGTGGTGCTGGAGCTGGTGGATTAGGCGCGTGGGATGCAGACAAAGCATGTGGTGGTGACATCGTGAGAGGGATGTTTATTGGTGGTGTGACCGCTGGATTAGGCGCAACTATATTCGCAACTGGCGCGGGAGCCATTGTAACGCCAATTGCAATGGCAGCCGTCAACAAATCGCTGACAGCAGTTTGCTCCCAGTGTCACAAAAGTACCTGCGAAACCGACAGTGGTAGGCACTAATGCACGTACAATTTTTGCTTGCCTGTTTGATTGTAGTAATACAGTTTATTTGCCTACGTCATAATGACTACTTTAAGAAAAGAGCGTGGTTGTTCTTATATTTGGCGATAGTCCTAATAATGTTTTCATTAACTCGCTTAGATACAACATTACAAGCTTTGGTATGTTGCGCTTTAGTTTCCTTGTTTGAACTGCCTTGGCTTAAGAGGAAGTTAAGCGCAAGGTTTGATGTTTCGTTTTCTGTATTAAATGGCTTCTATTTGATTTTTTTGATAAACAATTATTTGCCTACCTTCACGAAGTGATTTGCTCCTTGACCTTAAATCTCGTCAGACAGTACGAATGAAAAGCTAGCAAAGCCATAAAACAAAAGAGTCGCACTAAGGCGACTCTTTTTAGTTACACATAAATTCGTTGGGATACGTTACCCGAGCCAGTGTTAATGACTTAGGTTTAATAATTGGGCAATGGTTATGGGAAAAAATATGGAAGAGATTGCCGAGACTCAAGTTGATATTGCTGAAGAGCGAGTAGAAGTGATTTCAGAAGCTGTATCTTACGCTCCATTAGTAAATGCTTTGACAGTTGCTGACCTAGCAAAAGACATGGCAAATGGAGATGTATGGCAAGATGACTCCGCTTCACTCATTGGTGGGAAAATGTCTGATATAATGCTTGCGAGAGCCTTCGGTAAAACCTTTGGCCAAGATACTCTTGAGACATTGAAAGCATTCGCAGGTAAGCATGCTGATGATTACTCTCCAAGTGCTGTAAGTCAGAAACTAGACTGCCTAGGTTAGGCAATTATAGCTAACATATATGAACGTACGAAAGATACTACTTTTTTTTACATTTATATTTTTCATTCTTTTTCTCATTAGAAATGAATTTTCTGATATTTTCTTATATCTAGCGATAATTTGTTGGTCTATTGAAATTATATATTGTTGGCATAATGGGTTATCAATGCATATTACGACATTAATTGAAATAGATACTCAGTATAAATTGCTCCGATTATGCTTGGTTTTGATAGTCTCTATTGCTCTACTGAAATCTTTGATTAGTATTTTTGGATACATATTGTAAGGCGTCCAACCTGTGCCTAAGACGTATGATGCTCAAGCTAAAAATTACCGACAAAATCAGCGAGCAAAAACAAAGTCACCGCATGAAATAGAGGTTTGGTTTAATCTGGATGACAATCTGTCACTGTTCGACTCAAGGTCTAGCCAGGCTAGGCTCTAACTCTTTTATGCCCCAAAACAATTCAGAGCAAAAGATCTTGCTCAGTTCGAACCTAGTAATTTCCCCTATCAAAAGTTATCCGAAGGAGTTTGGGCACCAGCATTTTTCTGAAATCATCAGGCATCATACAATCTAATCTCTGTTAACTTTCATTAACCTATTGATTACACGTTGATGTGGTATTAAAAAGGTTACATGATAGGAATATGAAAGGCGGCTAAAATCCGCATAGAAAGCGTTATGCAATTTGAGGACTTCGTTTGAAAGTAGGTATAGAGACAGTTCACGAGTTACGTGAAAAATTAAAATTTGAGCGGCAACGAGTTACTCAAAGTTATCACCCTTATGATTTCTTCAACTTTGTGGTCACTGCATGGCACTTGCACCACGACTGGATTAAAAACGATAAACAAAATCGGCCTAACTTGTTTTATAAAAAAGTTAATCAAGCGCCGCCACAAATGAAGGAACTAGTTAATGCTACGCGCGATCTAGCAAATGGTTCGAAACATTTTCGATTGGACAAACCTAGCGATGAAAAAAAGGTTGTTACAGAGGTCCACAAACCAGAAATTAGGGATCATTTTACTTACGTGTTTGGACCTCAGCCTGGAATTTCAGTAGCGAACGCATATTACACTATTGGAGAGTTGGTCGATATTCTCGATGAGTATTTTGAATGGTTGTTTGATGATCTTATTCCAGCTGATAGCTTTCCAGATAAATTGCAAAAAATGCTTATGGCTAGGGTGCTCTAAAAATTTGCATAACAAATTGTTCAAGAGTGATTCGGCACGCGTGGCATTTTTACTATGGGTTGTTTTTAGTGGTCAAGGTGGCATGCGGGATCTTCGGTATTGCGCGCCTCACACCTTAACAAGGCTACATGGTTCATTGGAGGATTAGCAGATTGAAAAGAGATATGGCTTTAATCAGAAGATTACTTCTTTCTATTGAGAAGCATCCTGACCGAATTTCTGGCTTTAATTTTGAAAACTATAAGCCAGAGGACATAAATTATCATGTTGCTTTGTTAATTGATGCCGGATTATTGGAAGTGTCGGTGGACAACAAAGTTTGAAACTCGAACAATAAAGATTAGAACTATGACAATAAAGTACGAAACTTTTCGGTGCCATTTGTCGTAGTTTGCCTTCTTCTCTGAGACGATTTTGCCCCATTGTTTGTTATCACTGAAGTTAATTAACTTCTTTTGGATGAAAGTTTCCCCTACCTTTAGTTATCCGAGCGAGCGTCGTCGTGAGCTTTTTAAAATTATGTGTCATTTTGCAATCTAATATCCATTCCCTCTCATTAACCTATTGATTATAAATCCGCTTTGTAATGTCGATTTGACCTCAATTATATTATGAATCATTATTAATCTTGGCACTTATCTCACTAAATTTAAATAAATTGGTCTACAACGTCGGCTTATGCAGTAGTACTAACCTACACTTTTAGTATTTGTCATGTTGGTTGTACGGAACCTTTATCTAGCGGAAGGAGAAAGTATGTTCTCTGTGAGTAAATCCTCACCACGGATACTTTTAGTTGATGACGACGCAGATCAGATTACTTTACTGCATCAAGTACTTAAAACAATTGGGCAAGTCTTTTTCGAACAAAGAAGCGTTGATGCTCTAAAGCAGGCCATTGCTGTTAAACCCGACATTATACTTCTTGATATTCAAATGCCGGGAATGAATGGTTATGAAGTATTGGCTCTGTTAAAAAATCACAGCGAGACAGCTTTAATTCCTGTAATTTTCATTACTGCCAATGATTCAGTTGAAGAGCAACTTCATTGTTTACGCGACGGAGCTGTGGATTTTATCGCTAAACCGCTACAACCGCCTGTTGTAGCGGCTAGGGTTCGTACACAACTGATGCTTAGAAATCGTGAGCAGCGTTTAGTTGAAGTATTTCGCCACGCTAGAATAACGTTAGACTCTATTGGTGACGCCGTGATAACAACGGACAAAGAATGCCAAGTTACGTATTTAAACCCCGCCGCTGAGCTGCTCATAGGGATGTCGATGTCTGATGCAGAAGGATTAGCGATTGAGGATGTCATGCCTTTAAGGATCGGAAACGACGGCCCCTCTCATATAAATCCACTTAGACTGGCCATTTCTGAAAATAGAGTGGTGGGCATGGCTCTTAATTGTCAAATGCGATGTCAAAATGGCCGCTGGATACCAGTAGAAGATAGTGCCGCCCCTTTACTTTCTGAATATGGGGAAGTAATCGGTGGCGTGATCGTTTTTGATAATATTAGTGAATCGAAGGCGATGGCATTAAAAATGTCTCATACCCTTCAACATGATCAACTTACAAACCTCCCAAATCGTTTTTTATTGATGGAGCACCTTGCGAACGAAATTGAAAAGGCTCAGCGCTTGGAGCGAGAGCTAGGGTTAATAGTGCTCGACATCAATGGGTTCAAACTCATTAATGAAGAGTTTGGGTTCGAATATGGCGATATATTATTAAAGAAAATTGCCCAGTGTTTAAAAAGTCAAGTACACAATGACGGGATGGTCAGTCGGCACAATGCTGACGAGTTTATGATTCTGGTTCCCGAACTCTGTAATCCCACGGAGTTATCAAATTTTGCTTTGTCCATTAAGGAAACTGTCCAACAGTTTGCAAAACGACATCCGGAATTAAATAATTTCTCAATCAGTATGGGTTTGAGCGTATTTCCTGAAGATGCCACTGATGCACAGTCGTTAATATTACATTCAGACGCGGCCTTACATCGAGCAAAAGTCGACGCGATTCATGATGGAGTTTGTTTCTATTCTGAAGAGATGGAATCTCACAATATTGCTCGACGTGAACATTATTCTCAGATTAAACAGGCAATTAACCTCAAACGAGTGGTCGCACTTTATCAACCGATGATTGATGCGAATACCGGGAAAGTCACGGCGGTCGAGGCTTTGATGAGAATTTCCGATGAGAATGGGCGTTTAATTCCACCTGTTGAATTTATCTCTTTAGCGGAAGAAACGAGGCTCATTATTCCTTTGGGAGAGCAAATGATCCATTTGGCTTTAGCTCAGCTCAAACAATGGCAACAAAGTCAGGTTCGTCTACATATGGCATTAAATATATCACCGGTTCAATTTTTAGACCCCCACTTTCTTCCGTTCTTATTGCATGCCATTGAAGAGCACGGCGTTCATCCCTCTCAGATAGAGCTTGAAGTGACAGAAAGCCTGATGCTTGATAATTTGCAACATGTCTCTCGTGATATGGAACAGCTCAGACAACTGGGCATCACCATATCCATAGATGATTTTGGTACGGGATATTCGTGCTTAAGTTACCTGAAATCGCTACCAGTGGATGTACTTAAAATTGACCGCTCTTTTGTAAATCAACTGACCGAAGACAATCCTGATGAGTCTTTAGTCAGAACGATTGCTCAATTAGCCAAAGACACGGGACTAAAATGTGTCGCTGAAGGCGTTGAAAATTCCTTTCAAGTTGCGCGGTTACGTGCTTTTGGTGTGGCATCACTTCAAGGTTACCATTTTTCTCGTCCTGTACGTTATACAGACATTAAACTGGAATACTCCTTATGAAGGTATCGTTGCCAAAAGCTGTCACTTCGGTTTTAGCTTGGCTTCCCTTGTTGGCTGGTTCATTGCTGACGGCGTTGGTCTCTGTCTTACTGCATGTTCAGGATCAGGAAGAAGATAAAGCTCATATAAAGCTTCTGGCGACACAAGCCGAGTCGTTGATTCAAGAGCGTTTTGGTTTTTACGAATATGGACTGAGGGCCGCTCGTGGGGCCATTGTTACCACTGGCCCAGAATTTATTACTCGAAAGCAATTTGAAAATTACATTGGTACTCGTGATATACCGCATGAGTTTCCTGGATCGCTCGGTTTTGGCTTTATACGAAAGGTTTCGGTTGAACAGGAGGCACGTTTTATACAAAAAGCTCGACGTGATGGCATGCCGCACTTTTCTATCCGTTTTTTGACGTCGCATAATGAGGACCGGTTTGTTATCGAATACATCTATCCGATTGAACCTAACAAGCAGGCAGTTGGATTGGATATCGGCTCTGAAACGAATCGCCGAAGGGCTGCGCTGGCTTCAGCAAGAGAGAATAGACCGTACCTCACAGAGCCGATTACGTTAGTTCAAGCCGATAAAAAGGCCCGCCGTGGCGTTCTGATTATGCTGCCTATTTTTCCAAGTGATCTCCACTTATCTTCACCACAGGAAAGAGAGGATAATGTTATTGGTTGGTCTTATGCCCCTTTAATTGTTGATGATGTGCTCGAGGGCTTACCTAAAGTTTTCGAACAGGCGCAAATTCAACTGCGTAACCAAAGAGAGCCAACGCCTTTTTATACCAGCGCTCATGATGCTGTTCAGCTTCATACAGAAGATAAATTGGAGCGTGTCATTGATGTGATGGGGCAGAAGTGGATGTTAGAGCTTACCCCCAATGACAAAGCATACTTATCCCATCGCTGGGATATAGCTTGGGTTTTGACCATCGGTATCGGAATGACGTTTCTTCTGGTGTTGGGTGTCAATCTACTCATTACCCACTCAGAGCACGAATTTGGAGAAAACGATGAAGGCTACCAGCGGGCTCAACGGTTTTTATTGTTTGCTCAAAGCCCTATTGTAAAAAAAACATGGCCGCCTGCGATTGCGACGCTGTTCGTTCTATTTCTATTAATGAGCTGGTTGCTGCTAAAAGGGCAAAAAACAGAGATTGCCAATCAGCTCACTCGCACAAACCAAGACGCTCTTATGTATATAAGTTCTGTGGCAGAGCGATACGAGCGTGACACGCTGTTTTTAGCCAATACTCCCCCCATTAAAGCCATGCTACAAATGCAAAATGCGAAGGCTGATAATGTGGAAGGTGCTTTAGATGAACAATGGTTAGAGCGTCTGGAAGATATTTTTAAAGCGTATATGTTGACGTCAGACGAGGTATATCAAGTACGACTCCTTACTGAAAAAGGCCGTTGGAAGGAGCAGGTTAAGCTACAACGCGAAGGGGCGACTCTGCTCCCCTTTGATGGATTATCTTTGCAGGAGAAAAGCTCCGAGCCATATATCTTGCAAACGATGAGTGTTGAGACAAATCAAGTGTATTTGTCCGATATTAATCTCAACAGAGAGTTCGGCTTTATTGAAAACCCCCACAAACCAGTTTGGCGATTTTCAACACCTTTGTATTTTGAGGATGGCACACCGTTTGGTTTAATTATTATTAACGTCAATGCGGCAGAAGTATTAAACAATCTCACGCAAGACAACATAGCGGGTATCGATACTTACATAACCAATAGAGATAATGAGTACATAGCCCATCCGGATGACAGTAAGCCATTTTCGTTTGAATATGGTGGCTCGGCTCAATGGCATTCTGAATTTAGTTCAGACACATCGTCACTCCTAGCGATATCTGGAGTCCATGAATATGAAAGCACTAGTGGTGTCATTTGGGCGGTGAAATCTCAGTTTCAATTGGGTGACGCTTCAGAGTCAAGATACTTAACCATTTATAACACAAGAAGTCATCTTCCCTTTATCATTGGTTTCTCCTGGCAGTTACTCACGTTGTTGCTTACGATATTGTTTTTAGCGACCGTAGCTATCAGTATTCAATACTGGCTTTGGTTAAGCGCTTTGACTGAACAAAAAGAAAGATGGAATCATCAGTTACGGCAGCAACAAACCAAAGAACTGTCAAGATTTAAAGCCCTAATAGAGTCTTCACCTGAAGCGACACTGATAGTTGATCAGTTGGGCATTATCAAAATGGTCAATGCGGAAGCTGAGAAAGTGTTCGATGTACCAAGAAACCAACTCGAACATCACTCCGTGGATAAACTCATTCCGCCAGAATTAAGAGAAGCGCATCGTACATATTTATTGAGCTATATGCGTAACCCTAAACATCGTCGAATGGCACCTTCGCAAAATCTTGTTGCATTGAAAGGTAATGGCGAAGAGTTTCCTGTAGAAATTAGTTTGAGTGCCGTTTCTATGGAAGATGAGTTGTTGGTCTCCGTTTCTTTGCGAGATATCACCGAAAGGCTGAAAGCTGAACAGAAACTCACGAAAGCGTTGCGTGACGCTGAAAATGCAACCCGAGCGAAAAGCGCATTCTTAGCCAACACCAGTCACGAAATTCGAACACCACTTAACGCTATTATTGGACTAACGCATTTAATGTCCAATGAGACACTGACAAATTCACAACGTGTATTGATAGATAAAATCAGCCTTTCAGGAAAATCTTTGCTTGGAATAGTGAACGATGTGCTGGATTTATCAAAAATTGAAGCGAATGAGATGTCGTTGGAGTTATTACCAATTGAACTTCCAAACTTTGTGGATGAAGTCAGCAGCGTATTTATCATTCAAGCAGAGCAGAAAAAGCTCGATTTTTCGTTAACTTTGTCTCCTGATTTGCCGAGCTGGGTTGAAGGCGATGCCATGCGATTGAAGCAAATCCTCGTCAATTTACTGGGGAATGCGCTCAAATTTACTGACATGGGTCAGATTGGTTTACATGTCGAACCCATTTCTGCGTCAGCCCCAGAGGAGGCGCCTAAAACCACAATTCGTTTTTCTGTCAGTGACACGGGTGTCGGCATTTCAGAGCAACGTTTATCGCAACTTTTTAAACCTTTTTCTCAGGCAGATGTGAGTACAACAAGACGCTTTGGTGGAACTGGCTTGGGGTTATCAATAGTTAATCAGCTTGTCGCGTTAATGGGCGGAGAAATTGCCGTTAACAGTGTCGAGGGAGAAGGCTCTGTCTTTTGGGTCGATATTCCTTTTCCTGTCCTTTCAGCAGAAAGCATAGAAATTGCGCAATCGCAGAATCAACAAATGCTCTATCTCATCGTTGCCGAAGATGACGAGGAGGACGCCAAGCACATCATGTCTTTGACACGCGCTCTTGGATGGCGAGCAGAATTAGTCACTGATGGCCAAGCGCTGGTTGCACTTTTTATAGCAAGACAAGAGCAAGGACTGCGTTTACCTGATGCATTAATCGTCGATTGGAAAATGCCGATTTTAGATGGTTTAGCGGCGATAGAGTCGTTATCACAACAGTTTAGTAAAGAAAAATTGCCAGCCGTATTAATGGCAACGGCTTATGAAAAAGCACAAATTAAACTTTTAGATTCTAAGCATCTGGTTGACACAATATTGCAGAAACCTGTTTGTGCTTCCACGTTGTTTAACGCCGTCAATGATACGGTCTGTCGTCTAACGGGGAACATCGAGCGGGTGTTAAACGCCACGACGACCGAGAAAATACACGCTAAGTGGTTAACGGATGTGAGAATATTGGTGGTTGACGATAGTGATACGAATTTAGAAGTGGCTACATATCTTCTTACTCGAGCAGGGGCGGACGTTGAGTGCGCAAGCAGTGGTCATATTGCCATTAGCAAATTAGAAGAGAATCCATCTTACTATGACGCCATTTTAATGGATGTTCAAATGCCCGTAATGGATGGTTTAGAGGCGACGCGTTACATTCGAAAAAACCTACAATTGACGTCCATTCCAATTATTGCATTAACCGCAGGGGCACTCGTTGAAGAGCGTAAACGTGCTCTAGATGCGGGGATGAATGATTTTCTCACAAAACCTATCAACCCAACGCAGCTCATCAGTGTATTACGAACTCAAGTATCTCAATATTTGGGGAAAAATATTGACGTTGAGGAAATTAACCTCCCCTCAAAACCGCAAGATGATTGGCCATCTATCGATGGGCTAGATATCTCGCAGGCAAAAGCGCTTTTAATGAACAATAAGGAACTGTTCTTTAATACTCTTGAGCATCTTTTAGAAGATAATGAGAATCTCATGCTGGATGATTCTTTCGATACGTCTATTCTGGATAATCCAGAAACGAGACTTCGTCTCGCTTCTCAAGTCCACAAATTGCGCAGCTCCGCTGGCATGGTTGGTGCTCAGCACCTTCATACTCTGGCATCCTCTGCGGAAAATATTTTGCGAGAGCCAGATTCACAAGCGGAAGTGGCTGTTCATGAGTTGTCGTCGGAGCTTAAGAAGTTGAAGGTTAACGTTAAAGATGCAATGGTAGTATGGAAAACGAGTACGGAGATGCCTATCGACCCTGCGGCGTCTAATGAGGTGGTTTCTTTAGACTTAGCCAATCAGTTATTGAAAATGTTCGATGAGCAAGACTTAAACGCGTTAACTTTAGTCGAAGAGCAAAAAGAATACTTACTCAATCTGCTGGGTAAAGATACGTTGAGCTTGTTGCTAGAGGCGACCAAACGTTTGAATTTCAAGCAAGCAAGTGAGGTTTTAATGCCTTTTGTTGTTCGTGCAAGGGGAAATAATGAGTCATCGAATGAATGAAAGCAATCCTGAGATACTTATCGTTGATGACGATAGTTCAGTTGTGATTACTTTACATCAAGTGTTGCAAGATTTTGGTCGGATTCGATTTGCAGCAACGGGGGCACAAGCACTCGATATGATTAAAGAGAATCGACCAGATTTAATCCTATTGGATGTCGAACTTCCCGATACCAATGGTATTGAATTGTGCCTGATGTTAAAAGAAAACACGCTGACATCCGATATCCCAGTCCTCTTTATCACCAGCAATATTGAAACCGGGTTTGAAGAAAAAGTTTTCGATGCAGGCGCCTCTGATTATATTGTTAAACCATTAAAGCCGCGGGTCGTTGCGGCGAGGGTTCAGACGCACCTGGCTTACCATAAAGCGTTGATTAAGTTAAGTAAGCTTGCCCATACCGACAGTTTATCGGGATTAGCGAATAGGTTGGCATTCGATGAACAGTTGGACATCGAGTTTAGGCGTGCCCGCAGGCAACGCGAACCTCTAACGATTGTCATGATTGATATTGATGAGTTTAAAAAATATAACGACCACTTTGGGCATGTGGCAGGTGATGATTGTATAAGACTCATTGGTCGAGAGTTAAATACAATAACGAAGCGTCCGGCCGATGTCGTAGCCCGCTATGGTGGTGAGGAGTTTGCATTGTTGTTACCAAACACAGAGCAAAATGGAGCACATACGCTTATCAACCATCTAATGACAGCCATCACTGATTTATCCATCCAACACGCACCACAGGCTATTTATCCCATTGTTACTGTGTCGATTGGTTTCACCACACTAGAACCGTTGTCTTGCAATATGGATTCATTTTCAGCCACAGATATTGTCGAGATAGCAGATCAAGCACTTTATCAATCAAAGGATGAAGGTCGTAATCGAGTTACTTACGGGAAAATTAACGTCTAATCAAGAGTTCGAAATGATGTGGTTTGGACCCTGACCGCAAAACACATGTCAAGAGTCATTTGCCATACTAGAAGTAATGTACCGTCTCCCCTTCGGAGGGGTAACCCTAACGCATTTTTGTCCAAAACTGAGTTTTGAGGCCAATTTCACAAGTGTGTTCACCAAGCGATTTTGTCGTATGTTCGTATTTCAGAGGGCTAAGAAAGAAAAGGAGGAGTGACGATGCCATACAAGCAAGTCACTTTACCGCCGATGTACGCCTAGTCCATTTGTTCGGAAAAGCTAGACGCATTAAATTCGCCCGTCGGTCAAATGGTGACCGTGTTGAATGAGAACAGCGAGAAAATAGTTACCAGAGAAGATTTTGATATGCTCTTAGAACAAATTGATGTGCGGGAAAAAGCATCTTCATGACACTTTAATTCACATTAATATCTGCCACGAAGGCTGTGCAAGCAACATTGAGATAAGTGTGTCATAACCATTTTTGAAATAGTTAGTGCCCCAAGAATCCCTTATTTTCTTGACGGCTCCCATTACCGTTCTTTATCTTCAAGTCAATAATTTAAATGAAAATGATTATCACTCATTTTTAAAACTTTAGTTTGATTTTATATAAATTGAATTGTTTATGTAATTGGTTTTATATGATGACATCTTGTCAGCATATGGAGCTTTAGGGTGGGGTCTTACAAAAAATACGTTGGAATTTTATTCGTTTTATCAATGTGTAGCTTTAACAGTTACGCCGGAGCAGACGCTTTTAATAATGAGCTTTGTAATTTATCTCATGCCGGCTGGAAGAACGATAAGAACTTGAGTGCGGCTGGGTATGAGTATTGTGTAACCGGGACTGTATTTGACCAAGTTATTAACCTAACTCAATCCCCTATTTACGTTTCCACACAAAAGGGGAAGGTGAAAAAGGTACAGGGCGAGAGCAAATTTAAACTAGCCTTCTCTCGCCGTGTACATTTCCTTTCACAAGAGAACGTTCGGTTCTACAGAATATTCACAAAGTTGGTGATCGCTGACGATAGTTCTGCAAACTCAGCAAAAGAAAGGTATAAATCCTTGATGCAGAACATTTCATTTGATTCTGGTGAGGCAGTGCAGCCATTTCGAGTAAAAACCATCGGCTACGAAGCTCCAATTTTTATTGGATCGTTCAATGAGAAATTTTCACAAAAAGGTTTGCAGTTAGCGAGCTCATCCCCAATGGCAGTGGGACCAGGAGTAATCATAGGAACTGGAGCAGCAACAGGGTCTGGCAACGCATGGGATAGCGATAAAGCATGTGGCGGTGACATTGTAAGAGGTGGCATTGTTGGGGGATTGACGGCAGCTGCTGGCTTGGCTTTAGCATTACCAGGAGGCGTGGGATTCATTGTTGCAGCTGCGGCTACATGGGCTGTAAATCGCTCATTAACAGGCATATGCGCTTCATGCCACGTTTCGTACTGTGACAATACTGAAGAAAGCAAACACGGTATAGGAGGAGGTAGTGGGAGATTTTAACTTAACGAGTGCGACTCTTATCACTATCATTTTGTTCGTTAACTTCTTCTTAACAAGAAAGCAAAAGCACCTTGATGGGTTCTATTTGAATGCCTACATACTGGTGATGGCAATAGCGCTAACAAATTTCGACATTATCACTATCGCACAACTGCTTGGTGCAAGTCTGGTATTTTTGATTGCTAGTTATGAACCGATAAGAACGAAACTCCCACTGCAGGGAAAGCCGTTATTCATAACGCAAAATGGTATATACATAGCGCTACTCTTAAGTAGTTGCATCGGTTGATGTCGAGTATGTGTTCTGTAAAGACAACTTGCCTCGCCAAGTGCGAGGCTTTTTATTGCGGCTTTCGAAGCCGGTAGGATGGCTCTAATTGTGGGTCATGCATCAGCCTCAACGTATAAACTCTACGCACCATATTAGAATAGAGCTTTTTCCTGAAAATGAACGACTTTTCCTTCTTTGATGTTCAGCAACTACTTACTTTTCAACAAGTCGCCCTCTCTAAAGTAAAATTCTTCCCTATTATGGTCAATACAAGCAAAGCTCTTCCCCTTTTTGAATTAACTTTTAAGTGATGCGGATTGGTAGTTTCTTGAGTCAAAAGCACTATCTAGTTGTTGGGCTTTTCGCTGAAACGGGCGCCCCCTCCAAAAAACCGCCGCTCGCTTGCTGTTGAGCAACGATATTGAGCTGGTGGCCATGTTCCACCAGCCGTTTGAACTCACATAATTTAATCGGTGTAATCTGTGCCATGATGCAAACTCGTCGTTTTTGTATGTTTAAAACGTCACGTTTTAAATTAGGAGTAGATTATAACCATAGATTAAATAGTTACAAGTCGTGTTCGGAATGTATATGGGCGAAAGAAAAACTATTTAAGTTGTACGCTGCTGACCTTTTCAATGTGTAACAATACGTCCATCACATCACTGTGAGCTTTGAGTAACTTTCTCTTAGCAAGAGTCCATGCCGCCAATTTCCCATGAGCGCTCACACTTACCTTAATGAAATGCTCGCGCTTCTGGTCGTTCTCATCGTACTTGGTGTACCGCGCCACATAGTATTGCTTACCATCAATGGTAGTTAACCGTGGATCGAGACTTTTCGGCAATCGCGCCAGTAAGTTGAATTGCTTGCGAACGCGATCCCAACAACGCCCCCATAGTTCCTTGCCGATTTGGTTGCGTATTTTGGTTGCCTTGCGTAGTCCTTTCTTTTCACCAATGCGAACAAACCCGACAGAACGACGAATATAACCACCCTCCGGCTTAGGTACACTAACGGCGTAGCAAGTCTTTTTCTTGGTGATAAATCGATAGCCTGTGTTAGATACGAAATAAGCATAAGCGTTACGACACTCTGACACTCTATAACCCTCAAAAAAACAAAACATGCGATTCCTTTCGGTTGGATTTAACTGGCCATTGCTGCCCTTTCTTGGCCAAATGAATAACGTTACAGCGTAACTATGTTTTTTATATTCCTAATTAATGCGACAGATTGATAGTCTTTAGGTCATCATAGCTGAAACCAAGCACTAGCTTGATTGCCTTTTTACTGAATCCTTGCTTCATTAATTCTCTTACCTTGGCTTGAGTTCATTCGGAATCGGGGTTCGGGAAAGTTCCTGTTGTCGAAGCTTAAATTCGTTCACTCGCAAGTTCGCGTTCATCAGAGCTTTACACATAATTTCCCCTCCCTTTATTCTGCCTTTGGTTTTAATGAAATGCCTGTTGTGTACTCTTTCGCTTCATCGTGGAACGTTCTTAAGTAGTGGTCAGTCACGGCAACACTAGAATGACCAAGCGCGTCCTTAATCACTTTCAAAGAGGCTTTCTTTTCAAGCAGTAGCATGGCGTACATTTTTCGCATCGAGTGTGTTGATAGCTGGTATGGCAACCTCAACTCCATTGCTATGCGCTTATACGCTCGGTTGATGTACTGGATGCTGATCGCATTGCCCTTTTTGGCCAAGTGGTGGTTCGATTGAAACATCAACTCATTATGGCCATTGTGTAGGTAGATACGCTTAATAAGTTCTTCCAGTTCGGCGTTAACGTGGATGGTGATTCGGGCGGCTTCTTTAGCGGCCTTTTCACTCTTACCTCGGGTCATACGACCTTTAAAGCCTTTTGACTGCACAATGGTAAATGACGACCTAATCACGCCATTTATCATCACATCGCTGAATTTTAGCTTCGAAATGTCGCAATAACGTAAACCTGTACGCACCTCCATTTCAATCATCATCGAGATAAGCGGGTTTATGTCATCCATTAAACGGATGATTTTTTCCAATTCGTCTAAGTCACGCGCAGGGAAAGCAGCCATTAGATCAACTCCACTTCATTAGCATTAACCGTCTTAAACTCACCACCAACGAACACCTGAATTTGCAGGGTTCGAGATAGCAAGCCAAAGCCCAAGAACAAGCCGAGCTCCCCATCGACACACACAAAATCGTGGTGAACAGGTAGGCGGCCAAAGTGGTTAATCATCTTGGTTTGTGCTTGAACACTTTGAGGCTCTTTAATGGTATTGATAGCAAAGCGAAGCTGAGAGCGAATCTTTAGGGCATTGGCACCTTTTCGCGCCTTGCTGATCGTGCCTTGCACACAAGGCAAGCCGTAGAAGTTGCGAATGACAGCGGCGGCTTGCTCTTGGCCTCCACACTCATTAATTAGCTCATCCAGAGAGATAAGAATAAGGTCATGATGACGCTCTTGGATGGCACTGCGTTTGCTCGCCCATTCATCCGAAAGCGACACCAATTCATTTTTTTTAAACATTTTTGCTGATCTTTTTTGGCAAAATGCCAGTGTTTGCTCAGAACATAATATATTCCACCGGAATATATTTTGCAACCATGTTCGGAATAATTCTATTGTAAGTACAAAGAGTTCCAAAAGCGGGCGATTCATCAACTTTTGACAAATAACGCAACAGTGCTCAAAACACCACCAGCAAAAAGCCATTTTTTATCAATATTCCTATGGAATATTTAGGTTCATTCATACAAAATGCCAGGATTAGAAAGCAATCTTAGACATTTGATAAGTTATTGTTTTTATTGGATTTCATGTCTTTTTGTGTCGATGGGCAGCGACAAAACATTGTATAAGTTAGTTTCAGTTCTGTGTAGAACTGAAACTAAAAGAGGTTTTTTTGAAACTCGCCACGACAATTACCCGTCTTTGGCAAAAGAATAGCTGAGTTACGTCGTCACGCGACACGAACAAACATGCATATCCTCAATTATTATGCGGTATAGGTCACGTTCTCAAAACCTAACTGCTAGTAACGATATGTTTGCATTATTTTGCATATCTAGACAATCAAAGATCACAGTCTCATAATACTCCGCGAACATCAGCTCGGCTGGCGAGAATCCCCTAAACTCTTTCCAAATCAGAGCTATATACGTATTGACTATCCAGTCAATTGGCTTAAGAGATATAGATATGCACTGCACGTTGAATCAATTAATTCCAATCGAAATACTAGATAAATGTGACCTGTCCCTAGATGTATTTAGCAGCTCGTTCCTCGATGACGCAACCGACATTTGCATGATGCATCTTATCCAATCGCATCCGAACGCACTATGCAATTCATACATTAATCGTGATGACGTATTAAACTTCGTTCGAGATCACTTCTCCGCTTAAAAAGCAACACTTATAACGTTCTTCTGTTCGTTTTTTATTTAATTCCGAACACAAAAACGGTATGCTACGCAACAAGGATAAAGGTAGGGTTTTTCGTTACTCGCATACGCTCAGGGATGGAGTGTAACCTTTATCCTCCAATGTAATTTGGAGCAACCGTTCACCATGATTAATAAAAAAAATACTGAAATTAAAGATTTAAAAGCTATTGATATAGAAACACTTAATCAATTACTTGCAAATAAACAAACGGCAGATGCGCGCCTAAAACGTGCCTTGAAGCACCGCGCGACTTTTTCCGAACAAATAGATGGCAAGGAAGATAGTGGACTATTCAATGATCGCATCGTAGCTGTAGTAAAACGTGGTAATCCGACCACTCGTTTACTTGAGTATATTGAAGCCGCAAAAGCAGCCAATAAAGAGCTTTTAGAGCGCGCACCTCAATACTTCAACAGCTCATCTAACTCATTTAAAGAGACGACCGTAATTGAGAACGTCCGTCGCGTTAACATCACAATTAATAAAGCAGCTAGCAGCCAGAAAGTCACTGGTGCACGTCTAGCCAAAAGACTTGAAGCATACCTACGCGACCTCGACCGTAAACTCTCCTACGACCTTCCAGAAGATGAGAAAGAACAGCTCACTAACAATAAAAACACTGCATTGAATGAATTGAAATACTTCAAAGACAATGCAGACGTTGAGTTTAGAAAGCGCGGTCAAGAACACAATGACATTGTCGCTATTATCCATACCTATGATGGCAACAATGGCGGCATTTCTCGCGTAGCTAAAAAGGTTCACGTTAACGCTGGTGGCCTTGTTCTAATTAGGCATCGCTCTTGTAAAGATCACGATGTGCTAATCACAAACAACACCACTGAGGGACGTTCGATATTCGATGAAGCGAATGCTTTTAAGTCGGTACTGTACCCTAACGCTAATATGTATATAGAAAGCGAAGTTGACGCTATTCGTGAAGCCAGAAAAGAGCTTAGAAGCAAGAACGAAAGCAAAGCACGTTCGCAGTTCGATGGATTAGTGAACTAAGGTTTTAAGCTAAATTATTGTTGTTCCGCTTTGATTGGTGATTTGGTGGCGATATTTAGCGGTATCGCCACCTTTTCATATTACTTTTATATGTTGGCACCAACGGAATTAAGAATCGTCCGATTCAAGCGCTTCTAGTACCCATTGTTCTACGGAACTGCGACACTCTAGCATGCTCTCTGTTACTTCCATTTCGTGCGGCACATAATCTACCAATTGAGAAAAGCAGTATGTATCCCAACGGTCAGGTGATGGGATGTTCATTTTCTCTTTCATCATCGGTTTTGGCATCATTACCCATTGGCCTGACTCGTTGATTGCACAAGGTATTTTACTGCCTTGTTCTGCCGTCTTGACGTTCTTATCTATCTGCATGCGGCCTTGGTTTATCGCATCCCGAGCCATAACATTGGCATACGCACGCTGGTTAAAGAAACGCTGCTTATCGCTGGTGGAGTGCATCTTCTTACCCCAACGAATGCGCTGTACGCGCCGTCCGTAGCGTTCTAAGCAAGTCGCCGTGTCATAACCTACACCGTCACTATCCACTGCTATCGTGATGTTTGGGTACAAGTCCTCACTACACTCTGCATGGATAATGTCAGCGAACCGAACCGGATCGACCGTGCTTGGTTGTTCAAGCAATTTCACGCTCTTAACGATGCGCTCCATGCGTTGACCCCAAACCTTGCAGATATTGAGTATCGAGCGGTCACGACCATTACCCACGTCCACCAGCGCAGCCCAACCCCAACCATCGGGCATATCGAGGTTGAGCCTTGCGCTTTTGTCCAGTGCATCCCGACTAAGCAGCATGCCAGCAATGGAACTTGGGAACTCCCCACGTACTTTAATCAGGTATTCCGGTGCCTCTCGACCGCCATACTCCAATCGCTTATCGAGGATAAATTCCACGGTTACGAACGGAGATTCCTCGGAGTTAAGCCGGATGGCTCGCCATCGACCACTAGGCTCGGCTAATCGGTGATGCGTATCGTAGAAATAACCGCTAGGGCGCGTTGGCTGGCTCAATAACAGCATTCGGTTATCTTTCTCGGTCAATGCACCCGCTAACACACCAAAAGCCTTGTCAGAGACGCCTGACGCCTCATCGACAATAACAAACAAGTGTTTAGCGTGTTCACCCGCTAGCGCTTCCTCGTTACCAATACGGCACGATTTAGCACTGGTTTGCCAGATACCTTTTGCTGAGTTTTCAAAAAAGGCTGTCTCGGTAATGGTGAAGTATTGCTGCAACCAACCATGCTTTTGTAAGAGCGTGTTCCAGTTGGATTTTAGGTACTTCCATACACCGATTTGTACCTGTCTCGCGTTGTTCGCCACCAGCACAACACGCGCATTGGGGAAGCAGAGCATGAAAGCAATGATCATGATACTGGTCATGTCTGACTTGCCTGTACCGTGGCCAGAGCTGACAGTCGTTCGCGCACCAATACGCTGAGCACTATCAATGATTTTGCGCTGCTGCCAGCTCGGCTTCTTACCGACTAGCTCAACAGCGAGGCGTTTCCAGTCATAGCGATACCGCTTAACTAGGGCAGGGTAACGGGGATCTTGTGTTACGCTCTTTATTCGTCTAGCCACCAAGTACCTCGAAGCTGTCTACATCGTCAAACCCCGACACTCCCTCGTTATCGAGGTCATCATAGGCTTGCTCTTTAGCGGCTTCGTTTTGTATTTGGGATGGGGATAGGGTAGGTTCTACGCCGTTCTCTAGGTCTTCGGCTTCTTTGATTCGTCGGTTTACTTCTTCTTTGCGCGCAGGTAGCCAGTTATCTTGCTGCTCAATCTGCTCTAACGTGTAGTCATCAAACAGTTCATCCAGCTCTTGCTCACTGATACCAGTGTCGTCTACTTCTGGCTCTAGGTTCGCTAGTTCTACCTTAGCTTCATGCAATAGCGTTGCTGGTGGACGTGCGCCTAACTTCTCGATTTGCTGACACGTCTCTAAGGCTGTCCAGTTGTTCTTAGTGCGCAGAGAAAGCATTTCTATTACTAGGCTGGTTTCTTCCGCTGGCAGTAAGTGTGGCATCATCAATTCAGCGTATTCCTGTTTACGCAAATCGATATAGCGCTTGGCCTCTTGTTTGGCCATCGTGGAAATACTTAATTCCAGTTCACGCAATCTGGTGCCATAGCCAAAGATGAGACGGTCACGCATGGCGTTTATGTCTACTGGCTGGTTTTCGTCATCGAGCGGAATGTCTCCGCTTTCTTCCATTTCATCGATCTCTTTAAGGCGTTTAGCTAACGTCTCATTCATTCGGTAATACTGCGAACGGGCAATAATCAGTTCGTTGCAAACCGAAAGCGGATCGGTATCCATGAGAATATCCATGATTTCGCCAGTAATACCCGCACTACGGGCATAACCACCATGCACAACAGGGCGACCCACTTGAGCACTGGAATACTGCGAAAGTCCCTCAACTGATCGCGGCTTGCGCAGTGATCCAATACCCCCTGTTTTCGCGCGATCGCCTTGCGCACTTTGCGCTTGCGCAGTTGCCCCCGCTTCTTTGGACTTTGATTTATCAGCCCTTTTTTTCTTCTTGTCGTTTTTCGCTTCTTGAAATTTCGCTAATTGCTCATCGTAAAGATCAAATAATCGATCAAACTCGGGCAGCGATCGCATGGAATTAAACTGGCGGCGCAATGTCGCACCGTTCACCCCTTTATCTTTCGCAAAAGCGGCCATCGTGAGCGTTGGGTTTTGAGCTCCACGCACGAGAAATTCTTTCAAAAGGGAATGCCAGTCATTGCCCTGACTGGTCTTTTTCGCTTTGATTTTTGGCATAACGGACGGTTGGAACTTGCCGCCCGTTTTGGCTGGCCGTTTTATATATCGCTTAGCGGTGCCGTACTTCAATCCGTTGGCTTCGCAATACTCGGCCAGCGTCAAAGTCGGCTGCTTCTCTAACTGCTCCCAAAACTGCTGTTGGTGAGCCTGATAGTCAATCTTGCCGGACACGGTTAAACCCCATTCATTTTGTTACGTTCGGAATAATACAGAGTTTAAACAGGTAACAACAATGCGAACCAGGCCAGTTAAAACAATCATTTGATTATCAATAAGGTTTTAAAGACAAAATTTGATAACGCGACATTAAATAGTATTTACAGTAACGATTTTCTGCATATAATCATGGCCAGCTAGTGAGTAACGCTACTCATGTACAATTGATTCTGCGGCACGATATAGTAATTGGCTGCGTTATCTCACTAGCAACCTTTCCCCCATACCCAAGACAACGCGCTACGTGACGAAAGGAATACCCCCTTGAAAGCACCCGAGCGCATCAAATTCAGACACAAAGCCAAAACCAAAGCACGACAAGCCATGTTTAGAACCCGCCAACGGGAAAAGGGATTAGCGCTACTTCAAGTGCGAATTTCACGCCTTGCTCACGCAAAAGCATGCGAACAATGCGAACAGAACGGGATTACCCTGACCGAGCTGTATCAGTTGGCCATCAACAACACCGATCCAAACCAACTACCAGAAAAGCACCCCGAAGTAATCGAGGGCGACCTAGTAGGGACACGCCAAATCAGTCCTTGGATTGACCCCGAAGTTGCAAAGACGTTTGAGAAATTGGCCACCAACTACCGCAATCGAACCATAGCGATGAGTGCTATCGTCTATGCGTATTGCGCTCGATGCGAAGCTGAATGAACCGAACTGGACACGCTTGGGGCGCACTGTGCTTTGCGCCCGTTCCTCTCGCCTTAATGGCAGACACAACACCACTGCATTCAATCCTGGCATTTCTTGGTTGCTTAAGCGGTTCGAGCGCACCGGACTGGCTTGAATTTGACAGAATCCCGCACCGAACTTACACCCACATCCTTTCGATATGGCTCGCTGCAACGGCTTATGGCTATCATTTAGCGATAGGGGATACATTCATACCCATTGAGGCGTTAAAAGCCACCAGCACGATTCTAGGTGCGATTCTGTGTGGATTTGGATGCGGTTGTGTGTCGCATTGGCTTGGGGATGTGTTAAACCGTCAGCCAGTGCCGATTTTTACCCCATTTGATAGGTACTGTTTGAATCTATTCGCTTCGGGGAGCCACCAGCGAATCACATGCGTATTCATTTTCTCGGTAGCATGTATTTTAGTTGGCTTTTTACGGCCTTTGTCATTCCGAATAGATTTGTTAAAAATGGCGTTTTTTACATAAAAAAAGGCCACGTTTTACCGCGGCCTTTTGATTTTGAGGAGTTGTCAATAACAGGTAATTCAATAACCAATCAATTGGCCATCTATATTTTGGAGTATCCACGTCCATTTTCTTGCGAGCGAGGTAAATATAGGACACTCAAAACGCCTTTTCAATAGATTGAAACGCGACACATAAAAAAGAGCCAGCATTTCTACCAGCTCTTTAACTCTCTTTTGCAAACCTTCTTTGAATCACTCGCCGAAGCTGTACGCTTCACACGAAAACAAGGCAATTATATTGATACTTACCTCGAAAAATCAAGAAAAAAGCGCCAATGGAATAACCAAAGGCGCTTGAGCACAGTTGTCTAAGATTTTTAAAGGAAAACACGGTCGTCACAATGGCAACTATGTAACTCGAGTACAAATAAATTTATCCGTTCGGAATTCTTAGTTCAAGTATTTTTTACCATCACAAACAAAACAAGTATTACCAATCACCCACTCTGAAGCACGTATGTTATCAATGGCATATTAACTGAGGTATCCTTTACCGCTAATCATAATAAACAGGGAATCCTTATGCCTATTTTTATAGGGATAGCAGCCTTAGTGTTTGTAGGACTGATATTTGGCTTTCACATCCAAGTCTCAACTTCATTTATAAATGTCATTACATCCATAGGCACATTGCTTGGTGGGTTTGGAGCTGCATACGCCGCCTATCTGGCGCGTCAGTCTGTTGGGGAATGGCGTGATGAGTTTCACTATAAGAACACCTACAGTCAGCTTTCTGAGTTTGAGAGCATGTTGAAGACTATGCTTGAAGATTTTACTGAGAACTCCCTCTCTAAAGATAGCTTAAAGACACTAAGCAACACGGCAGCTTTGCAACTCCCATTAAAAATCTTGCATCCATATCGTGAGCGCTATCAACGCCTACACGAAGACATTCTTAATGGCTTGTCCAGTGAGGGAGCCAGAGCCTTTAAAGAACTGGAATATTCCTCTGTATGCGCAGCTATGAGCAATAGCTTTCTCACTGGCCTATCAAACTACCAACGATTAACGATCCTCGCTAAAGACATTGATGAAAGTGAGCATAACGTCGAAGAAAAGGGGCAACAACTGACTGCTGATATGGCCGAATATCTTAAGGTCTACAAGGACTATCGTCAGCACGTTCAGCGCTACCTTAAGATAGTTAAGGATATTAGAACGTCCCTTTAACTCGATTGGCGCCATGCTCCATAACTGATAGTATCATCTTTCATTTCATTCGAAAGATTAAGGAGTTGGCATGGATAATGATCAATATGAACTAGGCGTAAATAACGGCTTTAGCGACGAGAAAGCTATGTCTGGTTTTCTGATGAGCCAAAGACCCCATAGCTACACCATTGGCTATATGGCTGGTTACGCAATGAATGTCATGAGCATGCAAGGCGGGAGCGCTATAGTTGCCGCTAATGTGTTAGGGGAACTTTCTTGGCAATACAATATCGATATCGAAGAAATAGATGACCACATTCTTGATGAGATTTTTGAGAATGAGGGCGGTTTTACTGACGAATTGCGTAGCGCGTTTGATAAGGGCTTTGACGAGAAATGTGAAGAGCTCGACGACGAAGATTAAGCCCACAACTAAGAACAAAGGGCTGACCCTCTTTCGAAGATCAACCCTTTGCCCTCTTTGGGAGCCTGTAGGTTTTACCCTTGTAGTGGCACACTGAATTTGGTCACTTAGTTAGAGGTGATATCATCACCTCATAAGTTAACAGGTGACATAATGAC
>NZ_JAWOQS010000009.1:70074-153159 GCF_033438945.1 Vibrio sp. Y176 | reverse complement strand
GAGTGGCCAAAGGGAGCAGACTGTAAATCTGCCGGCACTGCCTTCGATGGTTCGAATCCGTCCCCCTCCACCATATTGAAGAAGCCAGCTCATTGAGCTGGCTTTTTTCGTTTCAGGATCTTGATAGCATAGTCCTACTACAACGAACCTTTCACTCCTAACCGAAACTCTGCTCGATTGAATACCTATCACAGTAAATAAGTGATCAGAAATAGCGTAGGGAAAATGCTTGAGAACAAGGCGCAGTTATCGAGTATTTTAACAAGCTAGAATGACCAGTTATTTACTACGATTGGTATAACCTATACTCAATCTCACTAAAGCAACCAACCCCATGTGAAACTCCACAAACAAAAGGCTGAGGAGCAGATCTTTACCCTACAAACAATGTACTAGCTATTTTGATTTTGTTAGTTCGTATGGCCTTAATATGAATGTTCAATATAAATAGGAAAACACTTGAGGACTTACTAGAAAAAGTGGGCTCGCAAAATTACCAAACGGACTCAATTAGTGATGTTTGTATAAAAACACGTACAAGAAATATAAATGATAGATACAAAAAATCCCGAAGGGGATGCGGGATTTTTACTAGTGGCTAAATTGGTTTAAAGGTGACTAGCCTTGAATACCAACGATTAACCATGGCGCATTAGGCGCAGTCAAGTCACGCTCTAGGTGCCAGATATCTTCGATTTCTTCTTCAACACCTTCTACTGTGTCACGGTAACGACCGCTAAACTGCAGACTAAGCTGTGCTTTATTTGCATCGTAATCAGCACGGACGATCTCCGCATCAACGTACATTACGTCAGTATGCTGCTCACCGTCGAGCTTCGCGCGCTCTGCTTTTAGGTCTTCAAACAAGCTTGGAGAAACATATTCTTCAATAGTTTCTAGCTGGTTGTGATTCCACGCACCTTGCAGGATTCGATAGTGTTCACGAGAACCATTAATGAACGCTGCTTGGTCAAAACCCGGTGGGTAGTTATGTGGTACGTCTGTTTGAGCGCCAAAACCACCAAAGCCACCATTATTTGTGTTTGGTTGTTGCTCAAAGTTTTGCATGTTTGGTTGCTCAAACTTAGATGCGTTGCCACCAAATGCAGGCTGTTGACGATGCTGGTTCATACTGCCCTGCTTCGCACCTAGCATACCGCGCATTAGTTTAAAGATGACAAAGGCAATCAAACCAATAATTAGGATATCCATAAACTGGATACCTTCAAAAGCACCGCCAAAGAATGCAGCAAGTAGACCACCAGCAAGAAGTCCGCCTAGCAGACCACCCATAAGGCCTTTCTTACTTGAAGACTTTGTCGTCTGATCTTTGCCGACCGTATTGGTGTTTTGTTGCTGTTGTTTCGGTGCTGGTGCGGTTTTGTAGCTCTTACCGAAAGACTTACTGCCACCAAACTTCTTCGCTTCCGCGATAGGCGTTACAGCAACGGTAAACATCAACAAAGCAACAATAGAAAATAAACGTTTCATCGTTATCCTTAAAGTTAGCTATCTAAGATAGTGCCCCATTTTCAAGACGAAACAATCGTTGTTTCAAACAGTAGCACGCCAAAGATGATTTTTAAGTCATCATACTCTGTATACCGATTGATGAAAATAGCTTATAGAAGCTGACATGTATCAGAATATTGCCAAAAATGCAGACTGCTCACACTGCTTACAATTCAGCTGAAGGCGCTTGATCAATGTAAAAAAAGTATGGAATAAGTTCACTAATACTCCAGATTGTTTTACTTGAATTAGAATCAGTGACACAGCTCAGAATCCTACACCTTGAGGGCACTTGGACACATTGCCTTGTTGACGGTTAATAGGTAGCTGACTATCATATTGAACGATGTTCAATAAAGTAGTTTGAGAGTATGGCGCGCAGAAACGATCACACCCGAGAAGAGTTAGTGAATTTGACGTTAACAACGGTCAAAAACTTTTTAGATGAGAATTCTTACCACGAACTCAGTCTTCGTAAAATCGCTAACATGATTGGTTACGTGCCAAGCACATTGGTAAATGTTTTTGGTAATTATAATTTGTTGTTGCTTCATGTTGTCGCTCAAACTTTAGATGAGTTATCTCAAGAAGCACGCAAAGCGACTAATGACAGCAAAGACTCCCATCAAGCGCTTTTTGAACTCGCTTATTGCTACCACGATTTTGCTCAAAAACACCCATACCGTTGGCAGTTAGTGTTCGAACACAACATGAATGGAGCAGAACTTCCGGAATGGCATGCCAAACGTATCGATGGTATGACGGGAATGCTAGAGTCACTATTGGCTCAAATCGCACCACATCGTACTGAATCCGAAGTGATTCAAGCGAGTCGAGTCCTTTGGTCTGGCGTACATGGCATTACTTTACTCAGTGTTGATGATAAGTTTTTCTCTAGTGAACCGATTGATGGCAAAGAATTGATCAGTAATCTTCTTTCTAACTACCTCACGAACTGGTAACAAAGGATTATCCATGTCATCCGACAGACAGCCGTCGTTACTTACGCAGAGAAAGTTCCTGCCCTATTTCATTACTCAGTTTTTTGGCGCTTTCAACGACAATATTTTTAAAAACGTTTTGCTGTTGTTTGTCGCATTCGCTGGCTCCAGTGCACTACCTATTTCGAGCAATTTGTTCATCAACCTTGCGGCAGGCTTGTTCATTCTACCGTTCTTTCTGTTCTCTGCTTCCGCTGGCGTATTAGCCGACAAATATGAAAAGTCATGGTTTATTCGTAAGGTTAAACTATTTGAAATAGCCATCATGCTCTTGGGTGCCATCGGATTCATAACCGAAAGTTATGGTGTGCTTTTATTGCTACTGTTTTTAATGGGCACACAGTCAGCATTTTTTGGCCCAGTTAAATATGCCCTTTTGCCTCAAAAGTTAAATGCTAAAGAGTTAGTGCCCGGCAACGCTCTTGTTGAAGCTGGTACCTTTATCGCCATCCTTATTGGCACCTTAGGCGCTGGGATTATAGCCTCTGCAGACAACGCAAAATACCTTGCCGCATTTTGTGTCGTGATCTTCGCATTGTTAGGCTACTTGTCGAGCCGCTCAATCCCCTTTGCTGCAGCCAGCGCGCCCAATCTCTCTTTTCGTTGGCAACCATACAAGCAAACCAAACACACGCTCTCTATCGCCAAATCCGATCGAGTTGTTTTTCAATGCATAATGGCAATAAGCTGGTTTTGGTTTTTAGGCGCCGCATATCTAACACAATTCCCGAATTTCACTAAGATTTACCTAAATGGCACCGAGAGTGCGGTGTCTTTCTTGCTCGCTCTATTTTCCATTGGTATCGCGCTAGGGTCGCTACTTTGCAATTGGATCTCAAACCATCGTATCGAAGTCGGTATTGTGCCAATTGGTGCCTTTGGCATTACGGGATTTGGGTACCTAATGGCCACTTCCATTCCCAATGATCTACCTATTTTCCATAACTTTGTAGACTTCTTTAGATATGAGCCTTTTTGGCCATTATTTTTCTACCTATTGATGATTGGCGCTTCGGGCGGTTTGTTTATCGTGCCGCTTTACGCATTAATGCAGCATCGAGCAAAGGAAACCGAACGTGCTCAAGTCATCGCAGGGCTCAACATTTTTAACTCTCTGTTTATGGTCGGCAGCGCTGTCTTAGGTATTGTGTGCCTAAGTGTAATCAAGATGACAATTCCTCAGCTGTTTGCATTGTTAGCCATTTTAAATTTCTTAGTTGCCGCTTACATCTTTTTGCAAATTCCTATTTTTGTAGTTCGCTTTGTCATGTGGATGCTTACGCACACCATCTATCGAGTTAAGCATAAGAATCTACACAACCTACCCGAGCATGGTGGGGCATTGATTGTATGTAATCATGTAAGCTACATGGATGCATTGCTACTTAGTGCAGTATGCCCAAGGTTGATTCGTTTTGTGATGGAGGAAGATTACGCCAACCTACCTCCATTAAGGCGCTTTTTACGTCGAACTGGGGTAATTCCAATTTCAGCGAGTAACAGAAGCTCTATTAGACGTGCATTTAACGATGTGGAAGCCGCGCTAAGCGAAGGTCATATCGTCTGTATTTTCCCTGAAGGAAGATTAACTTCAGATGGTGAAATGAATGAATTCATGCGCGGTATTGATATCATTCTACGTCGTAGCCCAGTACCCGTCATACCTGTTGCACTTAAAGGCTTATGGGGAAGCTATTTCAGCCGCGCAAAAGGTCGCGCATGCTGTGGCTTACCGACTCGATTTTGGTCAAAGCTAGAAATTGAAGCAGGACAACCGGTGCCACCAAATGAGGCAACGGCAAAAACAATGTTCGATAAAGTGCATCAACTCAGAGGCGACTGGCGATAAATACACTTGAACACATGTTTAGGATAACTGAACATGTGTTCAAATCATTAAGACAAACTGACCACACCCAGTGCGATATACTCTCCCTTTCATTCACAACAGCGAATAAAAACCTTGAATAGAAACTACCTCCTGTTTGGATTGGCGTTACTTTTTTGTTTAACCCCCCTTGCCTCCTCTCCTATTGCTCTAGTTATCGGTTTTCTACTCGCAAGTTTTGGTTTTGTGCCTTCCGAGCTGCCCATCGCTTCTTTTACTAAAAAGCTGCTGTCTTACTCGATTATTGGCTTAGGCTTTGGCATCAACTTTGAGCAAGCACTTGCAGTCACATCGGATGGTATCGGCCTGATCATCGCCACTATTACAGGCACACTGATCATGGGCACTCTCATTGCCAGGGTAATTAAATTGGAGCGAGTAACCGCTTACTTAATCTCATCAGGTACTGCAATTTGTGGTGGTAGCGCAATTGCTGCTGTGGCACCGGCGATTAAAGCGAAAGACGAGCAGATTGGATTAGCACTGGCAACGGTATTTGTCCTGAACTCCATTGCACTCTTTGTGTTTCCTGTGATTGGACATGCTTTAGGGCTAGATCAACACACGTTTGGCACATGGGCTGCGATTGCCATTCATGACACATCTTCTGTTGTCGGGGCTGCCTCGGCCTATGGGGAAGAAGCACTAACGACGGCAACAACATTGAAACTCGCGCGCGCTTTATGGATCATTCCTGTTGCTTTGATCAGTGCCGTCATCTTTTCAAGAGGCCAAAAAGAGAATGGAAAGAAAAAACTAGCTATCCCTTATTTCATTTTTTGGTACTGTGCAGCTATCGCGTTTAGCGACTTCTTTCCTCAATTTGAAATGGTCTATCACGGCATTTTCATTGGAGCAAAGCAAGCGTTGGTTGTATGTCTGTTCTTGATAGGTTGTAGCATTTCAATTTCAAAACTAAAGTCTGCTGGAGCTAAGCCACTGTTGTTTGGTGTGACTCTGTGGGTGTTAATTTCGACCACTTCTCTAAGTTGGTTACTGTTTTAGATATTGGTGGTCTGCTTATCGCGTTGAGGGGACGGTATTTCCCGTTTGCTATTTTTGTATATAACGACCAACGCAATAGCGATCAAAAATGCCGTTAGCTCTGCAAGAGAGCGGGCTAGCCCTTCACTACTTATCGCGATACCAATTTGTAGTGCTACTGCCGCAATTAAAACTAGCTTTGCCATCCTGAACCTTATGCATTTTCTCTCCACGAAGAAGCATAATTATGATTCAGAGTTATAAGGATACGAAATTCTCTTTATGACTAATACATAGCAAAATTGACTAATGCTGAAGTGATGACAGTAGCCACTCTTTCACGGCCTTACGTGAAATTTTGATCCCACCTTCTAGTAGAGTTAGTGGCATTACATGGTATTCCACTGGCCATTTAAACTTCTCTAACTTTGATTGTAAGTGCTGGTCATACTCCGACTTGCTGCGCAATCCATTGGTCTGAATCACAGCTACTGGTCTATGACCAAACTCCGCGTCTTCGACTGGAACCACTATACTCTGCACTACACCATCAATTTGGTTCAAAGCGGCTTCAATCTCTTCACAATGGATATTCTCACCACCAGAGATAAACTGATTGTCGGCACGGCCGATTATCTTTAATTCATCACCTTGCCACTCGCCAAGATCCTTGCTGTAAAACCAGCCTTTCTCATCCAGAAATGGGGTAACATGTCCTTGATGGAAATACCCTGCCGCTAATGTCTTACCGCCAATAAAAATGCGTTGGTCAACTAATTTTATCTTACGGTGCTTCAATACATGTCCAGCATTACTGGTGCTGTCAATTCTCTTTGCGGTAACGGTAGAGGCCGCCTCCGTCATCCCATAACCTAACCATGTCTCAATGCCTTGCCCTGTTGCTCGTAGTGCCAACTCGTGATCAACGTGGCTGCCGCCCAGTAGCACATGTGTCAATGACAAATGTGCATCATCATCCAATAACCGTTTGAGCTGAGTCGCAACCAAAGAAGCGTGTGATACGCCCTGAACATCATCAACAAGTTTCCCTGAACCGACTTTTAGTGTTGCTCCGACATATAGCCAACGATAGACAATCGCTAATCCAGAGACGTGATACAGCGGAAGCGATAACAGCCAAGCATCTTGCTGAGTGAAAATGAACTCCTGCAACAAGCCCTCTGCAGACGCAAGATGCTGTCGATGTGTATGAACCACAGCTTTAGGCTCACCTGTAGAGCCAGAAGTAAATACTACTGAAGCGAGCCGGTCATGATGATAGCTATCTTCAGTCAACGAATCACTCTCTTGCGGTGATACTACAGGCGGTGAAAGCAATGTTGCCTTGAGTTTTTGTATATCATGTTCAGAAAAGGTCGAAGCGCATTCCTGAGAAAACCAGATAAACCGAGTTTGATCAGGCCTGTAAAGTGTAGCAAGCTTACCCTGCAACTTATCTAGTGGTTGTTCCATGGTCAGCGCAGCGAGCGCGCCTAACTGTTTGGAGGCAAGATAAAACAACAGTGTTTCTACTTGGTTCTTGCCAACCAAAGTCAGCACATCCCCCCGAGTTACACCCAAGTCATTCAAATAGTGAGTGTATTGGTCAATACGCTTCGAGAGTTGTTGCCAGTTTAAAACTTCTGTTGATGTCTTGAGTGCAATAGAAAAAGGGCTCGTTTGAGCCCAATATTTCCATGGTGCCTTCGCAATATTGTCTACGCAGAATGCCACACAATCTCCTGGTCTTTTAGAGGAAGAACGGGAAGTTCACACTTAGGCCAGCCCTGCTCTAGCTGAGCTTTGAATAAGCCAATCGTATCCAAACCTGGAACTTCATCAGGCAGCTGCCATTGGGCAAAGCGCGCTAATTGAGTTAAACCGAGACTGGATTCAATGCTCGAGCTAATCACTGCTTTCATCCCTAGTGACTTCGCTTTCTCTATCAGTGTAATACAAAAATCCACTGAACCAATGAGTGTGGGTTTGATAATGATCGTTTTCACTCCAGTTAGATCTTCAAGACGGAAATCTTCACGACGAACCGCATCTTGCAATGTTTCATCCCAAGCGATAGCAATACCAGTATTAATCGCAAAAGAGAGACTATCGCCAGGAGAGCGGCACGGCTCTTCCAAAAAGGTAATGCGCTGACGCAAAGACGGAGTAATGTATTTAGCAAACTGCTGCGCTCTTTCTGGTGTCCAAGCGCGATTGGCATCGAGTCGAAGCGTTAATTGAGGGATTGATTCAAGAAAAAGGTTCACAAGCATGCCATCGCGAATTGGCTCATAAAGTCCAACTTTCACCTTAGCGACTTTCTCACCTTCCATTTCGTTCAGCTTTGGAATGAGCTCATCTGGGTCGCCAGTGCATAGTGGCGCTGTTTGGTATTTACCTTGTTGTGGTAAGCCACCAGCTAATTCAAGCTGTGCCATCGATAAACCAAACGCAACCGACGGGTACATATTGGCATAATCCACATCCAACTCTGCTACCCAACGTTCCGCCTGTTCTTGTAGCTGAACACCCGCATCTTCGGTGCTCTCTAAACTAAAACTAGGAAGAGGAGCGACTTCTCCAAACCCTATTTGGTCACCTTCAGAAAGCGCAACAACATAACCAACACGTTCGGTTAGCTTGTTGTCACGTAGGATGACACCACTATCCATGGGCAAGCTATAACGATAAATTTTCGCTTCACGCATAATTCAAGTCCTATGTAATGCCTTATATTTGAGCGTTCTGACGAGCAATCCCACCAGCCTCCCAGAGGGCGAGGCGCTCAGGAAAAAAGGAACAGAGGAGCTAACACGCTCCTCATTTAGACGGATTATGGGTTGCGAGGGAATTTATCGAAGTCTGGGCGACGCTTCTCGTTAAAGGCGTTACGACCTTCTTGGCCTTCATCAGTCATGTAGAACATCATCGTTGCGTTACCCGCTAGCTCTTGCAGACCCGCTTGACCATCACAATCTGCGTTTAATGCAGCTTTCAGGCAGCGCAATGCCATTGGGCTGTGCTGTAGTACTTCACGACACCAACGAACGGTTTCTTTCTCTAGATCCGCTAGTGGTACAACTGTGTTTACTAGGCCCATGTCTACCGCTTCTTGAGCATTGTAGAAACGACATAGGAACCAAATTTCGCGAGCTTTCTTTTGGCCTACGATGCGAGCCATGTAAGATGCACCCCAACCGCCATCAAATGAACCCACTTTAGGGCCTGTTTGACCAAATTGAGCGTTGTCAGCTGCAATCGTTAGGTCACACATCATGTGCAGAACGTGACCACCGCCAACAGCCCAACCCGCTACCGATGCGATCACTGGTTTTGGACAAGTACGAATATCGCGTTGGAAGTCCAATACGTTTAGGTGATGCGTACCTTGGTCATCTTTATAGCCGCCATAGTCGCCACGGATCTTCTGGTCGCCGCCAGAACAGAATGCGTCTTCACCTAGACCTGTCAGAATGATCACGCCAACACCAGAGTCGTAACGCGCATCTGCCAACGCATCAATCATCTCTTTTACCGTTTGAGGACGAAACGCGTTACGCACTTGAGGACGCGCAATGGTGATTTTCGCGATACCATCTTCAGACTTATGGTAATGAATGTCCTCGTATTTCTCGCCGCAATCTTTCCATTGAACCGGAGCGTAAAGTTCTTCTTCAGAAATGCCTACTGTTTTAGCCATGGTGATTCCCATTGTTCTCGTTACTCTCACCAAAGTGAGACTGAATTATTTGCTTGGTATGTATCGCAAACTGTTTGGGCTGCTCTTGATGGACGTTATGACCAGCGCCTTCAACTTGTCGATACGCCAACCCGCTATGTTGTGCCAGTTGGCTAAATTTTTGGTCTTTCTCACCACACAAGTAATACACTGGTATGTTCTGCTTTTGCAGTGAGGGCAACAAATATGCCTGTTTGGCTAACGATGTCGCCATCAACATATTCGCCACCGCTGAGCCAAGATTATCACTTCGCTTCGCAATGAATGTTTGTCTTTGCTCATGGTTTAGTGAAGAAAACACCGCTTGTTGGTACCAATCGTTCAAAACACGTTCAAGTGGTTCAGTTTTGAAACGCATTGCCCAGCGAGCATCATTCTCTAATCTCACCTGTTTCTCTGACTCAGTTTGAAGCCCGAAGTTTCCCCCTTCAACAATCGCGCCCGCAATATTGAGATCTGGAAAGCATTGATGGGCAATACCATGCATCGCAATGCGGCCGCCCATAGAGTAACCAATCAAAATAAGTGGTTGTTGTGAGGGAAATAATAAAGATAGTGTGGAACCAAGAAGTTTGCAGCAATCATTCAGATCGCTGCAAGAAATAGATTGGCTGTGCCCATGACCAGGGAGGTCAACCGTAACACGTTCATACTCGGGTAACGCGTTGATACACGATTGCCAATCTTCACCGCTACCAAGCAAACCATGCAAAAACACCAAAGTGGGCAACGTTCTACTTTGGTGTTTTTCTAATACAGGGAAACGTTCAAAGTAAAGCATTCAGACTCTTATTAAATGCCTTGAGTGTCTCAGCAGCTTGATTAGGTGGGGTTTGAACCTCGACCAGCAACGTTCCTTGGCGGTGACATAAATGCTCTTTTACAGATGATTGGAATTGCTCCAGTGTAGAAACATGCAAATACGCCAAACCAAACTGCTTTGCCGCGTGTTCAAACTGATAACCATGAGGCATTTGATAATATGTCGTCCTGCGCTCTGGTGGTACTGGCAACATATCAAAAATCGCACCGCCGTCATTATTAGTAACAACAAGTACCGCCGGCAGTTTATTGTGAGAAAATAGCGCCAGAGAATTGAGATCATAAAGTGCTGCTGTGTCACCGATATACATTAGTAACGGATTACCTCTTGCCCGTTGCACGCCTGATGCCGCAGCAAACAAACCGTCAATCCCTGATGCGCCTCGATTAGTGAAAACCTCTACACCATCCAATTTTCCGTACATATCAACAAGCCGAACAAACAAGCTATTACCCAAGAAAACATCTACGTTCTTTGTGCGCTCGTTGATGTCTGCTGCCAACGCAATTTCGTCAATGGCAGACGCTGAATCAGATAGGAAGGCTTCTTCGATACGTTGATGAACTCGCTTAACGTCATTCGCTAACCTATCAGCCCACCCAGCAAATATTGACTTCTCAAAACTAATGCGAGAAACCCACGTTTTAGGAGGCTCAACCCAGTGCATTTGCGCCAGATGATTTTGGTTATTCCGGTCCATACAAGGTGAGACATACCAATACTGAACGTCTTTACTTTGTTGATTTTTCGATACTTGTTTATCAATCCATTGGTTCAAACGTTTGGAGATGATTCGGCTACCAAATTGGATAATAAGTTCACAAGATTCAAGCTCGTTTGCGAACTCGGGAAGTTGAAGCCATACATCGTAATACGCCCAATCCGAACTGAGACCACTTTGCGGGTCTGCAAGTACTGGCCATCCCATCTTTTGTGCAAATGCCTGCGCCGACTTCGCTTGTTCAAGCGGTAAGCTGCCAATCACAACCAAGCCTTTTTTGTCTGAAAAAGGCGGGATGTTCGCCTGTGACAAATGGCTAAAACGCTGAGTATAAGTGCCGCTTCCTTTTCGCCATCCGGCGACCGAATCTAAGTAGGTTTGATAATCCGCTTTTGCGCCGTTGGAATACAAAGGCTCTGGAAATGCACAATTAATATGAACGGCACTACCCTGCAATTGCTGAGTAAACATCACTTCGTCAACAGAGGTCAGCAACCAGTTAAGCGACGTTGCTAAATTTGGGCTTGGTAAATTCAAACTGGCCGAAACATGATGTGAAAAAATACCCAATTGATTTATCGCTTGGTTTGCACCACAGCCGACAAGTTCTACTGGACGATCTGCTGTCAGCAGCACCAGTTTTTCACCAGTAAGTTTGACTTCGGCAACCGACGGTAATAAGTTCGCCACTGCCGTACCAGAGGTAACGATAATTGCCACGGGTTCCTGAGTAGCTTTCGCTAAACCAAGAGCCATAAAGCCCAATCCACGCTCATCAAAATGAGTATGAATGGAAAAGTCGGACTGTTCTGCCGCTTCTAAAGTTAAAGGCGTAGAACGAGATCCGGGAGCGATACAAACATGCTTAACGCCAAATCGCTGAAGCTCAATCAATATGGTTTCTGACCAAACTCGATTGAGCACCGCTTGGTCATGACTCATGATGCGACTCCCAATGGCGGATGATCAGAAATCAGCGTAAGTAACGTCGACATTTTCTTATCAAGTTCTGCCCACTCATGTTCTGCAATGGAGCCTGGAACAATCCCTGCGCCCGCAAACAGTTGTACTTGCTCACCGAGCACAAGCGCACTTCTGATTGCGACACAAAACTCTGCACGCTCATGGCTGATGTAACCCATAGAGCCTGCATACCAGCCGCGTGCAAACGGCTCATTATCAAGAATAAACTGCATGGACTCTTGTCGGGGTAAGCCAGCAACCGCCGCTGTTGGCTGAAGCGCCGATAACAACTGAACACCATTTATCCCCGCTCTTAGACTAGCGTGAATATTTCGCTTAAGGTGCTGCACTTTTCGTAGTCTGACCAAACTCGGTTCAGCTTCCACTTCAACCATTTCAGAATGCGGTGATAGACGGTCAATGATGTCGTCCACCACATACTGGTTTTCGTTGAGGTTCTTTTGGTCTTGGGATAACCAATTCGCCAACTCCATATCTTGAGTGGCATTGTCTCCCCGACCAATCGTACCTGCTAACGCTTCGGTATGTAGCTCATGCCCTACGCGAGAATACAAACGTTCTGGCGTAGACCCCATAAAACTGTGCTTACTGTCTAAGCTCAGCATGAAATGGAAGCTATGATGGTTATTTAAGTAACTTGCTTTAAGTAGCTGTGCAGCACTTAATGTGTTATCAAGCTGCACGGTAGAGCGACGCGCTAAAACCACTTTCTTAAAATCATCATTCTCTATACCAGTCAGAACCTTATGAACTAACTCATTCCATTGAGGCTGACTTGGCGTATGAACAATAGAGCGGATGTGAGACGAAATTGGAGCTAAGGTTGCGACCTCACAAACCAGTTTATTCAACCCAGCTAGAGTTCGCGCTTTGTCTTCTGAAATATTAACTGCGAGAGACCACTGTTGGTCAAAACGAATTAACTCAATTTGAGGCAAAAAGAAAAAAGAAGGCATACAGCGACGATTCTTCTCATGCTGTCCATCAAAAGAGCGCCCGCCCCAGACTCTTTGCCCTTCACCTAGAATGGTATAAGCAGGACCTGGCTCAACAAAAGCGTGCAATTGCCCTAGTGCAACGACCTCTTCACGTGTATCGCGGGACTGCCAATAAAACTTAGGGAAAAGTGGTTGTGCATCAAGCCAATCAATAAATGAGAAATTAGGTTTCTCACTAAGGGGCTCGACCAGACGTGTTTGATTGCCTTCCGATTGCTGAACTCGCTCGATAATTCTCTTTACGGCTTGATGGAACTGTGACAAATCAACCTCGTTGTATGTGAGGATAAATGGTAACTGACGGCTACTCTAAGTTTAGACCCAAAGCAAATCAAGGTCGTATGCGATCTTTTGCAAAATCCTGTGATAGCAAGCGAGCAAAACTTAACCAGCAGACAGATTATTTACAGATATATATTCTAATAAAAAACAAATTATTGTATTTTAATAAAGAAATTAACGAATTTTTAGGAATTAAACAATGCAAAATATCGGGATGTCGTCAAAACTCGACAATGTCTGCTACGACATTAGGGGTCCTGTACTCAAACATGCTAAGCGCATGGAGGAAGAAGGGCATAAAATCCTAAAGCTAAACATTGGTAACCCTGCCCCATTTGGTTTTGACGCCCCTGATGAGATTTTAGTCGACGTGATTCGTAATCTGCCGACTTCTCAAGGCTATTGTGATTCCAAAGGCATTTACTCTGCTCGTAAAGCTGTGGTCCAACACTATCAGCGTAAAGGTATACGCTCGCTAGATGTCGAAGATGTGTATGTAGGTAACGGCGTGTCTGAGTTGATCGTAATGGCCATGCAAGCGCTATTAAACAATGGCGACGAAATGCTGATCCCAGCACCAGACTATCCGTTATGGACAGCTTCAGTTGCACTATCTGGTGGTAAGCCGGTTCATTATCTATGTGATGAAAAGGCTGACTGGTACCCAGACCTTGAAGACATCAAAAAGAAAATCACACCAAAGACACGTGGCATTGTTCTGATCAACCCGAACAACCCGACAGGTGCGGTATACAGCCGTGACTTCCTACTTGAAGTGATTGAGATAGCACGCCAGCACAAACTGATCATTTTCGCAGATGAGATCTACGACAAAGTGTTGTACGACGGTGCAACACATACCTCAGTCGCCACACTCACTGAAGACGTGCTAGTTATGACATTCAATGGCCTTTCAAAAGCCTACCGTGTTTGTGGTTTCCGTGGTGGCTGGATGTTCCTAACGGGGCCTAAACATCTGGCTCAAGGGTACGTGAATGGCTTGGAGCTGCTTTCATCGATGCGTTTATGCGCAAACGTACCAATGCAACATGCGATTCAAACCGCGTTAGGTGGATACCAGAGTATTAATGAACTGATTTTACCTGGCGGACGCTTATTAGAGCAGCGCAACCGAGCGTATGAACTGATCAATCAGATTCCTGGTGTTTCTTGTGTCAAACCTAAGGGTGCGATGTACCTCTTCCCGAAAATCGACACTAAAATGTACAACATCAAGAACGATCAACAGATGGTTTTAGATTTCTTAAAACAAGAGAAGGTCTTACTGGTGCAAGGTTCTGGTTTTAACTGGCCAAAACCAGACCACTTCCGCATCGTGACACTACCGCACGTTGAAGATCTAGAAATCGCCATTGGACGTTTTGAAAGATTCCTATCAACCTACAGCCAGTAATGAATCACTGGTAGTAATTAGTGCTGATCTCTCATATGCTTAGAGGAACTCCTAGTGAGTTCCTTTTTTACACCAGAAACGGAGAAAGCCATGAAAGAAAGCCATTTTTTCGCCCACCTGGCTCGAATGAAGCTGATCCAACGCTGGCCTTTAATGCGGTCCGTCTCACCAGAAAACGTTTCAGAGCATAGCTTACAAGTTGCTTTTGTCGCTCATGCCCTTGCCCTAATTAAAAACAAAAAGTTCGGCGGTAACCTTAATCCAGAGCGCATCGCGATTCTTGCCATGTACCATGACTCCAGTGAAGTATTAACGGGTGACCTTCCGACTCCAGTGAAGTATTACAACCCTGAAATTGCCAAAGAATATAAGAAGATAGAATCAGCAGCGGAGCAAAAATTACTCTCAATGTTACCGGAAGAGTTCCAAGATGATTTTGCTCCCTATCTTCTTTCTCACTCTGCACACGAAGAGGACGCAAAAATCGTTAAGCAAGCCGATTCCATCTGTGCCTATTTAAAATGTCTTGAAGAACTAAGCGCCGGTAACCATGAGTTCGCTCTGGCAAAAAAACGCTTAGACGTCACTTTGCAAGAACGCAGAACACCTGAAATGGATTACTTTCTCAATACCTTTGCCCCAAGTTTCGAATTATCGTTAGATGAAATCAGTTAGCTTACGGAGATAATCGTGTCGTTTGAATTACACCCGCAATGGCAAGAGCGCCATGATGATGAGCATAAAATCCGTCGAGACGACCATCGGAGCCCGTACCAACGAGACCGAGCGCGCATTCTTCACTCGGCTGCATTTCGACGCCTACAAGCAAAAACCCAAGTACACGGCAATAGCTTGGAAGACTTTCACCGCAGTCGGTTAACACACTCCTTAGAAGCGTCGCAACTCGGGACCGGTATCGTCGCCCAACTAAAGAAAAAACAGCCAGAGTTCCGTGATCTATTACCATCAGACAGCTTAATTGATTCATTATGTTTGGCTCACGACATCGGGCATCCTCCATACGGTCATGGAGGAGAAGTCGCTCTAAACTACGTAATGCGCGAACATGGCGGCTTCGAGGGGAACGCCCAAACCTTTCGTATCGTCACTAAGTTAGAGCCTTATACTGAGCATTTCGGAATGAATTTATCACGCCGCACACTGCTTGGTTTGATTAAGTACCCTGCCCTCATTAGTCAAACACGCTCCGTCAAGTTGCCTCAACCAGCCGAGCATCAACGTAAACTAAAAGCAAAAGATTGGAGCCCAGCTAAAGGCATTTATGATTGTGATAAAGACTTATTTGATTGGGTAATTGCACCGCTTTCTGACAACGACAAGGCATTGCTTAGTCTGATGCGTTCAACGCCAGAATCGGAGTTTGAGCACAGTAAAACGCGTTTTAAATCACTCGATTGCTCAATCATGGAGCTAGCAGATGATATCGCCTACGGTGTTCATGATTTAGAAGATGCAATCGTACTTGGTATGGTGACACGTCAGCAATGGCAAGAAGGCGCAGCAAGTCAATTAGCGGACTGTGGCGACCCGTGGTTTGAAGCTCATATCGATTCCATCGGACAGATGCTATTTAGCGGTAAGCACCATGAGCGGAAAGATGCTATCGGTGGTATGGTTAACGCGCTACTGACCAGCATTTCAATCAAAACGGTGGATGAGCCGTTTAATAACCCTTTACTTTCTTGGAATGCGTGTTTAGAACCACAGATGGCACGTGCACTTGACGTACTCAAGCACTTTGTCAGCACCTTCGTTATCCAAGTCCCGCAGGTCCAGATCGTTGAGTATAAGGGTCAGCAAATTATTATGGATATTTTTGAAGCGTTAACAGCAGACCCAGAGCGCTTACTACCCGTTCATACAAAAGAGCTGTGGTGTCAGGCGAAGAGCGAAAGCAATAAGATGAGGGTCATCGCCGATTACATTTCTGCAATGACCGATGGTCACGCACAAAAGCTACACCGCCAACTTTTCTCTTCCATCGTTCTTTAGTAACACTCAACCTTTCAAATAATTCTTTTCAAAAACGCCCGGAGGCATCTGGGCGATTTGGAATTCGATCATATTTTCAAAGGCATGCATAAGCGGTGTAAAGTCTCGCTCGGGTTCAAGCAAGCGAAGCGAATGATAACCTGCCTCGACTGTCGATAAGCTATTCTCAGAGGGCGCCTTACGAATGGTGTAGTGCCCTTGTAGTTGCTTAGGCAACTGCACGGTTGGGAGTGGATGTAAGTTGCTTGAGAGTTGCCACATTTTGTACGCTTTTTTCCACGTACCATCGAGCAAAATCAAACGTATTTTCTTAGATACACTATGACTCGCTTGAGTGATTTCAGAAATGCATCGTGACCCTTCTGATGGGTAAAGAACAAAATGTTGATATGACTCATCCGCTAATAAGTGATTTAAGACATCATCACAAGAAAAGTCCTCTCCTATCAAACAAATACAGTTATCTAAACTCAAATTGAGAATCCGTGCCGTACCAAGCGGACGATGTTCTTCACTCGTGTGCTGAAGAATGATAAGTTCTACCTCGCTTGCCAGCGGTACAATCCATTGGCAAATACACGCTTTTTGCGATTTTCCACAACGAGAACAATAACGAGACATAGAGTGAACCTTTATACCTTGCTGAGTATTATCAGCGTGATCTGTTTGATACTTCAATTTGAACCAATGGCAAGCCTAACCGAGTGGCACAGCTACAATATACGCCATGGTGAATGGTGGCGAATCGTAACAGGAAATCTCACACATACCAACTTTGCGCACTTAGGAATGAACCTCGCCGGATTGTGGATCATTACTTTTATTTTTCGCCCAAGCACTCGTAACTTCCTTATCGTTTTTTCAATCTTATGTGCATGTGTTGGTGCGCTGAATTTGTTTACCAACATGTCGGTGTACGTGGGTTTATCCGGCGTATTACACGGATTGTTTGGATTTTGGGCGCTCAGAGAAGTCTTTGAAAGTAGAAGAAGCAGTGTGTTGTTAGTCGGAGGGCTAATCGCCAAAGTAGCATGGGAGCAGGTCTATGGCCCATCAAGCAGTACTGCTGAGCTTATCGGTGCAAACGTTGCTATTGATGCTCATATGTTTGGCGCACTCGGTGGGTTAGTAATGGCTTTACTGGAAAAAGGCCTTCGCCGTCGTTTATTCGGATAAAAAATCCCGAACCACGAAAGAGGTGCTGGTTCGGGAAAGCAGTAATAGGGAAGCAGATATTGTTCTGAATTCAGACTCAATATCTGCAATACATCAAGCTACAGTAAAATGCGGTCTTCGTTTTTCTTAACTGTCGCTTCACCAATGCCTTTTACGCTCTTCAAATCTGCTGCCGTTTTAAAAGGGCCATGTTCCTCGCGGTAGTCCACTATACTCTGCGCTTTCTTCTCACCTATACCTTTCAACATGGTCGCAATTTCTTCAGCAGTGGCCGTGTTGATATTTACAGTAATTTCAATTCCTTCATATTTGTCAGTGGCTGAATCCGCAGCCATGCTAAAAGGTGCAAAAACAAATAAGCACAATGTCAAAATCCATTTCATATTGAACATACAATCTCCAAAATAGTAGGCTAAAAACAGTCGTCGAGTGCGAGTCACTATCAAGTTTGCAATGGAAAGCAATATGGTTATGCATTTAACAAACTGAGATGACCCGGAATTCACAACGGCCGCTATCACTTAAACGCGCACTAATTTAAGTAATGCCTATTGATGATTGAAGTTCATAAAGACAAAAATAAAACGGACCGCTTATGCGGTCCGTTTTATTCAACATACAAATTACACTAATTGTGCTTAGTTGCTCACAACAAAGTACTCAATGTCAGTATTTGCACGCAGTACGGCTAGTACAGATGATAAGTCTTGCTGAGAAGATGCACGCTGCATTTGCATCGCAACTTGATCTTCTAACTCACTATCTAGCTCTGCGTTTACAGCATCAAGCTCGATGATAATGATGTTACCTTCAAGATCTTTAGACTGACCGTATACTGGTTTACCATCGACTGGTTTTGCCATCGCGAATACCGTTGTTGCCAACGGAGAACGACGATCTACTGTCTCTTGTTCACCAAAGGCAAGATTGTTTTCAGCAAGCACGTTCGTCTTACCTTCTTTCAATGCCGTAACGACTTGTGTTCCAAGCTCCATCGCTTCTTGCTCACCTTTAACACGAGATAGCTCTGCAACAACCTGATCTTTCACTTCTTCTAGTGGAAGAACTGTCTCGTCACGCGCATCTTCAACACGAACAACGATAATATGCTCAGGCGCAACTTCGATAGCTTCAGAGTTTAGGCCATCTTCTTTAACTTCAGGACTCAGGATAGCTTGCATTACAGCAGGGCTACGAAGCACTTCAGGTGCATCAACCTGAGAAATAAAGTCCGTTGTCTTCACTTCTTGGTTAACCGCTTGAGAAGCATCATACAATGAGTCTGGGTATTCAAACGCTACGCGCTCAAGCTCATTTTGCAACTCGTAGAATTGATCGATAGCTTGTTGGTCAACCATCTCTTGTTTGATTTCAGCAGCGACTTCTTCAAATGGCTTCGCCACAGAATCTTTTAGCTCTTCAAGCTTGATAATGTGATAGCCAAAGTCCGACTTTACTAGACCCGACGTATCGCCAGGATTCTTCAGTTCGAATGCCGCTTCTTCAAAAGCAGGGTCCATCACATCACGCTCAATCCAACCTAGGTCACCACCGTTTTCAGCGCTGCCAAAATCGTCAGATTTCTCTTGAGCAAGCGTCGCAAAATCTGCACCCGCGTTTAGCTCATCTAGGATAGCTTGCGCTTTTGCTTCATCGTCCCCTTCTACAAGAATGTGAGCGACACGTCGTTGCTCTTCTGAAGAGTATTTGTTTAAGTGATCGTCGTAGTACTTTTTCACCTCAGCATCAGAAACATTAACTTGTTCCTTTAGCGCTTCAGCTGACAGTTCGATGTAAGAGACTTTAACCTGCTCTGGGCGTGTAAAGTTGTCTGGGTTTGCTTTGTAGTACTCTTGAATTTCTTCGTCGGTCAATTCAATATTTTTCGCAAACTCCGCTAAGTCGATCTGAATCGTGCGAATATCACGAGTTTGAGTGAACAGCTTGCCTTCTGCTTGTACTTCACCCGGCAGAATAAATTCACTGTTTTGTAGCGCATTCAGCAGTTGCTCACGAACCAATTCACGACGCATGTACTCAGCAAAAGAGTCTGGCGAAAAGCCTGCACGACGCAAAGAAGCTTGATAGATCTCTTGATCAAACTGACCATTAGATTGGAACTGAGGCATGTCTAGAATCATGCTACGCACTTGAGTGTCGCTGATTCGTAGACCCAAAGCTTCAGCTTGTTGGTCAAGCAACACGTCATTGATCATTCGATCTAAAACGGATTTGCGGAAAGATTCAACATATGCAGGGTCAGCCAGCATTTGAGAGAAGTAGTCACCCAACTGAGCTTGCATACGGTTACGCTCATTTTGGTATGCCATCTCGAACTCACCACGAGGAATCTCAGTGTTACCGACTTTCGCTGCAGAGTTGTTGCTACCACTAACGATGTAGCTACCTACACCTGCAAATACGAAAGACAGGATGATAAGTCCAAGGATAATTTTGACCGCGATGCTATTCACGCCTTCGCGTAGTCGATCCATCATAATTTAACTGCTCTCCACAATTGAAGCCTACTGCTTCTATCTAATAGAAATAATGGCGCAATAATATCAGAAAAAGAAATGCGCATCAGTATGATGCGCATAATTTAAGAAAGTTCGGCTCGAAGTTTGTAAATTTTTGTTCGAAACTTATTGTTTGAGCAAAAGTTAAGCAAATGGCCGGTTACAGAAATAACGCCGTGATTAGTTACAAGCGTCTTTCAGTGCTTTACCAGCTTTGAAAGCTGGTACTTTTGCTTCTGCGATTTGGATTTCTTCACCAGTTTTTGGGTTACGACCAGTACGTGCAGCACGAGTACGAACGCTGAATGTACCAAAGCCAACTAGAGCGACTTGATCACCAGATTGAAGAGTTCCGCTTACTGCTTCGATGAATGCATCTAGAGCACGACCCGCTGACGCTTTAGAAATATCTGCATTTTCTGCGATTTGTTCTACTAACTGAGTTTTATTCACTGTAATTTCCCCTTTGTGTCATCTGTGATTATTTTTGTGATGACTTTCGTTCCATTGTTAAGAAAATATGCTCCACCCCTTATTCATCAAGGGCTGGCAGCTATCGAAACTAACTTAGCGCCCAAAAAAAACGCTGACAAGCCTTTTTGGGCTTATCAGCGTAAACTTTTACTTATTTTTGCTACACATCACTATTTTTGAGACTCAAACTCAACGCCCGTCGGGTCTCGCTCTAGTGCGACTTTCAGTACTTCATCAATCCACTGTACAGGGATAACTTCCAGATCCGCGATAACATTATCAGGAATCTCTTCCAAATCACGCTCGTTATCTTTTGGAATTAGCACTGTCTTAATGCCACCACGGTGTGCCGCAAGTAACTTCTCTTTTAGGCCGCCGATAGGTAGAACCTCACCACGCAGTGTGATTTCACCCGTCATCGCTACTTCTGCTTTCACAGGGTTGCCTGTTAGAGAAGAAACCAATGCTGTACACATTGCTGTACCCGCACTTGGACCATCTTTTGGTGTCGCGCCTTCCGGGACGTGTACGTGAATATCTTTCTTCTCGTAGAAGTCAGTATTGATACCTAGCTTTTCTGCACGAGAGCGAACCACTGTCATTGCTGCTTGGATAGACTCTTGCATCACATCACCAAGAGAACCCGTTTGTGTCAGCTTACCTTTACCTGGCATTGATTGAGTTTCAATCGTTAACAGATCGCCACCCACCTCTGTCCAAGCTAGGCCAGTTACTTGACCAATTCGGTTACTTTCATCCGCTTTACCGTAATCGAAACGTTGAACACCTAAGTACTCTTTTAGGTTGTCCATCGTTACCGTTACTGACTTGATGTCCTTATCCAGCAAGATGTTCTTCACCGCTTTACGGCAGATCTTAGAAATCTCACGCTCTAAGTTACGGACACCCGCTTCACGCGTGTAGTAACGAATGATGCCAATAATCGCAGAATCTTCAATGACGATCTCATCCGCTTTCAAGCCATTACGCTTCACTTGTTTATCAACAAGGTGACGTTTTGCAATGTTCAGCTTCTCGTCTTCGGTGTAACCAGATAAACGAATAACTTCCATACGGTCTAACAATGGACCCGGGATGTTCATCGAGTTCGATGTCGCAACAAACATAACGTCAGAGAGATCGTAATCCACTTCTAGGTAGTGATCGTTGAACGAGTTATTCTGTTCAGGATCAAGTACTTCTAGCAGAGCCGATGCTGGATCACCACGCATATCGGAAGACATTTTGTCGATTTCGTCCAATAAGAACAGCGGGTTCTTCACACCAACCTTCGACATCTTCTGGATCAATTTGCCTGGTAATGAGCCGATATAAGTACGACGGTGACCACGAATTTCCGCTTCATCACGCACACCACCCAACGCCATACGAACATACTTACGGCCTGTAGCTGAAGCAATTGAACGACCAAGAGATGTTTTACCGACACCAGGAGGACCAACAAGACAAAGGATAGGACCTTTTAGCTTGTTGATACGGTTTTGAACCGCCAGGTATTCAAGGATACGTTCTTTGACGCGTTCTAGACCGTAGTGATCTTCATTAAGAACCTCTTCTGCTTTCGCTAAGTTTTTCTTAACTTTTGAGCGCTTAGCCCAAGGAACGCTGACCATCCAATCGATGTAGCTACGAACCACTGTTGCTTCAGCAGACATTGGAGACATCATCTTAAGCTTTTGCAGCTCTTGCTCTGTCTTTTCACGTGCCTCTTGAGGCATTTTTGATTCGTCAATCTTCTTCTGTAGCGTTTCGAACTCGTCTGGTGCGTCTTCCATCTCACCAAGTTCTTTCTGAATCGCTTTCATTTGCTCATTCAGATAGTACTCACGCTGAGATTTTTCCATTTGCTTTTTAACGCGACCACGAATTCGTTTTTCAACTTGCAGCAAGTCGATCTCTGATTCCATCTGGCCCATCAGGAATTCCAGACGCTCAGTGACGTCAACAATTTCAAGCACTTGCTGCTTATCCACCAACTTTAACGGCATATGAGCCGCAATGGTATCCGCTAAGCGTGCGGCTTCGTCGATACCATTAAGTGACGTTAGCACTTCTGGTGGAATCTTCTTGTTTAGCTTAATGAACCCTTCAAACTGATTAATCGCGCTGCGAACAATCACTTCTTGCTCACGCTCATCCAATTCTGGCGTAACAACAAATTCAGCTTCTGCTAGGAAGAAGTCACTCTCTTTAAAGTGATTGATTTTTGCTCGCTGCTGGCCTTCGACCAATACTTTTACTGTGCCATCCGGAAGCTTCAAGAGCTGGAGAATGGTGGCTACCGTACCTACGTCAAATAGGTCGTCAACCGTAGGCTCGTCAGTATCCGCTTGCTTTTGTGCCACAAGAAGAACTTGTTTGTTGGTTTCCATCGCCGTTTCTAGACAGCTAATCGATTTCTCACGACCAACAAACAATGGAATAACCATGTGTGGGTAGACCACTACGTCACGTAGAGGTAGTACCGGGATCTCGATACGCTCGGAACGTTCCAAGTTCATATAATTCTCTCTTCCGCTTTCACGTTTAACGTATTACTTAAGGCAGTATATGGGGGCTAATTGTTTGGATTCAATAAGAGAAATAAAAAAAGGAGGTAATTACTTACCTCCTTTTTCATTATGGCTGAATTTACTCTGCTCCAGCTGCCTGATTGTCTGCGTTACTGTAAATAAGCAGTGGCTCTGACTCGCCATTAATGACGGACTCATCAATCACGACTTTACTAACGTCTGTTGCAGATGGTAATTCGTACATGGTTTCAAGTAGCACGCCTTCAAGAATCGAGCGTAAGCCACGAGCACCTGTTTTACGCTCCATTGCTTTTTTCGCGATAGCGCGCAGCGCATCTTCACGGAATTCAAGTTCAGCGTTTTCTAGCTCAAACAATGCTGCATATTGCTTGGTCAGTGCGTTCTTCGGTTCACATAGGATCTGAATCAACGCTTCTTCATCAAGCTCAGTCAGTGTTGTTGTTACAGGTAGACGACCAATGAATTCTGGAATGAGGCCGTACTTCACTAAGTCTTCAGGTTCAACTTGAGTAAATAGCTCACCTACCGTCTTCGATTCATTCTTCGAACGAACTTCAGCACCAAAGCCAATACCTGTACCTGTTGCAACACGCTGCTCAATCACCTTGTCTAAGCCAGCAAAAGCACCACCACAAATGAACAGGATCTTAGATGTGTCCACTTGTAGGAATTCTTGCTGAGGATGCTTACGACCACCTTGAGGTGGAACCGATGCAACCGTACCTTCGATAAGTTTTAGTAGCGCCTGCTGAACACCTTCACCAGATACGTCACGCGTAATAGATGGGTTTTCAGCTTTGCGTGAAATCTTATCAATTTCATCAATGTAAACGATGCCGCGTTCCGCTTTAGCTACATCGTAATCACATTTTTGCAGAAGCTTTTGGATGATGTTTTCAACGTCTTCACCTACGTAACCGGCTTCGGTTAGTGTCGTCGCGTCTGCCATTGTAAATGGCACATCCAAGAATCGAGCTAATGTCTCCGCAAGTAGTGTTTTACCGCTACCTGTAGGACCAATTAGAAGGATGTTACTCTTACCAAGCTCCACACCTTCGCTCGTTGTATCACCATTGCGTAAACGCTTGTAGTGGTTATATACCGCAACTGCGAGCACTTTTTTCGCGTAATCTTGCCCGATCACATAGTCATCAAGGTGTTCACGGATCTGTTTTGGCGTTGGTAACGCTTCAGATTCTTTCTTAGGGAGAACATCCTTGATTTCTTCGCGAATAATATCGTTACATAAGTCGACACACTCGTCGCAAATGTACACTGACGGACCTGCGATTAGCTTGCGAACTTCGTGCTGACTTTTGCCGCAGAAAGAACAGTACAGCAATTTACCGCTGCCACTTTCTTTGCTTTTATCTGTCATTCGCTAACCTCTTAGCCTTTACTCTTCATGAATGAGTGTATATCAATTTTTGCCAAAATGCGCTGGCAAATTACTCGCCACGGTGGCTTAACACTGCATCCACGATACCGTATTCCACAGCCTGCTCTGATGACATGAAGTTATCACGATCAGTATCGCGCTCAATGACTTCAAGAGGTTGGCCTGTATGTTCTGCTAACAACTTGTTTAGCTTCTGTTTAATCGTCAGGATTTCCTGAGCATGGATTTGGATATCAGAAGCTTGACCCTGGAAACCACCCAATGGTTGGTGGATCATTACACGAGAGTTAGGCAGTACGTAACGCTTACCTGGCGCACCACCTGCAAGCAGGAAGGCACCCATTGAACATGCTTGACCCATACATACTGTGCTCACATTTGGCTTAATGAACTGCATGGTGTCGTAAATAGACATACCTGCTGTTACGCTGCCGCCTGGTGAGTTGATGTATAGGAAAATATCTTTATCTGGATTTTCAGATTCTAGGAAAAGTAGCTGAGCCACGACAAGGTTTGCCATGTGGTCTTCCACTTGACCCGTTAAAAAAATCACGCGCTCTTTCAGCAGACGTGAGTAGATGTCGTAAGAACGTTCGCCTCGGGAAGTTTGTTCAACCACCATTGGTACTAGCGCGTCCATAATTGGCGACATTGCATTTTTTTCTTGGTAGCTCATATTCTTATGTCCCTAAAATAAATGGCCCGGATGATGACTATCATACGGACCATTGTTAGCAGAATAGTTAACGTTAAGTCAACCTTCTACGCAAGATATTGCTTATTAAGCAGCAGGTTGTTGTTGGTTAAGTAGCTCGTTGAAGCCTACTTCTTTCTCAGAAACCTGTGCTTTAGCGATGATCGCGTCGATTGCTTGCTCTTCTAGAGCTACGTTGCGCATGTTGTTCATCATTTCTTCGTTTTGCTCGTAGTAAGCAATAACTTCTGATGGATCTTCGTATGCAGTAGCCATTTCTTCGATTAGCGCTTTAACTTTCTCGTCGTCCGCTTTTAGCTCTTCAGATTTGATTACTTCACCTAGTAGAAGACCAACAACTACGCGACGTTTAGCTTGTTCTTCGAACAGTTCACGTGGAAGCTGAGCAGCAGCTTCTGGGTTACCACCGAAGCGTTGTGCAGCTTGTTGACGTAGAACTTGGATTTCTTGCTCGATAAGCGCTGATGGTACGTTGATGTCGTTTTGCTCAACTAGACCGTCAATCGCTTGCTCTTTGATGCGGTTCTTAACAGCTTGCTTAAGTTCGCGTTCCATGTTCTTACGAACTTCAGCTTTAAGTGCTTCAACACCACCTTCAACAACACCGAACTTAGCAACGAACTCGTCGTTTAGTTCTGGAAGTTCACGAGCTTCAACTTTGTTCACTTTGATTGCGAACTTAGCTGCTTTACCTTTTAGGTTTTCAGCGTGGTAATCTTCTGGGAAAGTCACGTCGATGTCGAATTCCATACCAGCAGTTTTACCTGCGATACCGTCTTCGAAACCAGGGATCATGCGACCAGCACCCATTTCTAGAGGGAAGTTCTCAGCTTTACCGCCTTCGAACTCTTCACCGTCGATAGAACCAACGAAGTCGATGCTTACGCGTTTGCCATCTTCTGCTGCTTCTTCAACTTCAACCCAAGTTGCTTGTTGCTTACGTAGAGTATCGATCATCTCTTCTACGTCTGCATCTTTAACTTCTGTTAGTGGTTTTTCAACAGTGATGCTCTCTAGGCCTTTAAGCTCAACTTCTGGGTAAACTTCAAAAGTTGCAGTGAAAACTAGGTCTGAACCTTCTTTGTTCTCTACAGGAGCGAAAGTTGGAGCGCCAGCTGGGTTGATTTTCTCTTTAACGATAGCTTCGATGAAGTGGCGTTGCATTACTTCACCAAGAACGTCTTGACGTACTGCTTTGCCGTACATCTTAGCAACCATTTTTAGAGGCACTTTACCCTTACGGAAACCATCGAAACGACGGTTTTTAGCGATGTTGCGTAGTTCAGCTGTTACAGCGTCTTCGATGTTTGCAGCTGGAACAGTAATGTTTAGACGGCGCTCTAGGCCCTCTAGCGTTTCAACAGTAACTTGCATTATATATAAACCTCTAAAGTGGCTCGGTTTTCCGAGCGTATGAGCGAAACTCAGAGGAGCTTACGCTTCATCCTTGTGTAGTGTTCTGTCCGAACACCTAATTTAAAATCGAGTATCGATACTGGTTGTCAGTACCGGACTAATCAGTGATATCTTCGATAAAATAACCAAAGGTATCTCCTATTAGCCTCAGGACAGAATTTTTAGACGCGACATTCTAGCGATCTGTCGCAACCCTGTCGAGCCAATAGCCACTATGTGGACATTGTCTGCGCTAAATTCTCGAATGCTGACCCATTTTTTCTTCAAAAATGCGATTCAGACACCGTCTAAGCATCGCCAGCATATCTAGAATGGGGACAATAGCGACTTTTTCAAGAGAATCGACCGGTTTTTTTATCGAAAAGCCTAAAAAGAGATCTTGCTCTTGTTTTACTCCACAGAGTTGAAAACTAAATCCCTAATCCTTCCTACAAACTATTAACATTTTCTTACGTGACCAAAGGAAGTTGTAAGGAGTGTAAGGATGTCGCAAAAAAAACGGATTCTGCTGACATTTTTTGCTTTCTATTTCCTGTCCGCAATTATCGGTGGCCATTGGGTTTGGCAGACCAGTTATCAATCTCTACTTGATAAACACCAATCACAGCTGGAGCAGTTTTCTGGCCATATAAAAAATAAACTCGATAAGTACGCCCATATCCCAAATCTTCTCGCTAAAGATGATCCTCTTTATCAAGCGCTTCTGCACCCCAACAACAGTGCGCAACTGGAAATCACTAATCGGTATTTAGAATCCGTTAATGCCGTGATTGAAGCAGCGGATACGTACTTAATCGATCAATGGGGTACAACGATCGCGGCCAGCAACTGGCGTAAAGAGCGCTCCTTTATCGGTCGAAATTTTGCATTTCGACCTTATTTCAAACAAGCCATTGTAGGTAAACGAAGCCAATACTACGCACTGGGCTCAACATCTGGTAAACGTGGCTACTACTATTCTTATCCCATCGTATACGCTGGCGGTGTACTTGGTGTCGTCGTGGTGAAGATGGACCTAAGTAAGATAGAGGACAACTGGCAGCAACCTAACAGTGTTTTTGTCGCCAGCGACCCATACGGAATTGTTTTCATGAGTAGCCGAAGTGAATGGCTACTCAAAAGCTTACAACCACTGACAAAAAAAGAGAAAAAGCAAGTTTGGGCAAGCCAACAATATCTTGATGCGCCAATTGAAACGCTTGGATTAGTAGGTAGTTTGGACGAGGTGCATTCTGAGCTTAAACAGGGTTACCCATACAATAAAGGAACCTTGGTGGTCTCTTCGCTGCCCCTTCCCGAACTCAAACTGACAATTCGTGTGCTGTCTCCTAAACAGTCGATCGTTTGGTTCACCATGGGTTACATCTTTGTACTCACTCTAGCATTCATGGTTTTGTTTTTAATTGGTCAGCTTATCTATCACCGTCAACAGCGTCACTTGCAAATTGAACGAATTCAACAAGAAGCCAATCAAAAGTTGGAATATCAAGTCATGGCACGGACTGCCGAGTTGCAAGCTGAGATCGCACAGCGTATCGATACCGAGCAAACTTTACGCGTTACTCAAGATGAATTGGTGCAAGCAGCGAAACTCGCGGTGTTAGGACAAATGTCAGCCAGTATCAGCCATGAACTGAATAATCCACTTGCGGCAATTCGTAGCTTTGCGGAGAACGGCAAGCTGTTTCTAAAAAAAGAAAAATATGAGCGAGTGGAAGATAATCTCACTCGCATTTCTGCTCTCACTGACCGTATGGCAAATATCAGTCAGCAACTTCGCTCTTTCGCCAAAAAAACCAGTGGTGACGAGTTGGCTCAATCTCGATTGTTCCCTGTGATTGCCTCTGTAAAAGAACTGATGAAGCCCGCATTTAAATCAGGGCGCGTCACGTTAGAAACAAATTTGCCAAAGCATGATGTTGAAGTGCAGATCAATATTATTCAACTGGAGCAAGTGTTGGTCAATTTACTGACTAATGCGATAGAAGCACTCAAAGAACAACAAGACAAACAGGTAGAATTATCTGTAGAACACGATGAGCACACTGATTTGGTTTGGATTCATGTTGATGATAATGGCCCAGGGCTTGGCTCTTTCTCACTTTCTGATTTATGTGAACCGTTTCTAACTACTAAACTGAACGGTTTAGGTTTGGGTCTCTCTATCTCGCAACAAATCTTAGCCAGTATGAATGGAAAATTATGTGCCCATAATCGAGAACAAGGCGGCGCTCGATTCTCATTGTGTTTACCTATCACTTCTTACAACACTGAACCATCAAAAGGATAAGATCATGTGTCAGGTGTTTTTTATTGATGATGAGGCCGATCTCAGAATCGCTATAGAACAGACCTTTGAACTGGCGGATATCGACGCCAAGTTTTTTGTGGATGCAGAATCGGCTTTAATAGCGATGCAGCAAGGAGAAGAAGCTGGCGTCGTGGTCACTGATATCTGTTTGCCGGGCATTTCTGGTATGGATATGCTGACAACTTTGACTCAACGCGATGCAAACTTACCCGTCATCATGATCACTGGACACGGTGATATTTCCATGGCTGTGCAAGCCCTTCATCAAGGCGCTTACGACTTTATTGAGAAACCTTTTGCGCCAGAACATTTGGTTGAAACGGTTAAGCGGGCGATTGAGAAGCGCAAACTAACCAATGAAAATGAAAAACTGCGCCTGTCACTTAAAGCCAGTAAAACCCTTGGTCCACGAGTTATTGGTGAAACCTCTAGCATCCAAATATTACGAGAGACCATCACCCAAATCGCCGATACCGACGCCGATATTTTGTTGTTTGGTGAAACCGGTACAGGGAAAGAGTTAATCGCTCGTTCTTTACATGAGCAAAGCTCTCGCCGGAACCAAAACTTTGTCGCCGTAAATTGTGGAGCGGTTCCAGAGAACTTAATTGAGAGTGAACTCTACGGCCATGAAAAAGGCGCATTCACTGGCGCCGAAAGCCGTCGTATCGGTAAATTTGAGTTTGCACAAGGCGGCACACTTTTCTTGGATGAGATCGAGTCGATGCCTATCCAAGCCCAAATTCGTTTATTGAGGGTATTACAAGAGCGCGTGATTGAGCGTGTCGGTTCAAATGAATTATTGCCTTTAGATATTCGAGTGATTGCCGCAACAAAGGTCGATTTAAAACACGCAGCTGAAGAAGGTACTTTCCGTCAGGACCTCTATTATCGGCTCAATGTCGTGACCTTGGATCTCCCGCCACTACGCGAACGAAAAGAAGACATTCCAGCCCTCTTTCACCACTTTCTGTTGGTAGCAGCTTCACGTTATGGCAAAAGCTCACCTAGCTTGTCACCCCAAGATCTAGCGCAACTGATGAGCCATGACTGGCCTGGCAATGTTCGAGAACTCAGAAATGCTGCAGAGCGTTTTGTGCTATTGGGTAAGTTAATTCAGTTGGGAGAATCGAACCCAGTTGCTAAGTCTTCCTCAAGCCTTGCAGAGCAAGTGGCGGAGTTTGAGAGAGCAGCCATTGAAGGCGCTTTATTAGAAAACAACGGTAGTATTAAACAGACAATGTGCCAATTGAATGTGCCAAGAAAAACTCTTTACGACAAGATGCAGCGCTACCAAATAAATAAAGACCTTTACAAATAAAACACGTTCAAATAGCTGGCATTATATTCAACTTGAATCATAATTTTTAACAACGGGTTTATCATGGTTGTTATAGATATGAACGAAAAAGTGAGAATACCGATTGTTACAGATACCGTGCTCGTAGACGGTTGCTATCAAGAAGAGAGAAGATTCGGTGAAGAGCGTCGCAAAAATAAAAAGAGGTGGCGACACTATGAACGTCGAATTAATTCAGACCCGCGCAAAACTTGTTACAAGTCAATAGACGAAGAGGTGTGAATTCTCACACCTCTTTCTACTTTCTGGCTTCCATTACTTGGTAATGATCTCCGGCCCCATCAAGGTAGTAGGCAACCAAGTCGAAACCCATGGTACATATGTGACGATAATTAGGAATAAGAACATCACTCCAACCCAGGGTAATGCTGCCTTCACTACGTTCATCATCGACATTTTGGCAACACCAGCGGTCACAAATAAGTTAAGACCCACGGGCGGCGTTATCATTCCTATCTCCATATTCACCACCATCATTATGCCCAAATGAATTGGGTCTATACCTAATGCAATCGCAATTGGGAACACGAGCGGCGCAACAATGATCAACAAGCCTGATGGCTCCATGAACTGACCACCAATCAGCAACAAGACGTTCACCACAATCAAGAAAGTGATTGGTCCGAGACCAGCCGAGAGCATCGACTCGGTGATCATTTGCGGGATGCGTTCTTCCGTTAAAACATGCTTCAAAATTAAGGCATTAGCAATGATGAACAGCAGCATGATGGTGAGTTTGCCCGCTTCATATAGGGTGTGTTTGGTGTCTTTATGAACAAAGGTTTGGAAGATTTTAACGAGCGCAGGTTTAGTGTTTTTCTTGTCTGCAAATGGCCCCATGTCTTTGTATACAAAGTTAGCAATAAAGAATGAGTACACAGCAGCAACCGCAGCGGCTTCTGTCGGCGTAAAGATACCGCCATAGATACCACCAAGAATGATGACGACCAACAACAAGCCCCAGCTTGCATCCTTGGCGGCATCAAAAGTTTCTTTCCAACCGACAAAAGGTTGCTTTGGAAGGTTCTTGATTCTCGCGGCAATGTAAATCGCGATCATCAACATGACACCCGCCAGCAAACCGGGAATCACACCACCAAGGAACATACGTCCAACTGAAACATCCGTTGCGGCTGCATACACCACCATCACAATCGAAGGTGGGATCAAAATCCCTAGCGTACCTGCGTTACAAATTACCCCAGAGGCAAACTCTTTTGAGTACCCGTTTTTGATCATACCTGCGATAACAATACTACCTATGGCAACAACCGTTGCAGGTGAGGAACCTGACAACGCGGCAAACATCATACACGCTACAACCGAAGCCATCGCCAAACCGCCGCGGAACCAGCCTACAATGGCAATGGCGAAACGAATGATCCGCTTTGCTACGCCACCCGTCGACATAAAGCTTGAAGCCAATATAAAGAATGGAATAGCCAATAGCGTGTAGTGGCCCGCGAATGCATTAAACAGCGTTTGAGCAACTGACGCTAAAGAGGCATCCGAATGCATTAAAAGAAAAAGAACACTGGAAAGGCCCAGCGAAATAGCAATTGGCACGCCAACCAGCATAAAGCCAATTACCATCAAAAATAGAAATAAGATATCCATGGCTTATTGCTCCTTGTTTTTAGCGTCTTGCGAGGCCTTTGGAGCCATTACGTCTTCAGCGTCACTCATCTCAGCTTTAAGAGATTCGAGCTCTTCCTCCGCTTCATGTCCTGCAATCAAGCGATCGAGCTTACCAATAGCGATTTGCCACGTGACTTGAACAAATCTAAACGTTAGTAGCGCCATTCCAAGTGGCAAAGCGAAGTAAGGAATAAAACGTGGCAGCTTTTCATAACGCTCTCCCTCATTTAGCCAGTCGGCCATGAACTGGAGTATTTCAGGCATCGGAATATCGTCCGTTTCATACCACGCTCGGTCGGTAGCGAACGGATACCAGTAGTTCCAGGCGCCAATTAACAGCAAAATAGAGAAGGCTAAGCAACACATTGCTGCAAAAAGCGCCAGGGCTTTTCGCTTACCTTCCGGAACGATGTTAATAATGACATCGACACCAATATGAAAGTGTTTTTTCACACCATAAGATGCGCCAACCAACACCATCCATGCGAACATGAAAACGGTGAGCTCAAGCGCCCAAAGAATATTGTCGTTAAAGACATAACGAAAGATGACATTGGCAAAGGTCAGCAAGGTCATGGCACCCAAGAAGAAAGCAATCAAAGTCTCTTCAATGGCATCGGTGATTCGTCCAGCCTTGGCAAAAAAAGTCTGTTCCATAATTACATCACGTCGTCTGTAGGGGGAAAGAGCCCCCTCAGTTTGAGAGGGCTAAATGTGCTAGGTGTTATTATTTTTGGTTAGACGCCAAAGCGGCTTCGATTAGGTCAGAACCAATGTCTTTTTCGAACTTCTTCCATACTGGTTGAAGTGCAGTGACCCATTCTTGGCGCTGTTCTGGCGTTAGAGTACGAACCACACCACCTGCTTCGATGATATTGTTCTTATTCGCAAGGTTTACTTTGGTTGACTCAGCATTACGCTGCGCAGTTACCTCTTGAATAATGGTGTTTAACTGCTCGCGCTGATCATCTGGTAAGTTTTTCCAGAAGTCGTTTGACGTCACAACTAAGTAATCCAGAATTCCGTGGTTCGTTTCCGTAATGCCATCTTGAACTTCGAAGAATTTTTTGCCGTAAATGTTTGACCAAGTATTTTCTTGACCATCAATAACCTTAGTTTGCAAGCCGCCGTAAACTTCTTTGAACGACATTTTTTGTGGGTTAGCACCTAGCTGCTCAAACTGAGCAACGAGTACATCAGACGCTTGAACACGGAACTTAAGTCCTTCAGCATCAGTTGGAGAAATGAGCGGCTTGTTGGCTGACATTTGCTTCATGCCGTTATGCCAAAACGCAATGCCTTGTAGGCCACGACGTTTCATTGAATTTTTCAGCTTTTCACCCGCTTCCGAGTTTTGGAAACGGTCAACCGCGTCGACATCATCGAACAAGAAAGGGAGATCGAAAAGGCGGTACTTCTTGGTGAATTTCTCAAACTTAGAAAGAGAAGGAGCAGCGAGTTGAACATCACCATTCAGTAGCGCTTCCAACACTTTGTCATCATCATAAAGAGTTGAGTTAGGAAACACCTGCATACAGACTTTACCGTTCATCTCTTCGTTGACGCGCTTTTCAAGTAACGAAGCCGCGATGCCTTTAGGGTGTTTGTCCGCATTCGTTACATGGCTAAACTTGATGACCGTTTCACCCGGGTCACAATTTGCGGCAGCATTAAAACTGGTAACAGCAAGTGCAGAGACAGATAGTAGAGTTAGAGGCTTAAACATTATTATTCTCCTTGTTGAATCACATCCCATCCCGTCCATGAGTAACTAGGTGTTAGGCGATGGGTACGGATGTTCAACAAAGAGCAATTAATGGGCCATGTTAAAATTTATATGTATTTCAACAAATTAACAAAGCCCATTAACATAAATCCGAAGTGTAACGAGTGAATTCCACCCAAGAAAAAGATATAAATGGGTAGGAAATGACCCATTTATGAAGAACAGCTTATCTCCATTTTCTTCCCCCATTCCGGCGGCAATTTCGCGTAATCATCAAACTCGGGTTGCTCATCAAATGGGCGTTTTAACAGTTCGGCCAATCGGCGTAATTCGCTAAAGTCCCCTTCTTCCGCTTTATCAATCGCCAACTGAGCCAAGTAGTTACGCAAGATGTATTTGGGATTGGCTTGACGCATCTGTTTGCAACGCTGTTCGGTTGAAATCAGGCCCCCTAGTTCATCAACCTCTAGCTCACACCGAGCTAAGTACAGTTCAAGCCAAGCTCGCGCAGCTTCTCGGTCGAGAAATAAATCGATTACGGCTTGGGAAGGCGCATTATCAAGGTTTGAAAGCGTTCTGAAGAAGCGAGTGTAGTCCGTTTTGCTCTGGTGAAGAAGCTCAAACATAGCTTCAAACAAACGCCCATCTTCCGCTATCTTGGTTTTTAAGCCCAACTTCTCACGCATGAGGCGGCTGAACTGCTGGCTTAAATGAACTTCAAATTGACTCAACGACGATTCTAAATCTTCTCGTTCAACGAGTGGCGATAGCGCATGCGCCAGTGCTGACAGGTTCCAAAGCGCAATTCTAGGCTGTTGATCAAATGCGTAACGACCCTGGTAGTCTGAATGATTACAAATGTATCCCGGCTCATAATCATCAAGAAAGCCAAACGGACCATAATCAAAAGTTTGCCCAAGAATTGACATGTTATCGGTATTCATCACACCATGCGCAAAACCAAAAGCTTGCCAATATGCGATCATCTCGGCTGTTTTAGTCACGATGGCGTCAAACATCGCGGCATATGGTTTCTCCACCGATGCACAATCAGCAAAGTGCCACTCAATCACCTTATCCGCCAACAGCTTCTGCTCTGCTAACTGGTTGGTGTAAAAGAAATGCTCAAAGTGACCGAATCGAACATGGGTTTCAGCCATTCGAAGTAACAAAGCGCCCGATTCCGTTTTTTCTCGATAAACAGGTGTATCACTGACCATCATACCGAGAGCACGTGTCGTGGGAACCCCAAGGCCTGCCATGGCTTCACTGCACAGGTACTCACGGATAGTCGAGCGTAATACCGCTCGCCCATCTCCCATTCGCGAGTAAGGCGTTAGCCCTGCACCTTTGAGGTGAAGATCAAACCAAGTACCATCCTGATGCTCAATTTCTGCCAACAGTAATCCACGTCCATCGCCCAAATCTGGGTTGTAAACGCCAAACTGATGGCCTGCATATTTCATCGCAAGAGGACGAAATTGTTCGAATTCACTTAGCCCAGAAAAAACCGCCAATAACTCATCGTTTTGCTCTTCTGGTAAACCAAACTGCTGTGCAAACTCACCATTCCAAGCGACCCAGCGAGTGTTGTCCAAGGGTTGTGGCTCGACCAACGTATAGAACGCTGACGGTAATTGACTAAAGCGATGGGTGAAATTGACCCGTTGCCAAATGGACATGTAGGGTTCCTTAATAAAAAGAAGTACTGTTGTGAGTATACGTGTGAATGTCCCTTTCATTCAGCCATGAAATGGGCATGGGTATTTTGCGTGAATAACGCGAAAGCGGCAGGAAGGTATCAACCTGCCGCAGACCGTCTCCTAAACGGAGGTAGCTTGTAAAAACGATCAAAGGGTTAAGCGGAAAATTCTTCACCCGTTTTTGGTGGCTGTGATGGCGTATCAAAACGAGCGCGTTCGATATCCACTACCGTTTTATAGCTCAACGATAACAATGCCAGCTGGTACGCGCCAAAAATACCATAGGCCACACCGACGAGGCTCAACATAAAGAGATTCGTAAAGTGGCTAAAGATCAGCTGACTGAGCAAGCCCGCACCCAATGGAATTAGTCCCATCAAAATGAATACTTGTTTGTTGTATGCTCTGCTCTGGTTCCACGAACGACGCAAACTGCGCGGCTGATGATCCATTGCAGTCGCTGGCAACACAAATGACCATCGCGCCATTACCCAATAGCCAGGAATGCTTGCAATCGTTGTGATAATAGCCATAGCAACAAAGTCGGCTTCACCACTTTCTGCAATGTAGATAAACGACAACACAAAGATCGGGATACCAATAACGAGCATCATCATCAGTCCAAACAGTATCCACCAGCCTATGAAACGGAATTCTCGAGCTGACAAACGAAATACATCCAACGCAGAGTGCATGTAATCGCCGGCTAAATAAATTCGATGCACACGCACAGCCGCCATAGCGGCAACAAGTGGGTACAAAATAATTGTGACGAAATAAAATCCTGCGACATTGCCTTCTTGAACGTTCGCTTGATCTTTCCCCGTCATTTCAGGATACATAAAAGCAAAAATTGAGTGCACGATAATCAACGGAATACAAGCAATAACAATTGCGAGTAGATTCCTTCTGACCATCACTGCCGCTTCTCGGCATATTTCCGAAACAGAAAAGGCCTCGGTAGACATATAACATCCTTAGTTCATAAAAATCGGCCCCTAGGGTAACCGCAGAGTAGAAAAATCGCTTTAAAAATAATGAGAAACACATCTCATAAGACAATGAGAACGAAACCAAAATAGATCAGATAAAAAATAAGCCACTCAATGTGAGTGGCTTATACCGCAATTCAATACCGTTTTAGACGCGACGTCGCCAGCCTAATGTTGCAAGTAACATCAAAGCCCAATAAGAAACACTGCCGCTACCTTCAGAGTTCTTGAATGTCGTTGTCTTCAAAGAAGCAACAACCGTCACGATAACTTCACCCGTAGCAGTGGCACCATGACCGTCTGAAACCGTATATCGCAGCTTGATGCCGTCAGTAGGGCTATCCGGTGCTTGAAAACGGATTTTGCCATTCTCTACACTCGCACTTCCCACACCCGTTACGTTCTGTACGCTTTCTACAACCAGTTTATCGCCGTTCACATCCGAATCATTGCTCGCTGCATCAATCAGAATACTTTCACCAACGGCAACGGTCGCCGTATCTGCAAGCGTAAGTGGCGCTGCGTTTTTCATGGTTAAATCGACGGTAGCACTGGACGTTTCATTACTAGGATCAGTCACGGTTAAACGGAATGTCAGAACCTCACCAGCTTTTGCACCTTGAGGCACCGTAAAGCTTGTGCTAACACTGGTTGCATTGCCAAGAGAAACTGAAGTGCCAGCCAACTGCTCCCATTTATAACTCAACACATCACCATCAGCATCCGTACTATTTAACGCAGACAACGTGACTCGCTGCCCAACCGTCATGTCTTTATTATCAACATCAATCACAGCCACTGGCGCTTCGTTGCTGCCAAGCACTTCCACCTGCACATTCACGATTGAAGATGAGTACGCACCATCAACCGACAACAAACGATATTGGAAAGTGTCCAGACCAACGAAGTTAGCTTCAGGTTGGTACTGGTTGCCAGAGATGGTGCCGTGCTCAGGCTTCTGCACAATGTCCACATTGAACTGATACGCTACCGCCATGAAATCATTGTCCATCAGGTTCAGTTTGATTGGCGTATTTTTATTGGTTTGTAACGAATCAGATTTCGCTTCAACCAAGTTGCTCGCATCCACATTTAATAATGCTGCAAACGGAATATAAGAGAACCCGGCTTTTTCTAGACCAAACGTGCCAATCTCACTGTAATCACCAGTCCACATTACAGGTAGAGAGGCTTTTTCAGTTTTTAGCAAGCGACCGAAATCAAAGTTTGCATCAAATTGACCGCCTTCCAATTCAACGACCAATAAATGCTGACCCGCACTCAATTGGCTTGGTTGGGGGAATAAAATTCGAGATGACTTTTGGAAGTTACCTTGCTGTAAAAGCTCAGTGTTGTTTTGATTCAATATTAATCGATAGCCAATGTTTCCAGAAAATGGGAATCGCCAAACTCGATAAGTCATGTCACTTTGAGCGCTATCTCTTTGCGCGTAAAGTTGAAGACCATCAAGCTCTGTATCACTATTCAAGTCCAGTGACACCGCCAGAGTGTTACTCCCACTCGCGTACACATAACCTTGGTGAAGAGAGTTCAGCCATGCTGATTTATTTGGTTCGTTTGTATGCTCAAGAGAAAAGCTACCGCCGTTGGTGTTGCTGGCAATGTTGGAAATACGAACCCCAGTATCAAACCCTGTGATCGCTCTCAGACCCGGGGTCGATGTATCTGAAATGACATCGCCACCATTAGGGTATAAATCGTCAGCGTCACTCCTACCATCATTTTCTAACTCATTCAGACCATCAGCCTGCATGATTTGAACCTGCATCGCGCCAACATCATTAAAGCGGTTCTGGACATTGACCGACGTCGCTAGGATACCTTCAGCCGCCAATGCTCGGTCGTAACCGCTAAAGGTGCGATTTTCCAAGTAAATACGTGGACCAAACTCTTTCAAGTACGGGTCGAGATACACCAGCTTGACATCGTCGTTGTTCACAGAAATAGGCGCTGGACTTTCATGAGTTACCGTTGGTACAACAAAACCAGCAGCGTGTTTGCTCCATGCACTCATGTTCACCGGAGTGTCACCAGCGTATGAATCTCCCGGTTTCTGCGCCCATGAACCGCCACCCATCACGCCCCAAGAGCCGATCGAGGCATCACTGTTCCTTGCGTACAAATCCGGTAAGCCAAGCATTAAGTGGCCAAGCTCGTGTACGATCACGCCCAAGGTCGCTTGATGATCAACTTGATAGTCAGCGAACACACAATAGTCTGTGATCTTTTTACCATCTAGTGTGACATCATCGTGAGAGAATTTGTGTGGCCAAATAGCAGGACGGTTGAGAACCCCTGTTGAACGATCTCCCCCCGCAAAAATAAACATGACAGAGAGTTCTGACGGTTCTACGGTACCATTTTGATTGCTGTCGTAGGCCGAAAGATTAAAGTATGGATCCAGTTTTTGATAAGCCTCGGTGAAAACCGCATTCAACTTGGCGGTGCATGTCTTATCAGTCGAACTAGAGTGACAGTTAGGGTGGCTTTGTGCCACAGTCACATCTATCACACCGTCATTGGCGGTGCCGTAACTCTCAAGTGCAGGAACAACTTTGAATTTACCTTGAGAGTTTTTATCAAAGTAATCCACAACGCTTTGACCATTGGTATTAAATACGCGTTGCTCGAAATCGTGCACCATTGCTTGGTCATCAAACGAAACTTGCACAACCAATAGGGGCTGCTGCTTCACCGTTGAACTGCTCATCGCCTGGTAACCTTGCGCCGAACGCAGTAGGTTTTTTCGTGCCATCGGTTCAATGGTTTTTAGAGAAGATAATTGCGGTTTAACTTGTAAATCCGGGCGAAACCTCGCCGACTCAGGTGGCTCACTCGACTGCGTTTTCACCACACCTGTCGAGATCAATATTGGCGTGTCTGACTCGCGCTGAATCTGCGCGAAAAACCAAACGCCGTCTTCCTGAAGTAAGGCATTGCCCTGCTTATCTTCAAACCAGTGGAAATCTGCCGTTCCACGTAGAATTGCCTCACTGGAGCTACCATCGCTCAACGCAATAGTATGCCAAACCGGTGATGGCGGAGTAGTTGCCATGCTCTTCCCTGCAAGAAGCGCAGTTAGCATAGCCATGGCGAGTGTGTTGAATTTCAAAGTACGACTCCATCTTTTCGATTCGTTAATTAATACCGAGCACAACAAACACAAAGTAACCCTATGGGCATAGAGTAAGACTGAGTGACTATTGACGAAGGCTGGTATCAATTCGCTCAGATAACACGACGTAGTTTGGTGTCACACTACAAAAGCGTCGGATTCCAAAACGCTGTTATGAGCGTAGCTTCTGAGAATATAAATTGAGTGAATGAATAGTATCGAAACGAAAGGAAGAAGAAATGAACTTCTACGAATTTGTAGGTAAAACTGGGCAACATTCCACATATTCTATAAATGTACGAGCACTGCTATTAATCAATGCTCGTAATGGTCGCGCGGCCATTGTTTAACGCTATATTAACCTGTAAGAACGGCGTCTTCTGGGTATTTGACCAAGGTAGGTTCAGGACGTGCCAACATGTAGGCAAGCGTGAGCGGCCCAATACGACCAATGATCATCACCACGATCATAATGTATTTACCAGGTTCAGAAAGTTCCGCAGTCAAACCGGCGGTGAGCCCCACTGTGGCAAATGCGGAAATAGTTTCAAACATAACTTTATCAAAGCTGGCCTTCTCGGTAAGCATCAATAAAAACATTGCGCTTGTCAGGATGGCTCCGCTCACAACGATAATTGCCAATGACTTAGTCACAGTTTGCCAATTTATGGTTCGCTTAAACATAACCACATGTTTCTTTTGGCGTAAAAAGGTCCACGTAGCCATAAACGCAACAGCAAATGTGGAAACTTTAATACCGCCCCCCGTTGAGGTGGAACCCGCTCCAATTAACATTAGAACAATCATGACCAGTAAGGCTGGCTGGGTAAACAACGCCAAGTCAACACTATTAAACCCTGCCGTTCGAGCACTCGCAGATTGAAAGAATGCCGCCAACCATTGCCCTGTTGCAGGTAAAGACGCCATTGTGTTTGGGTTGCTTCGCTCAAGTAACCAAAACATCATCGTTCCGACTAAGAGCAATATCGGTGTCGCAATCAGCATGATTTTGGTGTGAAGATGCAAAAAGTGGAAACCTTTGCGCCAGTTTAGCCAGATGTCACCCACAACAGTAAAACCAAGCCCGCCAAAAATGAATAGCCCCGCCAGTGTAAAGATAACCAACGGATCATTCACAAAGCTCATCATACTGTCAGAAAACAGCGCGAACCCAGCGTTGTTAAATGCAGAAATTGCATGAAACAAGGCGTAAAACATACCAGTCTGCCAGCCCATTTCAGGGACCCAGCGGATAGAGAGAAAAATAAACCCGATCGTTTCTGCAACAAGCGCGAAAACAACAATCCGCTTTACTAGTCGGTTTAGATTGACTTGCCGATCTTGCCCTAATGCTTCTTTCGCCAGCGCTTGTTGACGCAAACTCAAACGCACGCCGAACATATAGAGTAAGACCGCCGACAACGTCATCTGCCCCAACCCACCGATTTGCATTAAAAACATCAGCAAGATTTTACCCGCAAGCGTAAAGTGTTGCCCAGTATCGACAACACCAAGCCCTGTCACACTAATAGCGGACGTTGCGGTAAACAAAGCATCCGTTATCGACAGGCCCGTAACAGAAAAAACTGGCAAGGTTAGCAATACCGCAGAAGGCAGTAAAACACCGAGAAAACTGAGCAATATAATTCGCGGTTCGTTGCCTTTCGCTTTCTCTTGTTTACCATCTGGTGCGTAAAAAACACCTTTCTGATGAAAATACGTCATAGCGATTTTAATTTATTTGCGAGCGCATCTTGAGGGCCGACCACAATAATTAGGTCACCAATTTCTAGTGTGGTATTAAGGTCAGGTGCCTTGGTAATTTCTGGGCCCCGTTTAAACCCTAGCACTTGCACGCCATCGACTTTGCACAGAGCCAAATCACTTAGTGTCTTACCCATCCAACGAGAGCCAATCACAAACTCCGTCATAGCTAAGCCACTGCCTAATGGGTGGAACTCAAGAACCCGTTTATCGAGCATTTTACGCGCGACACGTATCCCCATGTCACGCTCAGGCATGATAATGTGGTCTGCGCCAATTTTTTGCAGAACACGAGCTTGGAAGCGATCGTTGGCTTTAACCCATACTGACTTTACTCCCGCCTCTTTAGCAATCAATGTCGCAAGAATACTGGCATTGACATCCGCTCCGATGGCAATCATCACCATGTCGTAATCATCAAGTTTGAGCTCAGCAACCGTCTCTTCGTGAGTACAGTTAGCCACAACCGCCTGACTAACAAAACTGGCGGCTTCTTTAACTCTGTCTTCGTTGATGTCAACGGCTAAAACTTGAGCGCCTGAATCTTGTAACTCTTTACACACTGCCAAACCAAATCGGCCAAGACCAATAACGGCGAATTGCTTATCACCTGTTTTCATTTGTGCCCCATCTTATGCATTCATTAGCAAGCAAAAAAGTTTGCGCCCATTCCTTACCTTGTGCAAACCTGCGGACAGATAATTGACAAAAGCTTAACGCACCTTGATTCACTTTACGTGTTAAGCGTATGACACTGATTAACTTTTTTCCTCATTACCGAATAGAAACCGTCGCGATGGCTACATAATTGGATGCCTAAAAACGCAAAAAGCCGCAAGAATGCGGCTTTTAGATCATGGGATAAACTGGCTATTTTGATTCGCGCTTATCGTGCGGTTTACGTTTATTCTTAGGCACGTAATTTAAAATTGAAATAGGTACTGGCTTTCTTGGCGCAAAACCTTCAATTTCCACTCGCTCTAGCAAGTGCCCTAAACGACTTTCAATCATGCAGAGGTTCTTAAAGTCGTCTTTTGAAACCAGTGATATCGCCTCACCTTTCGCGCCAGCACGACCTGTACGACCAATACGATGTACATACTCATCCGCTGGGTAAGGTAAATCGTAGTTGATGACAACTGGCAGATTATCAATATCAATACCGCGCGCAGCAACGCCGGTTGCGACTAAGTACTGGATTTCACCCGCTTTAAACTTTTCTATTAATTCCTGGCGAACACGCTGATTACGGCCACTGTGGAATGCTTCTGCCACAATGCCACGTTTCTCAAGTTGGCTTACCAGTTTGGCCGCGCCGTGTTTAGTTTCAATAAATACCAGTACTTGCGACCAGTCATTTTCTTTAAGCAAGTGACTTAACAGCGACGACTTCATGTCTTTATCGACGGTCGTGATCCACTGTTTAATATTTGATTTTGAGGCACTGTGCTTTGCAATCGTGATCTCTTCAGGATCAATAATCGCATTTTTCGCCAAGTCACGAACAGGGTTAGATAACGTCGCTGAGAACAGCAAACTTTGCACATGTTCTGGCATACAGTCGACGATTTTGTCGATCGCATCGATGAATCCCATATCCAACATTTTGTCGGCTTCATCAAGCACTAGCATTTCCACTTCATCAAAGTGAATCGCGCGTTGACCGTACAGATCAATCAAGCGCCCAGGCGTGCTTACCACAATATCGACACCCTCGATCAAGGCTTGTTTTTGTGGTGCATAATCCACACCACCAAACATCGCCATTGAGCGTAATGGTAAGTTTTTACCATAAGCTTCAATACTTTGATGAACCTGAAGCGCAAGTTCGCGTGTTGGAGTTAGGATAATCGCACGAGCGCGTTTTTTACGTTGCGTTTCGCCTCGACTAAGCTTTTCTAAGATTGGCAGAACAAAACTGGCCGTTTTACCTGTGCCCGTTTGCGCTGCTGCAATTAAATTGCGGCCACGCAATACGATTGGAATGGCTTTTTGTTGGATAGAAGTGGGTTTTTCATAACCTAGCGCTTTTACTGCATCAGCAATCGATGCGCTTAAACCAAGCTTAGAAAATGGCATAGAAAGGTCTCAACAGAGGAAATGGGCGCGTAGTGTATCAGAATCCCTGTGAAGTAACAGAAGGATTCATGCACGAAAAACTAGGAACATGACACAATCTTAGCCCATGAAATTGGGCTGCAAACCTTTTTCTAATTTTTGCCTCACTTTGTAGGAAACATCATTAAGCGTGATTTTCCCCGTTTTGTGGCGGTCGATACCTGCATTCTGTCGATAGGCAATTGAGCCTTGTCTGAACAAAACGAAAGACGGCGGTTTACCAATCGCAGCAGGGTAGAGAATGGCCATGTAAGCATCTTCTAAGCTATTAATTTTATTTCGATAGGGCCAATAGTACGCTTTCACATAGTCAAGTTGTTCAAGCGCGCTCATTCTCGCAAGAGTCTTTGTGTTCACTCCTAATGATTCTGCGGTAGAGGGCATAAATTGAATTAACCCTGTAGCCCCGCTTCCGGAACCATTTTTGATGCTTGGACTGAAAGTTTCAGCAGTTTCAAATGCCATGCACGCCATAAGATGATTAGGATTGATCTTTAGCTCTTTACTAATACGGATGACTTTAGATTTGAACTCTGGAGAAACTTTGCCTCCCCACGCGACCGCGTTCTCGGGATCTGCAATCGAAGAGACCGTTGATGCGTCATGTTCTTCGACAATTTTAGAAAGTAGAGGAAGCGTTTGGCGTAGTCGATGGCTCGAACTCACCAAGCGAATTGATTTGGTAAGAAACTTGTCTTTTTTTTGATGTAGTTTTTGGAACTTTACTAACTTATACAGTTGCTTATAAACCGTTTTCACAACGAAGCCGGATGTAGGGAACACTCCCAGAATGTAATCCATTTCCTACAAATTTAATATAAATATCAGCAACAGGAATTCTAGATGTGATCAATGTCACCATAAAAATTCTCAAATTCGATACACACCGATGTAAGTGGTCAATGTGTCTCCAACACGCTAGAAGTAAAAGTAAAGAGGCATTAAAAAGGTCTTACCAATTTTTTGGTAAGACCTAGGTTTACTGATTCTCGGATAAGCGAATGTATATTCTTACAGTTCAGCTTCCCGAACCAGTTCTGCAAGCGTCGACAAACGCTGCTCACTTTGTTTTACGTAAGGATTATTCGTATCCCAAGCATATCCAGCCAAAATCGCACTAATCATCTGTTTAATACGTGGGTTCGGGTTTTGATAGAAAATCACATCTTGCAACGTGCCGTTGTACCAGCCTTCCACATAAGTGCGGAATGTGTTCACTCCCACCATTAAGCGTTGCGAGTACTCTTCTTGCCAATCAACCTTTTCACCATTCAGCTGACGAACCACGCAGTCCGCTGCAAACTCTGCCGATTTCATGGCGATAGTGACACCCGATGAAAATACAGGATCAAGAAACTCACCTGCATTACCAAGCAACGCGTAGTGCTCTGTCGCTAAACGTTTGACGTTAGCAGAATAGCCACCCAACTCGCCTGCTGGATTCGGGTAATTCGCATTTCGCAACAAAGAAGCCAAACCCGGCTCTTCATTGGCTAACTGCTGCAACGCTGCAATCTTATCTTCTGGGTATTGTTCGAAAAATTCTGGCTCACCCACCACACCAAACGAACAAGTACCATTAGAGAATGGGATTAGCCAGTACCATACGTCGTGATTTTCAGGATGAACTGAAATTAAAATTTTGTTGCGATCGTATTCCGGCTCTTGGGGAGAGATATGATCTTCGATATGGGTAAAGATCGCTTTTCTAGGCGGAAGACAAGAAGGTTCTTCTAGCTCCAACAAGCGTGGCAAAACACGCCCAAAGCCACTGGCATCCAACACAAAATCTGCTTCGATTTGATAAGCCTTCTTATTTGAGTCGAGCACTTCTAATCGAGACTTTTTCCCTTCAAACACTAGGTTGAGCAGCTCATGCTGATAGCGAATCTCTACGCCTTGCTCTTCAGCGCTATCTGCCAATACTTTATCAAAGTTGGCACGTTGAACCTGAAACGTCGTGCCCGGTCCTGGCGTGTATTTGTTTGTAAAGTCGAACTGGGTGTATACGCCATTACGACGAAATGCAGCACCATCTTTATACTGGAAGCCAAACTGCTTTACTGCATTGGTCATTCCTGCTTGTTCAACAACTTCCATACATGCAGGGAGCAGGCTTTCTCCTATGGAAAAGCGTGGAAAAGTCGCTTTTTCTAAGACAACAACATCTATGCCACGCGATTTTAATAACGCAGAAACGGTTGAACCTGATGGCCCCGCTCCTACGACAACAACTTGCTTGAGCTCTGTTTTCATTCTGAATTTAGTTTGCTTGTAGTTTTAATAAGGTATGACCAAGGCCAATATTGTCGGCTCTTTCAACGACAGATAAACCTGCCGCTTCGACAATTTCTAAGAAATCATCACTGCGATAAAAGCGACTATTACCGTTAGCTAAACAGGTAAAATAAAGAGAAGTGGCATTAAGGCTATAGGAAGCTCCCGCGTATTTTTGAGCATCCCAAAACAGCTCCAATACGTAAATAGTATCTCCCTTCGTTAACTGGGCTTTAACTTTTTTAAGGATATTGAGGATCTCAATTGGGGAAAAGCAATCCAAGAACTGGCTCATCCACCATACGTCAGCATGCTCAGGCAATGTTTGTGCTTTATCAAGCATGTTTGCAGGGTATGGACGTACACGCTCGACGAACTGGTTTTCTGAAACATTCTTCATCGCTACTTCTAATTGCTGCGGTAAATCAACAATCGTCACTTGAACGTTAGGGTCATGTTTACAACACTGAATCGCCCATTTTCCCGTATTTCCGCCAATATCCACAAGATGCTTTGGCTTGCTTGCAAATACCTCTTTAAGCAGAAGTGGGAACGAGCGATCCGAATAGAAATGATCGAACTTAAACCAGCTCTGTTTGGCTTGTTCTGGTAACGTCGATAGACCTTGATAGATGGTCTCCCAATTGCCCAACTCTTTCAAACCTGACGGTTTACCTTCTTGAATTGCTTCCGTCAAATGCATCATCGCGGCGTAACAAACATCTGCCGTAAAATCCATGTTTGCATTCGTCATACCATCATGAAGAAGATAAAAACCAAGGTTTGCAAGCGAATAGTTAGGTCGTTCCCATAAAACAATATGCGCACTAATTGCCATATCCAACAGTACTTTAACACCATATTCTGATACTCCCGTTTTCTCGGCAATATCTGTGGCACTCATGCCTTGAGCACCAGCGCTGTCTAAAGCGGCTAAAATACCTAAATCTCGAAGCGTTTTGGCGGTCTGGAACACGATTGGTGCAAAAGATAACTTCTGAGCTTCTGTCTTCGCTTCAAAAGCATTAAAAGGGTCATTATTTTGATTTAACACGGAAAAACCTAACTGCAATTAATAGTTTTATTGTTGAGATTGATTGCCCAACAATGCAATAGCTCGCTGAATATCAACATTCAAGTTGTTTACCCAACGATTGTAATTGCGGTGGATTTTGCCATCACTTGCTTTGAGATTTACTGAGTTGAGATAAATAATTGAGTAATAATTATTATTGTATGGGATTTTTACTTCTGCAGAGTGTTTACGAACGTGGATTTTTGCAATAAGAACACCAGGGCTTACTTCTTCGATCGTCCAGCCTCGGTTAGTTGCTGATTGCACTATGGCCATTTTTACTTGTTTATTTTGAAGATCATAAGCAACTGGAGTATCCTCCACATTCATTACAGGTTGTACTCGTCCACAACCAACAAGAAGCAAAGTTAATAATAACGAGACATACAGCTTAAAACGCGACATGATAATTTCCTTTTTATTGTGAATTTGGGTCAACCCCAATTTGTATCGAGCTGTAAAATAAACAATTTAACCCAATATGCCAAACTCGAAGATCAACATTTCGTTCAATATTGATGCGTGGACAGCGAATTCATTCGGTTTATCCGAATCCAATGAATGGAAACAATGGGCAACAGAGATAAAATGGCCAGAAGATGGCAAAATCAATGTTGCAAATATTCCTGCGATGATGCGCAGAAGAATGAGCCCACTCAGTAAACTGGCGGTACAAACTGCAATCGAAATGCTTAATCAACATCAAGTTGATTACCTTGTATTTTCAAGCCGTCATGGTGAACTGCATCGCAGCGTCGCACTAGTTGAAGATATAATTAATGGAGAAGAGGCGTCTCCGATGGCTTTTTCTCAATCGGTGCACAATACCGCCGCAGGGCTTGCCACTATCGCAACTAAACAACCCATTCCCCTAACTTCTATCGCTGCGGCAGAAAACACATTCCAAAGCGCAATATTAGAAGCATGGCTGTTTTTGTCCGACAATCCTGACAAAAAAGTACTGCTTGTTGATTTTGATGAGCCTATGCCTGACTCTTATTTAGAATATGAAAACCAACAATACCAAGGGTTTGGACTTGGCTTAATACTTTCTCATGGAGACAATTTCGCGATACAAAGCTCCATAAACGCAGAACGTTCCGGTCATCCTCTTCCTCAAGGTTTAGTATTTTTGCAACAATACTTGTTAGATAAAAGCCAGTGGACTATTTTCGCTCCGCATCAAGCTTGGGAATGGCACAAAAAATGATTCGCTTAAATCAGTATTGGCGTGTGCTAGCAACAGGCTTTTGTTTTTCAGTATTTGGGTTAGGTGGTTTAGTACTGAGCTTCATTGTTATTCCGACCATTCGTATTTTTGTTTCAGACCAAACGGAACGCGAATATAAAGTTCAAGGTGCGATTCGATATTCATTCAACACATTTTGTAAATTGATGAAGTTGAGTGGCGCAATCGATTATCAAATCATTGGTGCCGATATTCTTCAACAAGATCGTAATTGTTTAATTGTTGCCAACCACCCTAGTTTAATCGATTACGTTCTCATTGCTTCACAATTAAATCGCTGCGACTGTTTAGTAAAATCGGCAATATGGTCGAATCCTTTTATGAAGCACATCGTAAAAGCAGCCGGATATATTCCCAATGAAGCACCGGATGATTTATTAGCACTTTGTGATGAACGATTTAACAAAGGCAACGTGTTGCTTATATTTCCTGAAGGAACAAGAACAACGCCAGGTGTAGAACCGAAATTACAACGTGGTGCAGCACAAATTGCGGTAAGAACAGAGCGAGATTTAAGGGTGGTCCATATTACGGTAACACCAAGTTTCCTCACAAAAGAGAAAAAATGGTATCAAGTACCGGCAACAAAGCCCTTTTTCAGGGTAGAAGTTAAGGATAAAGTTGAGATTACCCCCTTTATAAAGCAAACTACGTCGCCGACAATAGCGGCGCGACGCTTACAACAGCACCTAGCTGAAAACATTTTTCCAGAAAACTTTTATTAATAAGCAGGTCCCAGTGGAACAGTTACACAACGACATTAAGCAACTTATTATTGATGCTTTAAACCTTGAAGATTTAACCGTAGATGATATTGAAACGGATGCACCACTTTTTGGTGATGGACTTGGCTTAGATTCTATCGACGCGCTTGAGCTTGGACTCGCAATAAAAAAACAATACAACATCGTTATTGATGCCGACGACTCAAATACGCGCGAACACTTTGCGTCTGTAGCAAATCTAGCGAAATACGTTTCTTCTCAAACTAATGAATAAGTTGTAGGTATATTCATGACTGATGTAAATAAAGATCAAGTATTTGAACAAGTTAAAGATGCGCTTGTTGAGCTGTTCGAAATTGACGCAGCCGACATTCAATCAGATGCGCACTTATACCAAGATCTCGATCTTGATAGCATTGACGCCGTTGATTTGGTCGTACACCTACAGAATGTCACTGGCAAAAAAATCAAGCCAGCAGAGTTTAGTGCAGTAAGAACCGTTGACGATGTGGTTAACGCTGTCACTGAGTTATTGAAGGAAAGTTAATGCGCCAATTGCTGACTGGTCTGTCTGCAATTGTACTGTTTGCCTACCCCTTCGCCGTCTATTTCGGTATAGATAAATTTGGCTTGAACTTAGTTGGGGGCTTGTTAATTGCTGCGTTACTTTTGCGTGTTTTCGTCGCAAATAAGACCCCACTAAAAGAGTTTAAGTTCTTGGCGCTCGTTACGGGCGCTGTTGGCATTGTCCTAATTACGCTTGGCATGGTGTTTAAACAACATGGGTGGCTTCAGTTTTACCCTGTCGTTGTCAATGTATGTATGCTGTGTGTATTTGGACTGAGCTTAAAACAGCCGCAATCGATCATAGAGAGGCTTGCTCGCTTGCAAGAACCCGACCTTCCGGCTAGTGGCGTGGCTTACACTCGCAAAGTGACGATGGTTTGGTGCGTTTTTTTTGTACTGAATGCCGCTTTCGCGCTCTATACCTGTTTCCTACCAGTAAAAATATGGACGCTTTATAACGGCCTCATCAGCTACTTACTTGCTGGTGGCTTGTTCGCTGGAGAATGGATCGTGCGTCAATTTGTTCGAAAGGAACACTAATCGTATGAATACAACGTATTCGAGCTTTACCTCCCTAGCGACCTTGTTCATAGCAGAGAGGTCTGAGCAATCCCCAGTCTCTTACGATCGCGATACGGTTATCACGTGGGGTGATTTCCAGCAGCACGTCGCAACACTTGCTCAGCAGTTAGAAACCCAACCAACGCAAAACATTGCGTTGTGTTTTGGCAACAGCTACCTGTTTGCCGTTGGCTTTTTTGCTTGTTGTTATGCAGGAAAATCCATTGTATTACCTGGTAATTACCAACCAGAAGCACTCAAAGAGCTCAGTGGGCACTACGATTTGTTGCTGCATGATGCCGATGTCTCGGTTCCAGAGCTCGTGAGCTCGCTTTTGATCGAAGCTCAATCATTGCTAGAAACCACCGTGATTAACGAGCCAGAGGCCAAACAACCTTATTTTTGGCGTGAATTAAACCTAGCGGAAATACCGGTAACGCTATTCACTTCGGGTTCAAGCGGCACACCAAAAGCCATTGCAAAAACGCTGAAACAGCTCGATATCGAAGTTGCTATTCTAGATAACCTGTGGGGCGACACGGTTGCCAGCACACGCATTGAAAGCACCGTTTCTCATCAACACATTTACGGCTTGCTGTTCCGCGTATTGTGGCCTTTGTGCTCTGCACGTCCATTTTCAGCACACAACCTTGAGTTCCCAGAGCAAATTGTCCATCACGCTGATGCTGACACCACGCTAGTAAGCAGCCCTGCGTTACTAAAACGACTCAGTGAAGAGCACAATCCGGTTGCGATTCGGTGCGTATTTTCTTCTGGTGGTCCCTTGCCAAACCAAGCCGCGCAGCACAGCCAGCTGTTGTTTGGGTCACTTCCTATTGAGGTTTTTGGCAGCACAGAAACCGGCGGCATCGCTTACCGTCAGCAGCACGAAGCCAGTACTCCCTGGACGTTATTCCCTGGTGTTGAAGCCGAGCTTAACCATGAAAATTGTTTAAAGCTCCGCTCGCCACACATTGATGAAAACACTTGGTACCAAACTGCGGATGAATGCTATTTCCATGATAGTATTTCTTTTGAATTGCGTGGACGCACTGACCGAATCGTCAAAGTCGAAGAAAAGCGTATTTCCCTTGTCGAGGTGGAAAAACGTTTAGAGCAATTGCCGTGGGTTCAAGAAAGCGTGGTGATCCCAATGGAAGAATCTGGTCGCCTCACGTTAGTCTCGATCATCGTACTTAACGATCAAGGCAGCGATGTGCTTAATGAACTTGGTAAAGGCAAATTTTGGCTTGAGCTTCGCAAGGCACTGCGTAATTGGCTAGAACCGATCGCTATCCCGAGAAAATTCCGAGTGGTCGACGAAATTCCATTGAACAGCCAAGGCAAACGCCAAGTTGCTGAAATTGAAAAACTATTCCAATAAAGCTAGTAACATGGAAAAAAGAAAACCAACTATTCAGAATATTGAAGTGAGTGACCACACCACAGAGCTGTCGCTGCGAGTGGATGCTGACATCTTAGATTTCCAAGGTCATTTCAATCACTTCCCTCTTTTACCCGGCGTCACTCAAATTGATTGGGCGCTGTTCTACGCCGTTCAACATTTGAATACTCCCAAGGTATTTAAAGGAATGGAAGTCATCAAATTTCAAGAGCCGATTCTGCCAAACGCCGACGTTTGCCTCTCACTCTCTTGGGACAATGAGCGCGAGAAATTGACCTTTAAGTACACATCGACAAACGGTGAAACCTTGGTGACTCACTCGTCAGGAAAAATGAAACTGGGTGAGTCACGTGAGTGATTATCGCCCCTGCTTTTTAATTCCTTGCTACAACCACGGCAGCACAATTGCAGACGTGGTGGCATCGTTATCCTCTTTCGCTTTGCCAGTGCTGGTCGTGGACGACGGCAGCAATGAAGACACCAAACAAGCGCTTTCTGCTTTGAGTGAACAAGGGCTGATAAAACTGATTAGTTTGAGTGAAAACCAAGGCAAAGGTGGCGCGGTGATGGCAGGCCTACATCAAGCTCACCAACTTGGTTTTACGCACACCATTCAAATCGACGCAGACGGTCAACACGACCTAGAAGCATTGCCGAAATTGCTCAGCGCCAGCGAAACAAAACCAGATAACCTGATTTCGGGCCAACCGATATACGACGAGAGCGTACCTAAATCCCGTTTGTATGGTCGCTACGCTACGCACGTGTGGGTGTGGATAGAAACCTTGTCACTGTCTATCAAAGACAGCATGTGCGGTTTTCGCGCCTACCCAGTGGCGAAAACGGTCGCCGTGTTGAACAAGTACAGTATCGGCAAACGCATGGATTTTGATATCGAAATTCTAGTGCGAATGTACTGGGAAGGCGTCGACATTGATTTTGTTCCAACGCGCGTGATCTACCCTGAAGGTGGCATTTCCCACTTCGACGCATTGTGGGATAACGTCAAGATAAGCTGGATGCACACTCGCCTATTTTTTGGCATGTTGCCGCGCATTCCTTCGCTACTCGCCAGAAAGCGCCAAAACACAGATGACAGTAATGCCCACTGGTCGAAACGAAAAGAACAAGGCACGATTTTAGGCATCAAAACCTTACTCGCGGTTTACCGCTTGTTCGGCAGAAAAGCGTTTGACCTGATTTTAAAGTTAGTCATGCGCTACTACCACTTCACGGGTAAATCTGCCCGTGAAGCGTCTGAGATTTACCTGCAAAACTTGCAGTACTACGCAACGCAGCAGAGCATCGCACTACCAAAACAGTTGGACAGCTATCATCATCTGCTTTCTTTTGGGCGAACCATGCTCGACAAACTGGCAGCATGGCAAGGTGACTTTAACGTCGATAACCTAACCATTCACGGCCAGCATCATTTCGAAGAGATGGCGCAGAAAAAACAAGGCGTACTCATTTTAGGCTCGCACCTTGGCAATATCGAACTCTGCCGTGCGCTTGGTCGTCGACACTCTCATGTCAAAATCAATGCCTTGGTATTTACCCAACACGCTGAACAATTTAATGCGGTAATGAAGGCGGTAAACCCAAATTCGGAACTGAATCTGATTCAAGTCAGCTCAATGGGACCAGACACCGCGATTCTGCTTCAACAAAAAATCGAGCAAGGCGAATGGGTGGTGATCGTTGGCGATCGCACTTCCACCAGCAAAGAAAATCGTGTCGTTTGGGCAGATTTTCTTGGTAAACCTGCACCATTCCCGCAAGGCCCATTCATGCTAGCCTCGGTATTAAAAGCGCCGGTTTACTTACTCTTCGGCCTACGCGACGATGAAGCGAACACTCCGCATTTTAATGTGTACTTTGAACACTTTAGTGACCAAATCACGCTACCGCGCAAGGAGCGTCAGCAGGCACTAGAACACGTTGTTCAACAGTACGCACAAAGATTAGAACACCACACACTGCAAGCGCCGTTACAGTGGTACAACTTTTTTAACTTCTGGACTTTAAGTAATCAGCCACATGACAAACAACAATAATCACAACATCACTTTTGGTGCCCAATCTTTAACCATCGAAGATGTCGTTGCCATTGCTCAAGGTGCAAAGGCAAACATGAACACCTCGCCAGAATTTACCGCGAAAATTGATCGTGGCGTGGCGTTTCTCGAACGATTACTGAAAGAAGAAGGCGTTATTTACGGCGTGACTACGGGTTACGGCGATTCATGTACTGTGGCGATTCCACCCGCTCTTGTGGATGAACTTCCGTTGCACCTTACACGCTTCCATGGTTGTGGCTTAGGTCAAATCCTTTCTCATGAGCAAGCTCGCGCGGTGTTGGCAACACGTTTATGTTCATTGTCGCAAGGCGTATCTGGCGTGTCTCACGATCTGTTAAACCAAATCGTTACGCTTATCAATCACGACATTGCGCCGCGTATTCCACAAGAAGGCTCGGTGGGCGCAAGCGGCGATTTAACGCCTCTTTCTTACCTAGCGGCGACCTTGATTGGCGAGCGTGAAGTGCTTTACAAAGGCGATGTGCGACCAACACAAGAAGTGTTCGCAGAGCTGGGCATTGAGCCAATTTGCCTAAAACCAAAAGAAGGTTTGGCGTTAATGAACGGTACATCCGTGATGACGGCCCTCGCCTGTCTTGCCTACAAACGTGCAGAATACCTAGCGCAGCTTTGCACCAAGATTACCGCAATGGTCTCTGTAGGTATGCAAGGTAACGATTTCCACTTTGATGAAGCGTTGTTTGCGGTAAAACCTCACCCTGGTCAACAGCAAGTTGCAGCTTGGCTGCGTGATGATCTCAATGCTGAGCGTCCGCCACGCAATAGCGACCGACTGCAAGATCGCTACTCGCTGCGTTGCGCGCCACACGTAATTGGCATGGTGCAAGACTCCCTGCCTTGGCTACGTCAATTGATTGAGAATGAACTAAATAGTGCCAACGACAATCCAATCATCGATGGCGACAACGAGCGCGTTCTGCATGGTGGTCACTTCTACGGTGGTCATATCGCAATGGCGATGGATACGTTGAAAGTGAACATTGCCAACTTAGCTGATTTGCTGGACCGTCAGATGGCGCAACTGATGGATTACAAGTTCAATAACGGCCTGCCGTTTAACTTAACCGGTGCAGAAGGCGAGCGTAAACCGATCAACCACGGCTTTAAAGCGGTTCAGATTGGTATCTCAGCTTGGACGGCAGAGGCGTTGAAAAACACCATGCCAGCAAGCGTTTTTTCTCGCTCAACCGAATGTCACAACCAAGACAAAGTGAGCATGGGCACCATTGCGGCTCGTGATTGCTTACGCGTACTTGAGTTAACAGAGCAAGTTGCTGCGGCTTCACTCCTAGCAAGCGTTCAAGCGGTTGAGATTCGTCGCCGTCATAACGAATTGGACGAACACCACATGAGTCAGAGTTTGCGAGTAATTCGTGACGCCGTACTGAGCGAGTTTGAATTTGTGATTGAAGATCGCCCATTGGAACAAGATTTGCGTCATTTCATTGAACGCATTCAGCAACGTCATTGGCCACTCTACGCGGAGGTATAATGCAAGAGCAGGTTCTCTACCCATTAGAAGCGGAGGTGACTATGGTCACCTCATTCCAAGATGCTGACCCGATGGGCGTGATTTATCACGGCAACTTCTTTCGGTATTTTGAAGAAGCGCGTCGTGTGCTGATGGAGAAGATTCAATACAGCTATCGCGATATGCAAGACTCTGGGTATATGTGGCCGATCATCGACACGCGCGTTAAATACGTCAAGGCGATTCCGTTTAATCACACCATTCGTATTACCGCGCAACTCACTGAGTGGGAAAACCGCTTGCGTGTGGATTACGTGATTTACGACGCCGAAACGAATCAACGTATGTCCAAAGCGCATACAACGCAAGTCGCCGTATCCATTGAAAAGCAAGAGATGTGCTTTGTGTCTCCAGCAGTCTTTTTAGATAAAGTAGAGCAATGGCACAACCATGGGAGCCTGAACTAATGCAAAAGTGGTTACTCTCTTTTTTGTTGATATTTTCTGTTCCAGCACTGGCCACACCGACAGCAAACGTAACGGATTTGGCATCGCTTCAACAGCAGTTGTCTCAGCATGAAATCGTACGCGGAGATTTTACGCAGCAGCGTCATCTGGAAATGTTTAGTCAACCTTTAACCTCTAAAGGTCAGTTCACACTGAGCAAAACACATGGCTTGTTGTGGCAACAAACTGAACCTTTCGCAGTCAATTTGGTATTGACGGAAAACAAACTTCGTCAGACTTTTGCCGACCAAGCTCCGAAAACGATTTCTGCTGAAGAAAACCCAATGGCGTTCTACTTTAGCCATGTGTTTTTATCCGTGTTCCACGGGGATACTTCTGCACTGCAAGAACAATTCACACTCGATTTTTCAGTTGAGAACAATCAATGGCAGCTCGTTTTAGTGCCAAAACAGTCGCCATTAAATGCGGTGTTTCAATCCATCACTCTTTCCGGTAAAACGCACATTGATCGCCTAACCCTACAAGAGCTGCGTGGCGATAAGACCGAAATCACGTTTACGAACCAGACCTCTCTACCTCAGGAACTCACGGATGCCGAAGACGCTCAATTCCGTTTCTAAACTCAGTCTCGGCACTCACACCTTTGCGATTGTTTGGCTCAATCTCGTTGTTTTAGCGGGCGCGTTGCTACTCAAACAATGGGTTTGGAGTGCAGAATCTCCGATTGAGACCAACATTTTAAAACTGCTGCCGAAGAACCAACAAAACCCGGTGGCTGAGCAAGCCTTTGAGTCGGTCTCGGCAAGTATGAGCGACAAAGTCATTTTCGTGATCACAGCGCCGGACAAAAATGCCCTTTTTGCAGCGGCCGCTGAATTTGATAAGGGGTTACGCCAAAGTAATCATTTTCGCGATGTGGTAGGGAAAATCTCACCTCAAGAACAGCAAGCTTGGGCAAGTTACTACTTTAAGCACCGCTTCCAACTGCTAACACCTGAACAACGAGAGCGTTTAAGCCAAAATCCAGAACAGCAAGTGCAGCATGTGATTCAGTCTCTGTATAACCCGTTTTCTGGGGTGACCGGGCAAGAGTTACAAAATGACCCTTTCTTGCTATTTCGTGATTATTTAAGCCAAGTTACCCAGCAATCGTCCTCTTTCCGATTGGATAACGGCTATCTATCCGTCGAAAAAGACGGTGCTCAATACTTGCTTATTACTGCCGAGCTAAAAGACTCACCTTATAGCCTAACTGGGCAGCTTGCCGTCCCTGACATTCAAGCGCTAGAACAAAGCGTCGCGCAGAAATATGGCGCTGAAGTCGCACATACTGGCGTTCTATTTTACGCCGACTTTGGTACGCAAAGTGCAAAATCGGAGATCAGCACCATCGGTGTATTCTCTCTGCTCGGTATCATTGCATTGTTCGTATTGGTCTTTCGTAGTGTGGTTCCACTGTCTCTGGCACTGCTTTCCATCACCATTGGTTTGCTCGTTGCGTTGTCAGTTACGACGTGGATTTTTGGAAAAGTCCATCTATTCAGCTTAGTGTTTGGCGCAAGTTTAATCGGTGTGTCTATCGACTACGCATTCCACTACCTAACGGAACGTCTTGCGGCGGGAAATGAATGGGATAGCGAGCAAGGGTTAAAGCATATTTTCATCGCTATCACACTTGGTTTAATCACCAGTTTGATCGGCTATTTGGGCATGTTAGTGGCACCTTTTCCTGGTTTGCAGCAGCTTGCGCTGTTTTCATCCATTGGTCTGATTGCCGCTTACATCACCGTGGTGGCTTGGTATCCGATACTGGCTCGTAACCCATCGCGCACCATTTCGACTTTACCGGGACAATCATTGTTGGCGAAATGGTTAACGCTTTGGAATCAACCTCGAATTAAAGTCGGATTACCGATGTTATGTGTGGTTGCGAGTGGCTTTTTCTTGCTGCAATTGAACTACGATGACGACATTCGTCTGCTGCAAACGATGCCGAACGATCTCAAGCAGCAAGAAACCTTGATTACGACGCTCAGTGGCATGCAATCTTCGCAGCAAATGTTGGTCGTTACCGCCGACGATGACGAAAACCTAATGAAAAAGCTAGAGTCTTTGACACCAACTTTAGAAGCGTGGAAAGCGGACAGCACCATCGAAAGCTACCAGAGCCTGAGCCGCTACTTGAGCTCAGTGGAACGTCAGCAACAAGACTATCAATTGATTCGCGATCTTTACGCAACACAATCCAGCCCACTTGCATCCGGACTGCGCTTAAATAAAAAGCCGAAAATGGACGCCGACTTTATCCCTGTTACGGTTGAACAGTACTTGCAAAACCCGGTATCAGCGCCTGTACGTTTTCTTCATTTGGGTAAAATTAAAGGAAGATCGGCAACGGTTGTGGTGTTAAACCAATTGCAAGACTCCGCTGTTGTTAAGGCATTTGCCAAATCACAGTCTGATGTTGTTTACCTAAACAAAGCTGAAGAAATATCCGCCCTATTTGGTGAATACCGAATCAAAATCATGGAGCTATTGGTAGCCGCCAGTGCTGTGATCTTTCTGGTATTAATCAAGCGGTACGGTCTGCAACACAGTTGGCGAGTTTTACTGCCATCATTGATTGCTTGCGCGTGTGGTCTGGCAACTGCTGTCGCGATGGGAACAACATTAAACCTGTTCAACTTGCTTGGCTTGGTGCTCATTCTTGGTATAGGGATCGATTACACTCTGTTCTTTGCCGAGAAAGCGCGCAGTGTGAGCACACTATTGGCGATCACCCTTTCGGCAATAACCACTGTGCTGTCATTTGGGTTGCTGTCACTCAGCCAAACTCACGCGATTCACAGTTTCGGCATTACGGTGTTAAGTGGTATTTTTGTCGCTTGGTTGCTCTCTCCGATTGCAATTAAAACAGAGGAAACGACGTCATGATTTTCAATCACGCCTTTCGCTACGCGACGTTCATCACACTGAGCCTGTTTTTAAGTGCATGCAGCTTGGTCCCTCACCAATCGACGCCTCAGGTCGACATTGACGAGCACACCCAAGTTAGCTTGCCCACTCCCGCAAGCTTGGGCTATCAGTTGTCTGCCAGTCAGTTAATTACGGCTTCTTGGGCAATAGATGGTAAAACCAAATCTGAGCAACTTCCGGTACAACTGCAAGTGACCAACAACGAAGTGGTGTTGGCAGGCTTTTCATCCTGGGGGACAAGAGTACTCTCACTGTCTTACGATGGAGAACAAATTCAAACCGAAGTGCTCAACGGTTTACAAGGTTCGCTACCGCAGCCAGAACAGGTATTATTTAACCTGATGATCACGCTCTGGCCGAGTTCCGCTTGGGAAGGATCGTTAAATGAGGTAAGGTGGCGAATTATTGATAAAAATAATTCTCGCGCCATCTTTGATAGCGACGGTGAAAAGATCATTGAGATTCAATACAGCTCTTCTAACAAGTTAGAGGGTAAGATTGATTTTCATCACCTCAAACATCAGTTTTCAATTTCTATTCAAACACTGCAACATCAGATTAATTAAGAACAATTTAGAATAACAATATGCCTATTCGCTCTTCTCAACCTTTGTATATTCAGGCCTGTGGCTTTAACTCTGCCATGGGACAAGATGATGCGCTCATCCACCAGTGTTTATCGGGAGCGAAGCCATCCAACATGGTGGTTGACCGAGATATTTTAAATTCAGGCCGCCAAACAGTAATCGGTCGAATCGCACAGACGTTACCGCAATTACCACCCGCACTCAGCCAGTTTGATACGAGAAACAACCGCCTCGCACTTTCGGCTTTGCAGCAAATCGAAGGCGACGTGCGTGACGCCATTGCTAAATATGGTCGTGACCGTATCGCAGTCGTGATCGGCACCAGCACATCTGGCATTTCAGATGGCGAAATCGCATTTGGTGAAAAGCTGGCAAAGGGTAATTTTCCTGCCGACTACCATTACACCAAACAAGAGCTTGGCAACTGCAGCGATTTTATTGCCGCCTACTTTGATTTGAGCGGCCCACATTACTCAGTTTCAACCGCCTGTTCTTCTAGTGGCCGTGTCTTTTTAACCGCGCAACGCCTGATTCGCTCTGGCATTGTTGATGCGGTTATTGTGGGTGGTGTGGATACCATTTGTCGCCTCACACTAAACGGCTTTAACGGTTTAGAAGCTCTATCCGATACCCTTTGTAAGCCGTTTGACCAACATCGCAACGGCATCAATATCGGTGAAACCGCAGCATTAATGTTGCTAAGCAAAACACCTGCGCCCGTTGCTCTTCTCGGAGCTGGCGACAGCTCAGACGCACACCATATTTCCGCACCACATCCAGAAGGGTTAGGCGCAGAAGAAGCGATGAAAAAAGCGTTGGCCAATGCAGGACTTACAGCGCAAGACATTGGTTACATCAACGCGCATGGCACAGCAACGCCGTTAAACGATGCGATGGAAAGCAAAGCCATTCATCGCTGCTTTGGTGACTCCGTTCCCGTAAGCTCGACAAAGCCACTTACCGGACACACATTAGGCGCAGCAAGTGCAACGGAAGCCGCGATCGCTTGGCATATTCTCAAGTACAACCTTGATTTGCCAATACAACACTGCGAAACCAAAGCAGACGATATCCATATATCGTTAGTTGAGACGCCAACCAAACTGGGTAACAAAGCGATTCTCAGCAACTCTTTTGCTTTTGGTGGCAATAATATTAGTCTTATTTTTGGTTACGCTCATGACTAAACTTCCTCCCATCGAACAACTTTTGCCACACGACAAACCAATGATCTTGGTCGATCGTGCTTTGGATGTTCAACAAGATACGATTCACTGCCAGGTTGATATCGCAGAACACAACCCGTTCTTCGACTCGGCCTCTCAAACTGTGCCAGCTTACGTTGGCATTGAGTTTATGGCGCAATCTGTCGCGGCGTGGTCTGGTTACCACGCATTAATGAAAGAACAAGCGCCACCGATTGGCTTTTTGCTTGGTAGCCGTCGATACACGTCTGAATGCGATACGTTTTCTCGCGGACAGGTGCTCGATGTGTATGCTGAAAAAGTTATGGAAGATAACGGTATGGCGGTTTTTTCAGCCCGTATTGAGCTACAAGGAACTGTTGTAGCGACTTGCCAATTGAACGTTTACGTTCCATCAGAAGAAAAATTACAAGAAATGAAAATCAGGAGTCAACAATGACCCGACAAGTCCTCGTTACAGGTGCCAGCAAAGGCATCGGTAAAGCCATTGCCGTTCAATTAGCCAAAGATGGTTTCCAAGTCATTGTCCATTACATGGGCGATCAACAAGGCGCGCAAGACACCCTAAACACCATCGAACAGCATGGTGGTAGCGGTCGTCTTATCCAATTCGACATCAGTGACCGTGCAGATTGTCGTGAGAAGCTAGAAGCCGATATCGCCGAACACGGCGCTTACTATGGCGTAGTAAACAACGCTGGCATCACAAAAGATACCGCTTTCCCTGCGATGACCGAAGAAGAATGGGATGGTGTGATTCATACCAACTTAGACAGCTTCTACAACGTTCTTCACCCTTGTGTTATGCCAATGGTGCAAAAGCGCAAAGGCGGCCGAATTGTTACCCTTGCATCAGTCTCTGGCCTAATGGGGAATCGTGGTCAAACTAACTACAGCGCAGCGAAAGCGGGCGTAATTGGTGCAACAAAATCACTCGCGCTTGAACTGGCAAAACGCAAAATCACCGTCAACTGCGTTGCTCCAGGGCTTATCGACACAGGCATGGTAGACGAACACGTGAAAGAACATGCGATGCCGCAAATTCCTTTGCGCCGCATGGGAGAGCCAGAAGAAGTTGCTGGTTTAGTCAGTTACCTTATGTCTGACATCGCAGGCTATGTAACTCGCCAAGTCATTTCGGTAAACGGAGGCCTAGTATGAACCGTCGAGTCGTTGTAACCGGAATGTCGGGCGTGACTGCGTTTGGTAACAATTGGCAATCTGTCGAGCCAAAACTGCGTGACTGCCAGAACGCGACGCAATACATGCCTTCTTACGAACAGTATGATGGTTTGAACACCAAGCTCGCGGCACCAATTTTAGATTTTGAACTGCCAAAGCACTACAAGCGCAAGCAAGTACGCGGCATGGGGCGTGTTTCTAAATTGGCGACCGTCGCAACAGAAAACGCACTGAGCCAAGCAGGTTTGATTGGTAACGACGTACTCACCAATGGTCAAACGGGTATCGCATACGGCTCATCAACAGGCAGTACTGACGCAATCGGCGCATTTGGTGTCATGCTGAATGAGAAAACCACTAAAGCGATCACCGCAACGACTTACGTGCAGATGATGCCGCATACCACGGCAGTGAACGTTGGTCTATTTTTCGGTTTGAAAGGCCGAGTGATCCCAACCAGCAGTGCATGTACCTCTGGCAGCCAAGCAATCGGCTACGCCTACGAAGCGATCAAGCACGGCTACCAAACGGTCATGGTTGCTGGTGGCGCTGAAGAATTGTGCCCAACGGAATCCGCTGTCTTCGATACCCTTTTTGCCACCAGTCTAAAGAATGAAGACCCGAAAAGCACACCAAGACCTTATGACTCCGATCGCGATGGTTTGGTGATTGGTGAAGGTGCGGGAACGCTAGTTCTGGAAGAGTACGAACACGCCGTCGCTCGTGGCGCGAAAATCTATGCAGAAATCATCGGTTTTGCCAGCAACTGTGATGCCGCACACGTCACTCAACCACAGATGGAAACCATGCAAATCTGTATGGAAATGGCTTTGCAAAACGCGGGGATTCCTGCTGAGAAGATCGACTATGTATCTGCTCACGGCACTGCCACCGACCGCGGCGATATTGCGGAAAGCAACGCAACAGCGAATGCTCTGGGCAAAGTGCCAATAAGTTCACTCAAGAGCTACTTTGGCCACACACTAGGCGCCTGTGGCGCGATTGAAGCGTGGCTAGGTTTAGAAATGATGCACACAGGTTGGTTTAACCCAACGCTCAACCTAGAAAACCTCGACGAGCAATGTGGCGATTTAGACTACATCGCTGGACAAGGTCGAGAGCTGGACGTGAAATATTTGATGAGTAACAACTTCGCCTTTGGCGGCATCAACACCTCCATCATCTTTAAAAAGATGTAATTCCCTTAATAAATGCAAAAGCGCTGGTTAACCAGCGCTTTTTTGTTGGTGGCTATCCAGATTGCTAGAAATTGCAATGGCTAGAATGCCATTCAAAAGTTGTAGATAGAGTGGCAATTACAGCCAAAAACCTAAAAACGACAAAGCCCCGACAACTCAAAGAGTTATCGGGGCTTTTGAATAAATGGCACGCCCTATTGGATTCGAACCAATGACCACATCCTTAGAAGGGACGTGCTCTATCCAGCTGAGCTAAGGGCGCGCTACAGGGACAGGATTATACGAGTTCAAACGGGTAAATCAACGGGTTTTCATAACATTCTGATCTGAATGCCTAAAAAAAGTCCATTAAAACGCTTAATGTTCAAAAACACCACAAAGCAAACGTTTGCGTATGGATGTTGATAAGAAATTCTGCGACAATGCGCCGCAGATAATCTGCCTTCTTAATTTATAAGGAAAGTCATGACTGCTCAAAATATAGACGGAACTCTCATTTCCCAAACTGTTCGATCCGAAGTGGCTGCACGTGTTAAAGCACGTGTTGAAGCTGGGCTACGTGCTCCTGGTTTAGCAGTGGTTCTAGTTGGTGAAGATCCTGCTTCTCAGGTTTATGTCGGTAGCAAACGCCGCGCATGTGAAGAAGTTGGGTTTGTTTCTAAGTCTTTTGACCTTCCTGCGTCTAGCTCAGAAGAAGAGTTACTAGCGCTGATTGATGAATTAAACAACGATGATGAAATTGACGGCATTCTAGTGCAATTACCCCTTCCTGCGGGCATAGACACAACACATGTTTTAGAGCGCATTCACCCAGAGAAGGACGTGGATGGCTTCCACCCTTATAACGTTGGCCGTCTTGCGCAACGTATTCCAAAGCTTCGCTCTTGCACGCCAAAGGGCATCATTACCCTACTCGACCGTTACAACATTGAGCTACGTGGTAAACATGCGGTTGTGGTTGGCGCATCAAACATTGTTGGTCGTCCAATGACACTTGAGCTGCTGCTTGCGGGCTGCACAACAACAACATGTCACCGTTTTACCAAAGACCTAGAGAGTCATGTGCGTCAAGCTGACGTTGTCGTGGTTGCGGTTGGTAAGCCTAACTTCATCCCTGGTGAGTGGATTAAAAAAGGCGCAGTGGTGGTCGATGTCGGTATTAACCGTCTTGATTCAGGCAAACTAGTTGGTGACGTGGAATACGACAAAGCACGTGAAAGTGCGAGCTTTATTACTCCTGTTCCTGGTGGTGTTGGCCCAATGACCGTCGCAAGTTTAATTGAGAACACAATGCTCGCTTGCGAACAGTTCCACACAGACAAATAATGTAAAACTTCAGATACGAAAAAGGCTCCGCAAGGAGCCTTTTTGCTAATTGTTGATATCTATTTCAATTACAGACTTAAAATCACGCCCGCAATCGAAGCGCTCATTAAGTTCGCCATGACACCAGCGATAATCGCACGGAAACCATGCTTAGAAACAAATGCACGCTTTTCTGGTACCAATGAGCCCAACCCACCAATCAGCATCGCCATGCTTGAGATGTTTGCAAAGCCACACAAAGCAAACGTCACGATTGCTTGTGAGTGTTCACTAAGTTGAGACTTCACTTCTGCAAGCTGGATGAAAGCGACGAACTCATTCACCACAATCTTGTTACCAATCAGCGAGCCTGCTGTGGTTGCTTCTTGCCATGGTATACCCAACAACCAAGCGACTGGCGCAAACACAAAACCTAGGATGAGCTCAAAACTTAATGGTGTCCCAATAAGATCACCTATCCAGCCTAACATGCCGTTTAGCATTGCAATGACACTAATAAACGCCAGTAACGTACCACCGACCGATACAGCAATGCGTACACCCGCCATGGCACCATCGGCTAATGCTTCTACTACGTTGGTTGCACGTGGAATTTCAACTTGGCTAATGTCGATATCTGCTGCTTTATCCGTATCTTCTGGCATTAAAATTTTTGCCATCAACAAGCCGGCAGGTGCTGACATAAATGCAGCAGCAATAAGATAGTTGAGGTCGACACCCAGTGATGCGTAACCAACCAACGTTCCGCCAGCAACTGACGCTAAACCACCTGTCATAACTGCAAAGAACTGCGAGTCAGTCATGTGTTTTAGGTAAGGCTTTACCATTAATGGTGCTTCAATGGTGCCAACAAAGATATTCGCCGTAGCAGACAAAGACTCAGCACGACCGATACCCAGCAGCTTTTGAATACCACCACCGATAAAGTTAATGATTTTTGGCATCACACCAATGTGATAAAGACCTGAGATAAGAGAGGAGAAGAAAACGATGATACCCAGAACATTGATCGCAAAGGTGAAGCCCCCTGTCGCCAAATTACCGAATAAAAACGCAATGCCCTCTTGACCATAGTTGATCAAATTCGACACAACACTGCTCACTGAATTCAGCGCATCTCGTCCTGCTGGTACATATAAAACCAACAACGCAAACAGTACCTGCAAAGCAAACGCAAACGACACCGTTCTCAGCTTTATATTTTTTCTATTTGTAGAAAGTAGCCATGCTAGGAATAGTATGGCTACGATACCAATAATTGAGTTCATAAAATGAATCCGACAGAAGGGGGATATGGAAGGCACCGGATTGTATAGCGGACTCAAAATGCTGCAAGTTGAGGATGTTAACAGTGTGAAAAGTTTAAGCGACCAATAACTGACCAACAAAATAACCAATTGAATTTATTGAAGATAAACGTTTGCTTATTTTAATTATTTCCATATGGAAAATATGTTTCTGATTCAGGAAAAATTTTTGTGAAGTGAATCACCTTATGTGTCGTTATACAACGTCATTGATCCTGTTATTTAGGAATAGAGATGTAAGGCGCCAAACGTTGGTCCCAATGACAAGGGTTGCCGATCTTCTGTTTGATAAAGTTAATCACTGCGGATATTTTTTTTGGCATATGCTGGCGGCTTGGGTATACCGCATAAAACGGCATCGACTGGCTGGCTTTCCAATCAGGTAACAGCTGTATTAACTTACCCGTTCTGAACTCATCACCCAGCAAGTAAGTGGCAAGGTAGGCAATACCCCAACCTGCAATAGCCGCATCCCGAACGGCTTCTGCCAGATCTACTGAATAGTTACCCGAGACTTTTACGTTCAATTCTTGCTGATCTTTGGTAAACGCCCACCCCGTATAGTCACGCTCCCAGCTTCTGTATATGAGGCAGTTGTGAGCAGATAGGTCATCCGGTTCTGTTGGCGTGTCATGTTTCAATAAGTAATCTGGCGATGCCGCAACAACAAACTGGCAATCCGTCAAACGCTGCGCAATGTAACCTTCAGGCAAATGCTCGTTGTTGGTTACCCATAAATCGAGCCCTTCGGCTAACATATCGACCTTATAGTCAAACAGATGTACTTCCACTTGAAGTTGAGGATACAGTTCGCGTAACTCTTGAATCGCTGGAATAATGTGTAAGGTACCAAATGATTGCGACAACCCAAGACGTACCAAACCTGCCACTTCATCCCGCTGGGTTTCCATCTCTAATGTGGCGCTGCTCACCGCTTGTACCACTTGCTCACAGTGATGAAAAAAGGTTTTCCCTGCCTCAGTCGGCGTAAAGCTTCGCGTAGTGCGTTGAACAAGCTTGATACCAAGAGACGCTTCTAACTGACTCAACTGTTTACTCACATGAGACACCGACACGCCTAAGCTCTTTGCAGCAGCTGTGAAGCTTTTGTGTTTAAGAAGAGCGGAGAAAATCACCATTTGTGCGGCACGTTCAGATAACACGCTTTACCTCGATTTGGTTATAGAAAAAACAAAGGGCTCCGAAGAGCCCTTGTATTGAAGACTGAATGCCAAATTGTTTGATGGCAGATCAGTATTTAATGCGGTCAGCCAAGTGACTCACAGCAAGTGCGAAGTAGTAAGAGCGGTTCCACTTCATCAATACGTTGTAGTTATTGTAAACCAGATACGTACGACCATTCTCGTCGTCCGGCATGATCAACCATGCTTTGATGTCTTCATCCAGTTTTGGCAACGGGCTACCGTCATATTTTGTGATACCTAATTGGCTCCACTCTTGAAGGTATTTGCCTTTTTCAGCCGTGCGCCCTTCTAGGCTGCGATCAATATTTTTAGGAACCTTAACTTGGCGACCCCAAGTATATTTATCATCCCAACCAGACTTGCTCAAATAGTTAGCGGTTGATGCAAACACGTCCGCTTCAGATTGCCATATGTCTTTTTTACCATCACCGTTGCCGTCAGCAGCAAAACGAAGGAAAGAGCTTGGCATAAACTGGCATTGACCCATCGCACCAGCCCATGAGCCTTTAAAGTTCTCTAGCTCAATATGGCCTTGATCGAGGATCTGAAGTGCCGACATAGTCTCTTTACGGAAAAACTCTTCACGACGGCCTTCAAATGCCATTGTGGATAGTGCATCAATCACTTTAAAGTTGCCGGTAAACTTACCAAAGTTACTTTCAACTCCCCAAAGCGCCACAATAAAGCGCGGGTGGACACCGTACTCATCGCCTATACGCTTTAGCTCGGTGTAATGCTCTTTGTAGAGTTGTCTGGCTTGCTTCACCTTCCATTCAGGCACCGCGCGAGGAATGTACTCATCCAATGTCAGTTTCTTTTCTGGTTGGTTTCGGTCCGCTTTTACTGCTCGGGGCTTGTACTCAACATTAGCAAAAGCAGCACTAATGACCTGCTCTGAGATACCTTTATCACGAGCTTCAGCACGCAGCTTATTCAAGTATTCATCAAAACCCTCGCTACTTGCAAAAGCCGAGGTACACATACCAACGCTAAGCATGGTAGCCAGTATCTTTTTCATATTGCCCTCCTTGAGCAAGGCAGAAATCCCAGATGAAAAACGATGACGTTATTCGCCTTTCTGCTGGGCTTTTTGTTCTTTGTACTTTTCTAATAGGTTCTCCGGCGGCGGTGGAACCTGAAGAAAGAAGCCATCATTTTGTAATGAAGCCTTCACTTTTTCGATATCAACTTGTGCCAATTTACGGCCATCAAGTTTAATCGTCATGACAGCGATAGGCTTACCGAACATCTGCATTAAGGTGTCAGGAACCTGTGAAAAATCATCCTTTTTCGGAATATAGAGATAAGTACCTTCTTTTTTCGAGCTTTTATAAATAGAACAAAGCATGACACGCCTTTTATGCTGATTTAGCCGCGTTGAGTGCGGATTAGGTTGTAAACGTCAAATTCTCGCAAACTTAATAGCAAATTTGAGATTAATTCACCTATTTGCCCCCGAGAGAACTTGCTGCGTCAAAGGATGAAATATAACATGACATACCTAGTTTAAGGCAACGCTCTTTCAATAAAGGCAAGAAGTCCACGATGACCCATTCACCAGACCTTAAAGGTAGCAGTTTTACATTGTCAGTTTTACACCTTTCTGACAATGAGATCGCAAAGACTGTCGAATTTTTGCAAGAAAAAGTTTCTCAAGCACCTTCTTTTTTTGCATCCGCGCCTTTGGTAATCAATATAGCAAAAGTACAAGGCGACATTGATTTCCCTAAGCTTAAACAAGGCATCTCAGATGCTGGTTTTATTCCGGTCGGTGTAACGGGCTGTAAAGACAAGCGTGTACAAAACCTTGCTTCCGAAGCTGGCTTCGCCATTATGTCGGCGAGCAAATCACCAAGCCAAGCACCTGCCAAAATGGCACCAACGAAAGTAGTTCGTACGCCTGTCCGCTCAGGACAACAGATCTACGCAAAAGATGGTGATTTGGTGGTGCTAGCGCACGTAAGTGCTGGTGCTGAAGTCATTGCTGACGGCTCTATTCATATCCATGGCACACTTCGAGGTCGTGCGATTGCAGGAGCAAGTGGTCAGCAGGAAGCGCGTATTATTTGCCACGATTTACAAGCAGAACTGGTATCCATTGCGGGTGACTACTGGTTAAGCGATCAAATTGAAAGCGAGTACTGGCAAAAGAAAGTAATGATCAGTAAAGCCGATGAATCATTACATTTAGAAGTTCTCGCGATTTAATCTAAAAAGGAAAAAAAATGGCACGCATTATTGTAGTAACGTCTGGTAAAGGTGGCGTTGGTAAAACCACTTCAAGCGCAGCCATCGCCTCTGGTCTAGCTCTTAAGGGAAAAAAGACCGCGGTGATCGATTTTGACATCGGTTTGCGTAACCTCGATCTAATCATGGGCTGTGAGCGCCGCGTCGTGTATGACTTTGTGAACGTCATTAACGGCGAAGCGACATTAAACCAAGCGCTGATCAAAGATAAGCGCACGGACAACCTATTTATTCTTCCTGCTTCTCAAACTCGTGATAAAGACGCACTGACAAAAGATGGTGTTCAGCGCGTATTCGGCGAACTTGATGAAATGGGCTTTGATTTCATTATTTGTGATTCACCAGCAGGTATCGAGCAAGGCGCGTTAATGGCCTTGTACTATGCCGATGAAGCCATTGTCACAACGAACCCAGAAGTCTCTTCTGTGCGTGACTCTGACCGCATTCTCGGTATTTTAGATTCCAAGTCACTGCGTGCAGAACAAGGGCTAGAGCCAGTAAAACAGCACCTTCTACTGACTCGCTACAACCCATCTCGCGTCACTCAAGGCGAAATGCTAAGCGTTGAAGACGTAGAGGAGATCTTACATATTCCACTACTGGGCGTGATTCCAGAAAGCCAAGCCGTGCTTAACGCGTCAAACAAAGGTGTGCCAGTCACTTTTGACGATAACACCGATGCGGGTATGGCTTATTCTGACACCGTTGATCGCTTATTAGGCAATCAGGTTGAATTTCGTTTCCTTACTGAGGAGAAGAAAGGACTCTTTAAACGACTCTTTGGAGGCTAGACATGTCATTATTAGAATTTTTCCGTCCACAGAAGAAAACTTCTGCGAATCTAGCTAAAGAGCGTTTGCAAATCATTGTCGCAGAGCGCCGCAGCCAAAATGATCCTGCGCCGTCTTACTTGCCTCAATTAAAAGAAGACATCTTGAAGGTGATCAGCAAGTACGTGGCAATTGATCCAAATATGGTTGACTTAACATTTGAGCACAAAGACGACGATATCTCAGTTCTTGAGCTGAATGTGAAGCTACCAGACGAAGAAAAGTAATCAGTTTCTCTCGCCAGACGAATGCTCTAATTAGAACGAAAAAGGTTGGCATCGAGGCCAACCTTTTTCATCTTTCATTACTTTAATGCTTTGTTCATCTTGTCGCCGAGTAAATCCAAACGCCACCCTTGCATCAAATCAGGCAATACTTCTGGGTCACGATCTTTTTTCCAAACCCAACTGATCAACTGATTGATCTGCTTTTTAGAGGCAAGGAACTCCGTGGCTAAACCTGACTTCTGCGAAGCCGATTTCACCAAGTCTTTCATATTTTTGAAGACCTGCTTGTAACCCGGATAGTCCATTAAACGCTCAATTTTCGCAGGATACTCTTCAGAAGGTGTTTGCTTCGCTTGTTTAACAATCGCGGCAATCTTCGCGCCATGGCGGTTAATCGCTCGGATATCAATATCTTCTGCTTCCATCTTCTTAAAGTTCGTTAAACCAAGACGAGCGACCGTTAATAGATCACCTTCTTTGAAGATAAAGTTCAGCGCTAAATCTCGTTTGATTGCTTCACGATAACGCCACGTCGCCAATGGCTTTAAAATCGCCAGCTCAGAAGGTTTTAATTGCCAAGCGCCCTTAATATCAAGGTAGGCATGCTCTTCATTGGTTACGCGAATACGTTTCGAAACGAGTAAATCACTTTCTTGCTGTACAGCTTCCCACCAACCTGCTTGCGTCACCTTATCGAACAGCTTTTCGTATAACGGTAACAAGTAATGAACATCTGCGGCAGCATAATCTAATTGCTTTTGTGTCAGTGGACGAGCCATCCAGTCGGTACGTGATTCACTTTTGTCGAGCTCTACGCCTAAATATTCTTCCACCAGCGAAGCGAAGCCTGTCGATAGGCCGTGACCGAGAAAAGCGGCCATCAGCTGCGTATCCACCATAGGGAATGGTGTACAACCAAAAGCGTTTTGGAAAACTTCTAAATCTTCACCACATGCGTGCAGCACTTTTAGCACAGAAGTATCTTTTAATAGCGCTACAAACGGCGTCATATCCGTTAATTCAGTCGGATCAATCAGCGAGAGGCGATTACCATCGAAAAGCTGAATCAGACCTAACTGCGGGTAGAAAGTGCGAATACGAACGAATTCGGTATCCAGCATCACTACGTCTGCCTCTCGGGCATGAGTGCAAACCTCTTCTAGGTCTTTGTTTTTAGTAATAATTTGATAGTTCACATACTTCTCGCTATAAAAAATGCCAGCAAAACGCTGGCATTCTATCATTTTTTAAATATCTCGACTCGACGAAATCGGCTTATGCGCTTTTCTTCGCAAGTTCAGCGTCATTCTCTTCGCGTAAAACACGACGCAAGATCTTACCGACATTGGTTTTAGGTAAGTCTTCGCGGAATTCAACCAACTTCGGAACTTTGTAGCCAGTTAGGTGTTCTCGACAATGCGCGATCACTTCGTCTTTGGTCAAGCTCGGATCGCGTTTCACGACATAAATCTTCACTAATTCACCAGACACTTCATGCGGCTGACCAATAGCTGCAACTTCAAGTACTTTTCCGTGTAGTGCTACAACGTCTTCGATTTCGTTCGGGTAAACATTAAAGCCTGATACTAAGATCATGTCTTTCTTACGGTCAACGATATGCAGGAAGCCTTCGTCATCGAACTTAACGATGTCGCCGGTTGATAGCCAGCCGTCTTCGTTAATCGTATCTTTCGTTGCTTCAGGTCGTTGCCAGTAACCTTGCATAACCTGAGGACCACGAACTTGAAGTTCGCCAGTTTCAGTATTCGCAAGAGCGTTACCTTCTTCGTCCACGATACGAACTTCTGTTGATGGTACCGGCAGACCAATAGAGCCATTGTATTCAACAAGATCATGCGGATATGCCGCCACCAACGGAGAACACTCTGTTAGACCGTAACCTTCGAGCAAATAGCAACCCGTGGTCTTTTGCCATCTTTCTGCCACTGAGCGCTGCACTGCCATGCCGCCGCCAACGGCTAAACGTAGATTACTGAAATCCAACTCGTGGAAATCTTCATTGTTGACCAATGCATTAAATAAGGTATTCACGCCCGTAATCGCAGTAAACGGATGCTTTTGTAGCTCTTTCACGAACCCTGGAATATCTCTAGGGTTGGTAATAAGTAAGTTACGACCACCCATTTCGACAAACAGCAGACAGTTTACGGTAAGAGCAAATACGTGATACAGCGGTAATGCTGTTACGACTAATTCACGCCCCGGAGATAAAACCGGTCCGTACGCGCCTTTTGCCTGTAGAACGTTCGCAATCATGTTGCGGTGAGTCAGAATCGCGCCTTTCGCGACACCTGTCGTCCCCCCCGTATATTGCAGGAATGCAATGTCATCCCCAGACATAAACGGTTTAACGTATTGTAGACGACGACCTTTACGTAGAGCCTGACGCATTGAGATTGCACCAGGTAAATCGTACTTAGGCACCATGCCCTTAACGTACTTCACGACAAAATCGACAATCGTACCTTTCGCTCGTGGCAGCATTTGACCAAGACTGGTTAACACTACGTGTTTGACTGGTGTTTTATCGACAATTTGTTCTAACGTATTCGCAAAGTTAGACACAATCACAATCGTCGTCGCACCTGAGTCATTCAATTGGTGTTCAAGTTCACGAGGAGTGTAAAGTGGGTTAACGTTTACGGCGATACAACCTGCACGCAAAATACCAAACAACGCCACTGGGTATTGCAGTAGGTTTGGCATCATCAGAGCAACACGGTCACCCTTTTGCAGTTTTAACTCGTTTTGCAGATACGCTGCGAATGCGCGACTACGCTCTTCCAATTTACGGAAGGTCATAACCGAGCCCATGTTCATGAATGCTGGTTGGTCTGCATATTTTTGTACAGACTGTTCAAACATTTCTACCAAAGACTCATATTGCTCTGGATTAATGGTTTCAGGTACGTCACTTGGATAACGTGAAAGCCATGGTTTATCCACGATGTTACTCCTCGTTTATAACTGGCTAAAAAATAGCGTCCTTTTTATTTTGAAAGCTATTACAGCACAGCGAACGTGCTTGAGCACGCAACTCTCAAACACTTGTTTAAATTTTGTTAACTACACCAAGAATTCGCGTTGCGACCTCGAGTATTTGCTCTAAATGACAGTGATGACCACCCTTGACAGAAACCACTTGCGGTGGGTTCTCTCCCCAATCAGCTTGGTTAGATGGTAAATTCTGAAATCCTTGATCGCCTAATACAATCAAATGAGGACAACGTATTTGGCTGGTAATCGAGTTAGCATGCGCTTGCGCCATTCGGTAAAGCGACGCACATTTTAACTTGGCGTCATGCCGCCAATACCATTTATCTCCTCGCTGCTCTGTTCCACGCTCGACTATCGGTAGAAGTTGCTCAGCGGTTAATTGGTTGGCTTGCATGCGTAATTTTAACGCCAGATCGAAGGAGGCAATGGCTCGCTCTGGCTTGTTTTGCTGTCTTATTCGACTTAAAACGCCATCGCGAAGACGAGGCAAACTGTTAGTAGGATCCTCATGAAGAGGTCCTGCTCCCTCAATTTGCACAAGAGCTTCGACCTGCTCTGGAAACGCTGCACTATAGCAACTTGCGATTAAAGCACCAAGTGAATGCCCTACTAATATCAGTCTGTTTGGTGATAATTCGTCCAAAAACTGATACAAATCGGCAATATAGTCGTGAAAGGGGTAATAATTATCGTGAGATTTATGACTCGATAAACCGTGACCAAAATGATCGATGGCGAGGAGGTGTAAGTGAGGATTAAGTTGATTCAACTGCTCCATGAGCGCTTTAAAGCTGCCCGCATTATCTAACCACCCATGAAGAAAAACGACTGACAAGTCAGCCGTTTTCTCGTTCCCTATCTCAAGGGCTGCCATTTTGCCGGCAGGAAGCTCGAATTGACGCTCATGCATCGCAGATTATTTGACCTGTTTTATCACTTTACCGTCTTGCGGGAAATCATTACGCCACATGCGGCAGTTAATCGAGTAACATGGGTAAAAGTAGGTTGGCGAGTCATACATGCGTACACGTTCTTCAATTTTCCATAAACGGTACCCTTCCCCCTTAATTACTGGGAAGATGTAACCGTGCTCACCGATCTTTCCTTCTTCTTCCCCTGCTCCTTTGCCTACAACCGTCACCAAACGGCCTTCACTAAAGGCGACAGGCTCTAAATAGCCATCAAAATAGGCGACAAAACGCCCCGTAGGCTCTTCATCAATATCAGGTTTACCAGACTTACTGATAGGAAGGTTTACAATCTCTAGACGCGTTTTATCTTTAAAGTTATCCACTTTAGCGATGATTCCACCAAGGCGAACATCTTCACTCACTTGCCCCTGAGACTCAGCAAACGCTTTATAGTCTGTAACGACCAATTCTGTGCTTGCATTTAGCTCCTCTGGCAAAGAGCTACACGCAGACAAACCAACCGTAGCAAATAATGCGAGAAAAAACCGTCCAAAAACCTTCATAAACCACCTTTCAATATTAGTAACCCCAAGCTGGGGAGATCTCACACGTAAATATCGACACCAAGTAATTGAGCCAGTTCCTCTTTTTTAGCTCGATTCATGACGTCCATGTACTGCTCCATTGCTTTACGTGCGCCCCCTTCAGGAAGGTCATATTGCACTTGAGCTCGGTGAATTTGGGACTCATCCACGTGTTTTATGGAGTGCGCCACGGCGTTAGCAACCTTTGAAGGCTGACCTACAGGCTGCTTTGTTTGTGATTTATTTACCTGCTTCTTTTGACTGGCTTTATGAGTGCGATTTGCACCGGGAATCAAAGAAGGAGGCAAGCCATTAATCGACGCCATAGCACTCCATAAAAATACAGGGCAAACGCCCTGCTTTTTGTCAGGTTAATGAAAAACGGACTATTCGCGACCAGGAAGTTTTTTCCATGTCACATTATCACGTAAATAAACAGGGCTCGAATCTTCGACCGGCACGGTATTACCCTTTTTAAATTCTTGTTCAGCAAGAATCACGATGTCTTGTGAATCAGGGTACAGAACGTCACTATGCGTCAAATTAAACGGTAGGTCTGCTAATACTTCTTGGTAAGCATCCCAACCAGTACCTGCTGTCGTCCACGTTTTGTCGTCTGCTTGTGCTTCTTCAACGAGACGTGCTGGTGGAATTACGCACTCTGCATCCATCTCTGCCCACTCACCGTTTGCTTGGCGAGTGTAACGTGCCCAGTAAACTTCACCCATACGTGCGTCAATAGCCACAGCGACATCGGTCACACCATGTAAGCGATAGCTACCTTGAGCCATTGCAGCCAGCGTTGAAACGCCGATCATAGGTAAGTCAGCACCGAACGCCAAACCTTGTGCGATACCAATACCGATACGAACGCCAGTAAAGCTACCTGGACCACGTCCAAACGCTAACGCATCCAGCTCTTGTAGAGTCAGGCCAGCTTCTTTGAGTACTTCATCAACCATTGGCAGTACTTTTTTGGTGTGATCGCGTGGTGCAACCGCGCTACGTGAAATCACTTGATCATTAGCCAACAACGCAACTGAACAGTTTTCAGTCGCTGTATCGATAGCAAGAATTTTTGCGCTCATTTAACTCTCTACAACTCTCATTTATTGGGTTATGCCTCAGCACTTGCGTCTGTGACAGATTGTTCTGCTTTCAGGAATGCTTTGATTCCATCTAAGTCTCGCGTCCTTGGGATAGGTGGTAGACTTCCGAGGAAAATACCACCATAGTCTCGCGTGACGAGGCGATTATCACAAATGATCAACGCACCGTGATCCTTCTGATCTCGAATTAATCGCCCGACTCCCTGCTTTAACGTAATCACTGCATCCGGGATTTGTACTTCAGCAAATGGTTCACCGCCACGTAATCGACAATCCTCGATACGGGCTTTGAGTAACGGATCGTCAGGGGCGGTAAACGGTAATTTGTCGATAATAACACAGCTCAGCGCATCACCTCTAACATCAATCCCTTCCCAGAAAGCGCCCGTCGCCACGAGTAAAGCGTTACCCAGTTCCATAAACTCCGCCAAGGTTTTCTGCTTACTCATCTCCCCTTGCATTAACACAGGCAGCTCAAGTACTTCTCGGAACTTCTCACCTAGTTCACGCATCATGCTGTGCGAGGTACATAAAAAGAAGCAGCGACCATCATTTTCTTCAATCACCGGAGCAAGCATTCGGACTAACTTATCCGCTAAGCCGTTACTGTTTGGCTCTGGCAAATACCTTGGCACACAAAGGCGCGCTTGCTTTTGATAATCAAAGGGGGACGGCAGAGAAAATTGCTTTGTAGGCTTGAGGCCAAGGCGCTCAGTAAAGTGCTTGAAATCGCCCGATACGGCTAGGGTTGCTGACGTGAAAATCCAAGCGCCTTGTTTAATCTCTATTTGCTCATGGAACTTGTCCGCGACAGAAAGAGGCGTAATGTGCAGAGCGAAATGACGAGGCGAGGTATCGTACCAGTATGAGTAACCGGTAATATCGACATCACATACCCGGTCGATACGGCCTTTGATCAAATTTGCTCGTTCAAAGGCGGTATCCAGTAATTGACTGCGCCCTAAGGCTATTTTGAGTACATCAATCGCCAATTCGAGGCTGTCAGTTAAGCGCAATAATTCTCGCTTAATAGAACCTGATTGCAACGCCTCACGCCAGTTGCCACGAAAGCCTGGCTCACCCAATACAATCCGCATGTCCATTGCGCTTTGCATGAGTTTGTCGCCCACTTTTTGCAATTGACGCATATCTTTGGCTTCGGTGCGATAGGCTATTTCAATGTCTTTGGCAAGATCGTGAATTTGGCGGCTTGAAACTGACTGGCCGAAATATTCGCTCGCAATATCTGGCAACTGATGAGCTTCATCAAAAATAAACACATCGGCTTCTGGAATCAGTTCACCGAATCCTGTTTCTTTGATCGCTAAATCAGCAAGAAACAAGTGATGGTTCACTACAACAATGTCGGAATCCATGGCTCGCTTACGCGCTTTCAATACAAAGCAATCGGTGTAGCTCGGACATTCTTTACCTAAACAGTTATCATTGGTTGAGGTGATAGTCGGAATGATCATGCTGTCTTCTGGCAGATCATCACAATCACCAAGGTCACCTGTTTTGGTTTCTGATGACCAAGCACGCACTTTAACCAGTTGAGTTAATAACGTCGGGTCAGATTCATTAGTGTGGCTTTCGACCATTTGGCGGCTCAAACGATCCAAACACAGATAATTAGAACGCCCTTTTAATAACGCCACTTGACCATAAAAACCAAGCGCATTGACCATGAGCGGTAAGTCCCGATGGTACAACTGCTCTTGCAAGTTTTTCGAGCCTGTACTGATAATCACTTTTTTACCGCTCAACAGCGCAGGGACTAGGTAGGCAAAGGTCTTACCGGTTCCGGTTCCTGCCTCCACCACCAACTGGGTTTGATCTTTGATCGCACTGCTGACGGCTTCCGCCATATCGATTTGTGGCTGACGAGCTTGAAAGCCAGGAATGGCCTTACCTAACGCGCCATCAGAGGAAAAAGTTTTTGCGATCATGCTTGGTATTGAGTTTGAAAAATTATCGAGAGTATATCAGAGGAATAGGAGTGACATCAGCCCACAATCTGACCAGCTTGCGGCGACACGCGGATATTTTGTTGAAACCAACGTAAGAATAGATTATTTATGGTGAAACATGGCAGTACAGTTACACCCGCCAGGGAATAATAACAAATTCGTACGCTAAAATATTAATGCATGGAAGTACCTGATTTATGGAAAAGAAAACACTGTTGACCCACTGTTCTGACGCCCCGGGTCTCATCTCGAAAATTACTAATATCTGTTACAAGCACCAACTCAACATCGTTCACAATAACGAATTTGTTGATAATACCAGTGGCCACTTTTTCATGAGAACGGAGCTAGAGGGATACTTCAACGATCAAACGTTTCTTGCCGACTTGGACCAAGCTCTCCCGCAAGGTGCTAAGCGTAAATTGGTTGGCTCTCGCCGTAAGCGCATCGTCATTCTCGTCACAAAAGAAGCGCATTGTTTAGGCGATATTCTGATGAAAACCTACGATGGAAGCCTAGATGTTGAGATCGCCGCTGTGGTGGGGAATTACGACAAACTGCAAACTCTCACTGAACGCTTCGACATTCCTTACCACCATGTGACCCATGAAAACCTTAGCCGTGAAGAACACGAGCAGAAGATGCTAGAAGTGATCGATCAATACGATGCTGACTTTTTGGTGCTAGCTAAATACATGCGCGTATTAACGCCGACGTTTGTTGAGAAATATCACCACAAAATCATTAATATTCATCACAGCTTCTTACCTGCTTTTATTGGCGCGAAGCCATATCAACAAGCTTACGATCGCGGTGTGAAAATCATCGGTGCAACAGCACACTTCGTGACTAATGATTTAGATGAAGGGCCGATCATCAAGCAAGACGTAATTCCTGTCGACCATACATTCAATGCCCAAGATATGGCGCAAGCGGGACGCGATGTAGAGAAGAACGTATTGAGTAAGGCTTTGAATAAAGTGATCAATGACCACGTCTTTGTTTATGGGAATAAGACAGTGATCCTGTAATCCCTCCGTACTAGTTACAACGATAGTGAAACCCGTCCAACTTGGCGGGTTTCATCTTTTCAGAAGATCCCCCCTCCAATTCTAACCATCAAAGTTAAACCGATACGTTATAATTTTTCATTTCTCCACAACTATTTACTGAGAGAATGATTCCGTTTATCATTTGCCCTCCTTATAATAAACCACGTTAATATTACGGAATTAAAATGAAAAAAACGTTAGTGGCTTTTCTGATTGGGCTGACTTTACCAGCAACCACAATCGCAGATACTCTTGAGCCTGTTCAGAATGATGTATCCACTCGCATTATCGGCGGCGAACCTGCCAACACTTCCGACTGGAAATTTATTGCTTCACTGGTACGTAAAGGACAACCTACATCTATTGGTCACTTTTGTGGTGGCAGTTTCCTAGGTGGAAAATACGTATTAACTGCTGCGCACTGTGTGGAAGGTCTTAATGCGGACGATCTGGATATCGTTCTTGGTCTTTATGACAAAAACAGAGAGTCTCAAGCACAGCGCATCGCCATTAAAAATATCTATTCACATGATGAATATAACAACATAACAACGAACAATGACATCGCTCTTATTGAATTAGAACGCAATATCGATAGCGCAACTATTGACCTGGCAACGCCAGAACTTTTAGATAGCGTACGCGTAGGAGACAAGTTGCACGTGGCTGGATGGGGAAATACGTCCACGACAGACCGAATATACCCAACCGTTTTACAACAAGTAGATTTGGAATACGTAGATCGAGCTACCTGCCAAAACCTACCAGGAAACTACTCTAATGTATCAGATGACGGTATTTGCGCCGGATACTATTGGGGAGGTAAAGATAGCTGCCAAGGAGATAGCGGCGGTCCACTCATCGTTGATGATAACGGTATCAACAAATTGCTAGGCGTGGTCAGCTGGGGGGATGGATGTGCTCAACCAAACGCTTATGGTGTTTACGCCAACGTCGCTCATTTTCAACACAATGGATGGATAGATAGCCATCGCAATACTATCAGCTTCACTAAGTACCGAGATCTTCGTTTCGTTGAGCGAAAAGCGCAGCAAGAGACCTTTACTATTCGTAATGACGATACTATCCCATTCAACATCTACCAAAGCACAATATCATACGGAAGTACCATCGAGAAAAGCACTTGTACTGGTACCTTAAAGCCTTCGCAAAGCTGTCAAATTACCGTCGGCTACCAACCTAGCTATTCGGGATCAGAAACAACGATAGAGCTCTTTACCGATCATCCGAAACTGTCCAGACTCACAACAACTTTCGAGTATTCAGGTGTAGATAAAGCAAGCAGATCAGTGCGTAATGCCATTCCGCTAGCAGACGCAAATGTTTATACCGGTCAAAACGCTTGGACGGCTGAAAATGGTGAACTGCAATCAGCGGATATGGGAGCTTATCCTGGTGTATCTGAGCTGGTTTTGACCGATCTTCCGAAGGGCAAACTTACCATGGATCTCAAAGTAATGTCCGATGGTTTTGATTACTTGTTCATCTTAGTTAATGGTGAAATTTACGATAGCACCAACCAACTCCTCGATTATAAAGAGATCCAGATCGATCTTTACAAAGCATCTAATACGATAACGTTTGAATACGTCCAACACCCGTTTTCAAGTGGCATTTACAGCGCGCAAGCATTTGTTCGCAACATAAATATGTCAGTCAGCACAGATAATACGGGCGATGCTGGTAACGACGTTAATAAAAAGTCTAGTTCAGGCGGCAGTTTATCTATTGGCCTACTGGTGTTAATGGCTGCAGGTTCATTCGTACGACGCAAAAAAAGGTAACGAGATGAAACATAGACTCAAGATATTCCTACTTGGTTTGGGCACTATCAGTTTAACTGCATGTTCAGCAAACGCAGGACTGCAAACAAACCAGACGTCTGAGCACCAAGCAATGATGGTAGAGACTTATAGGACAAGTGAGAGTCAAATTTCATTTATCACAGAGTCTAACGGCTGCAGTAAGAACGATGATTTTAGCCTAAAAATAGAGCAAAGCTCACAGACAGAAGCTCTTATTACTATCGTTAGAGACAAGGCGGATCATTGTAAACGAATGCCGTTTGCCAAAACTTTTACACTGCCTTTAGATGAAGAGTTGAAAGGCAAAAAACTTTCCATTACCAACCCAAAAAGCAAGTCACTGGCTAAATAGTGATTCGCTTACGAAAGGGAGCCTCGGCTCCCTTTTTGCCTATCGCAACTCAGCAATTCTCACCCTAGCGTTTTACGCCTGCTCAGACTCCACAATACGCTTAAGTGAATGCGGGTGCAGCTTGATACAAATGCCTTGGTACTTAAACGCCACCGTTGGGTTGTTCAAGCGTTCGCCATCCCCTTTCGGGCTCGACAGTTTGATCTTCACACCCAGCTCTTCCAACTCATTAAAACGCGCCCCAAACGCTGGGTAAGTATGTTTCAAATCAGCAAGAAACTCGTCTGCAGTTTCGGTATGAGACGGAATAACAAACTCCACATGTTCCCAGCTTTCAGTTGGGTAGATTTTGCCTTCCGCAGGGTATGGCAGTTCCAGACACTCTATCTTCCAGCCACGGCTTTCTAACGCTTTGTCGAATTCAATAACAATAATCGGGCGACCGTTGATTTTCGCTTGTGAAATCACCTTACCGTATTGATTCCATGCTTCATGCGCGGCTTTTGCTGTTTCAGTATCATTAATTCGCAGCGCAATATGGTCAGCTTGAGCAAAGCTCAGATCCAGTTTTAACAGGGATGCAAGCTCTTCAATCTTCGCCATAAATGCATCCAGATCTTGGATCATCAATTTAGGCGCTAGGCGTTTTTCAACTAGTTGAGTCGTCATTGTGGTTCTCTTTTGGGGCGATTTATCTCATTACTCTGAGCGCAATAGTAAACGCAAACCAAACCACATTTCCATTCAATCGAAAAAGTATAAATTTCCCCAATTCCTCTCTGTATGAAAAGCAATAAAGTTGTTATCATTAGCCCCATTTTTGTGAACTCCAACAGAACTCGGCACTTACTTCGCCGAGTTCTTCGTCCTTGAATTGAAGGAAACGCGTGTGAATATCCAAGCACTTATTAATGACAAAGTATCTCAGGCTCTAGAAGCCGCTGGCGCACCTGCAGGCAGTCCTGCGGCAGTACGCCAATCAGCAAAGCCACAATTTGGTGACTACCAAGCAAACGGCGTAATGGGCGTTGCTAAAAAACTGGGTACTAACCCACGAGAATTTGCACAGAAAGTACTGGATGTTCTAGACCTAGATGGTATTGCGAGCAAGACAGAAATCGCTGGCCCTGGTTTCATCAACATTTTCCTAAGCGAAGAGTTCCTAGCAAAACAAGCGGAAGCAGCACTGGCTGACTCACGTCTTGGCGTTGCAGAAGACGAAGCTCAAACTATCGTTGCTGACTACTCTGCACCAAACGTTGCTAAAGAAATGCACGTTGGTCACCTACGTTCAACCATCATCGGTGATGCGGTAGTACGTACTCTTGAGTTCCTAGGTCACAAAGTGATCCGTGCGAACCACATCGGCGACTGGGGTACTCAGTTCGGTATGCTTATCGCAAACCTTGAGCGTGTACAACAAGAGTCTGGCGAAGTTTCTATGGAACTTGCGGACCTTGAAGGCTTCTACCGCGAATCGAAAAAGCTGTACGACGAAGATGAAGACTTCGCAGTAAAGGCGCGAAACTACGTTGTGAAACTGCAAAGCGGTGACGAGTACTGTGCAGAAATGTGGAAAAAACTCGTTGATGTAACCATGATCCAAAACCAGCGCAACTACGACCGTCTAAACGTGTCACTGACTCGTGACGACGTGATGGGCGAGAGCATGTACAACGACATGCTTCCTAAGATCGTTGCAGACCTAAAAGAACAAGGTCTTGCCGTTGAAGATGATGGCGCGCAAGTTGTATTCCTAGATGAATACAAGAACAAAGATGGCGAACCAATGGGCGTTATCGTTCAAAAACGCGATGGCGGTTTCCTATACACAACAACAGACATCGCATGTGCAAAATATCGTTATGAAGAGCTAAGCGCAGACCGTGTGCTTTACTTCATCGACTCACGTCAACACCAGCACCTAATGCAAGCTTGGACAATTGTTCGTAAAGCAGGCTACGTGCCAGAGTCAGTATCTCTTGAGCACCACGCGTTCGGCATGATGCTTGGTAAAGATGGTAAGCCATTCAAGACTCGTGCGGGTGGTACCGTTCGCCTTGCCGACCTTCTAGATGAAGCAGAAGTTCGTGCAGCACAACTGATCGAATCTAAAAACCCTGAGCTAGATGCGGAAGAAAAAGAGAAGATCTCTAAAACAGTTGCAATGGCAGCGGTTAAATACTCTGACTTATCTAAACACCGTACGACTGACTACGTGTTCGATTGGGACAACATGTTAGCGTTTGAAGGTAACACAGCACCATACATGCAATATGCATACACTCGCGTAGCTTCTATTTTCGCTAAAGCTGGTGTTGCTATGGACGCTCTCCAAGGTGACATCAAAATCACTGATGAGAAAGAGAAAGCACTTATTGCTAAGCTTATGCAGTTCGAAGAAGCGGTTCAATCTGTCGCTCGCGAAGGTCAACCACACATCATGTGTAGCTACCTATTCGAACTAGCAGGTCAGTTCTCTAGCTTCTACGAAGCGTGCCCTATCCTAGTTGCTGAAGACGAAGCAGTGAAACAAAGCCGTCTGAAACTAGCAGCGCTAACAGCGAAGACCATCAAGCAAGGTCTGTCTCTACTAGGTATTGATACTCTAGAGCGCATGTAAGCGATTCGAGAATCGAGAATCGAGAATCGAGAATCGAGAATCGAGAATCGAGAATCGAGAATCGAGAATCGAGAATCGAGAATCGAGAA